>NZ_JBVHDX010000001.1:399422-1104609 GCF_055563155.1 Streptomyces sp. NPDC013317
GCGCCCGGGGCCGCCCCCGCCGTGCCCCCCTCGCCCCGGCGCCCCGGCCCCCCCCCCCCGCGCCGGGCTCGCGCCCCCGCGCCGGGGGCGGCGGGGGCGCCCCGCCGCGGCCGCGGCGGCGCGCCGACACGGATGAATGGCCCCGGCGGGCGCGGGCATGCGCTCCAGGAGAGCCTGGGGCCGTACCGCCCCCTCGACCGAGAGGCCCGACATGACCCAGCCACCCGTCCCGGCGCCGCCGTCGCCGATCCCGCCGCCCGGCCCGGTGCCGTCCCCACCGGCCCCGGTGCCCGAGCCGCCGCCGGTGCCGCCGCCGAACCCGGTCCCGGAGCCGCCGGGCCCCGCTCCCGTACCGGGTCCCGAACCCCAGCCGGAGCCGGGGCCCGCCGGCCTCTGAGCCCTTGTCACGGCCTGTGACCTTCCCCTACCGTGGGCGACTGCTGACGCCTTCAGTCGAGGGGTTCAAGGGGGGGCCATGGCCTTACGGGGACGACACCGCCGGCAGCAGCCGAGCCGGATCAACGCCGCGTCGCTCACCGTCACAGCGAGCGGCGTCGGCATGGCGCTCCCGCTGGTCGGCGCCGGGACGGCCCAGGCGGCCTCCCTCGACGTCTGGGAGAAGGTCGCCGCCTGCGAGTCCTCCTCCAACTGGCGCATCAACACCGGCAACGGCTACTTCGGCGGCCTCCAGTTCAGCCAGTCCACCTGGGAGCGATACGGCGGCACCCACTACGCGCCGCGGGCCGACCTCGCCTCCAAGGACCAGCAGATCGCCGTCGCGGAGAAGGTTCTGAAGGGACAGGGGCCGGAAGCCTGGCCGACCTGCTCCACACGCGCCGGGCTCGGCGCGGAGAAGACGGGCGCGACGCCCGCCTCCCTCCCCCGGCAGCGGACCGTTCAGACCAAGGCCCCCGCCGCGGCCGCGCCCGCCACCCCGACGACCGTGCCGACGGTCCGCGAGATGTACACGGTCACCCCCGGCGACTCGCTCTCCCGCATCGCCCGCGAGGAGCGGGTGAAGGGCGGCTGGCAGCGGTTGTACGAGGCGAACCGCACGGTGGTCGGCGACGATCCCGACCTGATCCACCCCGGCCAGAAGCTGACTCTCCGGATCACCGCGCCGGTGAAGCCCGGACCGGCGGCGAAGCCTCAGGCGGGCAGGGCCCCGGCCGCCCAGCCGCCCACCGCGAAGCCCCCGGCCGCGAAGGCACCTGCCACCAAGGCGCCCGCCTCCACCACCAGGCCCGTCTCGAAACCGGCCTCCAAGCCCGCCGCCAAGCCCACGGCCACGACGAAGCCCGTCAGCAAGCCCACGAGCAAGCCCACGACCAGGCCCGCGGCCGGCGCGGACAGCTTCTCGGCGCCCGTCTCCGCCTCCATCGGCACCCGCTACCGCGTCTCCGGTTCCTCCTGGTCGAGCGGCTACCACACGGGCGTCGACTTCCCGGTCCCGACCGGCACCTCCGTCAAGGCCGTCGCGCCCGGCCGGATCGTCTCCGCCGGGTGGGGCGGCGCGTACGGCTACGAGATCGTCATCCGGCACGACGACGGCCGCTACAGCCAGTACGCCCACCTGTCCGCGCTCTCCGTCCGCGAGGGCCAGCGGGTCAACGGCGGGCAGCGCATCGCCCGTTCAGGGTCGACCGGCAACAGCTCGGGGCCGCACCTGCACTTCGAGGTGCGGACGGGTCCCGGGTACGGCTCCGACATCGACCCCCTCGCCTACCTGCGCGCCCGCGGGGTCTCGATCTGACACCTGCCGGACCGCCCCCCGGCGATCCGCCGCCGTCTGGTCGGGGCGCGACCGTCGATCTGACACCGACAGGGAGTCCGACGACGTCGTCAGCCGCTCGACGGTGAGCTGGACGATCCCGAGCGCCGCCACGGCGCCGCAGATCAGCGCGGCGACCGTGCCGGCCGCGCCGTAGCGGAAGGACTCGCCGAAGAGCGTGAGACCGACCGTCGCGGCCACCACCGGGTTGACCACCGTCACGGTCGCCAGCGGGGCCGCGAGCCCGGCACCCCGGTACGAGGCCTGCGAGAGCAGCAGCCCGGTCACGGCGAGCGCCGAGAGGACCAGCACGCTGGGCCACTGGGCGAGCGGCGCGCTCGACGTCCACTCCACCGCCACGGTCTTGGTGAAGACCGAGGCGATCCCGAACGAGACGCCCGCCGCTGCCGCCAGGACGATGCTGCGCAGCACCGGCCGGCCCAGCAGGTGTGCGACGGTGAACAGCACGCCCACCACGGCGAAGGTCCCGCCGGCGAGCAGCCAGCGCTCGGCGTCGGCCAGGGACTGGGTGTCGGCGCCGCCGGTCAGGCTGAGCAGCCCGGCCAGACCCACCGTGGCCATGAGCGCACCGCGCCAGGCCGTACGCCCCGCCCGCCGTCCGACGAAGAGCGCCGCCATGGGCAGCGCGAAGACGATGGTGAGGGCGCCCAGCGGCTGGACCAGACTGAGCGGACCGTAGGCGAGCGCGGCCACGTGCAGCGCCGCGCCGAGACCGTTGAGCAGCACGGACCCCCACCAGGCCGGGCTGCGCAGCGGCGCGTACGTGAGGCCTGAGGCGGAGGCCGCGACCCGCTCCTGCACGATCGCCGCTGCCGCGTAGGCGACCGCCGAGACCAGTGACAGGAGCACGGACAGCAGGAGGGGGCTCATACATACAACGATCTCTCTTCCGGGCGTTCACGTCGTCGTACCTGGGAACGCCTTCGTTCGTACTGCCGTCGCAGTACGGCGCCGTCGCGTACGGCCTGAGATGTACGCCCGCGCAGGTCAGGAGGGGTGGAAAGCGGCTTTTCCGGCATCCGGTTCGGGGTGGGCCCCCAAGCTCCGGGCCCTGGCGGAGGCCTCAACCCGAGCCAGTCCACGCCGGATCCGGGCCACTTTGGCCCGTGCGGTGCACCCGCGCCGAACCGGGCCGAAGCCGTCCGGCAGCCGGCCCGAAGCCGGGCCGGGGGTGAGGGCAGGTCGAACGGTCGGGGGCCGGAGCGCTACGGTGATCCGTCGTCACCGGCCGCGACGTGGCCCGGGACGACACGGCCAGGAGGCGGCGCGGTGGATCTCGTCGAGAGCGGGCGGGTGGGTGGCTTCTTCGCCCTGCGGACGACCGTCCCGGAGACGGGCGGCGCGCATCTGCCGCTGGCGCGCCTGTACGCGGGGGAGGACGGCCCGCTCTCCGCCCGCGTCGACCGCGTGGGCGCCCGCCTCGGGGCGCCCGAGCGGCGGGTCGCCGCCTCCATCGCCCACCTGGGACTCGCGGCCCGGCTCTGGTCGACCGCCCTCGGCCCGGCCGCGCTCTTCGGCCGCTTCCCGGACCTCGATCCGGCCCGGCTGTACTGGGATTCCGCCCTGACCTCGCCCGACGACCTGTGGTGGGCGGGTACGGCCACCCGCCCCGCCACCGTGGCCGACCTCCGTGAGGCCGTTCAGCTCGCCCATCTCGTCCCCCTGCACGAGGCCCTCCGCCGCGACGGACGGATCTCGCCCCGGCTGCTCTGGGGGAACGCGGGTTCGGCCCTCGCGGGGGCGCTGCGCGAGCTCACCCGCTGGGCCCGCGCCCAGGACCGGCCCGAGGTCGCCGCCCGCGCCGGCGCGCTCGTCACCGGCCTGTTCGCCCACCCCGACCTGGCCGGCACCGTCCAGGGCCCGGCCCTCCGCCGCGGCAGCTGCTGCCTCTACTACCGCTGCCCCGGCGGCGGGCTCTGCGGAGACTGTGTGTTCGACCACCCTCCCGCGCGAGGACGCCCCACGGGTTTGGAGACAGGGCCACAGGCTCCGTAAAGTTCATCTTTTGGAACGACTGGAACGACCCGCGACAGAGGAACGGCAGAGGCCATGACGGTGACCGAAGAAACCCAGGGGTACGGGCCGGGCATCGACCCCGATCGCCTGGCCGTCTGCCTGAGCGTGCTCGACGAGCTCGACAAGCTGGAGGTCGACCACCCGGACGCGATCGCCGTCCGCCGCGCCACCGCCGGGATCTACCGCACGGTGAAGCAGCGTCGCCGTCAGGAGCGCCGGGCCGCGAAGACCGCGCACGACAAGGCGGTCACCGAGGCCACCGCCACCGGCTCCGCCCAGCGGATCGACGACGAGACCGAGGGCCTGCTGCCCTCCTCCGTCACCGAGGCCGGCAGGATCGCCGGGATACTCCAGCGTCCCCGGTCCTGCTACACCTGCAAGACGCGCTACGTCGAGGTCGACTACTTCTACCACCAGCTCTGCCAGGACTGCGCGTCCCTGAACCGCGCCCGTCGCGACGCCCGCACCGACCTCACCGGCAGGCGCGCCCTGCTCACCGGCGGCCGGGCCAAGATCGGCATGTACATCGCCCTGCGCCTGCTGCGCGACGGTGCCCACACCACGATCACGACCCGCTTCCCCAAGGACGCCATCCGCCGTTTCAAGGCCATGGAGGACTCGGCGGAGTGGATGCACCGGCTGGAGGTCGTCGGCATCGACCTGCGCGATCCCGCGCAGGCGGTCGCCCTGGCCGAGCAGGTCGCCGAGCAGGGTCCGCTGGACATCCTCATCAACAACGCGACGCAGACCGTGCGCCGTCTGCCCTCCGCCTACTCGGCCCTGGTCGAGGGCGAGAGCGCGCCGCTGCCCGCCGGGGAACTCCCCGCCCACCACGTGATCGGTGCCTTCAACTCCGGCGCGGTGGACGGTCTGACCGCGCTGCCCGTCGGCGTCAGCGGCCTGGACGCGCAGAAGGTCGCCGACCTCGCCCTGGTCGCGGGCAACGCGAGCGTCGAGCGGCACCGTGACGGCAGCGCCATCGACGCCGGCGGACTGGTTCCGGACGTCGTCGAGACCAACACCTGGGTGCAGACGATCGACCAGATCTCCCCGGTGGAGCTGCTCGAGACCCAGCTCTGCAACTACACCTCGCCGTTCATCCTGATCAGCGCGCTGCGGCCGGTGATGGCCGACGCCGCCAGGAAGGCGGCCAGCGGGCGCGCCTACATCGTCAACGTCTCCGCGATGGAGGGCGTCTTCGGCCGCGGGTACAAGGGCGCCGGCCACCCGAACACCAACGCCGCGAAGGCGGCGATGAACATGGTGACGCGGACCAGCGCCCAGGAGATGTTCCAGAGCGACGGCATCCTCATGACCTCGGTCGACACCGGCTGGATCACCGACGAGCGTCCCCACTTCGACAAGCTGCGGCTGGCCGAGGAGGGCTTCCACGCCCCGCTCGACCTGGTCGACGGCGCCGCCCGCGTCTACGACCCCGTCGTGCGCGGCGAGGCGGGCGAGGACCTGTACGGCTGCTTCCTCAAGGACTACGCGCCCGGCAACTGGTAGACCGACCGGCCCCGGCCCCGGTTGCACCACCGCGTTAAACCGATCCAATGTCCGAAATTCACTCGATTGCGTCACACTTCTCAGCCCCATGGAGCGCCGGCGCGCTCATTTGGTTAGTCTGATGCCCACGGTCGACCACCCGGGATTCACCAAATCCTCACGGTCGGCCTGGGGACTGGCCTGCCACCAAGGCCGCGGTCCCGCCCTGAAGCCGGCGCCACCGCGACCGAAACGGCCATGTCCTCATAGGTACGCGACACAAGGGAGTGCGCGGTGACACCAGAACTGACGAAGCAGGAACAGCGACCGGCCGAACGCCCGGAGCGGGCCCACCGCCCCGGTGAGCTGGGAAGCCTCGACGTGTGGGCGCATGCTGCACCGATCCGGCTGGCGGGCTACGAGGACGACCTCGCGGAGCCCCACATCCTGCCCGGTATCGACTGAGTCGTACCGCTTCACCCGTGCCCCCGGACGCCCCCGCGCCCGGGGGCACGGGTCTGCCCGGCCGGGTCCGCCCGCCCGAGGGGCAGGGCCGGTCAGCGTCGGGCCGTACTCCCCAGTTCGACCGGCGGCAGGTACTCCCGTACCAGCGTGCGGTGCCACCACGCCCCCGTCTCCCGGAGCTCCCGCCAGGTCGTGAAGCGGTAGCGGTAGAGCCGGGCCCGGACGAGGGCCGGCGGCGCGTCGGGGAACGGGTTGTGCCGCAGCAGCCGCAGGGTGTCCCGGTCCCCTTCGAGCAGGCGCTCCACGAACGGCCCGAACCAGTCCCGGGCGTACACGGGGGAGAGCGCCGCGAACCACATCAGCCAGTCGAGGCGCAGATGGTACGGAGCGAACTGGCGCGGCACCCTCCGCGGATCTCCGGGCTTGCCCTTGAAGCCGTACTCCTTCCACACCGTGCCGGCGTGCGGCACGCGCTCGTCGGTGCCCTCGACGACGATCTCGTCCCGGATCCGGCCGACCGTGCCGAAGGCGCCGTACGAGTTGACCAGGTGGAACGGGTCGTAGGAGCGGTTCATCGCCTGGCGCCGGGAGAGCAGGTTGCGCGCCGGCCGGTAGCTGCGGACCAGGACCAGGGCGGTCACGGCGGCGACCACGACCACGTACCAGACCGGCGGGTCGGGCTGGGGGTGGTGGCCGCCCACGAGGAGCGAGCCGTCCACGGCGGAGAGGGCGAGCACGATCGTCAGCCAGTTCAGCCAGGCGAAGTTCCCCGAGAGCACCAGCCACAGCTGGGTCGCCACCATGAGGCCGGCGGCGACCGTCGCCACCGGCTGCGGGGTGAAGAGCAGCACCGGGACCAGCAGCTGGACGACGTGGTTGGCGGCCACCTCGGCGCGGTGCAGCGGTCGGGGCAGACGGTGGAAGAACCAGCTGAGCGGACCGGGCATCGGCTGGGTCTCGTGGTGGAAGTAGAGGCAGGTCAGGTTCCGCCAGCAGCGGTCACCACGGATCTTGATGAGCCCCGCGCCGAACTCGACGCGGAAGAGCAGCCAGCGCAGCAGCAACAGGACGAGGACCGGTGGTGCGGTCTCGTCGTTCCCGAGGAGGACCGCGAGGAAGCCGGCTTCGAGGAGCAGTGACTCCCAGCCGAAGCCGTACCAGGTCTGACCGACGTTGACGATCGAGAGGTACAGGGCCCAGAGCGCCGCCCACCAGAGCATCGAGACGGCGAGCGGCACGGCGTCGCCCGCGCCCGCCACCAGCGCGAGGGCCAGGGCGGCGCCGGTCCAGGCCACCGTGGCGAACAGCCGGTCCGAATAGCGCCAGTGGAAGAGGCTGGGGGTCCGGCGCGGCTCCACCCGGCGCAGATACTCCGGTACGGGCAGCATGCCGCGCTCGCCGATGAGGGCACGGAACTGGAGAGCGGCGGACAGGAACGCCACGACGTAGAGGCCCGCGAGCCCCCGCTGGAAGACGATCCGGCTCAGCCAGTAGTCCGGTGCGGTGAACCACTCCATCGCTTCCAGTATCGGCGCTGGACGGAGCGGATGTCAGCCCTTCTCGTCCTCGTCCCGGCCGCGCACGCCCTCCGCCTGGGACGGCGTGGTGCGGGCCGTCGCGGGGTGCCGGTGGTCCCGCTGGAGCGCGTCCATGTCCTCTTCGAGCCGCTCGCCCTCGGCCTGTGACGGAGTGCTGTACATGTCGTACTGGTCCTGGCCCACGGCAGCCTCCAAGGTCGGAACATCTGCCTACAAGGGGAGCGTAACTCCGGCGTCATCCCGTGGCGCGCCCCGCGACGACCCGTGCGAGCGTGCGGCCGAGACGGCGTGCGTAGGCCCGCTGAAGGGCGGGGACGAGAGGGCCGGCGAGGCGTGTGTACCAGGTGGCGGGGCGGCTGAAGGCGGTGACCGTGAACCAGACCGTGCCGTCGGGGTGGAGGTCGACGACGAAGGACTCCTCGCCGCGCTCGGGGTGTCCGGCGCGGGTGCCGTACGCGAAGCCGATGCGGTCCCGCTCGTACGCCGTCCAGATCACCTCGCAGGGTGCGCCGAGGCGGACGGGACCGGCGCCGACCGAGACCTCGACGAAGGCGCCGGGTTCGGCGCGGACCGCCCGGCTGCGGACCCGGGCGCCCGAGGCGCGGTGCATCCGCCAGGTCGTGACGGCGGCCCCGGCGCTCTCGAAGGCGTCCCGGCCCCGGCCGACGCGGACCATGTGGTGGAGGTGGTGGTACCCGCCGGGCAGGACGTCGCGCGCGGTGGCTCCGACCTCGCGGTAGTTCAGGGGTGCGGCGGCCGGAGTGGCGAGGTCGCGTATCAGACGGGCCATGGTGCGGTCTCCTTCGAGGGGGCGGTCGCCCGCAGGCGGCGCCAGGCGAGCAGCGAGCAGAGAGCGAAACCGAGGGCGTTGCCGAGGCCGTGGGTCGCGGCCATCCAGGTCAGGTTCGGGTGGGGGAGTCCGGTGGCCTCGCCGAGCGCCCAGCTGAGCGCGAGCAGCATGGTCGCCACCAGGACGACGGCCGAGACGGCGAGGAGGCCGCGGGTGACGCGGTCGGGGGCGCCGGTCCGCAGGTCACGCCAGGTGGCCAGGGCGACGGCCCACATCCCCGCGGTGAGGACCACCGCCCCGGTGAGCTCGGCCCAGTCGTCGACGAAGTAGCCGACGAGGACGAGCAGCGTGCCGAGCGGGACGCTGAGCGCGGCGAAGCGCGTGGCGGGTCCGTCGGACGTACGGCAGACCAGGCCGGCCACCAGGGCGGCGGCGAAGCCCGCGAAGTGGAAGTGGGGCACGGTCAGCGCCAGGATGTCGAGGTCGAAGCCCAGCAGCTCGTGGCCCGCCCGTTCGGCGACGAGCGCGAGTCCCGCCACCGACGGGGTCACGAGCGCGGTGACAACGGCGACCTCCGAGGGGGCGAGGGTCCGGAGACGGCCGGGCACCCTCCCCGTGGGTGGCGGGCGGAGGAGCACCGCGAGCCGGGCCGGGGCGCAGAGTGCCAGCGCGAGCGTGGCCAGCGCGTAGACGGCGGCGAGCGCCGCGGCGGTGGGGGAGCGGGGGAGCCAGAGGGCCACGGCTGCGGGCAGGGCGAGCAGGGGCCAGGCGCGCCGGAGCGGGAGGAGGCCGCGTGGCCGGGGTCCGTCGACGAGCCCGAGACCGGCAGGGACGACGACGAACATGCCCAGCATCACGATGAGTCCGACCAGCACGGACATGGCTCCACCCCCTGATTGAACGTGTTCAAACTTGCTGCACCAGAGACTAGGGCTTTAACTGAACGCGTTCAAGTCTCTTCTCGGCCGGCTTCCCCCGCTTGGCCCCGCCCGGCTTGCCGCCGGCGCCCCGGTGCGACAGACATGAAGGAATGTCTCGGGGTGGAAGAGGCGGGAGATCCACGTGCGCTCACCCATGCGCCGGTCGTCACGGCCCCACGTCACCGCACCGGCCGTCGGAGTGCTGGCCTTGACGCTGCTCCTCGCGGCCTGCTCGGCCCATGACGGCGCGGGCGAGGGCGGCGCCGCCTCGGAGCGGACCGCCGCCGCCTCCCCGGAGGTCTTCCTGCAGCCGGTCGCCGACCAGGGACCCGACCCGTTCACCGCCTCCACGGCCCGGGCCGGCGACCCGTCCCCGGCCGCAACCGCCCCGCCCGGCAGCTCCACGGGCGGAGCGATCCGAGAGGTCACGGGATCCACACCCGGGCTCTACGGCGGAACCCGGGCCGTCGCCAGCTGCGACGTCGAGCGGCAGGCCGAACTCCTGACCCGCGACGGAGACAGGACCCGTGCCTTCGCCGAGTCGGCGGGCATCCCCGAAGCCGGTGTCGCCGACTGGCTGCGCGGCCTCACCGCCGTCGTCCTGCGCGCCGACACCCGCGTCACCAACCACGGCTACCGCGACGGGGGCGCCACCGCGTACCAGTCCGTCCTCCAGGCCGGTACGGCGGTCCTCGTCGACCGGTACGGCACGCCGCGCGTGCGCTGCGCCTGCGGAAACCCGTTGCGCTCACCGGTCGCCGCCCAGGGCGCCACCCGCCGGGGGCAGCCCTGGTCCGGCTACCACCCCGACCGTGTCGTGGTCGTCCGGCCCACGACGACGGTCGTCACCAGCCTGGTCATCGTGAACATCGTCGACAGCACCTGGATCGAGCGGAAGACGGGCACCGGCGGCGAGCGGGACACCCACCCGGCCGTGATCCCGCCCTGCGACCCCGCCGCGTGCGACCTCACCGGAGCACCGACGCCCGTGCCGTCCCCCTCGGGCTCGGACGGCTCGCCCCAGCCCGACCGCGACGAGCCGACGCGCCCCGACGGCTCCGCGCCTCCCGGGGACGTGTCCCCGCCGGCGCCGCCGACGACCGAGTGCCCCTCGTACGACCCGTATCCGAACGGCACGCCGGACACCGCGTCCCCGGACACCACCACCCCGGACACGTCGGTACCGCCCGGCTGCCCCACCCCGACCTGGTCGCAGCCGCCCGTGGAGCCGCGGCCCGAGCCGGAGCCCGAGTCCGACGCGCCCTCCTTCGAGGACCTGTTCCCGGTCGAGACCGCGCCCCAGCAGCCGGAGACGTTCGAGGGCTGAGGCGTGATCTCCGCCGTGCGAGCGGCCGTGCCTGCGCCTAGCGTGGCCACATGAGCGCGGGTAGCGGGGGCGGCGAGTCGACGGAGCCCTGTCGCTGCGCATCGGGCACGGGCGGTGTGACGTGCTGCTTCCTCCGTGACTACGGCCGGGCGTTCCGCATGGGCAGCTTCGACTGGGATCTCGTCGCGGGCCTGATGACCATGGACGAGGGCGCCCTGCGGGTCTTCGACATGCGCCCCGAGGAATACGACGGCCGTCCCGCCGGTCTCTCCTCCCGCGTGGGGCCTGACGAGGGCAGGCAGCTCGACACCCTCGTCAGCCACGCGCTGAAGGACGGCAGTGACCACTACGGTGCCTATTTCCGCGTCCGCACCCGGTACGGCACACCCCGCTGGACGCACACCGAGGGAGAGATCCTTCGGGACGAGACCGGCCGTCCCGTCCGGATCGTCGGCATCGTCCGGGACGCCTCGGAGGAGGTCAGCGAGCAGGCCGCCCGGCTCGGTCTGGACGAGGGCAGGCGCGAACGCACCAGCGTCGTCGAGTCCACCACCGCCGCCCTCGCCCACGCCCGGACGGTGCAGGACGTCATCGACCTCCTCAACGACTCCCACGGTCTGGAGTCCTTCGGTGCCACCAGCCTGGTGATGGGGCTCATGGAGGCCGGCCGGATCCACCTCGTCGCCGAGGGTCCCCAGGGCGCCTTCGTGCCCGGCACCCGGTTCACCCGGGTGGACGAGCCGTACCCGATGGGCGAGGTGATCCGGACCCTCAGACCCCGGTTCATCGAGTCGCCGGACGACTTCGCCGCGTCCTACCCGATCCTGTGGCCCCACATCAGCGGACTCGGCATCACCTCGGCGGTCTACCTCCCGCTGATCGCCCAGGCCCGGCCGATCGGCGCGCTGGGGCTGCTCTACAGCGACCGGACCGGCTTCAGCCCCGACGAACGCAACCTGCTGGTGGCACTCGGCAGCAGCATCGCGCAGAGCCTCCAGCGCGCCATGCTCTACGAGCAGGAACACGACCTGGCCGAGGGGCTCCAGCAGGCGATGCTGCCGCGCCGCATCCCCGACGTGCCCGGCGCCCAGATAGCGGTCCGCTACCGCTCTGCACGCCTCGGCCAGGACATCGGCGGCGACTGGTACGACGTCATCCCGCTGCCGGGCGGCCGGGTCGGCGCCGTGATCGGAGACGTCCAGGGACACGACACCCACGCCGCCGCCGTGATGGGACAGCTGCGGATCGTGCTGCGCGCCTACGCCGCCGAGGGCCACACGCCCGCGACGGTGATGGCCAGGGCGTCGGTCTTCCTCCACGAGCTGGACACCGACCGCTTCGCCACCTGTACGTACGTGGAGGCGGACCTCACCACCGGCGCCATGCAGGTGGTCCGCGCCGGCCACGTCGACCCGCTGCTCCTGGACACCGACGGAAGCTGCCGCCGGCTGCCCGTCGACGGCGGGCTTCCCCTCGGCCTGTCGGCCGAGTTCGACCGGCTCGACTACCCGTCGACGACGCTGGGGCTGTCCCCCGGGCAGACCTTGCTGCTGTACACCGACGGGATGGTCGAGAAGCCCGGCTCCGACCTCGACGACGGGCTGCGGTGGCTCTCCTCGCTGGTGGAGGAGGGGCCGCGCGACCTCCAGCCGCTCGCCGACCACCTCTGCGAGGTCGTGGACGAGCGGGGCGGCGAGGACGACATGGCGCTTCTGCTGCTGCGGCGGCAGGGGGCGTACTTCCCGCAGTCGGGCGGCAGGCTCCAGCAGCACGTGGCGCAGAGCGACCCGGAGGCGCTGCGGTCGGCCCGGCACATGATCCGTGCGGCCGTGCGGGCCTGGGGAGCGGGGGAGCGCTCGGACGAGATCGAGCTGGCCGCCGACGAGCTGATCACCAACGCGCTGATGCACACCGACGGCGGGGCGATCGTGACCCTCCGCGTGCTGGCCGGTCCGGAACGGCGGCTCCGCGTCGAGGTGGAGGACCGTTCCAGCGCCCTGCCCCGGCGCCGGGAGGCCGGCGAGGCGGGCGTCTCCGGGCGGGGTCTGATGCTCGTGGACCGCATCTCGGACGTCTGGGGCGTCGAATCGCGAGGCAGCGGCAAGTGCGTCTGGTGCGAATTCATTGTTAACTCTGCGTACATAGATCGTACTTGACCGTAACGGACCGCAGGCGGTTGACTGCGGTGTCCGCCGCCCTGGTTTCCGCCACCCGGTTTCCGCCACCTGAGGACATGGGGATCTCTTGAGCAGTCAGCTTCTGGCACCTCTCGACCTGGCTTTCTGGCATCTCGAATCCGCCGACCACCCCATGCACCTGGGCGCCCTCGCGCACTTCGGCCCGCTTCCCGGCGACGGCGACCCGTCCGCCGTCCTCGACCTCCTCGGAGACCGCGCCGCCGCCATCCCGCGCCTGCGGATGCGGGTCCGCGACGTCCTGCTGCCCGTCGGCGGGGCCGCCTGGGCCACCGACAAGCACTTCGACGTACGCCGTCACGTACGGGAGATCGCACTGCCCGGCGCCGACTTCGGCGCCGAGACCGCCCGCCTGGCCGGCGAGCTGATGGAGCGGCCGGTCGAACGGGGGCTGCCGCCCTGGGAGATGTACCTGCTCACCGGTGCGCCCGACGGCTCCTTCGCCGTCCTCGTCAAGCTCCACCACGCCCTCGCCGACGGCATGCGGGCCGTCGCCATCGGCGCCGGGATCTTCGACGAGATCGCCGCTCTCGCCCGCCGAACCGGATGGAAGGCGGGCGCCAGAGGCGATCACGCGGACGGGCGGCGGAGTCCCGTGGCCGTACCGCCGCGCTCCTGGCTCCCCGGCCCCGGCCGGATCGTGGGCGCCGCCCGCGAGCGCATCGGCGACCTCGGCCGGGCCGTCGAGGTCGGCGCCTCCGTCGTCGGCGCCTCGGTCGCCCGGGCCGGCCGGCTCGACCCGCCCGCCACGGCGGCGCTCGCCGCCGACTCCAGCGGCACCCGGCGGGTCGCCACGGCCGTCCTCGACGTGGAGCGCGTCCACCGGATCCGCCGGACCTCGGGCGGAACCGCCAACGACGTCCTCCTCGCCCTGGTCGCCGGTGCCCTGCGCCGCTGGCTCGACGGGCGCGGCGAACCGCTCCCCGGCGCCGACCCGCGTGCCCTGGTCCCCGTCTCCCGTCGACGGCCCGGATCCCCCGCGGCCTCCGGGAACAGCCTCTCCGCCTACCTCCTCAGCCTGCCGGTCACCGAGCCCGACCCCGCCGTCCGGCTCGCCGACGTACGCCGTGCCATGGACCGCAACAAGGCCGTCGGGCCCATGCGGGGCGCCGGGGCCGTGGCCGTACTCGCCGACCAACTGCCCCCGCTCGCCCACCGCTTCGGCGCACCCCTGGCCTCCGGAGCGGCACGGCTCCTCTTCGACGTCCTCGTCACCAACGTGCCGCTGCCCCGCTCGGCCCTCTCCCTCGGCGGAGCACCCCTGCGCACCCTCTTCCCGATGGCACCGCTCGCACGCGGCCAGGCGCTCGCCGTCGCCATGTCCCCGTACGGCGGCCGCGTCCATGTCGGCCTGGTCGCCGACGGCAAGGCCGTCCCCGACCTCGACGCGCTGGCCACCGCGCTCTCCGCCGAACTCGACCTCCTCGACGGTGCCGGCCTCCCCGACGGACGCGGGCCCCTCGGCGGGGCCGGCTGAACGCGCGGCCGGACGGCGGCTGCGGCAGGGTGGAGCCATGCCCGAACTGCCCGAGGTGGAAGCCCTGCGAGAGTTCCTCGACGAGCACCTGGTGGGCAAGGAGATCGCCCGCGCCCTGCCCGTCGCGATCAGCGTGCTCAAGACGTACGACCCGCCCCTGAGCGCCGTCGAGGGCGCCACCGTGACCGGGGTCGCCCGGCACGGCAAGTTCCTCGACATCGCCACCGACGGCGCGGCGGGGCGGCTCCACCTCCTGGTCCATCTGGCGCGCGCGGGCTGGCTCCAGTGGAAGGACCCCCTGCCCTCCGGCGTCCCCCGCCCCGGCAAGGGACCGCTCGCCCTGCGGACCGCGCTCACCGGCGGCGACGGCTTCGACCTCACCGAGGCGGGCACCACCAAACGCCTCGCCGTCCATCTGGTCAGGGACCCCCAGGACGTACCCGGCGTCGCCCGGCTCGGTCCCGACCCGCTCGCCGGGGACTTCGACCTCGCCGCCTTCACCGCCCTGCTCACCGGGGAACGACGCCAGCTCAAGGGCGCCCTGCGCGACCAGAGCCTGATCGCCGGGATCGGCAACGCGTACAGCGACGAGATCCTGCACGTGGCGAAGATGTCGCCCTTCAAACCCACCCAGAACCTGACCGGGACCGAGACCGCCGTCCTCTACGAGGCGATGCGGACCACGCTGCGCGAGGCCGTCGAACGCTCGCACGGGGTCGCGGCGGGCAGACTCAAGGCCGAGAAGAAGAGCGGGCTCCGGGTCCACGGCAGGACCGGCGAACCCTGCCCGGTCTGCGGGGACACCATCCGCGAGGTGTCGTACCGGGACTCCTCGCTCCAGTACTGCCCCACCTGCCAGACCGGCGGCACCCCCCTCGCCGACCGCCGCACGTCCAAGTTCCTCAAATAGTCGCTTCCCCTAGACTCCGCCGCATGCTGCGCGTACTGGCCGTCGACGACGAAGAGCCGGCCCTCGGGGAACTGCTCTACCTTCTCCGTGCCGATCCGCGGATCCGCAGCGCCGAGGGGGCGACGGACGCCACCGGGGCCCTGCGCAGGATCGGTCGGGCGCTGGAGGCCGGGCCCGACGGGGACGAGGCCATCGACGTCGTCTTCCTCGACATCCACATGGCGGGGCTCACCGGCCTCGACCTCGCCCGGCTGCTCGCCGGCTTCGCCCGGCCGCCGCTGATCGTCTTCGTCACGGCGCACGAGGGATTCGCCGTACAGGCCTTCGACCTCAAGGCCGTGGACTACGTGCTCAAGCCGGTGCGGCGCGAGCGGCTCGCCGAAGCGGTCCGCCGCGTCCGCGAGCTGGTGCACGCCCCCGCGGCCCACGCCCCCGCCGCCCTCGCGGCCCCCGAGCAGATACCCGTCGAACTCGGCGGGGTCACCCGGTTCGTGGCCGTCGACGACATCGCCTACGCCGAGGCGCAGGGCGACTACGCGCGCCTGCACACCGACGAGGGCAGCCACCTCGTCCGCATCCCGCTCTCCACCCTCGAGGAGCGCTGGGCGGCCCGTGGCTTCGTCCGGATCCACCGCAGCCACCTCGTCGCACTCGCCCGCATCGACGAACTCCGGCTCGACGGCGGTGCCACCTCCGTCCGGCTCGGCTCCACCGAACTCGCCGTGAGCCGCCGCCACGCCCGCCAGCTGCGCGACCTCCTCATGCGCCGCGCCGGCGGCTGACCCGCGCGCCGTCACCGCGGGCGGGCGCGCCCGCCTCTGCCGGCGGCGGCCCTGCCGGACGCCTCTACCGTGCGTGAGCGCCGCTGCGTAGACTCCGTGCACTCCACAGCCCCTGCGAGGTCGAGCCATGCCGGAGCGGACACCGACGTCCGAGGAACCACCGCCGCGCCGGCCCCGGCGCGAGACGGTCACGCGTGCCTCCGCGCTCCGTGACGGCGGACCGCCCCGGCAGCGCTTCCCCGGCCCCCCGACCTCCACCGGCCTCCGGCCGCAAGGACCCCCGCCTCGCTCCGCCCGCTCGGAGATCAGCGAGCAGAGCACCCTTGGCCACACCTACGTCCGCTCGCTCATGCGGAGCCAGCTGCGGGCCGCCCTCACCGCGCTCGGCGCGCTGGCCCTCTGCGTCGGACCGCTGCCCCTGCTGCTCGCGCTCCCCGCGCCCGAGGCCTTCGTCTGGATCGCGCTCGGCGCCGGCGTGTACCCCGTCATCTGGGCCGTCGCCCACTGGTACGTCCGCAGGGCCGAGCGCAACGAACGCGACTTCACCGGCCTCGTCGAGGGCCGCTGAGCGCGGGGGCCGGACGTGAACCACACCTACGCGGTGGCAGCCGTCACCGCCGTCGTCCTCGCGACCGTGCTCATCGGCGCCCTCGGCCTGCGGATATCCCGTACGACCTCCGACTTCTACGTCGCCTCGCGCACCGTACGGCCCGGCCTCAACGCCGCCGCCATCAGCGGCGAGTACCTCTCCGCCGCCTCCTTCCTCGGCATCGCCGGCCTCGTCCTCGTCCAGGGCCCGGACATGCTCTGGTACCCGGTCGGCTACACCGCCGGCTATCTCGTCCTGCTTGTCCTCGTCGCCGCCCCGCTGCGCCGCTCGGGGGCGTACACGCTCTCCGACTTCGCCGAGGCCCGGCTCGAGTCCCCGCCCGCCCGCCGGCTCGCGAGCCTGCTCGTCGTCGGCATCGGCTGGCTGTACCTGCTCCCGCAACTCCAGGGCGCGGGCCTCACCCTGGAGATCCTCACCGGGGCACCCGACTGGGTCGGCGGCCTCCTCGTCGCCCTCGTCGTCACCGGCATCGTCGCCGCGGGCGGCATGCGCAGCATCACCTTCGTCCAGGCCTTCCAGTACTGGCTGAAGCTCACCGCCCTGCTCGTTCCCGCCCTCTTCCTGACCGCGGCCTGGTTCGGCGACGACGCGCCGCGCGTCCGCTTCGACGCCCCGGCCGTCTTCCGCGAGCACACCACCGTGAAGGTCGCCGACACCGTACGCATCGAGCTCGACGCCCCGCTCACCCTCACCGTCACCGGCCGCGTCGACGACCTCCCGTACGACGGCGGGTCCGTCACCCTGGACGAGGGCGCCCACCGCGTGGACGGCGGCACCGAACTCGCCTTCCCCCGGGGCGCGCCGGTCCCCGCGCGGGCATCCACCGGAGCCGACCCCCTCGGCTGGTCCCAGCCGCTGGCCGGCGGGCGCGACGGCCACCAGCTCTACGCCACGTACGGGCTGATCCTCGCCACCTTCCTGGGCACCATGGGACTGCCGCACGTCGCGGTCCGCTTCTACACGAGCCCCCACGGACGGGCGGCGCGCCGCACCACGCTCGTCGTCCTCGGACTCGTCGGCGCGTTCTACCTGCTGCCACCGGTCTACGGGGCGCTCGGCCGCATCTACGCCCCCGAACTGGCGCTCACCGGAGCCGCCGACGCCGCCGTGCTCGTGCTGCCCGAGCGGATGCTCGGCGGTGTGCTCGGGGACCTCCTCGGCGCGCTGCTCGCCGGCGGAGCCTTCGCCGCCTTCCTCTCCACCGCCTCCGGGCTGACGATGGCGGTCGCCGGAGTCCTCACCCAGGACGTGCTCCCCTCGCGGGGGGTACGGCACTTCCGGCTCGCCACGCTTCTCGCCACCGCCGTACCGCTGACCGCCGGGGTCTTCGCCTCGAAGGTCCCGGTCGCGGACGCGGTCGGCCTCGCGTTCGCGGTCTCCGCCTCCTCCTTCTGCCCCCTTCTCGTCCTCGGGATCTGGTGGCGCCGGCTCACCCCGCCGGGAGCCATGGCGGGGCTCGTGCTGGGCGGCGGCACCGCGCTCACGGCCGTGATGGCGACCCGCGCCGGCCTGCCCGACGAGGGCTGGCCACACACCCTGATGGCCTGGCCGGCGGTCTGGTCGGTGCCGCTGGGCTTCCTCACGATGATCCTCGTGTCGCTCGCCACCCCCCGGCACATCCCGGCGGGCACCCCGGCGCTCCTGGCCCGGCTGCACCTGCCGGAGGAGCTGACGGCCCGCCCGGAGCCGGTGCGTCACGAGCCTCGCCCCGAGCCCGGGGCGAGGGGGGCCGAGCGATGAGCGGAATCGCACTCGCCGCCTCCGCCGCCGTCGGAGCCGTACTCCTCGCCGTCGGCTTCGCCCTCGGGCGGCTCGCCGCCCGCCGCGGCGACCGGGCGGCCGACCTCGACCTCGGCACCCCTGTCGAGCGGGCCACCTTCACCACTTTGCACACCGCCTCGCTCGCCGCCCCGCCGCTGCGGGCCGGCCTGACCGAGGACACCGCGCGCAAGGCCGCCCGGCACCTCCGCTCGTTGCTCGGCACGGAGGCGCTCTGTCTGACCGACCGGTCCGAGGTCCTCGCCTGGGACGGGCCGGGCGAGACCCACCACCGCGCGCACGTCATGGAGCAGGTCACAGGGATCCTGGGCTCGGGGCGCAGCCTGTCCGCGCACATCGGCTGCGCCGACGTCGACTGCCCGCTGCGCTGGGCGGTGATCGCCCCGCTCACTGGGGAGGGCGGCGTCCTCGGAGCTCTCGTCGCCTATGGCTCGCGGGAGTCGGCGGTGCTGGTACGGGCCGCCACGGAGGTCGCCCGCTGGGTCTCCGTCCAGCTCGAACTGGCCGAGCTGGACCGGTCGCGGACCAGGATCGTGGAGGCCGAGATCCGGGCCCTGCGCGCCCAGATCTCCCCGCACTTCATCTTCAACTCCCTGGCAGCCATCGCCTCGTTCGTCCGTACCGACCCCGAACGGGCGCGGGAGCTGCTCCTGGAGTTCGCCGACTTCACCCGGTACTCCTTCCGCAGGCACGGGGAGTTCGCTCAGCTCGCCGACGAACTGCGCGCCATCGAACAGTACTTGGCGCTCGCCGGGGCTCGTTTCGGTGACCGTCTCAAGGTCACCCTGCAGATCGCGCCCGAGGTGCTTCCGGTGGCGCTGCCGTTCCTCTGCCTCCAGCCGCTCGTGGAGAACGCCGTGAAGCACGGTCTGGAGGACAGTGTGAACGTCTGCCGCGTCACGATCGCGGCCCGTGACGCGGGCTCGGAGGCGGTGGTCGTGATCGAGGACGACGGTGTGGGCATGGACCCGGACGTGCTGCGCGCGATCCTGCTGGGGGAGCGGCCCACCGGTTCGGGCATCGGCCTGTCCAACGTCGACGAACGGCTGCGCCAGGTGTACGGCGCGGAGCACGGACTCGTCATCGAGACCGGGATCGGCGCGGGGATGAAGGTGACGGTACGGATCCCCAAGTACCGCCCAGGGGTGCACCCGACGGCCCCCTACCCCTCCGATCAGTAGAGATGCAGGGCCAGATGGCCGAGTGGGACTCCCAACTGCCAGGCGGGCAACCAGACATGTGCCGACTCGTCGATGTGGAGGCGGCCGAGTCCGGCCGGCGGGAGGCCGCCGAGGTCGGCCGCTCGCACCGTCGTCGCCTCCAGGAGGCGCCAGGTCTCGCGGGCCATGGCGAGGTCCGGGCCGTCGTCGCCCGCGTGCGTCCGCTCGGCGAGCCGCGCGCGGACCCACTGCGGCCAGGGGTGGTCGTAGGCGGTCCTGGACAGCCACTCGTCGAGCCGGCCCGCGGACCGTGCTCCGCCCAAGGCCCCGTCCCCCTCGCAGAGATGGATGGTGAGCGCGAGTGTCTGGAGTCCGGCCCGGTACTCCAGCGTGCCGGGCGCGACCAGGCAGCCGGCGCGCAGCAGATCGTCGGCTATGAACTCGGCACACAGCCACGCCATGGGGACGGCGAGTCCGCCCCCGCTGGTGCCGTTCGTACTCTCGGGCAGCAACGCTCCCACCTTCTCCCGGACATGTCGGTCGGCGATCCCGAACACGAGCCTCCACCGAGGAAGACGCGCGCGGGTCGCTCTTTACTCAACTCGCCGGTGTGGTTTCGGATACGTTTCTCCGCCGGATCGGTGCCGGTGTGGCGCCAGGGAGGCGTGGAGACGCCCGGGGCGGTCGGGGCGGTGCGACGGACCGGCGCGTCAGCCGAGGAGCGCGTACACCGCCGTCGCGTGCGCGGCCGTCTCCTCCGTGCCGTCGGCGGTCATCGTGATGTCCGCGAACGCCATACGGCGGCCGGCCTTGGTGAGCCGGGCCCGCACCAGCACGTCCGTACCGAGCACCGCCCGCTGGAAGCTGATGGACTGCTGCACCGTCGTCATCGGCACGAAGCCGCCGCGGGCCGCCGCCACCGCGATCACCGTCGCCGTGTCGGCGGCGGCCATCAGCGCCTGGCCGGACAGACCGCCGCCCTCCCGGGCGAGCCGGTCGGACCAGGGAAGGCGCAGCACCGCCTCCTGGGCGTCGACCGAGACCACGGAGAGTCCCAGATCGAGCACCCACGGGGCGAAGTTGTCGGCGAGTACCTTTTCGGCGGCGGCGGAGGTCAGCGTCGGCGTCACGGGATCATTGTGCGGCCACGGTCCGCTGACGGGCAACGGCGCGTCGCCGCGGCCGGTAGTCGGGCAGCCGGTGGCCGAGTTGCCGCAGCGCGTAGTGGGAGCGGGACTTGACCGTTCCGGCGGGGATGCCGAGGTCGGCAGCAGCCTCGTTGACGGTCAGGCCCCGGAAGTAGAGGCTGACGAGCACCGCGCGGTGCTCCGGGCTGAGCCCCCGGACGGCCTCGCGCACGTCGAGCGCGGCCACCGCCGACTCCGTGGCGTCCGCCGGGTCGGGGGTGGCGGCGAGCATCCCGTCGCCGATCTCGGCGGGCCTGGCGAGCCGGGAGCGCCGGGCGTCGATGGCGAGGCGCCGGGCGACGGTGAAGAGCCAGGGGCGCATCGAGTCGTAGGGCCCGTCGAAGGCCTCCGGGTGCAGCCAGGCCCGTACGAGCGTCTCCTGCACCAGGTCCTCCGCGCGCTGCTGGTCGCCGTAGGTCAGCCCGAGCAGGAAGCCGAGGAGGGCCTGGCCGTGGTCACGCTGCAGCTCCGCGAGGGCCCGCTCGTCCGTCGTCGCCTTCCCCGTCGTCACGGTCGCCGTCGTCATGCTCCACACCTCTTCTGCCGGCTCGTCGTCCCGGGGCGTATACGAACGCATGTGGGCGGCGAGGGACAGGGAACGGACAGCCGTCTGCGACGAGCGGTCGCACCGAGCGGCGAATGGTGCGATGAGCGGTCGGGGCGGAGGCGTTTCATCCGAATAAGCAGGCGTTACGCCAAATGCGGCTTCACCCCTTGACTGGGTCAATGATCCCCTATCAATTCATCAGGAAAGCTTTTTATCCTATGAATCGGGCGGAGTGGGCGGATGACCCAGCGTACGAAGCACGGGGCGGCGGCCTTCGCGGCGGTCCTGCTCGCGGCGGCGACCGGCTGCGCGGGCGGCATCGGCGCACCCGCCGACCGTTCCGGCTCCGGGAGCCCCTCCGCCCCCTCGCCGGTCGGCGGCGGTGCCTCCGCCCGGACCGGCTTCACCCTCGTCGCCTCGGGCGACGTCCTGCCGCACGATTCGATCATCCGCCGGGCCGCCGCCGACGCGAACGGCCGGGGATACGACTTCCGGCCGATGCTCTCCGGCGTCAAGAGCGTCGTCTCGGCGGCCGATCTGGCGATCTGCCACATGGAGACCGTGTACGGACCGGAGGGCGGGCCCTACACCGGCTACCCCGCCTTCACCTCCCCGCCCGAGATCGCCCCGGCACTCAAGGAGACCGGGTACGACTCCTGCTCCACCGCCTCCAACCACACCCTCGACGACGGCGCCGCCGGACTCGCCCGCACCCTCGACGCCCTCGACAAGGCGGGCGTGCGGCACGCCGGTTCGGCCCGCACCGCCGAGGAGGCGGCGCGCCCGACGCTGCTCAGGGCGGGCGATGCCACGGTCGCCCAGCTCGCGTACACCTATGACACCAACGGCTACCCCCTGCCCGCGGGGCAGCCGTGGGCGGTCAACCTGATCGACGAGGAGAAGATCGTCGCCGACGCCCGGGCCGCCCGGAAGGCCGGCGCCGACGTCGTCGTGGTCAGCATCCAATGGGGAACGGAGTGGCAGACCGCCCCTGACCGGCGGCAGCTCACGCTCGGCCGCTCCCTCACCTCGTCGAAGAGCGGCGGCAGGCCCGACATCGACCTCGTCCTCGGCACGCACGCCCATGTCCCGCAGGCGTACGAGAAGGTCAACGGCACCTGGATCGTCTACGGGATGGGGGACCAGATCGCCGGTGACATGGTCAACCACCAGGGCGCCTTCGACCCCCGCGGCAACCAGGGCACCCTCGCGCGCTTCACCTTCACCCCGCCGGCCGCCACCGGCGCGCGGTGGGAGGTCGCCAAGGCGGAGTTCCTTCCGCAGTGGTTCGACACCGGCCGCGGCCGGGTGGTCGACCTCAACGCCGCGATCAGGAAAGGGGAACCCGTGACCGCCGTACGGGACTCCATCCGCGACGTCGTCCTCGGCCGGGGCGCCGCGAAGGACGGCCTGGTGATGGGGGAGTAGGGCGCCGAGGACGCCTCCGCGGTGTGCGCCCAACGGGTGCATTCGGGCGAGCCGTCGGTGTGGATGAGGCACGCCGGTGTTCGACCGTGCGAGCTATTAGTCATGAAAAAGGATGAGAAGCCCAGTGGGCGGCGGACGATCCTGCGCATCGCCGCCGCCCTCGGTGCCACGGCCACGGTCGGAGTCCTGTCGGCGGACCGCCTCACGGCGCCCCCGGGCACCGCACCGGAGGCCTCCGGACCGGCGGGACGTCCGGCCCCCGGAAACAGCCCGGTGGCGGGTCCTCCGGCGGGTCCTCCCGGGGGGCCGCAGGCGGGGGCGCGGCTGAGTCCGTCCTCGTACCGGCTCCAGCCGATGACGGCGTACGCGCCCCCCGCCTTCCGGCGGGCCCTCCCGCCCGTCCGCCAGCGGCCGTTCCTGAAGATGTCCGGCGTCGGGCGCTCGATGGTGCTCACCTTCGACGACGGCCCCGACCCCCGCTACACGCCGGAGATCCTCGCGACCCTGCGCAGGTACGGCTGCCGGGCGATGTTCTTCGTCTGCGGCGAGATGGCGGTCGAGAACCAGGACCTGGTGCGGGAGATGGCCGCCGACGGGCACGTGGTCGGCAACCACTCGTGGTCCCATCCCCTGATGCCGAAGCTGCGTCCCTCCCGCATCCGGGACGAGCTGGGCTCCACCAGCGACCTGGTCGAGAAGGTCCTCGGCTCGGCTCCGCTCTGGTACCGCGCCCCGTTCGGGGCGTGGAACCGGCACTCCTTCGAGATCGGCGCCGAATTGGGCATGGAGCCGCTCGCCTGGACCGTCGACACCCTCGACTGGAAGGAGCCGGGCACCGGCAGCATCGTGCGCGCGGTGCTGGACGGGGCGGCGCCCGGCGTCGTCGTCCTCTCGCACGACGCGGGCGGTGACCGCTCCCAGAGCGTCGCCGCGCTGAAGCGGTACCTGCCCGAACTCCTCGACGCCGGCTACAGCGTCACCGTGCCCCGGCGCTGAGCCCGGACGGCGAAGGCCCCCGGTGCCGTCGGGCGCCGGGGGCCTTCGTGCGGACGCGGCGACCGCTCAGTTGGATCCGATCATGCGGGCGTAGACCACCACGTTGCCGTCGTAGCCGTTCGCGCGGGAGTAGCCGCCGCCGCAGGTGATGACCCGGAGTTCGGGCGCCCCCGTGTCGCCGTAGACCGCGGCCCCGGGGAAGTCGTTCTTGGCGTACACCTCGATGCCGTAGATCTCGAAGACCGCCGTCCGGCCGTCGTAGCGCTCCACCTCGATGTGCTGGCCCTTCTCCAGCGAGCCGAGGCCGTAGAAGACCGCGGGGCCCGCCTGGTTGTCGACGTGCCCGACGACGACGGCCGTGCCGCGCTGACCCGGCGCGATGCCGTTCTGGTACCAGCCCGCCATGTTCGGGTCCTGCGGGGGAGGTGCCTCGATCCACCCGGAGGCGTCCAGACCCACGTCCATGATGGGTGCGTTGACCGAGATCGAGGCGATCCGGATGCGCGAGGCGGGGGCCTGGGGAAGGGCCTCCACGCCGGCGGACATGGGGGGCGCGGGACCTGTCAGACGGGTGTCGAGCGCAGCGGCGGCCGCGGGCTGCGGCGGGCCGGCCTCGACGTCGACTCCATTGCGCATCATCGCCAGACCGGACAGCATGACGAGGGTCAGGACGCCCCACGGCCGGCGCATCCTTCTGGGCTCGAAGACGCTGAAGTCCTTGGGGCGCATGGTTCTCCCTTCGTGGCGTCGTCAGAACGGTAAGGGCGGCGGGCCGGACCGGCGATCAGAGCGGGGCGAACGGGTGGCGGCCGGGCGGCCGGCGGGCGCCGGACGGGTGCCGGGAGGCGGTCCGCGGGCCCCGAACCCCTCGCGCGCGGGGGCGGCCCGGGTGACACGGACGATGACCCATCCGAGTATTCGTCGGACAATCACCCTGACGGCCTGTGACCTGCGGCTCCGTCAGATTCGGGGGCGATTCCCCGGCGTGTCGCCTCACCGGGGTGGACCAGTGCCGAAATGCGCGCTTCGCCAGCACTTGTGAGGGTTCGTCATGGAAGGCGTACTCGTCGAACTTCCCGGAGCACCGCTTTGGGGCGTCTTCCACTGGAGGTTCAACCATGCGTGCTGCACGCACTCTGGCGGTGACCGCCACCGCGTTCGCGGCGGTCGGGCTCGCCGCCCCTCTCGCCGCCGCCACCCACGGGCCCACCCACGTGGCCGTCAGCGCCCACCAGGTCGACCGGGGCGGTGACGGCGCCAACAGCGTCACGGTCTCCCCGTTCGCCGTGCACCAGGGCGGCATCCTCACGATCTCCGTCCGGAACTGCCCCGGCGGCCGGGTCACGTCCAACGCCTTCCCGACGGTCACCCTCTCCGGCAACGTCAACGGGGTGTCCACCGCCACCGCCCGCATCCACGACCACGCCACGCCGGGTCAGTACAACCTGGCCGTCCAGTGCAACGGCCGCACGCTCACCCAGACGTTCCGCGTCCTGGCCGGCCAGGGCGCGCAGGGTGGCCTCGGCGGCTCGCTCGCGCCCAGCTCCACGGAGATGGCGGTCGGCGGATCGCTCGTCGCCGCGGCAGCGCTCGGCGGTGGTCTCTTCATCGCCCGGCGCCGTATGAGCGGCGGAAGGGCCTGACCGCCGAACCTCCCGGTCGGCCCGCCACGCCCGTCGCCCCCGGGTCCAGGACCCGGGGGCGACGGGCTCGGTGTGTTCCGCGGGACGGTGGGTGTTCGTGCACCCGCAGGCCGGTGGTGAGCGGTACGGGGGACACCGCCCCCGCCGTCAGTGGCGCCGGCCCCGGTCGAGCTGCGACCGGCGTCGTACGACAAGGACGGTTCCCGCGGCGGCGGCGAGGACGAGGCCCGCGCCGGCCGCCAGCATCACCTTGTCGACCTCGTCGACCGAGCCGCCGAGACCGCCCTGGACACCGCGCGGTGTGGTGAGGACGGTCGAGCTGGTGGTCGGCGTGGCGGTGGTGCCGCTGATGGTCAGGTTGACGGTGTCCGTGATCCCGCCGGTGCAGTTGAACGCCACGGTGTAGACGGCACCGCGCCGGGCGTCCGCGTCCACCACGGCGGTGGCCGAGGACCCGGGGGCGATGGTGACCGTGTCGAAGATGCCCGCCGACGCGATCGCCGTACTGCGGCAGCCGGGAGCGGTGAGCGTCACCCGGCCGCCCGGCGCCACCAGCGAGGGGGTCACGACGAAATCGCCCGGTGCCTTCGCTCCGGCGGCCTTGGGGGGCGGTGCGGGTGCGCCGTCCGCCGCGGAGGCGACGGGAGCGGCCAGGGCGAGGGTGGCCGCCCCCAGCAGGGCTGTGGACACGGCACGTATCGCGCGCATGGATTCCTCCGGGTCCCCGAGGAGCAGCCGCGGAAGCGGTTTCCGCACAAGGACAGGGCATACACCTCGATACCGTCAGACGCTAGGAGCGCACTACCACAGCCGCGATCCCAGACGAGCGAATGGGGGACCGATGTCCCCCGTACGGCCCTGGTGGCGTGTCGCGCGCCGCCGCTATCGCGTGAGGTGCGGGAACAGGTCGGTGAACGGTGTGGCCGTCGCCGAGATCCCGCGCCCGAACGGCGCGTCGAAGTCCCAGATCAGGAAGAGCAGGAAGGCGATGAGCGCGCTGAACAGCCCCGCGAGCAGCAGCTCCCGGCCGGTGCGCCGGATCTGCAGGGTGAAGATGAGCCCGACCGTCACCAGCGCGCCGATGATCAGGCCGAACCACACCACCCCGGGCATGGTCGCCCCCGCGTTCTGCCCCCGGGCCCCACGCGCGTCGTCCACCACGGCCACCTGGTCCACGAGCGGTTGGTACGCCTGCCCCTCGTGGTCGTCCGCGGGCCGGTAGTCGGTCACGCTCCTGCGCACCTGTTCGAGCAGCCGGGTGCCCTGCTCGCTGAGTGCGCCGTGCTCGGACATGTGGTCCCACTCCTCGTCGACCACGTACGCGGCGTACGCGTCGACGTCGGCGCGGATCCGGTCCCGGACGCCGGCCGGGTACACCTCGACCCGGGCCGAGATCTCGTGCAGCGCCTGGGCCTCCTGGCGGACGGTCTCCTGGGCCGCGCCGCGTGCCTCCCAGACGCCCGCGATCGCGAGGCCGAGCACGATCGCGTAGATCACGCCGATCATCATGGTCATGTACTCCATGACGTCGGGGGTCTCGCTGGGATCGTCGTCGTCGGGGACCCTGCGGTTGTTGATGACGACGATGGTGAGGACGACCGCGCACGCGGCGGCCATCGCGATGGTCAGGACGAGCCATTCGGACATGGTGTTCCCTTCGGCGGACTCGGCGGACTCGGCGGACTCGGCGGACTCGGCGGGCTCAGTGCGCTCGGCGGGCTCAGTGCCGGCGGGCTCAGCGGGAGCGCGGGCGCAGGATCGCTGTCGCGAGCACCGCGGGAGCGGTGACCAGCAGCATCAGGGAGACGAGCGAGGGCCCGCCCGTGGGCTGGGGCCGGGCGGCCCGGCGGTACTCGGGCAGGGCGACGGGGGCGGGCGCGGGTGCCGGCGGTCGCGTACGCGCCGACGGCGTCGGCGAGGGTGGCGGGGGAGCGGGCGCCGGTGGTGGCGGGGCCGGAGCGCGGCTCGGCGGGGCCGGCCGCGGCGGAGGCGGAGGATCCGCCCGCTCGGGAGGGGGCGGCGGCGGGGGTTTCGGCGGCGTCGGTTCCTCGGGTGGTTCCTTCGTCGGTTCCGGTGTGGGCTCGGGCGTCGGCTCCGGTGTGGGCGTCGGCGTCGGTTCCGGTGTGGGCGACGGAGTCGGCTCCGGAGTGGGCTCCGGACATGGCGGCGGGGTGGTCGGCGGGGGCGGACACCCGCCCGGACCGGCGCCCGCGACCGCGGTGTTCGAGCCGCCCGGCCCGGTCACGGCGTAGGCGCAGGCGTCGGCGGCCGCGGGCGCCGGGGCGGCGAGCAGCCACAGCAGCGCGGCGGCCGCCAGCGACCGCGCGAGGTGAGATCCGTACAGAGACACAGACACGCCGAAGAGCATGATCAGAGCCCCGGCCCAGCACGCCGGGAACCGGGCCGGATTCCCCGGATGGAGGGGATCTCGGCCGTCAGTGGTTTGACGATCTCCGAAAGTTTTCTCGCCGCCGTTGAGTGCGACGCCTCCGAGCCCCGTATCCAATGCCGTGAAGCGGCCGCGGAGGCTGCGCCGACAAGCAATGATGCAACGGGAGTTGACATGAAGACCTGGGGGAACGCGGCGCTCGCACTGACGGCGGCGACGATGCTCGCACTGACGACGGCGTGTGGTCAGGAGCAGGGCGACCAGACACTGGGCGGCCAGCCCGCGGGAGCCGCCAACCCGGCCGGAGCGCCCGCCGACGCCGGATACAGCTCCGGCGGTTACGCCTCCGGGGGTTACGGCGACAGCGGCGGCGGCGAGGCGGAGCCCGCCGGGCAGATGGCGGTGGCGTCCACCAAGCAGCTCGGCAAGGTGGTCACCGACAGCGAGGGCTTCACGCTCTACCGCTTCGACAAGGACTCCGCCTCCCCGCCCAAGGCCACCTGCGAGGGCGACTGCGTCAAGGCGTGGCCCGTGGTGAGCGCGGAGGGCGCCAAGGCCCCGGCCGGCGTGGACGCCTCGCTGCTGGGCGAGGTCACCCGCGCCGACGGCAGCAAGCAACTGACGCTCGGCGGCTGGCCGATGTACCGGTACGCCAAGGACACCAAGCCCGGAGACGTGAACGGCCAGGGTGTCGGCGGCACCTGGTTCGCCTCCGCCCCCGACGGCAAGAAGGCCTCGGCGGGAGCCGACGGCGGCGCCGCGGAGGAGGGCGCCGAGGAGGAGCCGGTGACGGACGCGGCCGGGCTCTCGGTGCACAAGGACCCCAAGCTCGGTGAGATCGTGGTCGATTCACGGGGAATGACGGTCTACCGCTTCAAGAAGGATTCCGCCTGGCCCATGAAGACGGCCTGCACCGGTGCCTGCCTGGAGAAGTGGCCGGTTGTCGCCCCCGTCGACAAGAACGACATCGAGGGCATCACGAAGAAGGGCTTCGTCACCTTCTCCCGGCCCGACGGCATCAAGCAGCAGACCATCGACTGCTGGCCCCTCTACACCTTCGCCGGCGACGAGGAGCCCGGAGACACCAACGGCCAGGGTGTGGGCGGCACCTGGTATGCCGTGTCCCCCGAGGGAAAGCTGGTCGGAGCGCCCAAGTAGGTCCCCCGCGCCGCGCTTCCGGCCTGCCGGCCCGCCGTCACCTCCCCGGTGACGGCGGGCCGGCGCACGTCCGTATGCACGTGAAAATGCACGAGCTGAAGGCGTGAACCTTTCTCTTCCGCTCGCACGTGCCAATGGCGTGTGACGAAGAACGGACCGCGAATTTCCGTTTCCACTCGCTCTCGCGACGGGCGATCAGTAGCCTCTGCTCGAACACCGGCCGCGAACACCTGGCCGCATCCCCCGTGGTTGACTCGTTGGAGACAGTGATGGAGCGTCCCGCCTGGGCCCCGCCGGGCATCGATATCTCGGTGCCGAGCGTGTCCCGAATGTACGACTTCTATCTGGGCGGCTCGCACAATTTCGAGGTCGACCGCGAAGCGGCCCGCAAGGCCATGGAGTTCATGCCGGGACTCCCCAAGGTCATGCAGGCGAACCGTGCCTTCATGCGCCGCGCCGTGCGCTACGCCGTCGCCGAGGGCGTGACCCAGTTCCTCGACATAGGCTCCGGCATACCGACGTTCGGCAACGTCCACGAGGTCGCCATGGCCGCCTCGCCCGACGCGCGCGTGGTGTACGTCGACCACGACCCGGTGGCCGTGGCGCACAGCCGGGCCGTGCTGGAGGGCGAGGGGCGCGCCGCCGTCGTCGCGGCGGACCTGCGCAAGCCCCGGGAGATCCTGGACAGCCCCGAGGTCCGCCAACTCCTGGACCTGGAAAAGCCCGTGGCGCTGCTCCTGGTGGCCGTCCTGCACTTCCTCGAGGACGAGGACGAGCCGCGCGCGGCGGTCGCCGAGCTGCTCGACGCCCTCGCCCC
This sequence comes from Streptomyces sp. NPDC013317, assembly GCF_055563155.1. Classification (NCBI taxonomy): domain Bacteria; kingdom Bacillati; phylum Actinomycetota; class Actinomycetes; order Kitasatosporales; family Streptomycetaceae; genus Streptomyces; species Streptomyces sp. NPDC013317. The sequence continues at coordinate 428,837 of NZ_JBVHDX010000001.1, forward strand.
CGGCAGCCTGCTCGTGCTGACCCACGCCTCCTACGAGGGCATCCCGCTGACGGAGGACGAAGCCGCGGGTACCGTCGGTGTGTACCGGCAGATCCGCAACCCCCTCGTGATGCGCTCGCACGCCGAGATCAGCCGGTTCTTCGACGGCTGCGAGCCGGTCGAGCCCGGCGTGGTCTCCATGCCGGAGTGGCGGCCCGAGAGCCCGGTCGAGGAGGAGGATCCCTACGCCTTCTCGGGCTTCGCCGGTGTGGGGCGCAAGGCGTGAAGGTGCCGTCGCAGCCGTCGGGCTCCGGTGCGGAACCGGACAGCCTGGAGGGCAGACTCCGGCGGTTCGTGACCATCTGGAGCCGGGCCACCTTCCCCGTCACGGCCACCTCCATGACCCGCGCCGAGTTCGAGCAGCAACTGATGCCGCTCGCCCGCGCGCTGTGCGCCGCGCTGCACGACCGGTCCCTGGACACGGCGCCCGCCCACGGCGTCGGCGCCGCGCTGGTCGGCATCCACTGCACGGAGCCCGACGCGCTCAGCCGCACCCTCGGCGTCATCGACGCCTACCTGGTGCTCTACTGCGGTGACGAGGAGAGCACCACCTCCACGGAGGAGCTGCGGGCCCGCTGTTCACGGCTGCAGCACGCGATGGCGGCCGGTTTCGCCCAGGCCCTGCGCGAGCGGACCCGCGCCGAGCAGGAGGCCATCGCCCGCTCCGCGCTCAGCGCCCGCAACGCCGCCGAAGTCGCCCTGCACACGACTGAGAGCCGCTTCCGGGCGGTCTTCGACGGGGCGGCGGTCGGGATCGGCATCGCCGACCTCGAAGGGAACGTCCTGGAGGTCAACGAGACCCTCACCCGGATGTTCGGCGGCCTGGACGGGCAGATCCGCGCCCGCAAGGTCAAGGAGTGGGCCCACCCCGAGGACGGCCCGCACGTCTGGAAGCTCTACGACGAACTCGTACGCGGAGAGCGCGAGCACTATCGCGTGGAGAAGCCGTACTACCGGGGCGACGGCACGGTCCTGTGGACCAACCTCACGGTCTCGCTGCTGCGCGACGCCGAGGGCTTCCCGCAGTACCAGCTCGCCCTCCTGGAGGACACCACCGAGCGGCGGCTGCTCAACCTGCGCCTGCGGTACGAGGCGACCCATGACGCGCTCACCGGGCTGCCCAACCGGACCCTGTTCTTCGAACGCCTGGAGAAGGCGCTCGGCTCGGCCGACGGCGGCCGCTTCGGCCTCTGCTACCTCGACCTGGACGGCTTCAAGGCGATCAACGACAGCCTCGGCCACGCGACCGGCGACCGGCTCCTCGTCGAGGTCGCCGACCGGCTGCAGAGTTGCGCCACCGCCCCGGGCGAGATGGTGGCCCGCCTCGGTGGCGACGAGTTCGTCGCGCTGACCACCGGTCCGCACACCGAGCGCGAGGTCGTCGAGCTGGCCAACCGCATCCTCGCCACGCTCGCCACCCCCGTCCGTATCGACGGCCGTGAGCTGACGGTCCGCGGCAGCGTCGGTGTCGTCGAGGGACCGGCGGGGGAGCGGACACCGGCCGAGGTGCTGCGCAGCGCCGACATCACCATGTACCGCGCCAAGTCGGCCGGCGGAAACCGCTTCGAGTTCGCCGACGCCGAGGCCGACGCCCGGGCGATCACCCGGCACGGGCTGACCACCGCGCTTCCGGCGGCCCTGGAGCGCGGAGAGTTCTTCATCGAGTACCAGCCGCTGGTACATCTCGGCGACGGCAGCGTGCACGGCGCCGAGGCGCTCGTACGGTGGTGCCATCCGCAGCACGGCGTCCTGGGGCCCGACCGGTTCATCCCGCTCGCGGAGAACACCGGGCTGATCGTGCCGCTGGGCCGCTGGGTCCTCCAGGAGGCCGTCCGCCAGGCCCGGTTCTGGCAGGCCCGGCACGCCGACGGCGGCCCGCTGCGCATCAACGTCAACCTCTCGCCGACCCAGCTGCACCATCCGCGCCTGGTCGCCGACACCGTCGACGTCCTGGAGCGCTCGGGCCTCGAACCGGGCGCGCTCTGCCTGGAGGTCACCGAGTCGGCGCTGATCGGCGCCGACGACGACCTGCTGAAGCCGCTGCGCCAGCTCGCCGAGATGGGTGTGGACATCGCGCTCGACGACTTCGGCACGGGCTACTCGAACCTGGCCAATCTGCGGCGGCTGCCGGTGAGCGTCCTCAAGCTGGACCGTTCCTTCACCCAGGGCATGCAGCAGCACCCCGCGGACCCGGTCGACCTCAAGATCGTGGAGGGCATCGTCTCGCTCGCGCACAGCCTGGAACTGGCGGTGACGGTGGAAGGCGTGGAGACGGGCGCACAGGCGCAGCAGCTCAGGGAGCTCGGCTGCGACACCGCCCAGGGCTGGTACTACGCGCGCCCGGGCGCACCGGACCGCATCCACTCCCTGCTCCTGGCGGACGCGGTGTGACACCCGCCGAGGGGCACGTTCCCCCTGGGGACGGTGCCCGCCCCGACCGGGGCGCGGTCAGGTGGAGCGGAGGAGCAGGCGCTGCAGCTCCCGCGCGGCCCGGGGCGGTGCCACGTCGCTGCGGTGAGCCAGCGCGATCGTGCGGCGCAGCCCCGGACGGGCCAGGGCCGTGACCCGGAGGTCGCGGCCCGCGCGGGCCGCGACCATGGCCGGCACCACCGCCACCCCGAGGCCCGCCCGGACGAAGCCGAGCACCGCGTCCATCTCGCCGCCCTCCACCGTGAACGTGGGCTCGAAGCCCTCCGCCCGGCACGCGGCCACCGTCAGCTCCCGCAGGTCGTAGCCGTGCCGGAACATCACCAGCGGCTGATCGCGCAGATCCGCGATACGTACCGGCCGGGCCGGCGCCCGGGCCGCCGCGCTCGAGACCACCACCAGATCCTCGCGCAACAGCTCGACCGTCGTCAGGGCCGGGGACGGCGTCGGCAGCGGCAGCACCACGAGGGCGAGGTCGAGCGCGCCACGCGCCAGCTCCCGTACGAGGTCGTGCGAACCGCCCTCCTCGATGAGGAGCTGGATCCCGGGGTGGAGGTCGTGGAAGGCGCGGAGCACGTCCGGCAGGAGACCCGTGCAGAGGCTCGGCGTCGCACCGAGCCGAACCCGCCCGCGCCTCAGCTGCACCAGCTCCTGCACCTCGTGGCGGGCCGTGTCCGTGTCCGCCAGGATCCGGCGTGCGAGCGGCAGCAGCGCCTCGCCGGCGTCGGTCAGCGTGATGTTCCCCCGCGCCCGGCTGAACAGCTCCGCCCCCAGCTCCTTCTCCAGGGCCCGGATCTGCTGCGAGAGCGAGGGCTGGGAGACGTGCACCCGCTCGGCGGCACGCGTGAAGTGCCGGGTCTCGGCCACCGCCACGAAGTACTGGAGCTGCTGGAACTGCATAGGCTCAGCCTATCGAGATAAGCCGGACCATGTCTTGGACCTCTCGGGCCCTTCGGCCCTAGCGTCGGATGCATGGCTCTGGCAACGAAGACGGCACCCCCGCCGCCCACCCGCCCCCGCGGCTTCTGGTCCTCGACCATCGGCAAGAAGACCGTCATGGCCGTCAGCGGTCTGCTCATGCTCGGCTACCTCGTGGCCCACGTCATGGGCAACCTCAAGGTCTTCTTCGGCCCCGAGGAGTTCAACGCCTACGGCCACTGGCTGCGCACCATGGGCGCGCCGGTCCTGCACCACTCCTGGGCCCTCTGGCTCGTCCGGATCGTGCTGCTCGCCGCCGTGGTCGGCCACGCCGTCTCCGCGTACCAGCTCAGCAGGCGTGACATCAAGGCACGACCCACCGGCTACGTGCACCGCCGCAGGAGGTCCTCGTACGCCACGCGCACCATGCGCTGGGGCGGGATCATCCTGGCCCTCTTCATCGTCTGGCACATCCTGGACCTGACCACCGGCACCGTCCACACCGGCGGCTTCCAGGAGGGCCACCCGTACCAGAACGTCGTGGACACCTTCTCCACGTGGTACGGCAACGTGATCTACATCGTCGCCATGCTCGCCGTCGGCCTCCACGTCCGCCACGGCTTCTGGAGCGCCGCGCAGACCCTCGGCGTCGGCAACGCCCGGCGCGAGCGGCTGCTCAAGGCCCTCGCGAACGGCCTCGCGCTCGTCCTGACCGCGGGCTTCATCTCCGTACCCGTAGCCGTCATGACCGGAGTGGTGAGCTGACATGAGCTTCCTCGACTTCACGACCGGTGAGCCGGTCGTCGACCACAAGGCCCCGGCGGGACCGATCGCGGAACGCTGGGACACCCGGCGCTTCCAGGCCAAGCTGGTCAACCCCGCCAACCGCCGCAAGCACACCGTCATCGTCGTCGGCACCGGCCTCGCCGGCGGCTCCGTCGGCGCGACCCTCGCCGAACAGGGCTACCACGTCGTCCAGTTCTGCTACCAGGACTCCCCGCGGCGCGCCCACTCCATCGCCGCCCAGGGCGGTATCAACGCGGCCAAGAACTACCGCAACGACGGCGACTCCGTCCACCGCCTCTTCTACGACACCGTCAAGGGCGGCGACTTCCGCGCCCGTGAGTCCAACGTCCACCGTCTCGCCCAGATCTCGGTCGAGATCATCGACCAGTGCGTCGCCCAGGGTGTCCCCTTCGCCCGTGAGTACGGCGGACTCCTCGACACCCGCTCCTTCGGCGGCGTCCAGGTCTCCCGCACCTTCTACGCCCGCGGCCAGACGGGCCAGCAGCTGCTCCTCGGGGCGTACCAGGCGCTCTCCCGGCAGATCGCCGCGGGCAACGTCGAGATGCACGCCCGCACCGAGATGCTCGACCTGATCGTGGTCGACGGCCGGGCGCGCGGGATCGTCGCCCGGGACCTGGTCACCGGCGCGATCTCGACCCACTACGCGGACGCGGTGGTCCTCGCCAGCGGCGGCTACGGCAACGTCTTCTACCTGTCGACGAACGCCATGAACTCCAACGCCACCGCCGTCTGGCGGGCCCACCGGCGCGGCGCGTACTTCGCCAACCCCTGCTTCACCCAGATCCACCCCACCTGCATCCCGCGCACCGGCGACCACCAGTCCAAGCTGACGCTGATGAGCGAGTCGCTGCGCAACGACGGCCGGATCTGGGTCCCGAAGGCGAAGGGCGACACCCGCCCCGCCGCCGAGATCCCCGAGGACGAGCGCGACTACTACCTGGAGCGCATCTACCCCTCCTTCGGCAACCTCGTCCCGCGTGACATCGCCTCCCGTGCCGCGAAGAACGTCTGCGACGAGGGGCGTGGTGTCGGACCGGGCGGCCAGGGCGTGTACCTGGACTTCGCCGACGCCATCCGGCGGATGGGCCGCAAGGCGGTCGAGGAGAAGTACGGCAACCTCTTCGACATGTACGAGCGGATCACCGCCGAGAACCCGTACGAGGTCCCGATGCGGATCTATCCCGCCGTGCACTACACGATGGGCGGACTCTGGGTCGACTACGACCTCCAGACCACCGTGCCGGGCCTGTTCGCCATCGGCGAGGCCAACTTCTCCGACCACGGGGCCAACCGGCTCGGCGCCTCCGCGCTGATGCAGGGGCTCGCCGACGGCTACTTCGTCCTGCCGTCCACCATCAACGACTACCTCGCCCGCCACCCGCACGCCGAGCAGGTCACCGACGAGCACCCGGCGGTGCGGGAGGTGCTCGCCGAGACCGAGGACCGGCTCAACCTGCTGCTCGCGGTCGACGGGGACCGGACCCCGGACTCCTTCCACCGCGAACTCGGCGAACTGATGTGGGAGTTCTGCGGCATGGCCCGTACGGACGAGGGGCTGCGCAAGGCGCTCGACCGCATCCCCCGGATCCGCGAGGAGTTCTGGCGCCGCATCAAGGTCCCCGGCACGGGCGAGGAGTTCAACCAGTCGCTGGAGAAGGCCAACCGAATCGTCGACTATCTGGAGCTCGCCGAGCTGATGTGCCTCGACGCGCTGAACCGCGCCGAGTCCTGCGGCGGCCACTTCCGCGAGGAGTCCCAGACGCCGGACGGCGAGGCCGCGCGGCGCGACGAGGAGTTCTCGTACGCGGCGGCCTGGGAGTTCACCGAGGGCGGCGCCCCCGTCCTGCACAAGGAAGACCTCGTCTTCGAGTACGTCCACCCCACCCAGCGGAGCTACGCATGAAGCTCACCCTGCGCATCTGGCGCCAGAAGAACGCCGACGCCCCCGGCGCCATGTCCACCTACGACATCGACGGCATCTCCGCCGACATGTCGTTCCTGGAGATGCTCGACACGCTCAACGAGGAGCTCATCCTGCGCGGGGAGGACCCCGTCGCCTTCGACCACGACTGCCGCGAGGGGATCTGCGGCGCGTGCAGCCTGGTCATCGACGGAGACGCCCACGGCCCCGAGCGCACCACGACCTGTCAGCTCCACATGCGGTCCTTCCGCGACGGCGACACCATCGACATCGAGCCCTGGCGCGCCTCCGCCTTCCCCGTGGTCAAGGACCTGGTGGTCGACCGCTCCGCCTTCGACCGGATCATCCAGGCCGGCGGCTACATCAGCGCCCCCACCGGCGCGGCCCCCGAGGCCCACGCCACCCCCGTGCCGAAGGCGGACGCCGACTTCGCCTTCGAGCACGCCGAGTGCATCGGCTGCGGCGCGTGCGTGGCCGCCTGCCCGAACGGCTCGGCGATGCTGTTCACCTCGGCGAAGGTCAACCACCTCAACGTGCTGCCCCAGGGCTCCCCGGAGCGCGAGACCCGGGTCCTCGACATGGTCGGCCAGATGGACGCCGAGGGCTTCGGCGGCTGCACGCTCACCGGGGAGTGCGCGACGGCCTGCCCGAAGGGGATCCCGCTCCCGTCGATCGCGGCCATGAACAAGGAGTGGCTCCGCGCGACGCGCAGGTCCGGCCGCCGGTAGGCAGGGGTCGCGGTCGGCCCCGCGGCCTCCGGGCCCTTCCTGGTCAGCCGCCGACCGCCCGCAAGGTGCCCGGCCGGCGGCCGACCAGCCGGTCCAGGGCGACGGAGGACGCCTCGTCGGCGGGCAGCCGTACCACGAGCCGCTGCCCGTCGGCCTCGGCCAGGTCGAGCACCTCGTACGCGAGCCGCAGCTCACCGGCCTCGGGGTGCACCAGCCGCTCGACCCCCGAGCGCTCCGGCAGCACACCGGCGGAGGCCAGCCGGTCCGAGAAGGCCGCGCCGGCGGTGACCGTCAGCTCCCTCGCCAGCTCGGCCATCGCCGGATCGGAGCCGGTGACGCCGAAGTACAGCCCCGCCACCTGCTGGTCGGCGACCCGGTCCCAGTCCGGGTAGACCTCCCGGGCCCTCGGATCGGTGAGGACGTACCGCGGCATGCTCGGCGGATCGCCGTCGAGCAGGCCCACCGGCCCCGCGAGCCGCGCGAAGCCGTCGCTGTACGCGACGATCTCACCGAGCATGTTCGTCACCGCGGCCGGCGTCTCGCCGAGCCGGTCGAGCAGCACACGCACGGTGGACCGCACCTCACGGGCCGGGGCCGGAGCGAGCGCGCACATGTGCTGGTCCTGACCGTGCTTCTGCAGCCGCCGCATATGGACCCGGGCGTCGAGGGGCAGCCGCAGGGCGTCGCTCAGCGCGCCGAGGACCTGGGCCGACGGGTTGCGGTCCCGGCCCTGCTCCAGGCGGGCCAGGTACTCGACGCTGATCCCGGCGAGCATCGCCAGCTCTGTCCGCCGCAGCCCCGGGGTCCGCCGGCGTGTCCCGGCGGGCAGCCCTGCCTGGGCGGGTGTCAGGGCCTCGCGTCGGGCGCGCAGGAACGCTCCCAGTTCGTTGTCGCTCACTCCACGATCGTACGAGCGCGGTGCGAGAACAGGGTGGCCCTGTCACTACCAGGCTCCGCGACTACCAGGCCCCGCACTGCCAGGCCCCGCACTGCCAGGCTCCGCACTACCAGACTCCGTACTACCCGTCCGGGCGCGGCCTTCCTCGTGGGACGGCGAGGCCCCAGCGTGGAGCCATGACCACTGAACAGCAGACCAGCCCGACCGCACTGCCGCTGACCGCCGGCCGCTGGGCCTTCGACCCGTTGCACTCCGCCGTCGGCTTCACCGTCCGTCACCTCGGCATCTCCAAGGTGCGCGGCCGCTTCAACGACCTCGACGCGGAGCTCGTCGTCGGTGAGAGCCTGGCGGACTCGTCGATCACCGCGACCGTCGCGCTGGCCTCCATCGACACGGGCAACGCGGACCGTGACGCGCATGTGCGGGCCGCGGACATGCTCGACGTGGAGAAGCGCCCCACGATGACGTTCCGCTCGACCCGGATCGGCGGTGCGGACGAGGATTGGACGCTCCAGGGCGACCTCACCATCGGGGACGTCACCCGGCCCGTCACCTTCGACGTGGAGTTCGGGGGAGTCGTGGAGGTGCCGATGGAAGGCAGCCGGCACGCGGGCTTCGACGCCACCGGTGAGTTCCGGCGCAGCGACTTCGGCCTGGACTTCGCCCCCGGCTTCCTCGGTGACGTCATCAAGGTGAGCCTGGAGGTCCAGTTCGTGGAGCCCAGCTAGGGCGTGTTGCGAAAGTCCCGCCTGCCCCGCGACGCCTGGCACGCACGCTCGCTGCGTTGTCGGGATCGTCCGAGTACACCCGGTACGAGGACGACCCTCCGCCTTGCGATCGCACGCACCAGACGCCGCGGGGCCCGCCCTTCGGGCGGACGGCGCTACTTTCGCAACACGCCCTAGGGCTCACCGGGGGCCTCGACCGCCGAGCCGGGCCGCGAGGTAGCGCGCGGTCCGGCTCTCCGGCGCGGCGGCCACCGTGTGCGGCGGGCCCTCGGCGACGATCCTGCCGCCCTCCTCGCCGCCGCCCGGACCGAGGTCGAGCACCCAGTCCGCCGTGGCGACCACGTCCATGTCGTGCTCGACGACGACCACCGAGTGCCCGGCGTCGACCAGGCCGTGGAGCTGGCGCATCAGCACCTCCACATCGGCCGGGTGGAGGCCGGTCGTCGGCTCGTCCAGGACGTAGAGAGTGTGCCCACGGCGCAGCCGCTGGAGCTCGGCGGCGAGCTTGATGCGCTGGGCCTCGCCCCCGGACAGCTCGGTCGCCGGCTGGCCGAGCCGGAGATAGCCGAGGCCGACGTCGAGCAGTGTGCGCAGACTGCGGGCGGCCGCCGGGGTGTCGGCGAAGAAGCCGGCCGCCGCCTCGACCGTGAGATCCAGGACCTCCGCGATCGTGAGCCCCCGCAGTTGCACCTCGAGGGTCTCCGGGTTGTAGCGGGCGCCCCGGCAGTCGGGGCAGGGGGTGTACGTGCTCGGCAGGAAGAGCAGCTCGACCGAGACGAAGCCCTCGCCCTGACACGTCTCGCACCGCCCGCCGGGCACGTTGAACGAGAACCGTCCCGCCTTGTACCCGCGCCCCCGGGCCTCCTCGGTGGCCGTGAACAGCTTGCGGACCACGTCGAAGAGACCGGTGTACGTCGCGAGGTTGGAGCGCGGCGTCCGCCCGATCGGCTTCTGGTCCACCGTCACCAGCCGCTCCACGCCCTTGAGTTCCTCGCCGAGCGTGCCGACCAGGGTCGACTTGCCCGACCCCGAGACCCCGGTCACCGCCGTGAGGACCCCGGTGGGGAAGGCCGCGTCGACCGCCTTGAGGTTGTGCCGGGTGACCGGCCCGGTGCGCAGCCAGCCGGTGGGCCGGCGCACCGTCCGCGCGGGGGCGGGGGCGCGGTCGAAGAGGAATCGGCGGGTCGCCGACTCCTCCACGCCCGCGAGGTCCTCCGGCGGACCGCTGTGCAGCACCCGGCCGCCGTGCACCCCCGCCCGGGGGCCGACGTCCACGATCCAGTCGGCGTGGCGGATCACGTCGAGATGGTGCTCCACCACGAACACCGTGTTGCCGGCGGCCTTGAGCCGGTCGAGGACGACCAGCAGCGCCTCGGTGTCGGCCGGGTGCAGACCCGCGGAGGGCTCGTCGAGTACGTACACGACCCCGAAAAGGCCCGAACGCAACTGGGTGGCCAGGCGCAGCCGTTGGAGCTCTCCGCTGGAGAGTGACGGGGTGGTGCGGTCCAGACTGAGATAGCCGAGGCCCAGTTCGGTCACCGTGCCGATCCGCGCGACGAGGTCCTCGGTCAGGAACCGCGCCGTCTCCGAGCCGTCGTGCTCCGTCAGGAGCCCCGCCAGAGCCGTCAGCGGAAGAGCGGCCAGTTCGGCGATCGTGCGTCCCGCGAAGGTCACCGCGAGCGCCTCCGGCCGCAGCCGGCTGCCCTCGCACACCGGGCACGGCGCGCTGGTCAGGAAGCGCTCGGCCTTCGCCCGCAGCGTGGGGCTCTTCGAGTCGGAGAACGTGTGCAGCACATAGCGGCGGGCGCTCATGTACGTTCCCTGGTAAGGCCGTTGGATGCGGCCCGCATCCCGTACCGGGTGGACCGTGACGACCGGCTGCTCGTCGGTGAAGAGGATCCACTCCCGGTCCTTCGCGTCGAGCTCCCGCCACGGTCGGTCGACGTCGTGGCCGAGCGCGTCCAGCACGTCGCGCAGGTTCTTGCCCTGCCAGGCGCCGGGCCACGCGGCGATCGCGCCCTCCCGGATCGACAACTGCGGGTCGGGTACGAGGAGTTCCTCGCCGGTCTCGTGGACGAGGCCCAGACCGTGGCACTCGGGGCAGGCGCCGACGGCGGTGTTCGGCGAGAACGCGTCGGAGTCGAGCCGCGCGGCCCCCGCCGGATACGTCCCGGCGCGGGAGAAGAGCATGCGCAGCGAGTTGGAGAGCGTGGTGACCGTGCCGACCGACGAGCGGGTGTTCGGCGAGGATCGGCGCTGTTCGAGGGAGACCGCCGGGGGAAGCCCGGTGATCTCGCCGACCTTCGGCGCCCCCACCTGATGGATCAGGCGCCGGGCGTAGGGCGCGACCGACTCGAAGTAGCGGCGCTGGGCCTCCGCGTAGATCGTCCCGAACGCGAGCGAGGACTTGCCGGAGCCGGACACCCCGGTGAAGACGGCGATCGCGTCACGCGGGACGTCCACGTCGACGCCGGCGAGGTTGTGCTCGCGGGCGCCCCGGACGCGGACGTACGGGTCGTGGCCGTCGATACGAGTGTCGGGCATTCCGCAATCCTAGGTGTTTGCGCTGGTCAGGCCCGTCACGCGAGCGAGACGGCGGTACGAGTCGAGGAGCGCCGCACGGTCGTACGTACTCGTCGTCACCAGTACTTCCTGAGCCCCGCTCTCCTTCGCCACCCGCTCCAGCGCGTCGCCGACCTGCTCCTCCGTGCCGTACAGGTGTCCCGTCAGACCCGACTCGAAGAAGCCGCGCTGCCTGTCGGTCATGGGGAGCCGCAGGATCTCCTCCACGGGCCTGAGAGGCGGGAAGACGCCCTGGGTGCGGGAGTGGGCGAGCGACCACGCCTCCGGTATCAGCAGGCTCCGCGCCTCCTCCTCGGTCGCGGCGACGGCGACGGTGCCCGCGATCACGACGTACGGCTCCTCGGACCACGCCGAGGGGCGGAACGCGGACCGGTAGGCGTCGACGGCGCCCAGCATCCGCTCCCTGCCGCGCAGATCGCCGATCACCAGCGGCAGCCCCGCCTCGGCGGCGATCGTCGCGCCCTCGCCGGTCGCGAGGACGTACGGCGGGATCCGCAGCCCCTCCGCCGGGCGCGCGTGCACCTGGGGGTGGGCGGTCTGGGTGCCGTCGAACCATCCGAGGAGCTCGGACAGCTGCTCGCCGAAGCGGTCCGCGTCCTCCTTGTCCCGGCCGAGCGCGCGCCGGATCCCGTCGGTGAAGCCGACGGAGCGGCCGAGGCCCATGTCGATCCGGCCCGGGAACAGCGACTCCAGGACGCCGAACTGTTCGGCGACGACCATCGGCTGGTGGTTGGGGAGCATCACCCCGCCGGTGCCGACCCGGATGGACGAGGTCGCGGCGGCCACGGCGGCCGCGAGCACGGTCGGCGCGGAACCGGCCACGCCGGGCACGCTGTGGTGCTCGGAGACCCAGAACCGGTGGTACCCGAGCGCCTCCGCCTGCCGCGCGAGCTCCACGCTCGCCCGCAGGGCGACGGCCCCGTCCTCACCCTCCCGGGTCCGGGAACGGTCGAGGACGGAGAAGCGGATGCCGCCGAGCGAAGAGGTCACGCAGGTTTCAACGCGCGCGGGCGCGGAGGATTCCCGGGCGGGGCGAAACGGTCGGCGACGGCATGCCGGCACTCGGGTACCGGCGACCCGGGACTCCGGCGCCTCAGCACCCGGTAGGTGGCGCCCCGCACCCGGCGTCCCACCACGCCGCCACTCCGGCGTCCCGGCGTCCCGCCACTCCGCCACTCCGGCGTCCCGCCACACTCCGGCGTCCCGGCGTCCCGCCACTCCGCCACTCCGGCGTCCCGCCACACTCCGGCGTCCCGGCGTCCCGCCACTCCGCCACTCCGGCGTCCCGCCACACTCCGGCGTCCCGGCGTCCCGCCACTCCGCCGCACTCCGGCGTCCCGGCGTCCCGGCGTCCCGCCACTCCGCCGCACTCCGGCGTCCCGGCGTCCCGCCACTCCGCCGCACTCCGGCGACCCGGCGACCCGGCGACCCGGCGACCCGGCGTCCCGGCGACCCGGCGTCCCGGCGTCCCGGCGTCCCGGCGCTCCGCGCGTCTCCGACCCCCTGGCACCCCCGGCCCTCGGCGGGCCGCGTGTCCCGGCCTCGTCCGTACTGCCTACGCTGTCCGTGTGACGCCCAACCGCAGCCCCCTCGCCGTGTTCGACCTCGACAACACCCTCGCCGGCACCGCCCACCGGCAGCGGTTCCTGGAGGGCCGGCCGCGCGACTGGGCGGCGTTCTTCGCCGCGGCGCCGCACGACCCGCCGCTCGCGGAGGGCGTAGCCCTGTGTCTGGAGGCCGCCGAGGAGTGCGAGATCGTCTATCTCACCGGGCGCCCCGAGCGCTGCCGCCGGGACACCGTCGCATGGCTGGCCGCACAGGGACTGCCGGAGGGCGCCCTCCACATGCGGCGTGACCGCGACTTCCGCCCCGCGCGCCGGACCAAGCTGGAGATCCTGCGCCGGCTCGGCCGCGACCGTGAGATCCGGATGCTCGTCGACGACGACGAACTGGTCTGCGACGCGGCCGAGGAGGCCGGCTTCGCTGTCGTCCGGGCCCGCTGGGCGACCGCTTCGGAGGCGCTGAAGGACGCGCAGGAGAAGGAGGGCCGTACCTGACCCCGTGAAGGAAGGCCGACGCCCGGCCCCTCAGGAGCCGCTCCTCAGGGAGCCGCCCCTCACGCCGCGCCCCTCAGGAGCCGCCCTCCTCCAGCCGGAAGCCGACCTTGAGCCCGACCTGGTAGTGGCCGATCTGCCCGTCGACGATGTGGCCGCGGACCTGCGTCACCTCGAACCAGTCCAGGCCCCGGAGGTTCTGTCCGGCACGCTGGATGCCGTTGCGGATGGCCTGGTCGACGCCGTCGGGGGAGGTGCCGACGATCTCGGTGACGCGATACGTGTGGTTCGACATGGCGGCCGAACTCCTCTCGGTGGGGGTCACTCCACGGTGCCCCACCACGCCCCGGTCCGCGACACGTCGGGCGCCGGGTGGTCGGGCGCGCCGTCGGCGAGCGCGAGGCGGGAGACGATCCGGTAGCGGTCGCCCCGGTAGAGCGAGCGGACGTACTCCACCGGGCGTCCGCCCGTGTCCGAGGTGATCCGGTCGAAGAGCAGCGCGGGGGAGAGGACGGGGACGTCGAGCAGCGCGGCCTCCTCCTCGCTCAGGACCGTCGGCTCGATCGACTGCACGGCCCGCGCCGTCCGGATGCCGCACTGCTCCCGCAGGTGGGCGTAGAAGCCGCGCTCCATGTCGGCCGCCGTCAGACCCGGGACCAGTTCGGCCGGGACGTGCAGGTGTTCCAGGGCGATCGGCGCGCCGTCCACCCGCCGCAGCCGCGCCACGTAGACCAGCTCCGCAGCGGGGGAGACGGTCAGTTTCCGGCCGATCCGCGCGCCCGCCCGCACGGTACGGAACTCGAGCACCGTGCTCGTCCAGCTGCCCCTGCTCGGGGGCGCCCCCGCCGCGTGGTCCTCGGCCACCAGTTCCTGGGTGATCTTGGCGGGGGCGACGAACATGCCGCGCCCGTGTTCCCGTACGAGCGCTCCCGTGGCGACCAGTTCGTCGACGGCGGCCCGCAGGGTGGGGCGCGAGACGCCGAGGGTGGCGCACAGCGTGCGTTCGGAGGGGATCGCGTCGCCCGGGCGACGGCCGTCGATCACGGCCAGCAGATGCTCCCGTACCCGCTCCCGCTTGAGTTCCATCGCGTGCCCTCCCCGCCGTGGTTCCGGCGGTCAGTATGCATCGCCCTCCGTCGAGGAGGTCACGACGCCGTCGCGGGTGAAGTCGAGGCGGGAGACGATCCGGTAGCGGTCGCCCCGGTAGACCGAGTGGACGTACTCGACGGGCCGGGCCGAGGTGTCGAGGGTGAGACGCTCGATCAGCAGGGCGGGGGAGAGGACGGGGACGTCGAGCAGGCGCGCCTCCGCCTCGCTGACGACGGTCGGTTCGATGGACTGTGTCGCCTCCCGGACGTGGATGCGGTGGTGCTCGCGCAGATGGTCGTAGAGGTCACCGGCCTCCAGCTCCTCGGCGGTGAGCGCGGAGGGCACCAGGTCCGCCGGGATGTGGAGGTGCTCGATGGCCATGGGGGAGCCGTCGACCAGGCGGAGCCGGGCGATGTAGAGCAGTTCGGCGGCGGGGGAGACCCGGAGCTTGCGTCCGATCCGGGCCCCCGCCCGCGTCCTGGCGGACTCGAGGACCGTGCTCGACCAGCTGCCCGCCGCCCGGGGCACGGCGAACGCCGTGTCGTCCGGAGCGAGTTGCTGGGTGATCTTGGCGGGGGCGACGAACATGCCGCGCCCGTGTTCCCGTACGAGCGCTCCCGTGGCGACCAGTTCGTCGACGGCGGCCCGCAGGGTGGGGCGCGAGACGCCGAGGGTGGCGCAGAGCGTGCGTTCGGAGGGGATCGGGTCACCCGGGCCACCCGCCTCGATCAGCCCCAGCAGATGCTCCCGTACCCGCTCCCGCTTCAGCACCCCGCCCGAGGGGCTGTCCTTCATGCGCTCTCCCTGACTCCTGACTGGTCAACTGGTAAGCCTCATCCTAACCAGGCTCGCGGGCGGGGAGTCTGTGAACAACGCATATTTTTCAAGGGGTTGACGGCCTCATTGGTCCATGCCACCTTCTGGTCACGCAGCTGACCACTTGACCAATTGGTCAATTCTCCTTCTCCGAGGTGCCCGTGAAGACCAGATCCCTCGCAGCGCCCGTCGCCGTCGCGGCGACCCTCGCCCTCTGTGCCACCGCCTGTGGTTCGACGGACGACCCGAAGGCCGGAGACTCCGGCGAGGTGACCGTGTGGATCATGAAGGACAGCGTCACCGACGACTTCCTCACGCGCTTCCGCGCCGACTTCGAGGCGACGCACCAGGGCACCACCCTCGACATCCAGATCCAGGAGTGGGACGGCATCGGCGAGAAGGTCACCGCCGCCCTGGCCGGCAACGACGCCCCGGACGTCATCGAGGTCGGCAACACGCAGATAGCCCAGTACGCGGTGAGCGGCGGCGTCCGAGACCTCAGCGACAAGGTCGACGAGCTGAACGGCGCCGACTGGCTGCCCGGACTCGCCGAGCCCGGCAGGATCGACGGCAAGCAGTACGGCATCCCCTGGTACGCCGCCAGCCGGGTCGTCATCTACCACAAGGACCTCTTCGCGCAGGCCGGCATCACCGCCCCGCCGAAGACCCGCGACGAGTGGCTCGCCGTCACCGCCAAGCTCGACAAGGGCCCGACCCAGGGCATCTACCTCCCCGGCCAGAACTGGTACGCCTTCGCCGGCTTCGTCTGGGAGGACGGCGGCGACCTCGCCGTACGCGACGGCGAGACGTGGAAGGGCTCGCTCGACACCCCGGAGGCGCTGGCCGGCATGGAGTTCTACCGGCAGCTCCAGGCCCTCGGCAAGGGGCCCAAGGACTCCGACGAGGCCAAGCCCCCGCAGGCCGACGTCTTCGCCAAGGGCGACGTCGCCCAGATCATCGCCGTACCGGGAGGCGCGAAGATCGTCGAGGAGGCCAACCCCGCGCTCAAGGGCAAGCTCGGCTTCTTCCCGATCCCCGGCAAGTCGGCCGACAAGCCCGGCGCCGTCTTCACCGGCGGCTCGGATCTCATCGTCCCCGAGGCCTCCGCCCACCCCGACGCCGCCTACGAGGTGATCAAGGCGCTCGCCGGTGAGAAGTGGCAGACGGAGATGGCCAGGACGATGAGCTACGTCCCCAACCGCACCTCGCTCGCCAAGGTCATCCAGGACGACCCCGGCACCGCCGCCATGGCCGCAGGGGCCGCGCAGGGCCGCGCGACGCCCAACTCCCCCCAGTGGGCGGCCGTCGAGGCCACCAACCCGATCAAGCAGTACCTGACCGCCGTGCTCACCGGTACCGACCCGGCGAAGGCCGCCAAGGACGCGTCGGAGAGCATCACCAAGACCCTCGGCTCGTGAGCGGGCGGCGCCGGGCCGCACTCTGGCCCTACCTCCTCGTCGCGCCGACGGTCCTCGGCGGCGCCCTGCTCCTCGGCTACCCCCTCGTCCGCAACCTGCTGATCTCGCTCCAGCACTACGGGATGGGCGAACTGATCCGGGGCGACGCGGTGTTCGTCGGACTCCGCAACTACCGGACCGTCCTGGCCGACCCCGAGTTCTGGGAGGTCGTCAGGCGCACCTTCTGGTGGACCCTGGTCAACGTCGCCCTGATCATGGTGATCGGCACCCTGGTCGCGCTGATGATGCGCAGGCTGAGCCGGCGGATGCGGATCCTGGTGACGAGCGGGCTGGTCATGGCATGGGCCAGCCCGGTCATCGCCACCACCACCGTCTTCCAGTGGCTCTTCGCCTCCCGTCTCGGGGTCGTCAACTGGGTGCTCGTACGGCTGGGGTTCGACTCCTACGAGGGATACTCGTGGCTCGCCGACGGCACGGCCGCCTTCACCGTCCTCGTCCTTCTCGTGGTCTGGCAGTCCGTCCCGTTCGCGGCCATCACCCTGCACGCGGCGCTGATGACCGTCCCGGAGGAGCTGTACGAGTCGGCCCGGCTGGACGGGGCCGGGGCCTGGCGGATCTTCCACGCGATCACCCTGCCCCTGCTCCGTCCCCTCTTCGGCCTGGTCCTCTGCCTCGAGGTGATCTGGGTCTTCCGCTGCTTCGCCCAGATCTGGGCCGTCACCCGCGGTGGCCCGGGCGACGCGACCACCACGCTGCCGATCTACGCCTACCGGATCGCGCAGTCCCTGCACCGCTACGACCTCGGCTCGGCCGTCTCGACCCTGACCGTGCTCCTCCTGGTCGCCGTGCTGATCGCCTACTTCCGTCAGTTGCTCCGGCAGGAGGCCGACCGGTGACACCCCGCGCCCTGCGCCGCCTACCGCTGAACACGGCCGCGGCGATCGTCTTCGTCCTCGCCGTCTTCCCCGTGTACTGGATGGTCCTGACCGCCTTCAAACCCACCCGGGACATCCAGACCGAGACCCCGGTCTTCCTGCCCACCTCCCTCACGCTGGAGCACTTCGCCGACGCCGTGGAGGCGGACGGATTCTGGCTCTTCTGGCGCAACAGCCTTCTCGTCACGGCCGGCTGTGTCCTGCTCGCGCTCGTCGTCGCGCTCGGTGCCGCGTTCGCCGTCGCCCGGATGCGCTGGCGCGGCCGCCGGGGCTTCATCCTGATGGTCTTCATCGCCCAGGTGGCGCCCTGGGAAGCCCTGCTGATCCCGATGTACGTCATCGCCCGGGACGCCGACCTGCTCGACCGGCTGGCGACCCTGACCCTGATCTACTTCATGATCACGCTGCCCTTCACCATCGTGACCCTGGGCTCCTTCCTCGCCGCCGTCCCCGCCGAGCTCGAAGAGGCCGCCCAGGTCGACGGCTGCACCCGGGCGGAGGCGTTCCGCCGGGTGACGCTGCCGCTGCTCGCGCCCGGTCTCCTCGCCACCTCGCTCTTCGGATTCATCACCGCCTGGAACGAGTTCGCCTTCGCCAACATGCTGATCATCAAGAACCAGGACGACCGGACGCTGCCCGTCTGGCTCTCCTCCTTCTCCAACGTCTTCGGCACCGACTGGGGCGCCACCATGGCGGCCTCCACGCTCTTCGCCCTGCCCGTCCTCGTCCTGTTCCTGGTCCTGCAGGGCCGGGTCGCCGCCGGGATGACCGGCGGAGCCGTGAAGGGATAACGAGCACGCCATGCGCCTGCCCCCACTCGTTCCCCAGCCCACCCAACTCCACCAGTTGTCCGGCAGGTTCACCTTCGACCACGCCACCGCGCTCAAGGTCGCCCCCGGCGCCGAAGGGGCCGCCCGGCTGCTGCGCACCCTCCTGGGCCCCGCCACCGGTCTGCCCCTGCCCGAACGGTCCGACGGCACCGTCGTCCTCGCCCTCGACCCCGCCCTCACCGGACTCGGCGACGAGGGGTACGGCCTGACGGTGGGCGCAGAGGGCGTGCTGATGCGCGCCGCCCGCCCCCAGGGTCTCGTCGCCGGCGTCCAGACCCTCCGTCAACTACTGCCCGTGCAGGCCCTGTACGACGGCCCCTCGCCCGGCGTCGCCTGGTCCGTCCCCTGTGTGCAGATCACCGACACACCCCGGTTCCCCTGGCGCGGCGCCATGCTCGACGTCGCCCGCACCTTCCGGACCGTCTCCTTCCTCCACCGGTACGTCGACCTCCTCGCCCTGCACAAGCTCAACGTCCTCCACCTCCACCTCACCGACGACCAGGGCTGGCGCATGCCCGTCGCGTCCCGCCCCCGTCTCACCGAGGTCGGCGGCCATCCGCACGGCGGCGCCTACACCCGTGCCGAACTCACCGCGCTGGTCCGGCACGCCGCCGAGCGCGGTGTGACCGTCGTCCCCGAGATCGAGATGCCCGGCCATGTCAGGGCCGCGCTCGCCGCCTACCCCGCGCTCGGCAACCGGCCGGACCGGGCCCTCGGCGTCTGGGACCGCTGGGGGGTGTGCGACACGGTCCTGGGCGTCCACGACGAGGTCCTGGACTTCTGCCGTGACGTCCTCGACGAGGTGATGGACGTCTTCCCCTCGCCGTACGTCCACGTCGGGGGAGAGGAGTGCCCGACCACCGAATGGCACGCCTCGCCCGCCGCGCGCCGGCGCGCCGTCGAGGAGGGGCTCGACGGGCCCGCCGCCCTGCACGGCTGGTTCATGGAGCGGATCGGCGGCCATCTCCTCGACGCCGGCCGCCGGCCCCTCGGCTGGACCGAGACCGGCGCCGACCTCCCCCCGTACTTCACCGTCATGCCCTGGCGTGACACCGCGCACGGCCGCACCGCCGCCCGTCGTGGCCACCGGGTCGTCATGGCGCCGCACCGCACCACCTACCTCGACTATCCGCAGTCGGCACGCTCCGACGAGCCCCCGGGCCAGCCCGGCGCCGTCGTCGACCTGCGCGCCGTCCACGGCACCGACCCGGCGCCCGGCCACTGGAGCGCCGAGGAGACCGCCCAGGTGCTCGGAGCCCAGGCCCAGTTGTGGACCGAGTACGTGCCCACCGCCGCGCACGCCGAGTACCTGACGTTCCCCCGGCTCTGCGCCCTCGCGGAGGTCGCCTGGTCCGGCCGCGGCGACTGGAACGCCTTCCTGGCGCGGCTGCGCCACCACAGGACCCGGCTCGACGCCCTCGGGGTGCCGCGCCGCCTTTCCCCCGCCCCCGTCACCCCCTCAGGAGAGGAAACCCGATGAGTGAACCGAAGAGCACCAGGAACCTGCGGGCACGTGCCGCGCTCGCCGTCGCCGCCGTGACCGGCCTCGGCGCCACCGCCCTGACCGCCCTTCCGGCGGCCGCGGCGGGCGAGGCCGTCACCGTCCAGTACCGGCAGAGCGCCACCGGGAGCGACCAGGTCGAGCCCTGGTTCAAGGTGGTCAACTCCGGTTCGTCGAGCGTCCCGTTGAGCCAGGTGAAGGTGCGGTACTACTTCAAGGCCGACGCGGGAGCCTCGTACACCTACGCCTGCTCCTGGGCGGTCAAGGGCTGCGCGAACCTCACCGGAACCTTCGGCACCCTCGCCAACCCCACCGCCACCGCCGACCGCTATCTGGAGGTCGGCTTCACCGCCGGCGCCGGCAGTCTCGCCCCCGGCGCGGACACCGGAGACATGCAGCTGCGCTTCCACCGCTCCAACTGGCAGCCGCTGAACCAGAGCGACGACTACTCCTTCGGTCCGTCGCAGACGGCCTACGCGACCTGGAGCAAGGTCACGGCCACCGTCGGCGGGGTCCAGGTCTGGGGCACGGCCCCCGCGGGCAACGAGCCCACCCCGACCCCGACCGACCCCACCACACCGCCGCCCACCGGCGGGGCCGCCCTCTTCGACGACTTCGACTACACCGGCCACACCGACCCCGCGGTCTCCGCCCACGGATGGAGCGTGCGGTCCAACTCCGGCGGACCGGGTGTGCCGGGCGCCACGTGGGCCGCCGAGAACGTGACCTTCGCCAAGGAGGGCACCAACTCGATCATGAACCTGCGGACCTCGACCGCCGGCACCGCAGAGTCGACCCGGCAAACCGAGATCCTCACCCGGGCGACGAAGTTCAGGAACGGCACGTACGCCGCACGGGTCCGCTTCTCCGACGCCCCGGTCTCCGGGCCGGACGGCGACCGCCTCGTCCAGACCTTCTTCACCATCAACGACCTCAAGGCGCCGATGGCCGACGACTACGCCGAGTACGACTTCGAGTACCTGCCCAACGGCGGCTGGGGCGAGCCCGCCAACATCCTCTACACCACCTCGTGGGAGACCTACCGGCCCGATCCCTGGGAGGCAGTCAACCAGCACTCCGAGGTCCGCGCGAGCTACGCCGGCTGGCACGACCTGGTCCTGACCATCGACGACAACACGATCGTCTACTACGTCGACGGCCAGGAGTTCGGCCGCCACGACGCCCGCTATCTGCCCGAGCGCCCCATGTCCATCAACTTCAACCAGTGGCTCATCGACCTCCAGGGCCAGACGTCGACCACACCCCGGTCCTACGACCAGAAGGTCGACTACGTCCTGCACGTGAAGGACCAGGTCCTGACCCCGGCGCAGGTGGCCGCCAAGGTGGCGGCCTACCGCACGGCGGGCACCGCGTTCGAGGACTCCGTACCCGCCGCCTGACGGACCTACCCGGGGTAACGGGCGGGCGTGCCCGTGCACGCCTGCCCGGAACCGGACAGTCCCGGGCTTGACCAGTCCGTTGGTCCAGACCAGAATCCAGGCCACGCACCCGCACGAACACGCCGTTCGGTCCCCCCACGACGGGTCAGCTCCCCATGCCGCACTCCATTCATGGAACGCAGAAGGTGACCTACGTGAAGAACCGCCACCTGGCCTGTCCCCTGGCAGCCGCGACCGCCCTCGCCCTCGCGGGCTGCGGGCTCCTCCCCGGCGACGAGGGCGGGACCCGAACGGTGAACGTCTGGCTGATGCGCGACAGCGCCAGCGAGGACTTCCTCGAACGCTTCGAGGCCGCGTACGAAGCGGAACACGACGGCGTCGAACTGGAATTCACCATCCAGGAATGGACGGGCATCGGGAAGAAGGTCACCGAGGCGATCCGGGGCGAGGGCGGCCCCGACGTCATCGAGGTGGGCAACACCCAGGTCGCCCAGTACGCCGACACCGACAAGCTCTACGACCTCACGCTGGAGTCCGTACGCGACCTCGGGAGCGAGGACTGGCTGCCCGGCCTCGCCGAACCCGGACGCATCGGCGGATCCCAGTACGGGATCCCCTGGTACGCCGCCAATCGGGTCGTGATCTACCACAAGGACCTCTTCGAGCAGGCCGGCATCACCAAGCCGCCCACCAGCCGGGCCCAGTGGCTCGACGACACCGAGAAGCTCAACAGCACCGGGTCCCAGGGCATCTACCTCGCGGGACAGGACTGGTACACCCTCGCCGGGTTCATCTGGGACGAGGGCGGCGAACTGGCCGAGGACAAGGGCGGCGACTGGACCGGCTCCCTGGACAGCCCCGCCGCCCTGCGCGGCATGGAGTTCTACAAGGACCTTCAGTCCCTCGGCTCCGGCCCCAAGGACGCCGACGAACAGACGCCGCCCCAGGCCGAGGTATTCGCCCGCGGTGACGTCGCCCAGATCATCGCCACCCCCAGCGTCGTCGCCGCCATCACCAAGGCCAACCCCGGACTCGCGGACAAGCTCGGCTTCTTCCCGATCCCCGGCAAGAAGGCCGGACAGCCCTGCGCGGTCTTCACCGGCGGCTCCGACCTGATCGTCCCGGAGAACGCGCCCGAGCGGAACGCCGCCATCGAGGTCGTCAAGGCGCTCGCCGGCGAGAAGTGGCAGACGGAGCTCGCCCGTGCCATGAACAACGTCCCCAACAAGACCTCCCTCGCGTCCGTCGTCCAGGGCCAGGAGGCCACCGCCGTCATGGCCCGAGCGGCCGCCCGCGGCCGCGCCACACCGAACTCCCCGCAGTGGGCCGACGTCGAGGCCGCCAACCCGATCAAGCCCTACATGACGGCCGTCCTCCAGGGCGACGACCCCGAGAAGGCCGCCCGGACGGCCTCCGAGAAGATCACCCAGACCCTCGGCGAATAGCCCGGCCCGACCGAAGAACCAGGCCACGCGGGGTTCACCGACCAGCATTCAGCACCTACACACCCGCGAGCCCCCGAACGGTCATGTCGAATCCAGTCGGCCACGGAAGAAGTAAGGAGCCGGACCACCGCTCACCCGGTCCGGCCCCCACCGTCCCCCTTCCGTACGCCGGAGGAGCCCGACATGCCCGCACCCTCGCCCGTAGCCGCTGTCGCACCCGCCGTCCCCGTCCCCGCCGGTGTCACCCTCACGACCGCCCCCCTCACCGGGGTCCCGGCGCAGCCGCAGCCCCTGGCGGCCGACCGCGCCACCGAGGAGCAGCCGCGCTACGTCGTCTGCCTCGCCCGTGACCAGGACGACGTCCGCGCCGCGCAGCGGCTCCGCCACCAGGTCTTCGCCGGCGAGATGGGCGCCCACCTCGACGGACCCGAGCCGGGCCTCGACATCGACGCCTTCGACGCCTACTGCGACCACCTGCTCGTACGCGAGGAGGCCACCGGCGACGTCGTCGGCACGTACCGCGTACTGCCGCCCGACCGCGCCCGGATCGTCGGACGCCTCTACTCCGAGAGCGAGTTCGACCTCGGCCGCCTCGGGCCCATCCGCGACGACCTCGTCGAGGTCGGGCGCTCCTGCGTCCACCCCGCCCACCGCAACGGCGCCGTCATCGCCCTCATCTGGGCCGGACTCGCCCGCTACATGACCCGCACCGGCCACAACTGGCTCGCCGGGTGCTGCTCGATACCGCTGGCCGACGGCGGCACGCTCGCCGCCGCCACCTGGGACACCGTCAAGGCCAAGCACCTCGCCCCCGAGGAGTACTGGGTCACCCCGCACAAGCTCTGGACCCCCGACGGCGTCACCCGCCCCGAGGGCCGCGTCGAACTCCCGCCCCTGCTCCGCGGCTATCTCCGGCTCGGCGCCTGGGTCTGCGGTGCGCCCGCGCACGACGTCGACTTCGGGGTCGCCGACCTCTACGTCCTGCTGTCGCTGCGCAACACCAACCCCCGCTACCTCCGCCACTTCCTCTCCCTCGCCCCGGCGCAGTGACCACCGCCGGCCCCGTCTCCCCCTGGCTGCCTTCGGCGCCGTGCGCGCCCGGCGACTGCGCCCGGTACGCCGGCCCGTCGGCCGGGCCGGCCCTGGCGGCGCTCCGGCTGACCACGGGCGTCACCGCCGTCCTCGCCGGGGTGCTGCTCGCACCGCTGGCGGTCCTGCTGCCCGCCCGCGCCCGGCGGGCGCTCGTGCGCCGGTGGTGCCGGCTGGTGATCCTGGCCTTCGGCGTCCGTATGAAGGTCACCGGCGCCCCCGTCCCCCCGGACGGGCCGCTGCTGGTCGTCGCCAACCACATCTCATGGCTGGACATCCCCCTCGTCGCCGCCGTCCTTCCCGGGCGGATGCTCGCGAAGCGGGAGGTCAGGTCCTGGCCGGTGCTCGGCCCGCTGGCGGCGCGGGGCGGCACGCTCTTCATCGACCGCGACCGGCTGAGAGCCCTGCCCGAGACCGTACGCACAATGGCCGGGGCGATGGCGGGCGGCGGGCGGGTGGTCGTCTTCCCGGAGGGGTCGACCTGGTGCGGCCGGGGCGGCGGCGCCTTCCGGCACGCCGCCTTCCAGGCCGCCTTGGACGCCTCCGCGCCGGTCCAGCCGGTACGGCTGGAGTACCGGCCCGTCGGTCCCGCCGCCTTCGTGGGAGACGATCCGCTGGCCGTCTCCCTCTGGCGGATCGCGAGGGCCCGCGGCATCACCGCGGAGATCCGGATACTGGATCCGATATCCGGCATCCAGTATCCGAACCGTCGTGAACTCGCCCGGGCGGCTCAGAGAGCCGTAGCCAGCGACAGCGCGAACCGCCCCTCACTGTCAGTCCACCAGCGGGTCAGCTCGAGGTCGGCCTCGGCCAGCTCAGCCCGCACACCCGCCTGACGGAACTTCGCCGACACCTCCGTCCGGATCTCCTCGCCCTTCTCGAACGGCACCACCAGATCGAGCTCCGGGATCTTCACCGTCAGCGCGTGCCGCGCCCGCAGCCGCATCTCGATCCACTCCCGGTCCCGGTCCCAGACCGCCACATGGTCGAAGTCCTCCGGCCGGACGTCCGCGTCCAGCTCACGGGCGATCACGGCCAGCACGTTCTTGTTGAACTCCGCCGTCACCCCCGCCGCGTCGTCGTACGCCGCGACCAGCGTCGCCTCGTCCTTCACCAGATCCGTACCGAGCAGCAGCGCGTCGCCCGGCGCCAGCATCGCCCGTACCGAGCGCAGGAACACCGCGCGCTCGGCGGGCAGCAGATTGCCGATCGTGCCCCCGAGGAAGGCCACCAGGCGCGGCCCGGGAGTTCCCGGCAGCGCGAGCCCCCGGGTGAAATCGGCGACCAGGGCGTGGATATGGAGACCGGGACGCTCCTCGAGCAGCGCCTCGGCCGCCCCCTTCAGCGCCGACTCGCTCACGTCCACCGGCACATAGCTGTCCAGCTCCGGCAGCAGCGCGTCGATCAGGAAGCGGGTCTTCTCCGAGGAGCCGGATCCCAGCTCGACCAGCGTCCGAGCCCCCGTCGCCGCCGCGATCTCATGGGCCCGGTCGATCAGGATCTCCCGCTCGGCACGGGTCGGGTAGTACTCGGAGAGCCGGGTGATGTCCTCGAACAGTTCACTGCCGCGCGCGTCGTAGAACCACTTCGGCGGCAGTTCCTTCGGCATGCGGGTCAGACCGTGGAGCACATCGGCGCGCAGATCGGCCTCCGTGGCGTCCTCGGGAAGGGTACGGGTCAGCTGGAAGGGGCTCACGAGGACGGCTCCTTGAGCGAGGTGAGGGTGACATCGGTACGGGTGGCGGTCAGCAGCGTGCGGTCCGGCACCTCGTGCCAGCGGGGATCGTCGTCGTACGGTTCGGAGGCCACGACCACGCGGTCGGGACGTCTGAGGTGCCACAGGGAGTTCCCCCAGCTCGTCGCGGTGATCTCCGCACCGTCGGTGAGCAGCAGGTTGAGCCGGGACCCGGGGGCGGCCCCGGCGACCTCCCGTACGGTGTCGGCGAGCGCCTGCCCCGGCGCGTCACCGGCCCGGAGCCGGTGCAGTACGAGGGCCCACACCAGCGCCGAGTCCGTACGGGCCTCCAGCGCGAGCAGCTCCGCGGCCGACAGCGAGGCGGCCGGGCCGGTCAGCGACCCCGGCCAGCCCTCGACGGCGCCGTTGTGGCTGAAGAGCCATGGCCCGGCCGCGAACGGGGACGCCGCTGCCTCCCCGTCCGCGCCCGGCCGGGTGGCGCCCCGGACCGCAGCGAGCAGCGCGCCCGTGCGCACCACCCGCCCGAGATCGGCCAGGGTGAGGTCGCCCCAGACGGGCGCGGCCCGACGGTAGCGGGCCGGCACCGGGTCGCCGTCGGCGTACCAGCCGACGCCGAACCCGTCCGCGTTCACCACACCGCTGGTCTGCATACGCGGCTGCCAGGCCTGCCGCTCCAGCGAGAAGGGCGGCCGCAGCAGCAGCTCGCCGAGCGGCAACGGATCGCCGACGAAGGCGAGATGGCGGCACATCAGGAGAGCTCCGCATCCCGCGCGGTCCGGAACCCGGAGAAGATCTGGCGGCGCACCGGGAGGTCCCAGTTGCGGAACGTGCCCCGGCAGGCCACCTTGTCCACCGCGAACGACCCGCCGCGCAGCACCTTGTGCGCGGGACCGAAGAACACCTCCGAGTACTCCTTGTACGGGAAGGCGGTGAACCCCGGATACGGCAGGAAGTCGCTCGACGTCCACTCCCACACGTCCCCGATCAACTGCCGTACTCCGAGCGGCGAGGCGCCCTCCGGGTAGCTGCCGGCCGGGGCCGGCCGCAGGTGCCGCTGACCGAGATTGGCGTGGCCGGGCTCGGGGTCGGCGTCGCCCCACGGGTAACGGCGCGAGCGCCCCGTCGCCGGATCGTGCCGGGCCGCCTTCTCCCACTCGGCCTCGGTGGGCAGCCTGCGCCCGGCCCAGCGGGCGTAGGCGTCCGCCTCGTACCAGCTGACGTGCATCACCGGTTCGTCCTCGGGCACCGGCTCCGTCACGCCGAAGCGGCGGCGCAGCCACTGTCCGCCGTCACGCCGCCAGAACAACGGCGCGGCGATGTCGTGCCTGCGGATCTGCTCCCAGCCCTCCGCATGCCACCAGCGCTCGTCGGTGTAGCCGCCGTCCGCCAGGAACGCCATGTAGGCGCCGTTGGTGACCGGCACGGTGTCCATGAAGAACGCGGGGACGACCCGGGTGTGCGCCGGGCGCTCGTTGTCCAGGGCCCAGGCCTCGTCCGAGGTGCCCATCGTGAACGCGCCCCCAGGAACCAGGACTTCGGCAGGAAGGGGGCCGATGTCCGTGACGGGCGGCGGGGGTGCGCTGAGCGCCTGCGGTCCCTTTCGCAGCTGATGGGTGATCAGCATGGTCTCGTCGTGCTGCTGTTCGTGCTGGGCGATCATCCCGAAGGCGAACGCCGCCTCCACCAGCGGCCGTCCCTCCAGCGGTGTGCGCTCCAGGATG
Organism: Streptomyces sp. NPDC013317; assembly: GCF_055563155.1. Classification (NCBI taxonomy): domain Bacteria; kingdom Bacillati; phylum Actinomycetota; class Actinomycetes; order Kitasatosporales; family Streptomycetaceae; genus Streptomyces; species Streptomyces sp. NPDC013317. The sequence continues at coordinate 455,880 of NZ_JBVHDX010000001.1, forward strand.
TCCAGGACCCGGCTCCGGACGTCCGAGGCGTACGTACGGGCCTCGGCGGGCGCCAGCAGCGGAAGGGTGGGGCGGGACGCGCGGGGGTGCTCGAAGGCGTCGTAGATCGAGTCGATCTCCGGGCGCAGCGCGTCACGCCCGGCCACCGTCCGCCAGAGCCACTGCTCCTCCTGGTTGCCGATATGGGCCAGGTCCCACACCAGCGGGGACATCAACGGCGAGTGCTGAGCGGTGAGTTCGTCGTCCTCGACGCACGAGGTGAGCAGCGCGGTGCGGGCCCGCGCGGTCGTGAGCGCGTCCAACGCCCGCCGCCGCAGCGCCGTCGGCTCGTCGGTCACGGTCATCACGCCACCTCCTGGTGCTCGTCGGCGGGACAGCTGCCGGTCCGTACATGGCGCTCGTGGAAGTCGGCCACCGCCTGCCGGACCGCCTCGCTCGCCCCGATCCGGGGCAGCGCCTCGAGGGCCGCGGGGAACGCGACCAGCGCGGCCGCGTGCAGATCGGGGTCGGTGAGCCCGTCCCGCGCCGCCGCCAGCCAGAGTTCGTTGCGCGGAGCGGCCAGTGAACCAGCCCGCTCAGCAAGGGGTTTGACGGCCCGGTAGACCGTCTCGGCCGCCTCCGCGTCGTCGAAGAGCGCCGTGGTCACGGCGACCGGAACGATCCAGCCGTCCGGGCCGGGTTGGGCGTCGATCATCCGCAGCTCCAGATGCCCGCGTGGCCGCACCGGCGGGAAGAGGGTCGTCAGGTGATAGCGCAGATCGTCCTCGTCGGCAGGCCGGGGACGCCCGGTGCGCAGCCACTCCCGGAACGTCAGCGCCTCCGGAACGTCCCAGGGCGTCTCCGCGCCGCGTACGCACATCACCGGGGTGTCCAGCACATGCGCCGCCCAGGCGGCACGCGGCTCGCCGTCCGGCGGCGGGGCGAGCGCCCGCGCCGGGTCGAGATCCGTCCACAGGGCCTGCCGGGTGGACCGCCAGCCGGTCCGGCTTCCGCCGTGGACGGGGGAGTTCGCGAACGCCGCCACCAGTACCGCGCCCAGCAGATGCGCCATCTGCCAGCGGCGGTGGTAACCGAGCGGCCCCGGCTCCTCGTGACCCGCGTCCAGGCAGACCTGCACGGACGCCGAGTCCCGCATCATGGCCCGGCCGGCGGGACCCGTACGGTCGAGTGCGGTCTCCATCGCGTCGTAGCGGGGCTCACGCAGGATCCGCTCGCGCGGCGCGTTCCACGGATCCACGCCGTACCCGTTGAGGGAGAGTCCGAGAGGGGAGAGGGCGCCGCGCACCGCGCGCAGGTCGGCCGAGAGGGTGTCGACGCAGCTCATGAGGGATCCGGCGGGCGGCGAGCTGAGCTCCAGCTGTCCACCGGGTTCGAAGGTGATGGCCGAGGCCAGGGGCAGGGACCGTACGGTGTCGACGGCCGCGGCCAGTCGTTCGGGCGGGACGGGAAGCCGCGGATCCCGCAGCTCGTGGACGAGCCATTCCACTTCCACCCCTACCGTGCGGGGTGGACCCGTCTTGAAGCAGATACATCGGAGCAGGTCTTCGGCCTCGTCCACGCTGAGGCCCTGATCGCCCTGCGGTATGCCGCTCGACGCCATGTCGTCTCCTCCTTCTCGTGAGGCGCTGATTCCACCTAAAGCCACCACCGACGGGCGTGCAAGAGCGCCTCACCGGCCCCGCGGTGAATATCCCGTTGCTCAGGGTCAACGGAATCGATCAAGCTTGCGTTCATGAGCGCACGACTGCGGGGGATCGCGAAGCAGACCGAGGAGATCGTCGAGGCGGGCCGTTACCGGGCCCCCGGCGGCCGGGCGGTCTCCATAGAGAAGGCCCTGAGCGCCGCGCTCGCGGGCACGACGCTGTACGGCCCCGAGGCCGTGCCCGTCACGCCGGACACCGATCGCTCCACCTCCGTCGAGGTCACCGACGAGAGCAGTCTCGTCGCCGCCCGGCGCCTGACCGGGGCCGATCCGGCCACGCCGGTGGCCGTCCTGAACTTCGCCTCGGCCCGTAACCCCGGTGGGGGATACCTGAACGGCGCGCAGGCCCAGGAAGAGGCCCTCTGCCGGGCCTCCGCCCTCTACACGACGCTCCTGCGCGCCCCCGAGTACTACACGCACCACCGGGCCGAGCGAGACGCCTTCTACACGGACCGGGTGATCCACTCGCCCGGTGTCCCCGTCTTCCGCGACGACCGCGGCGGACTGCTCGACGAGCCCTTCACGGTCGGTTTCCTCACGTCGCCCGCCCCCAACGCGGGCGTGATCCGCCGGCAGACGCCCGCGCTCGCCGACCGTGTCCCGGCCGCCCTCGCCGCCCGCGCGGAACGGGTCCTGGAGACGGCCGTGGCGGCCGGCTACCGGCGGCTCGTCCTCGGCGCCTGGGGCTGCGGGGTCTTCCAGAACGACCCGGCCGAGGTCGCGGGCGCGTTCCGGGCACTGCTCATGGACGGCGGCCGGTTCGCCGGCCACTTCGACGAGATCGTCTTCGCGATCCTCGACCGCACGGCCGACCGGAGGACGCTCGGCGCGTTCCGGCGCGTCGTCACCGGCTGACCCGCCCCCCGATCTCCTCGGAAATCCGGGCACGCGCCCCTGACGTGCGGCGTCCGTACGCCCGTGCGAGGCTGAAGACGGCCCCAGCGTCCGAGTTCCGGTACAGGAGGCACGATCGTGGGCAAGAAGCAGACCCGGGTGAACCGCGGTGCCCGTACGGGCGGCCACGAGCACAGGACCGAGGCGACGTCGAAGGAACAGACTCCGGCCGTACGGGAGACCCCGCGCCCGATCATCGAGCAGGTCTCCCACAAGAAGGAACGGAAGTTCGGTCACAACTGACCGTTCCGAACGGACTTGCGTGCCCGGTGGGCGGCAGCGGGGCGGGCCCCCCCCCGGGGGGGCCCCCCCCGGGGGGGCCCCCCCGGGGGCCCCCCCCGCCCCGGTACGCCGTCTCCCGCCCCGCGAGAGGTCAGGCGTGCCGGTGGGAGCGTCGGTTCCCGGTGAAGAGGCGGTACAGCGCCAGCAGGATGAGGGATCCCACGATCGCGGCGACCCAGGTGGAGAGGTCGAAGAAGCCGTCGATCGAGTCGACGCCGAATATGACCTTGCCGAGCCATCCGCCGAGCAGGCCGCCCGCGATCCCGATGAGCATGGTGATGATGATGCCGCCCGGGTCCTTGCCCGGCATCAGGGCCTTCGCGATGAGACCGGCCAGCAGTCCGATGAGGATCCAAGCGATGATGCCCATGATGCGTCTCCTACCTCGCGTGATAAGAACGGTGTCAGACAGTCGTCTTTACCCGTTCGGCCCGTCCAAACACGGGGACCCCGGTACGGCACACCGGGGGAGGGGAGACGCGCGGAGCAGCATCGTGGCGCGTGAACGGCACGGCCGGGGCCCGGCGCCCACCGGCGCCGGGCCCCGCCTGTCCCGCTCCCGCACGGCTACCCCTGGTCGCCGCCGACCGGGATCGCCTCCGTCCGGGGAGCGGGCGCGGTCGCGCCGTTCACCGAGGGCGCCGCAGCCGCCTGGGCGCCCGGATTCATCGTCGAGAGCAGCTGACGGGCAAGCCCCAGACCCGTCCCGCCCATGGTCAGCGCCTTGGCGAACATCTCCGCCATGCCGTCGGCACCGTTCAGCAGGACCATCTGGTCCACATTGCCGAAGGCCGACGCGCCGGCCTCGACGATCTCCGGCCACCTCTCGGCCAGCTGCTGCGCGACCACGGCCTCCTGGTTCTCGGCCAGCGCCGCGGCCCTCGCCTTGATCGACTCGGCCTCCGCGAGACCCTTGGCGCGCGTCGCCTCGGCCACGGCCAGACCCCTGGCGTGCTGGGCGGCGGCCTCCGCCTCACCGGTGAGCCGGGTCGCGGTGGCCTTGGCCGCGCTCGCCAGCTCGGTCTCCTTCGCCTCCGCCTGCGCCGCCGAGATCCGGGCGTCGCGCTCGGCCTCGGCCAGCGTGCGCGTCTCGTAGGCCATGGCGTCGGCGGGCTTGCGGACCTCCGCCTGGAGCTGCTGCTCCTTGCGGTGCCCCTCCAGCTCGGCGACCCGGGTCTCCTGGACGACGACCTCCTGGCGCGCCCCCGCCTCGGCCAGCGGACCGGCCTGCCGGGCCTTCGCCGAGGCCTGGTCCCGCTCGGCCTGGTAGCCGGCCTGCAGGATCTCGCTGTCCCTGGTGGCCTCCGACATCCGGGCCGCGGCCTGCTGCTCGGCCTCGGTGGCCCGCCGGTTGGCCTCCGCCTGCGCGATCCGGGCGTCGCGCTGAACGGCCGCCGCGTGCGGCGCGGCCAGGTTCTTGATGTACCCGGTCGGGTCCTCGATCTCGTGGATCTGCAGCGAGTCCACGATCAGACCGAGCTTCTCCATCTCCGTGCCACAGGCCGAACGGGCCTGCCCGGTCAGCTTCTCCCGGTCACGGATCATGTCCTCCACCGTCAACCCGCCGACGATGGCGCGCAGATGACCGGCGAAGACGATGTGCACCCGCTCCGACATCAGCTTCTGCTGGTCGAGGAAGCGGCGGGCCGCGTTGGCGATCGACACGAAGTCGTCGCCCACCTTGAAGATCACCACACCACGGACCTTGAGCGGAATGCCCTGATGGGTGACGCACTCCACCTGCAACTGGGTCTCGTTCAGGTCGAGCGACAGCTTCCGTACGGCCTGGACGCCCGGCATCACGAGCGTGCCGCGCCCGGTGACGATCCGGAAGCCCATGCCCTCGCCGAGCCCCTCCATCTTGTGGTTGGAGCCGGAGATGATCAGCGCCTCGTTGGGTTCCGCGACGCGCCACATGAGTTTGAACAGTGCGATGAGGACGAGGACGGCGACGACAGCGCCGCCCGCCAGGATGCCGATTCCCATGGGCAGCTCCCCCTTCACCGGAGCCGGTGCGGATCCGGTGAAGGGAGTGTGCGCCTCGCCGGACAGGCGCTCAATGGATCGGTCAGCCCTCGTACGCGGCTGTGACATAGACGGTGCGTGGAGGGAGATGTTCCACGACCATCACGACCGTTCCGAGACCGATCCGTTCCGTGGCGTCGGCCGCGTACGCGAGGAAGTGCTCGGCTCCGCCCCGGATCCTGACGATCACCTCGCCGACGAGTCCCGGCCCGACGGTGCCGGTGACCCGGCCGACCATGCCCACCATCGAGAGCTCGTCCATGACCACACGGTACGTCAGATCCATCCCTTCAAGGCGGTCATGAACCCGTCGAAGTCGTCGCGGTGGATCGTGTGTCCCGCGCCGACGACCGTACGGAGTTCGAAACCGCGCCCGGAGAGCATCCGGGCGTCGTCCGCGGTCACGAGCGGGCTCGGGTCGGCGAGGGCGACCAGCGAGGGCACGGCCGGTCCCGCGGGCCACATGTCCCGGCCGGCGAGGGCCACGAGACTCTGCGCCGTGCGCTCGTCCCACAGCCCGACGGTGTCGATCTCGATGTCGAGATCCTCCTCCGCCCAGCGGGGGTTGAAGACCCTGATGTGCTCACGGGTGAGCCGCTTGGCATGCGCGAAGAGCTCCGCCCGGGCGCTCGCGTCCCCCGCCGGGAGATGCCAGGCAGGGTCGACGTACACCGCTCGACGCGGGGCCAGGCGCTCCACCGCGGTGGCGAGGGCCAGCGCTCCGAGCGAATGCCCGATCGCCAACTCGGCTCCCGCGGAGAGGGTTTCGACGAGATCGTCGGCGTAGCTCTCCGGTGTGTACTCCTCCGGCCCGGCGGCCCGGCCGCTGGCGCCGTGCCCGCGCAGATCCACCGCCACCACCCGGTATCCCTGCTCGGCCAGGGCCGGTCCGACCCGCCGCCAGGTGCGGTGGTCGGACATGATGCCGTGGATCAGCAGGGCGACCCGGTCGCCGGATCCCCAGGTGGTGGTGTGCAGGCGCACGTCGTTCCCTCTCGGTCAGCGCACGGTACGGATCGGGCGCACGGCGAGTGCCCCGAGGACCGACAGTACGGCGGCGATCACGAAGAGGGCCGTGTACCCGCCGCTGAGCGAGACGATGAGCGAGGCCACGAAGGGCGCGACGATCTGCGGTCCGGCGTTCGCCACGTTGAGCACGCCCATGTCGCGGGCCGCGTCCTCCGCCTTCGGCAGCACCATGGTGACCAGGGCCGTGTCCACGGCCATGTAGCAGCCGAAGCCGAGGCCGTTGACGACGGAGAAGACGAGCATCGCGCTCCAGCTCGTCGAGACGGCCGGTATGACGAGCGCGACGGCGGCCAGCGCGGCCGAGGCGCCGACGAACAGCTTGCGGCGGTCGTAGCGGTCCGAGAGCCAGCCGCCCAGGACGGTGGAGACCACCATGGCGACCGAGTTGACCGGCATCAGGATGGCCACCGCCTCCTCCGGGGTGAGCCCGCCCGGCAGGTCGGTGTGGTCCTTGAGGATGTACAGCTGGAAGCCGGCGACCGCGAAGTAGCCGAGGACGAGCAGCGCGCGCCCGATGAACGCCCAGCGGAAGTCGTGGTCCTTCAGTGCGCTGCCGAAGGCGGCGATCTGCTGCCTCACGGGCAGGGGTGCCTTGGCGGGCATCCGCTGCTCGGGGGCGCAGGTGGTGAACAGGACGGCGGTGGCCGCCACGATCACGCCGAAGACCAGGTAGCCGGTGCGGTAGTTCTCCGAGAAGGCGGCGCCGATGAGCGCGCCGACGGTGGACCCGATGGGCATGCCGAGCCCGACGGCGGCCGATGCCTTGCCACGTGCGGCGAAGGGCACCCGGTCGGGCACGACCGAGGTGATCGCCGCCTGGTAGATGTTCATGACGGCCTGGCCCAGACACCAGGCGATCGTCACGAGCAGGATGGTGTCCACGCTGCCCAGCAGGAACATCACCGGTATCGCGAGCAGTCCGCCCGCCAGGATCCACGGGTTGCGCCGGCCCGAGCGGTCGGACAGCGCGCCGGCGACCGGATTGAACACCGTCGCGAAGATCGCGGAGACACCCGAGACCAGGCCGAAGTTGGCGACCTTGTTCGCGGGGTCGATGTCCTCGATCTGCAGGGCGAGCAGCAGGCCGGGGACGCCGATGTAGAGCGCGTACATCGCCGTGTTCCCGGCGAGGAGGAGGGACAGCAGACCGCGGGTGGGCCGGGGCTCCGCGGGGGAGCCGGCTGCGGCTGCGGCGGGGGTTTCGGGTCCGGTTCCGGTGCCGACGTCGGGTCCGGTGTCGGAGGAGGAAAGGGCCACGGTGCCCTCCTGGTGAAGATCGCCCGATGCGGGGGCGAGGAGCGGATGTGCGAGAGGTGACACGTGTCAGTGACACGCGTCAGCATTGTGTAGCACCCGAATCCGGCCATCCGGAAGACCCTGGCTCGGATTGGTCTGGAAAGATGCCGGAGCGATGACCAAGTCACCCGAACAGTCCGCCGAACGTCCCGTCCCGACGAGCGCCGATGTGGCGCGCCTCGCGGGAGTGTCCAGAGCGACCGTCTCGTACGTCCTGAACAACACCGCCGCCGTACGGATCAGCGAGCCGACCCGGCAGCGGGTGCGCGAGGCGGCGGAGGAGCTGGGATACGTCCCGCACGCCGCGGCGCGCAGCCTGCGTGCCGGTCACAGCCGGATGGTGCTGCTGCCCACCGCCCATGTGCCGATCGGACCCCTCTACAGCCGTTTCTTCAACGAGCTGCAGTGGGCCCTGCGGCGCCTCGACTACACCGTCGTGCAGTACGGCAGCCTCGGCCTCGAAGGCGACGAGGCCGCCCGTGCCTGGGCGGAGCTCCGTCCGGTCGCCGTGGTCTCGCTCGGTGAGGTCCAGCTCTCCCCGCACGGCGTCGAGATCCTGAAGCGGTCCGGGGCGAAGGCCGTCATCACCGTCGGCCCGCACCGGGTCGACGGCGCGCACGCCCTCGTCATGGACCAGGGCCGGGTGGGGCGGGTCGCCGTCGAGCACCTCCTGGAGCGCGGCCGGCGCCGGATCGGCGTGGTGATCCCCGAGGAGCCGGGGCTCGAGATGTTCTCCGGGCCGCGGCTCGAAGGTGCCCGGCAGGCGGTGGCGGGGACGGAGGCCACCGTCGTACCGCTGCCGCTGCGGTACGAGGAGGAGTCGGCGAACGGGCTCGCCGGACGCTGGCGCGAGCTGGGCCTCGACGCGGTGTTCGCGTACAACGACGAGTACGCGATGCTGCTGATGCGGGCCCTGCAGGACGCGGGGATCTCCGTCCCGGACGAGACGGCGGTCGTCGGCTCGGACGACCTGCTGCTCGGGCGGCTGCTGCGGCCGCGGCTGTCGACGGTGCAGATCGACATGGTGATCGGCCGGCATCTCGCCGAACTCGTCGACAGCACGGTCCGCGCCCCCGAGAGCACGCCCATGGCGCAGGAGCTGATGGCCTCGCGGGTCGTCGCCCGCGAGTCGAGCTGAGCCGTGCCCGCGGGGCGGCGGGCGTGGCAGGCGCGGGGCGGCGGGCGCTGGGCGTCGGGCGCTGGGCCTAGGGGCGTCGGGCGGTGAACGCGGGGCGCCGGGTGGCGGGCGCCGGTCGGCGATGCGGCTTAGCGTCGAAGCATGAGCACAGTTCCGCGGCGCTTCGAGATCCTGCTCGTCGCCGAGCACGTGGAGGACCGGGGCGGCGCGTCCGTGGAGGACAGCGCGGTCCGGACCGCGGTGGTGGAGGCGACGGGCCACACGGGCTCGTCGGGCTACCCGCGCTACGAGGGTCACGGCATCGCCGCCGACATCGACCCGGAGACCCGCACGGTCGAGGCGCTGCTCGTCGACGGCCGTGAGCTCGACTACGGTCTGACGGCGCTGGTCAGGGTCCCGACGGGGTCCTGAGCGGTGGCGGTGTCGTCTGGGTTCACACGCCACGTACGGGACGTCCGGCACCGTTGACAGAAGCCGCCGCCGGGCGGAGACTCGGCGCGCACGTCAACGAAGGAAAATTCACCAGGCGAACGCAGCCCGGCAGGCACGCGCACGGCGCACACGTACAAGCACACGCACGCGGCCCGTACGCAACAGCCCGCCCGAGGGTCACGTGGGAGAGAACCGATGAGCATCCGCGACGTCTACATCGTCGACGCCGTCCGCACCCCGATCGGCAAGTTCGGAGGCGCGCTCTCCTCCGTACGCCCCGACGACCTCGCCGCCCATGTCGTCGCCTCGCTCGTGAACCGGTCGCCCGACCTCGACCCGGCCAGGATCGACGACGTCTACTTCGGCGACGCCAACGGCGCGGGCGAGGACAACCGTGACGTGGCCCGGATGGCCGTCCTGCTCGCCGGGCTCCCCACCTCCGTGCCCGGTGTCACCGTCAACCGGCTCTGCGGCTCCGGTCTGGAGGCGGTGATCCAGGCCGCGCGCGCGATCGCCGTGGGCGACGCCTCCGTGGCCGTCGCGGGCGGCGTCGAGTCGATGTCCCGCGCTCCCTGGGTCCTCCAGAAGCCCGAGCGCGCCTTCCCGGCCGCCCACCAGCAGCTCCACTCCACGACGCTGGGCTGGCGGATGACCAACCCGAGGATGCCCGCCGAGTGGACCGTCGGCCTCGGCGAGGGCGCGGAACTGATCGCCGACAAGCACGCCCTCACCCGCGAGCAGCAGGACGCGTTCGCCCTGGCCAGCCACCAGAAGGCGGCCGAGGCGTGGGCGAAGGGGCTGTACGACGGCGAGGTCGTGCCCTACGAGGGCGTGGAACTCGACCGGGACGAGTGCATCCGCGACACCACGTCCCTGGAGGCGCTCGCCAAGCTGAAGCCGTCCTTCCGCCGTGAGGGCGGGACGGTCACGGCGGGCAACGCCTCGCCGCTCAACGACGGTGCCGCCGCGCTGCTCCTGGTCGACGAGGAAGGGCTGCGGGAGACCGGCCGTGAGCCGCTCGCCCGGATCCGCGCCTCGGCCGTCACCGGCATCGAGCCTCAGCTCTTCGGGCTCGGGCCCGTGGAGGCGGTGCGGCGCGCGCTCGGGAAGGCGGACCGGTCCTTCGCCGACCTGACCACGTTCGAGCTCAACGAGGCCTTCGCCGCCCAGTCCCTCGGCTGCCTCGCCGAGTGGCCGGATCTCGATCCCGCCGTCGTCAACCCGCGCGGCGGTGCCATCGCCATCGGGCACCCGCTCGGCGCCTCCGGCGCACGGCTCGCGGGCGCGGTGGCGCACCAGCTGGCGGCGGCCGGCTCGGGTACCGGACTCGCGGCCCTGTGCATCGGCGTCGGCCAGGGTCTCGCGCTGGTCCTGGAGCGCTGACCCCGAGGAGTACCGACCTCCGAGGGACACCACGCACGCGGGGGGCGGTACGGGAGATCCCGTACCGCCCCCCGCGACGCGCCGTTACTGCTGCTGCTGTTGCTGGGCGTCCTCGATCGACTTGCGCACCTGGTCCATGTCCAGCTTGCGCGCCTGACCGATCACGTCCTCGAGCGCCGCCTCCGGCAGCGCGCCGGGCTGGGCGAACACGGCCACGTTGTCGCGGACGATCATCAGCGTCGGGATCGAGCGGATCTCGAAGGCGGCCGCCAGCTCCTGCTGCGCCTCGGTGTCCACCTTGGCGAAGACCAGGTCCTCATGGCGCTCGGAGGCCGCCTCGAAGACCGGTGCGAACTGCCGGCACGGACCACACCAGGAAGCCCAGAAGTCGATCAGAACGAATTCGTTGTCGCTCACGATCTGGTCGAAGTTGTCCTTGGTGAGCTCAACAGTGCTCATGTTTTCTGCCTCTCCGGGTCTCCTGGTGGGTGTCCTCACGGTCCCCTGGGGACTCGACCCGCACAACGGCGTATCGAGTCGCGCTATTCCACGCGGTTCCGCTCCTGTGCACGGCCCTCGTCGCGGGCGTGCAGGGCCGCACCTTCCCCTGTGGCCACGGTGCACACCTGCCAGCAGACTGGGGCTCATGACACATGAGGTGGAGCAGGAGTACGACGTGGTGGTCCTGGGCGCGGGACCCGTGGGCGAGAACGTGGTGGACCGGGTCAGGGCCGCCGGTCTGAGCGTGGCTGTGGTGGAGAGCGAACTGGTCGGCGGCGAGTGCTCGTACTGGGCCTGTATGCCGAGCAAGACCCTTCTGCGCCCGGCCATCGCCCGCTCGGACGCGCGCAAGGTCCCCGGCCTCCGGCAGCTGGTACAGGGACCGCTCGACGCTGCGGCGGTCCTGGCCCACCGCGACTACTACGTCTCCGACTGGAAGGACGACGGCGCCGTCGACTGGCTGGAGTCCACCGGGGCCCGCCTCTACCGTGGCCACGGCCGTCTCGCCGGCCCCCGGAAGGTCGTCGTGGAAGGCCCCGAGGGCGATCGGCATCTCCTCTCGGCCCGTCACGCCGTCGCCGTCTGCACCGGCAGCCGCGCGGCGCTGCCGGAGCTGCCCGGCCTGACCGGGGCCCGGCCCTGGACGAGCCGCGAGGCGACCAGCTCACACACCGTTCCCGGCCACCTGATCGTGGTCGGCGGGGGAGTGGTCGCGGCGGAGATGGCCACCGCCTGGCAGGCGCTCGGCTCGCGGGTGACCGTCCTGGTGCGGGGCAAGGGGCTGTTGCCGCGCATGGAGTCCTTCGTCGGCGAGCACGTCGCGGACGCGCTGACCGAGGGCGGCGCCGATGTGCGCACCGGCGTGTCCGTCGCCGCCGTGGTACGCGACGGAGGCACCGGCCCGGTCACCGTCGTCCTGGAGGGCGGCGACCGGATCGAGGGCGACGAGGTCCTGTTCGCGACGGGCCGGAGCCCGCGCACCGACGACATCGGTCTGGAGACCGTCGGCCTGGAGCCCGGCTCGTGGCTCTCGGTGGACGACAGCCTCCGGGTCGAGGGAAGCGACTGGCTGTACGCCGTCGGCGACGTCAACCGGCGGGCCCTGATGACCCATCAGGGCAAGTACCAGGCGCGGATCGCCGGTGCGGCCATCGCCGCGCGCGCCGCCGACGACGCCTCCGTGACGGCCACCCCCTGGGGCGCGCACGCGGCCACCGCCGACCACGCGGCCGTACCCCAGGTCGTCTTCACCGACCCCGAGGCCGCGGCGGTCGGGCTCTCCCTCGCCGAGGCCGAGAGCGCCGGTCGCCGGGTCCGCGCGGTCGACCTCGACCTCACCTCCGTTGCGGGTGCCGGGCTGTACGCCGACGGCTACCGCGGCCACGCCCGGATGGTCGTCGACCTGGAACGCGAGATCGTCCTCGGCGTCACCTTCGTGGGGCCCGGCATCGGAGAGCTGCTCCACTCGGCCACCGTCGCCGTCGCGGGGGAGGTGCCGATCGACCGCCTCTGGCACGCCGTTCCGGCGTATCCGACCCTGAGCGAGGCCTGGTTGCGGCTCCTCGAGGCGTACCGGGACGGCGCGACCACGGCATGAGTCCCGGCGCCCCCGACCTCACCAACGCCTACGACGGCCGCTGCGCGGTCTGCGGGTCCGTCGTGCCGGCGGGGACGGGGGTGCTGCGCCACGGCCACGGCCCCAAGGACGGCTGGGAGGTCTTCCATCCGGGGCACGTGCCCGAGGACGGACCGCCGGCCCGGCAGGACCTGCCGGGCTGGCACCGCCGCCGCCTCATGGCGGTGGACATCGTGACCACCGGATACCGGGCGGCCGTGGACCGGATCCTCGCCGCTTCGGTACGGACGAGCGACGGCGCGGGCAACGGAGATTGGATCCTGGATCCTGGATCCGATCTCCTCGATCCGGACGGCGGGGCGGGACTCGGCGCCGCCGTCGAGCGCGCCCGCGCCGAAGGCGCCCCCGCTGCCCGCGCGCTCGACGAGCTCACGACCGTCCTCGCCGGTCACCTGGCCGCGAACGAGGTGCTGGTCGTCTGGTTCGCCCCCCACGTCCTGACCACCCTCCACGCCGAGCTCCGGCGCCATGACCTGGCCCCCCTCACCGCCCGGCTCCCGCACGGAGTGGCCCCCGTCTGCGACCCGCTCGTCCTGGACCGCCACGCCGACCGCTACCGCCCCGGCAGCCGCTCCCTGCGGGCCGTCACCGCGTGGTACGGCGTCCCGCACGCCCGCCCCGGAGACGCGGCCTCCGACGCCGAGGCGTCCCTCGCCCTCGCCCGGGTGATCGCGGACTCCTATCCCGCCGTCGCCAAGCTGTCCCGCCCCGGACTCCACGCCGAGCAGATCCGCTGGTACGCCGACCAGATGAGGCGCCACCCCGACGCCCTCGAGTGGCCGTACAGCGCCGTCGGGCCGCTCCCGTGGGAGGACCCGCCGACCGCCGCCGGTGCGTAGCCGCCGCTCACCCCCCGAGGGATCAGTCGCGCGACCTCAGCCCGCGACCTCAGCCCGTGGGATCAGCCCGCGGGATCAGCCCGCGGGATCAGCCGCGCGGCCGCCGCCCGAGCCGTGTCGATCGCCGGGCGCGGGTCGGGGCCGTACTCCTGGCCCAGCACCATGCGGGTGCTGAGACCGTCGAGGAGTGCGAGGAGTTCGGAGGCGCGCTCGGTCACCTCGGCCGCGTCCATGGGCGCGAACCGGGCCTGTGTCACACCCTTCGCGAGCAGGGCCTCCAGGTCCTCCTGCCAGCCCCTATCCAGCTCCTGCTGCGCCTCGCGCAGCGTGTCGTTCCCCTGGGTGCGCGCCCAGAGTTCGATCCAGAGCATCCACCGGGGATCGCGCGGACCCTGCGGCAGATAGAGCCGCAGGAACAGGTCGAGCTTGCGCTCCGCCGTCAGCCGCCGGCCGAGCAGCGCCCGACGCTCCTCGGTGAGGGCCGCCTCGCTCCAGCGCAGCGCGGCGAGCAGCAGCAGGTCCTTGCTGCCGAAGTAGTACAGGATGTGGCCGCCGCTGGTCCCCAGGCGCTCGGCCAGCGCCGACATGGTGAGCGCCGCGAGACCGTTCTCGGCGATGGCCGCCATGGCCTCCTCGAGCATCCGCTCCTGGGCGATGTGCCCGTCGCGCCGTCGTGCTGACCCTGCCACCCGTGCCGCCTCCATCCCCGTCACCCGCCAGGTCACGACTTTAACCGCAGGGCCCGGAGGTCTTGACGCGGCCGTCATCTCTCCCACATCTTGAATGCTGTTCTAAGTTCTAGAACACCATTCAAAGTCTGGGAGTGGGCATGCTGCACCAGGAGAGAACGGCGGACGCCGGCCGCGACGAGGTCTTCCAGGTCGAGGGCCACGGCATCGACCCCATTCCGGACGCCGAGCGCCACGGCGGCGCCAAGGACCTGTTCTGGCTCTGGTTCGGCTCCAACCTCACCTTCACCTACGTGATCAACGGCGCCCTCGCCGTCGCCTTCGGCCTCTCCTTCTGGCAGGCCACCGCGGCCGTCGTCATCGGCGGCCTCTCCTTCTTCGCGATCAGCGCGGCCGGGCTCAGCGGCGTCCGCACCGGCACCGCCACCCTCGTGATCTCCCGCGCGGCCTTCGGGGTGCGCGGGAACTGGCCCGCCGGACTCCTCAACTGGGTCGTCAGCATCGGCTACACCATCGTCAACACCGTTGTCGGCACCCTCGCCCTCGAAGCCCTCCTCGCCGACCTCGGCTGGGCCACGGGCGGCCACACCGCACGAGCCGTCGCCCTGCTCGTGACGCTCGCGATGACCTTCGCCGTCGCCCTGTGGGGTCACGCCACGGTCCAGTTCGCCGAACGCTGGATGGCCTACGCCCTCGCGCTCGGGTTCGCCGCCCTGCTCGTCTTCGTGCTGCCCGGCGCCGACACCACCGCCCCGGCCGAGGGGCCCGGCGCCGCCGGCTGGAGCCTCGCGTTCGTCGTCGTGCTCGCCGGCCCCATCTCGTACGTCCCGATGCCCGCCGACTACACCCGTTACCTGCCGCGCACCACCTCACTCAAGGCCCTCACCTGGAGCGGTGGGCTCGGCGGCTTCCTCTCCTCCGTCGCCCTCGGCATCGCAGGCGTCGCCGCCGCGACCCAGGCCGACATGACCGACGCGGTCGCCGGGGCCGAGGGACTGCTCCCGAGCTGGTTCCAGCCGCTCTTCCTCGCCCTGATCCTCGGCGGCTCGGTCACCAACTCGATCATCACGCTCTACTCCTCCAGCCTGAACCTCCAGGTCCTCGGCATCCCCTGGAGCCGCTCGCGCGCCATCGTGATCAGCGCCGCCGTCACCGCCGTCGGCTCCCTCGGTGCCCTCTTCCTCACCGACTTCACCACCTCTCTGCTCGCCTTCCTCTCCCTCCTGATCATCGTCTTCGCCCCCTGGGGCGGGGTCTTCCTCGCCGACATGGTCCTGCGCCGCTGCACCTACGACTCCGACGCCCTGCACGCCGGCGAGCGCGGCGGCTACTGGTACCGCTCCGGATGGAGCCCCGCGGGAACGACCGCGCTGCTCGCCGGGATGGTCTTCGCCGCCCTCACCTGCGACTCCGAACTCTGGACCGGCCCCCTCGTCGCCCCGCTCGGCGGCGCCGACCTCACCCTCCTCGGTGCACTCGTCTCCGCGCTCGTGTACGTCCTCCTCGCGCGCCGCGCCGCCACCCCCGTACAGCCGTGACACCTTTGCCAGGAACTGGAGTTCGCCCCCTCATGAACAGCGCAATCCCCGCCGACCTCGTGCTCACCGGGGCCCGCATCCACACCGTCGACCCCCGGCTGCCCGAGGCCGAGGCGCTCGCCGTGCGCGACGGACGCATCGTCTGGCTCGGCACGGACGCCGACGCCACGCGCTGGACCGGTCCCGGCACCACGGTCCTCGACGCGGGCGGCCGCCTGGTCCTGCCCGGCTTCGTCGACGCCCACAACCACGTACGCCTCGGTTCCGACGACGCCTGCGTCCAACTCGCCGGGGCCCGTACCCTCGACGCGATCCACGAGCGCATCGCCACCTGGCGCGCCGCCCACCCCGAAGCCGCCTGGATCGAGGCCGAGGCGTTCGACTACTCCGCGATACCCGGCGGGCGCATGCCCACCGCCGCCGACCTCGACCCCGTCACCGGGGACACGCCCGCCCTCGTGCTCAGCTACGACGTGCACACCGCCTGGCTCAACACCGCCGCCCTGCGCGCGCTCGACGTCACCCGCGACCGCACGGACCTGCCGTTCGGCACCGCCGTCATCGACCCCGGGACCGGCGAACCGACCGGCTTCGTCAAGGACTTCGCGATCAAGGGCCTCTCCCGGGCCGGCCACCGTGCGCTGCGGGAGCTCGGCCTCCCGTGGGCCTCGCCCGACCGCCAGTACGGCCGGCTCGCCAAGAGCCTGGACGACGCGATCGCGTTCGGCATCACCACCGTCGTCGAACCGCAGAACTCCCTGGACGACCTCGCCCTCTTCGAGCGCGCCCGCGCCGAGGGCCGGCTCCGTTCCCGGATCGTCGCCGCGCTCTTCCACCCGCGCGGCACCACCGACGCCGAACTGGACGAGTTCGCCGCCGCCGCCCGTACGTTCGCCGACGACCGGCTGCGCGTCGGACCGCTCAAGCTGTACATCGACGACGTCGTCGAACCCCGCACGGCCGCGCTCCTGGAGCCGTACGCGGGCTGCGGGCACCACCGCGGCGACACCTTCTACCCGCCGGAGGAGTTCGCCGCGCTGCTCACCGGGCTCGACGCGCGCGGCTTCCAGTGCTTCGTCCACGCCACCGGCGACCGCGGCATCCGCACGGTCCTCGACGCCGTCGCCCGAGCCCGCGCCGCCAACGGGCCGCGCGACGCCCGCCATCAGGTCGTCCACGTGGAGTGTCTCGACCCGGCCGACACCCCGCGCTTCGCCGAACTCGGTGTCGTCGCCTGCATGCAGCCCCGCCATGCCGCACCCGACATCGCGGGCCCCGGCCAGGACTGGGCCGAGAACATCGGCCCCGACCGCTGGCACAAGGCGTGGCCGCTGCGCAGCCTCCATGCCGCAGGGGCCGTCCTCGCCCTCTCCAGCGACTGGAACGTCGCCGAGATGGACCCCATGGTCGGCATCTACACAGCCGTCACCCGCCGTCCGCTGCACGGCGGGGGAGAGCCCTGGACGCCGGAGGAGACGATCGACGTCGCGACCGCCGTCGAGGGCTACACCATGGGGTCCGCCTTCGCCAACTTCCTGGAGGACGAGCGGGGTTCGCTGACCGTCGGCAAGCTCGCCGACTTCGTCGTCCTCTCCCGCGACATCCTCCGCGTCGACCCCGAGGAGATCCCGGGGACGGTGGCCGAGACCGTCGTCGTGGGCGGCGACATCGTCCACACGCGTACGGGCGCCTGAGCCCCCGTACGGCGGGCCTGCGGCACCCCGGAATCCGGGGCGCCGCAGGCCCGCGCCCGGGTCAGAGCCGGTCGAGGATCCTCTTCAGCTCGGCGATCTCGGCGGACTGGGTCCGTACGACGTCGTCGGCGAGCTTCTTCGCCGTGGCGTCGCGGCCGTCCGTCTGCTCGGTCCTCGCCATCTCGACCGCCCCCTCGTGATGGGCGATCATCAGCTCGGCGAACTTCCGGTCGAAGGCCTTGCCCCGGAGGGACTCCAGCTCCTTCATGTCCTGCTCGGACATCATCCCGGCCATGGCGTGGCCACTGCCGTGTCCGCCGCCGTGACCGCCCTCGCCCGCCGACTCGGGCTTGCCCCAGGACTTGAGCCAGGACCTCATCGTCCGGATCTCCGGGTCCTGGGCCTTCTCGACGTCGGCGACGATCTTCCTGACGCCGGCGTCCTCCGCCCTGCCCTCGGCGAGCTTCGCCATCTCCAGGGCCTGCTGGTGGTGCGGGATCATCGCCTGGGCGAACGCCACGTCCGCGTCGTTGAACGCGCCGGCCGCGGAGGAGCCGGGAGCCGAGGCCGCGGCGCCCGGCTTCGTCCCGCCGGCCGCGTCGTTCGCGGAGTCTCCGGCGGAGCCGCAGGCGGCGAGCAGCAGGGCCGCGACGGCCGCGGCGCCGGTCAGCGTGAGCTTCCGGGCGGTGGGATGGTCGAACGTACGCATGTCTGTCACACCTCGTGTGCTGTGAAGGTTCGGAAGGGTCGAAGCGGCGCGTGTGCGGGCAGCGCGAGGCGCGCCCGCGGTGGCGGTTCGGCCTATATCCGCAGGATCGACAGCTGAGCGAGGCCGGGAGATATGGGTGGCGGGGCGTTCGGGGCGAGCGACCGGGTGAGCCGGCCGAGCAGCCGGACCAGCCGGTCGGGACGCCGTCCGAGGGCGGCGAGGACCAGCCGGGCGAGAGCCCAGACCCCGAGGACGGCCACGCAGAGCGTGCTCATGTCCGTCGCCATGCCGGAGTCGTGCGACGGGGCGGCGGGAGCCTCGGTGCCCGGGGGGTGGACGGGGGCGTCGTGGACGGGGGCGGAGACGTGCGACATGCCGTCCGTCCCCGTGTCCGAGGCGCTCTCCGGGTGGCCGACCGCGTGCATCACGAAGACGCCGAGGGCGAGCACCACCACGAGCATCAGGTGCGCGACGGCACCTCCCGCTCGCATGCGGCTCCGTCCCACTCGTCCCGTACGCACGGCCGAACCTCCCGCGACGACCCTATCGAAGGCCGCCGCGGGACCGGCTCAAGGGCCTACTCCGGCAGGTCGCCGCTCATGGCGGCGGCGAGCCGGAGGTGCGGGGCGGCCTCGGCGGGGCGGCCCTGCCGCTGCAGGGTGCGGCCGAGCATGAGCCGGGCGTAGTGCTCCACCGGGTCGCGGTCGAGCACGGCGCGCAGCTCGGTCTCGGCACGGGACAGCTGGGCGGAGTGGTAGTACGCGCGGGCCAGCAGCAGGCGCTGGGCGGTCTGTTCGGGGTGCTCGGCGACGAGACCGCGCAGGATGCGCGCCGCCGACTGGTACTCCTTGGCCTCGAAGAAGAACCGGGCGCGGTCCCAGCGCTCGCCGGCCGTGCCGAACTCGTAGTACGTGTCGTTCACTCGCGCTCCCTCGTGGCGTCCATACCCTGCCACCCGGTGGGGTGGTGCCGTCGTCGTCAACATCGCAAGATGATTGAACATTCCACTACTATTTCCGGGTGGAGACACGCCCACCTCGTCCCGTGAGAGGAATAGGTTGACTGGCATGAGCAATCTAGATCGTCAGGCCGCCCTCACCGTGTGCGGCGGCCGCGGCTTCGTCGTCGCCGAGCCGGTCCGGGAACTCCTCAGCCCCCGTCACGTCCAGCTCGGCGAGTCGACCGAGGTCCGCCGTCTGCTCCCCAACCTCGGCCGCCGCATGGTGGGCGCCTGGGCCTTCGTCGACCACTACGGTCCCGACGACATCGCGGACGAGCCCGGAATGCAGGTTCCGCCGCACCCGCACATGGGACTCCAGACGGTGAGCTGGCTCCACGAGGGCGAGGTCCTGCACCGGGACAGCACGGGCAGCCTGGAGACGATCCGCCCCCGGGAACTGGGCCTGATGACCTCGGGCCGGGCGATCTCCCACTCCGAGGAGAGCCCCCGCTCGCACGCGCGCTTCCTCCACGGGGCCCAGCTCTGGGTCGCGCTCCCGGACGCCCACCGCCACGTCGAACCCCACTTCCAGCACCACGCGGACCTCCCTCAGGTCACGGCCCCCGGCCTCACGGCCACCGTGATCCTCGGCGAACTCGACGGCGCCGCCTCGCCCGGCACCACCTACACCCCCCTGATCGGCGCGGACCTCGCCCTGACGGCGGGCACGGAGGCGAGTCTCCCCCTGGATCCGGACTTCGAGTACGCGGTCCTGTCCATGTCCGGGGAGGCCCACGTCGACGGCGTCCCCGTCCTCCCGGGCTCGATGCTCTACCTCGGCTGCGGCCGCACCGAACTCCCCCTGCGCGCGACCTCGGACGCGGGCCTGATGCTCCTGGGCGGCGAGCCGTTCGAGGAGGAGATCGTCATGTTCTGGAACTGGATCGGCCGGTCGCACGAGGAGATCGCGCAGGCCCGGGAGGACTGGATGACGGGCACCCGCTTCGGCGAGGTGAAGGGCTACGACGGCCTCCCGATCCCCTCCCCGGAACTCCCCCCGACCCACCTGAAGCCCCGGGGCAGGGTGCGCTGACCGCGAAGCCCGCGGCCGCGGTGGACCAGGGCGCCCCGGTCTGTCGCCGGTCGAAGCCTCGCCCTCGGCGTGGACCGGCGATGCGGGGGCAGACGGACAGCACCCTTCGAGAGGAGCTGTTCATGCTTGGCATAGTGGCTGCGGTCCTGTTCTTCATCGCTTGGCTGATCAACGCCGCGGACATCGGTACCAACGACGTCTTCTCCTCGGCGAACGTGATGCTGCTCGGGTTGACCGCCCTCGCCCTTCACGTGGCGGGTGTCGGGGCCGGCCGCACCTTCAAGCGCCGCCGCTGACCTTGCCGGGGCAACCCGCTGGGACGTTCTGACGTCTCGTTCTCCGGAGGACGTCCGCCGACCACACCCGGGAGAGCACGTGGCGAAGAAGAACGAGACGACGGACGCGGCGGCGGAGAAGGACCGCGAGAAGTGGATGGCGCGTTTCCAGGTTCGGCTGGCCAGGCAACCGGGCGTGGACCGGGCAGTCGTGCTGCGGGCGGTCAAGGAGGTCACGGCGCACTGCGCGGAGACGGGAGAGCATCCGCGGGTCGCCTTCGGTGATCCGGACGCCCACGCCGTGCAGGTCGCCGAGCGGCTCGTGCCGGCGGACCGGGCGGCCGAGGCCCGGCGTCGCGACGCCGGGGTGGACGCGCTCGACTCCGTACTCAAGAGGGCACGGGACATCGCCGGACTCTGACCGCCCGCGCCACCTCGCTCCCGGTGGGACTCGTCGTGTCGTGGCCGGCGACTGCTCCGGTGCGGTGACGGACCCGCACGCATGCGGCGTGTCGGCCGGAACGTAAAGCTGTCGCCCCAAGGATTGTGGCGGCCGCTGGACCGGCCTCGACGACGACTCCGACCGCCGAAGCGAATGGGACGTGGTGTGGCCAGAAGACACAGGGGGCAGCGGCGTCTCGGCGCGACGGGTGTGGCAGTGGCCCTCATCTGGGGGTGCGCCGGCGCCGGGACCGCCCGGCCGTCCGATGCGACGCCGAGTGACTTCGAGCGGGCGGCCGAGCAGGCGGCCGCGGAGTTCGGCGTACCGAAGGATGTGCTCCTCGGGGTCAGCCACGAGGCCTCCTGGTGGGAGGGCAACCAGGGCCGCCCGAGTACCAAGGGCGGCTACGGACCGATGCACCTGACGGACACGACGTCCGGGAGGACGTACGCCCACCGCCCGGGCGAAGGGCCCGTGGACACCACCGGCACCGACGACCCCTCCGAGCACACCGTGCAGGCCGCCTCCGCACTGATCGGCGTCGCACCACGGACCCTCAAGACCGACGAGCGGCAGAACCTCCGAGGTGGCGCCGCCCTCCTCGCCTCGTACCAACGGCAGATCACCCGGGGGGCCTCGCCGGATCCCGGCAGCTGGTACGGGGCCGTGGCGCGCTACAGCCAGGCGGCCGACACCGCGACGGCCGGCCGGTTCGCCGACGGCGTGTTCAGCGTGATCCGTACGGGCGCGCAGAGGGTGCGCGAGGACGGCCAGACGGTGACGCTGGCGAAGAGGCCGGCCGTTCGTCCGGCGACGTCACAGCTCGCGTCCCTGAGGCTGCGGACGCTTCCCGCGACGGAGGTGCCGGAGTGCCCCACCGAGCTGAACTGCCGGTTCGTCCCGGCCGCCGCCTCGAACTACCAGGTGTCCGCGCGGAATTCCAACGGCATCGACGTCGACTTCATCGTCATCCATGACATCGAGGGGCCCTACGACGCGGGAATCAGCTGGTTCCAGGACCCGTCCAGCGGGGTCTCCGCGCACTACGTGATGAAGGCCGACGGCAGCGCTGCGACCCAGATGGTCGCCACCAAGGACATCGCCTTCCACGCCGGGAACTACTGGGTCAACCTGCACGGCGTCGGCATCGAGATGGAGGGTTACGCCGCCCAGGGGCCTACCTGGTTCACCCCGGCCCAGTACAAGGCGACGGCCGCGCTGGTGACCTATCTGGCACGGCGCTTCGACGTCCCGCTCGACCGCAGGCACATCGTCGGGCACGACAACGTCCTCCCACCGCGTCCGGCCCGCGCGCCCGACGCCCACTGGGACCCCGGCCCCTACTGGGACTGGGAGAAGTTCATGGCTCTTCTCGGCGCAGGCGACCGCCGGGAGCCCGGGGCCGAAGGGCGCGCGGGCGGCGGGAGCATCGGGATCGGGCAAGCGGTCGGCATCGCCCCGGAGTACGGCGGGAACCCGCAGGCGGTCCGGGTGTGCGATCCCAAGTGTCGTACGCAGAACCAGCCTTCGAACTTCCTCTACGTCCGCACGGCGCCGCGTGCCGATGCTCCGCTCGTCTCCGATCCCGCGCTCCATCCGGACGGGTCGGCGGGAACCGAGCGCATCGACGACTGGGGAGCCACCGCGATGTGGGGGCAGGAGTTCGTGGTCGCCGACGTGCGAGGAGACTGGACGGCCATCTGGTTCGGTGGGCAGAAGGGCTGGATCCACAACCCGGCGGGCGCGCACACCCGCCCCGCCCCGAACGCGCGGATCGTCCGTCCCGCGGACGGGGTGACGTCGGTCGCCGTCCACACGACGGCCTATCCTCGCGCCGCCGAGTACCCCCGGGGTGTGGTCGCGTCGGAACAGACGCGGTTCACCATGTACGCGTTCCCTCCCGGTCAGGCGTACGTGGCCGCCCGCACCCCGGTGCGTGCCGACGACTTCTTCCCCGCCACGCCGTCGCGCGCCGAGGTCGTGGTCACCGGTGACCAGAAGTACGACGTGATCCAGTACAGCCGCCGCCTCGCCACCGTGGACCATGCCCAGACCCGCGGCTGAGCGCTTCGTCACCAGGCGGGTCGGGTCGTCCACACAACTGAGCCGTAGCGGTGTGCTGGCGCGCGGATGGCCGGAGGGCTGAGTAGGTTGGCGACAGAGGCATCCCCGGGAAGAGGAGCCGGTGGGCCGTGGAGCTGGAGATCGATTACAGGGCGCTGTTCACCGCGACGCCGAGCCCGTATCTGGTGCTGTCACCGGATCTGGTGATCGTCGATGTCAACGAGGCGTACCTGCGGGCGACCGGACGCAGCCGTGAGGAGCTGCTGGGCCAGCCCTTGTTCGAGGCCTTCCCCGACAACCCCGCGGACCCCGACGCGGACGGTGTGAGCAATCTCGGGGCGTCGCTGGGGCGGGTGCTTGCCACGGGCCAGACGGACATCATGGCGCTGCAGAAGTACGACATCCCCGTGACCGAGCGCCCCGGAGTGTTCGAGGAGCGCTGGTGGTCCCCGGTCAACGCCCCCGTCACCCGTCCGGACGGACAGGTGGCATGGATCATCCACCGGGTGGAGGACGTGACCTCGTTCGTCCGTGCCCGCCGGTTCCACCGTTCCGCCGAGGGCGAGCAGCTGCCCGGGAGGGGAGGCCGAAGCGGGAACGAGACGGGGAGCGGGAAGGAGGACGGCGGCGAGAGCGAAAGCTCGAGCGGGGACGAGAACGGCAACGGGAACGAGAACCAGAGCGAGGACGGGGTGGAGGCCGAGCTGTACGCCCGGGCGCGGGAACTGCAGCTCCTGAACGAGGAGCTGCGCCGTGCGCATACCCGGGAACGGGAGGTCGCGCTCGCGCTGCAGGAGGCGATGCTGCACTCCCCGGACCTGGCCCGGCATTCGGATGTCGCCGTGCGCTACCTGCCGGCCATCGGCTCGCTGAACGTGTGCGGCGACTGGTACGACACCGTCGACCTGGACGAAGGACGCTTCACGGTCGCCGTGGGTGATGTCGTCGGCCACGGCCTGGAAGCCGCCACGGTCATGGGCATGCTCCGCAGCGCCCTGTCCGCCGCCGGCCGGTCGGTGGCGGGGCCCGCGCAGGCCCTGGAGGTGCTGGGGATGTACGCCCGCTCCATCGAGGGGGCGCTCGCCGCCACCGCGGTGATGGCGTTCGTGGACACCAGGTCCCAGCTGGTCGTCTACTCCAGCGCCGGTCACCCGCCACCGGTGCTTCTGCACGCGGACGGCACCTGCGAGCTGCTGGATCAGGCCACGGACCCGCCGCTGGGAGCCAGGCCGGAGCATGTGCTCCGGCCGCAGTCCGGCACCTCCTACCGCCCCGGAGACACGCTCGTCCTCTACACGGACGGGCTGATCGAACGCCGCGACGAGGACATCGACCACGGCCTGGACCGGCTCACCGCCGCGCTCGGCGACCTCCACGGCCATGACCCGGAGCTGCTCGCCGACGAACTGCTCGCACGGCTGGGGGTCGCCGGAGGCGCTCGCGACGACATCGCCCTCGTCGTCGTCCGTCTCTGACCCTCCACGTCAGCCGCACCGAACCACCGGACCGACAGGGGGAGTTCACACCGTCTGACGAGAGCCGTCGGCGGATCGAGCGGCCAGGACGAAGGAGTGCCCGGCCGGATCGGTGTAGCGGCGCAGGTCGGTACGCCGGTCGGACCGCGTACCGTCGCGCACCGCCGCGACGGGGCGCGCACCGAGCGAGACCGCCTCGCGCTCCGCCGCGTCGAGCGCGTCGTGGGCCACGAAGAACTGCAGGTGGGCCTGGAGCGAGTCCTCGGGGCGGGGCCAGCTCGGCGGCGCCTGTCCGAGGTCACGGCGGATCCCGAGGACCACTCCGGCGTCGCCGGAGACGAGCAGCAGATCGGGATCGCCGTCGGCCGGCTCCACGGTGGCGGCCAGCAGGGCCGCGTAGAACTGTGCGAGGGGTTCGGGGTCGGTGCTGTCGAGGACGAGGACACTGGTCTTGGGTACGGTCATGCGACCCGTCTGCCCCGCGCCGCCACGGACAAGCGCACCGGCCGCCGACCACCGGCCGCGGCCCGCTCTCGGCTGGCGACGGCTGCCTTTACGGCCACGCCTACGGCAACTCCGGAACGAACGGAAGGTAGTCGGTCTCCGGACCGGAGGGGATCACCGCGTAACTGGACTCCGGCAGTTCGTTCCACACGCCCGGCAGGTCGCCCAGGGGCTCGGAGACGACGATGCGGGTGTCGTCGGAGATCTCGCTGAGATAGTGGATCTCGGGGTGAAGGCGCCGGACCGCCTCGGCCCTGCTGCTGTAGAAGAGCGAGCGGGACTTTCCCTCACTGGAGTGCCGGAACGCCCAGACGCGCTCCCCGTCGCTCACCGCCACCGTCATCTGCATCGGATCGGGCACGCCGTGTTCCCTGCCGAGGTGCTCCACCGTGCCCACCATACGGGCCACCGCGCCCGGGACGTCCTGGTCGAGGCCGAAGGTGACGGCCAGGTAGAACATCACCTCGGAGTCCGTCGATCCCTCGATGGAGGGGAAGAGCGCCGGGTCGACCGCCATGCAGAGGTCGCGCTGCAGGCGGGGGAAGTCCGCGATGGCCCCGTTGTGCATCCACATCCACCGGCCGTGCCGGAAGGGGTGGCAGTTGGTCTGCTGGACCGCCGAGCCGGTCGAGGCCCGGACGTGGGCGAAGAACAGGGGGGAGCGGACATGCGCCGAGAGTTCGCGCAGGTTGCGGTTGTTCCAGGCCGGCCCGACATCGCGGAACACGGCCGGCGTCCCGTCCCCGTCCGTGCTGTACCAGCCGAGGCCGCAACCGTCACCGTTGGTCGTCTCGACACCCATCCTGGCGTGGAGACTCTGATTGATCAAGGAGTGTTCGGGACGGTAGAGCACGGTGTCGAGCAGCATCGGCGTACCTGAATAGGCGAGCCAGCGACACATACGCCCCATCCCCTTCGGGAGCCTGTTTCGAGCGTACGTGGTGAGCGCCGGAAGTGCCCGTCCGTGACGGCTCCGGGCCGTGTGGACCGGGCCAGGCCGGGTACGCGCGCAGACACGGGGGTCGGAAGACCGTGCACGAAAGATCGACAAGGAGGGCGAAGCGATGACCCCGTCCCGGCACGAACCGCAGAACAACGGCGCCGAAGCGACCGAGAAGCAGCGAGAGAAGGTGCAGCAGACCCGGGAGCAGCTCGGAGCCACGGTCGACGCGCTCGCCGCGAAGACCGACATCAGGGCCACGGCGCACGACACGGCCGCCGCCGTGAAGGACAGGGCGGGCCATGTCGCGACCCAGGTGCGGGACAAGGCCGCCCACGCCGCTCAGGCCGTGCGGGAGAAGACTCCCGAGCCCGTACGGGAGAAGGCCGGCAGCACGGCGGCTCAGGTTCGCGACAAGACCGTGCACACCGCGCACCTGGTGCAGGAGAAGGCACCCGAACCCCTGAAGCAGCGGGCCGGCCAGGCCACCCGCACGGCGCGGGAGAACCGCGTCGCGCTGCTCGCCGCCGCCGGAGTCGGGCTGCTGGCCGCGGCGGTGATGCGCCGACGCAGGAAGGCACGTCGATGAAGGCCTCGAAGGTCGCCTACAAGCCGTTCGGCCTGGCGCTGGGCGCCGCGACCGGCATGATCTCCGGAGTGCTGTTCAGGCAGGTGTGGAAGAAGCTCGGCCACGAGGACGACGCCCCTGACGCCACGGACGAGGAGCGCACCTGGCGCGAGGTCCTCATCGCCGCCGCGCTGCAGGGCGCCATCTTCGCCACCGTGAGAGCGGCCGTCGACCGCTCCGGCGCCACGGCGATCCGCCGGGTGACCGGGACCTGGCCCGGCTGACCTGCCGGGCCGGGCCCCGGAGCGCGTCGGGGAGGAACGCTCAGCAGGGGGGGTGCCTGCTGTTGACTCCCGTGTGCGAGAGGCCACTTGGACAGGGAGAACGCAACTTCGACAAGGCCCGGAGAGGTCGCTACCTTCACCTGGTCCTCGGGCGATCGCCCCGCAGGCACCCCACCAGGGAGAGACACATGCCCCATCTCGCGCTGTACACATTCGGCGTCCTCAAGTCACCTCTCGCCGATGCCGGGCCTCTCACGCGCGAGTTCTACGACATCGGTGAAGCCGTCTACCGGACGATCAGTCAGCAGCCCGGCTACCTCGCGCGTGCCGAAGCGGCGGGCGGCGACCGGGGCATGCTCTTCGAGGCGGACTGGGGTGCGTGGGGAGAGTTCGCCGTACCGAGTTGGTACGGCAAGGGCCGGACGGTGGAGAGCACCGCTCTGGCCGCGACCCTCTCGCTCTGGACAGGCCTGTGCCCTGCCTTCGACGCCGTCTACGCCGGTCCGCACCGTGAGGCGCTGAACAGGCGGCACGACTGGTTCGAGAGGGCAGGGCACCCGAGTCACGTGGCCTGGTGGGCCTCCGACGGTGTGAAACCCACCTGGCAGGACGGGGTTTCCAGGCTGGAAGCCCTCCATGACCACGGCCCCGCGCCGCACGCCTTCACCTTCCACCGCGCTTTCGACCCGGAGGGAACGCCGACCGGGATCGAAGGCGCCGGGCCGAGGAGCCGCCGCGTCCGCTGATGGCGCTCAGCCCACCGTCCACTTCTGGTTCGCCGTTCCGGCGCACGTCCACAGCTGGAGCCGGGTGTTGTTGGCGGAGCTGTTGCCGGTGGCGTCGAGGCACTTGTTCGCCTGGGGGTTCACGATGTCCCGGGCCGCGCCGGCGACCCAGCGCTGGGCCGGGGTGCCGTTGCACTGCCAGAGCTGGACGAGGGTGCCGTCGGCCGTGCCGCCGGAGGCCGCGTCGAGGCACTTGCCCAGGGCTCGGATCGTGCCGTCCGTACCGACCGTCCACTGCTGCGCGGCGGTGCCGTTGCAGTCGTAGAGCTGCACCGGCGTGCCGTCGGCCGTGTTCGCGCCGGCGACGTCCACGCACTTGCCGCCGAGTCCGGTGATCCGGCCGCCGGTGGTCGGGCCGTCGCCCGTGGTGACGCGGACGTGGTCAACGACGAGCTGCTGCGGGAAGACGGTCGAGCCGTCGGGGTCGCCGGGCCAGTAGCCGCCGACGGCGAGGTTCAGGATGAGGAAGAAGGGCTTGTTGAAGACCCAGGAACGGCCGCCCAGATCGGCCGGCGTACGGGTCTGGTACACGGTCCCGTCCACCGACCAGGTGATCCGGTCGGGGGCCCAGTCGACGGCGAAGGTGTGGAACGCGTCGGCGAACGCCTGCCCGCCGGGCAGCGTGTAGCCGGCGCCGATGCCGCCCGAGCCGGAGTAGCCCGGGCCGTGGAGGGTGCCGTGGACGGTGGAGGGCTCGAAGCCCACGTTCTCCATGACGTCGATCTCGCCCGAGTTCGGCCATCCGACCTGGCCGAGGTCGTTGCCGAGCATCCAGAACGCCGGCCACATGCCCTGGCCGCGGGGCACCTTCATCCGGGCCTCCACCCGGCCGTACTGTGCCGTGAAGCGCCCGGCGGTGTTGAGGCGGGCCGAGGTGTACTCGCACCGTCCGTACCAGCACGTGTAGTTGCCGGGGTTCTCGCGGCGCGCGGTGATGACGAGATGACCCTGACCGTCGAGCGCCGCGTTGGCGGTTCCGGCCGTGTAGTACTGCCGCTCGTGGTTGTTGACGTTGTCGCCGGTCTCGAGCTGCCAGCGGCCGGCGTTGACGGCGGAGCCCGCGGGGCCGTCGAAATCCTCCGCGAAGGTGACGGCGGCCGCCTCGGCGGCGGGCGCCGCGCGTATGCCGTCGTCGGCGGGGGATGCGGGGGCGGTGCCGGCGACGCCGAGCAGCAGAGCGGCGCCCGCCAGGGCGGACAGGGCCGCCCGCAGGGCGCGGCGCGGTGGGCGGGAGGAGTGCATGGCTCTCTCTTCCGTCGGATGTGGGGGATGTGGGGGATGGGGTGGCGGAGGTGGCAATGGAGGGGACGGCAGCAGGAAGGCATGCGCATGACATGCCTTCGTCACCTTCATGATTTAAGAAGTAAGTTAAGTGGCCGTCAAGAGGCTTGAGTTGGTCGCCGGGAGACGCGGCCGCCCCCGGCCGGGACGGGGGGCCCGGCCGGGGGCGGCCGCAAGTGTCAGTTCGCCGGACACTCCTTCCAGGCGAGGTGGTACACGGTGCTGATGTCACCGTCGGTGGAGTCCATCGTCATGTAGCTGGTCTTGGCCGGGTTCGACGTGCCGGCGTTCACCCGGAGTTCGGTGTTGATGTTGAAGTTCCGCTGCACACCGCAGGGCGCCCACACGAGCTGAGCCCAGTCGGTGTTGTCGGTGGCCTGCCAGTTGTCCTCGTACGGGCCCTGGAAGGCGTGGGTCCGCGACGCGGTGTTCGGTGAGCCCTGGAAGTAGTACGACGCCTTCTCGGTGCTGCTCGCGCCGGGCTGGAGTGACGCGTAGCCGCGGTAGTCGGCGCTGGCGATCGCGTAGGTGAAGCCCTGGGGGACGTGCACCAGGAGGTTGAGCTGGCAGTTCCTGCGGGCCGCCGTGGGGGCGGAGCCGCCGCCGACCTGTGCCAGGTACTCGCTGTACGTGACGGTGAAGGCGGTGTTGTCCTCGGAGACGGCGATGGCCGCGGTGCCCAGGGGGCAGCCGGAGCCGTTCACCGTCGCGATGTCGATGACGATCCTGTCCGGGGGCGGATCGACGATCGACGACGGGCTCGCCTGCGTCGGCAGGGCCGAGGCGAACAGAGCGGCGACCGCTCCGCTCACGAGCAGGGGGACTCTCATGATTTCTCCGATCCGGTGGTTCGCTGCGCCACGGGGGTGGTCCAACCGGCAACGGTTGAACTATCATGTACATGTCAGACGTGTCTGCTGGGGCTCCCCGCCGGTGTGGGCGGGGGTGGTCGAATGCTAGGCGCCCGGGTACGGCGGGGCAGGGGGGTGCCCGGCCAACAATCCCCCCGCGAACGACCCTCCTTTTGGCGCGGAACAGTGGTTGGCGCCCCCTGAGTTCCACGAGAACCGAGTGCCCCAGGGGTAACGCCGCCTCAGCTTTCGGCGGTGGCCAGGAACTGGGTCGCGGCGAGCTCCGCGTACAGCGGGTCGACGGCGACGAGTTCGCGGTGGGTGCCCACGGCCCGTACCCGCCCCGCGTCCATGACGACGATGCGGTCCGCCATGGTGACCGTCGACAGCCGGTGGGCGACGACCATCACGGTCGTGGTGCGCGCGACGTCCGCCACGGTGTCGCGCAGCGCGGCCTCGTTCACGGCGTCGAGCTGGCTCGTGGCCTCGTCGAGCAGGAGGAGCCGGGGGCGGCGCAGCAGCGCGCGGGCGATCGCGACGCGCTGGCGTTCACCGCCGGAGAGCTTGGTGCCCCGGTGGCCCACGAGGGTGTCCAGGCCCTTGGGGAGCCGCTCGACGAGACCGTCGAGCCGGGTGGTCCCGAGCACGCGCAGCACGTCGGCCTCGTCGGCGTCGGGGTTGCCGAGCAGCAGGTTGTCGCGCAGGGTGCCGGAGAGGACCGGCGCGTCCTGCTCGACGTATCCGATCGCGGCGCGGAGCCGGGGGATCTCCCAGGTGTCCAGGTCGCGGCCGTCGAGGGTGATCCGTCCGGCCTCCGGGTCGTAGAACCGCTCGATGAGCGAGAAGACGGTGGTCTTGCCCGCGCCGGACGGGCCGACGAAGGCGGTCATGCCGCGCTGCGGCACGGAGAAGGTCACGCCGTGGTGGACGTGCGGCAGGTCGTCGGCGTAGCGGAACCGGACGTCCTCGAAGGTCAGCGCGGCGGGCTCCGCGCCGGGCGCGGGCAGTGGTGCCGGCGCCGCCGGCGGCTCGGCCGGGAGCTGCAGGGCCTCGCGGATCCGGGCCAGGGCACCGGCCCCGGCCTGGTACTGCGTCACGGCGCCGACGACCTGCTGGATCGGCGACATCAGATAGAAGACGTACAGCAGGAAGGCGACGAGAGTGCCGACGTCGATCGCCCCGGTGGCGACCCGGGCGCCGCCGACCGCGAGCACGGTGATGAACGCGATCTGCATGGAGAGGCCGGCGGTGTTCCCGGCCAGCGCGGACCACTTCGCGGCGCGGAGGCTCTGCCGCCAGGACTCCTCGGCCGCCGCGTGCACGGCCCGCTCCTCACGGTGCTCGGCGCCGGACGCCTTGACGGTACGCAGCGCGCCGAGGATGCGCTCGAGCGACGCCCCCATGGCCCCGACGGCGTCCTGCGCCTGCCTGCTGGCCTTGTGGATACGGGGCACGAAGACACCGATCACCGTGCCCGCGCCCAGCACGACGCCGAGCGTGACCGCGAGCAGCACCGGGTCGACCACGCCCATCATCACCAGCGTCGCGACGAGCGTCAGCCCGCCGGTGCCGAGACCCACCAGCGAGTCGGTGGTGACCTCGCGCAGGAGGGTCGTGTCGGAGGTGACCCGCGCCATCAGGTCGCCGGGCTCGCTGCGGTCCACGGCCGCGATGCGCAGGCGCAGCAGGTACGACGACAGGGTGCGCCGCGCGCCGAGGACGACCGACTCCGCGGTGCGCTGCAGGACGTACCCGCCGAGCGCGCCGATGGCCGCGTTGGCGACGACCAGCGCCGTCATCAGCAGCAGCGCGCCGGCGATCGGACGGTCGTCGGAGAGCGCGTCGATCAGGAACTTGGCCACCAGCGGCAGCGCGAGCCCGGTGGCTCCGGTGACCAGGGAGAGCACAGCCCCGAGCAGCAGCGTCCAGCGGTGCGGCCGCACGTACCCCAGGAGCATGCGCCAGGCGGGCGTGGTCGGCCCGGCCGGCTCACCGCTCGCGTACCCGTCCCGCGGTGCGGGATCGGTGGGCGGGGCGGACTCTGTGGTGGTGGCCACGCGTGCTCCTCGTCGTCGTGCCGTGCCGTGCCGGGTGGGCGGCCGGGGTCCGCCCCGGACGGGAGGAGGCATCAATGTACGTCCGGGCCGCGAGGGTACGGGCCGTGGGGTGGGCCTCCAGGAAGCCAGACGCGGTACGGGGCGTGGCGGTTGAGGACGTCGGCCGTGTCCGCTCCCCGTGACGTCGGGCACACCGGACGGCGTCCGTGGTTCGGCTGAGGCCACCGGGGCAGGTAGGGCGAGGGGCGGCTGAGGTCAGGGGGGATGCCGCATGATGTTCGGTTACTCGGACGACTGGATGGCCCTGCTGTTCGTCCCGGTGGTGTTCTGGGTGCCGCTCGGGCCCTTCCTCATGGCAGGTTTCGGTGTGTGGTGCGCCCGGCGGCCGGGCTGGGTGCCGCGACTCTGGTCGGTGCTGGTGCCGGCCGTGCCGGTGGGGATCTCGGGCTCCATCCTGGTGTCAGGCCTGATCCGCCTGAAGGAGGAGACCTGGCAGGAGGACCTCACCGGCTATCTCGCTGTCTACGTCTTCGGCATCACCGTGCTGCCCTGGCTGCTCGGCTACGGCATCACGCGCACCTCGCGCGCGCTGCGCGCCCGCCGGAACCGGGTCGCCCCGCCGGCTCGGCAGGGCTGAGCGCGCGCGGGGTGCTCCGCCGAACGGAGGTTTCCGGGCCCGGACCGGTGCCGGGGCCGCCGTGGCGGGTAGGGCGGCGCCTATGAGCGGAATGGAACTCAGCAGCACCGCGTTCGACGACCACACCACGATCCCCCGCCGGTACAGCGGGGAGGGGGAGAACGTCTCGCCGCCCCTGACCTGGTCCGGAGTGCCCGAGGAAGCCACGGAGCTGGTGCTTGTCTGCGAGGACCCGGACGCGCCGGGGGAGACGTTCCTGCACTGGCTGGTGACCGGCATCGATCCGGAGACCACCGGGGTGCCGGAAGACACGAAGCCGCGGGGCGGGCTGCCCTGGCCCAACGGCTTCGGCCGTATGGGCTGGGGCGGGCCGATGCCTCCGCCCGGCCACGGTCCGCACCGCTACCACTTCCGCCTGTACGCCCTGTCCGAGCCGCTGCCCCTCCACGGTCACCCGGGCGTCGAGGAGGTGCACGGCGCGCTGAAGGGCCGCGAGCTGGCCTCCGCCACGCTCCTCGGGACGTACGAGCGCTGAACGCGTCGGTCATGCCGTCAGGCCTGATGCCTTCATGCCGTAAGGCCCCAGGCCCCAGGCCCCAGGCCCCAGGCCCCAGGCCCCAGGCCCCAGGCCCCAGGCCCCAGGCCCCAGGCCCCAGGCCCAGGCCTCAGTCCGTCAGTCCGTGAAAGACCCGTGGCGACCCGCCCCGCGTGCGAAGCGTGCGGCGCCGGAGAGGGTTTCGCCGGCCGACAGCGGCACCATGCCGTGACGCAGCTCGGCCGCCAGCGCGTCCGGTTCGGGGAGCCCGTGCTGCTCCCGTACCGAGAGCCGGTCGTGGCGCAGGCAGAGCTGAGGGAACGCGGCGATCTCGCGGGCGAGTTCCTCGGCCGCCGGCCGGGACCGCCCCGGGGGTACGAGACGGTTGGCGAGTCCGATCTCGTACGCCTCGGCGGCCGGGACCGGGCGGCCGGTCAGGATCAGGTCCATGGCGCGGCTCTCGCCGATCAGCCGCGGCAGCCGGACCGTGCCGCCGTCGATCAGCGGGACGCCCCATCGGCGGCAGAACACCCCGAGGACCGCGTCCTCCTCGACCACGCGCAGGTCGCACCAGAGAGCCAGTTCGAGCCCGCCGGCCACGGCGTGACCGGCGACGGCCGCGATCACCGGCTTGGTCAGGCGGAGGCGGGTCGGGCCCATCGGGCCGTCGCCGTCCGGCTCCACCCGGTTTCCGTCCTCCGTGCCGACGGCCTTGAGGTCGGCGCCCGCGCAGAACGTCCCGCCCTCACCCCACAGCACCGCGACCGACGACTCGTCGTCGGCCTCGAACGCCCGGAACGCGTCCGCCAGTTGCCGGGCGGTCGGCCCGTCCACCGCGTTGCGGGCGGCGGGCCGCGACAGCACCACGGTGGTCACCGGCCCGCTCCTTTCCATACGTACGGCAGGGGCCAACGAGGCGTCCGGTGCGGCTGGGGTGTCGGTCATGGGGGCATTCTCACGCGCCCACGGCCCGAGGGCCAGAGCGCCGATCACGACGGCACGAGGAAGCCGGCCGTCTCACGGCGTTCTTCGCCGAACCGACGTCTCAGGGCCCTCGACGCCGCCGAAGCTCCACGCCTCGATGTCGCGGTAGTGGATCGGTCCGGGGCCGCGGCCGAAGTTGCTGCCGACCAGGTGCAGTCGCCCGGCCGGCCAGGTGCGGCCGATGAACGCGGCGAGCCCGGCAGCGGTCTCCACCACGGGAGCGGTCTCGTTGCGGCGGGCCCGGGCGAGCGTGAGGTGCGGGCGGAGCGGCCGGTCCTCGAAGGCGATACCGCACGAGCGGACCACGGCCCGCACCTCCGACGCGAGCACGTGCAGACCGTCGAGGTCCCCGTCGATTCCGCTCCAGAGCACGCGCTCGTCGAAGTGCCCGCCCCCGCGCAGAGCCAGTTCCAGGGGGCGGCGGGCCGCCGCGAGTGCGGCCAGCGGCGGACGGAGGAGCGGCACGGTCTCCACGGGGAGTTCCCCGAGGAACGCCAGCGTGATGTGCCAGTCCTCGATCCGGTTCCACCGCAGGTCCGGGTACGCCCCGTAGGCGGGCCGCAGCGCCCGCGCCAGCTCGTCCTTGGCGTCGTCCGGAGGGGCGAGCGCGACGAACACCCGAATGGTCGAGGAGTGGTTCTGATCGTTCACAGAGCACTTCGTACCTCACCCCGAGCGGTTCGGTCACCTTGTCTTCGCGGCGCTCAGTCGACGAGGACGCCGGGGTTGAGGATGCCCCGGGGGTCGAGTGCGCCCTTCGCGGCCCGCAGAGCGAGGGCGAACGGCTCGGGGCGCTGGCGGTCGTAGCCGGGGCGGTGGTCGCGGCCGACGGCGTGGTGGTGGGTGATCGTGGCCCGATGGCGGTGCAGTACCTCGCTGGCCACGGCCTTGAGGTCGTCCCAGAAGGCCACCTCGTCGCCGGGGCGGCCGGCGGCCAGGACGGTGAAGTACGGGGCCGCGCCGTCCGGATAGACATGGGTGAGGCGGCAGTTGACGGTCGCCGGGTGGCCGGTGGCCTTCAGCGCGGCATCGCCGACCTCCGTGCGCACCGCTTCGATCAGGGCGGGGATCCGGTCCCATGTCGCCGCCGTCTCGAAGGTCTCGGCCACGGCCCCCATCCTGGCCAGGCCGTCGCGGAGATACGGCATCCGCAGGAAGGCCGAGCGCCAGGCGCTCACGGCGGCGTCGGCGGGCGCGCCGTCCGCCGAGGCGGTGTCCGCCGTACGTCGGCCGCCGTGGGAGCGGGCCAGGTCGACGGCCTGTGCCAGGCGCGACGTGACCGGTCCGTCCGCGGACTCGAACCCGAGGACGAGGACGGCGGAGCCGTCGTGCGCGGCCCCGGAGAGCGCGGCCTCTCCGGAGTCGAGGAGCCGGCAGTTGGCCGGGGAGAGGTCCGACTGGGCAAGTGCGCGTACGGCTTCGAGTGCGGTGTGGAAGTCGGTGAACGAGAGGGACGTGGACGCCTTGTGGGCGGGGCGCTCCTGAAGCCGCACCCATGCCTCCGTGATGACGCCGAGCGCTCCCTCGGAGCCGAGGAAGAGCCGGTCGGGGGAGGGGCCGGCGCCCGACGCGGGGAGCCGCCACGAGGCGCTGGTGCCGGCCGGGGTGACCACGCGCAGCGACTGGACGAAGTCGTCGATGTGCGTCCGGCCGGTCGCGTAGTGGCCGCCGGCCCGGGTGGCGAGCCAGCCGCCCAGGGTGGAGAACTCGAAGCTCTGCGGGAAGTGCCGCAACGTCAGCCCGTGCGGCCGCAGCTGGTCCTCCAGGCTCGGACCGAGGGTGCCGGCCTCGATGCGTGCGGACCGGCCACGGACATCGACCTCCAGGACGCGGTCCATGGCGGTCAGATCGAGGGACAGCACGGCGCGGTGGGCGTCACCGCGGTACTCCACGCCGCCCGAGACCGAGGACCCGCCGCCGTACGGGACGACCGCGACCTGCCGCTCGCCGGCCCAGTCCAGCAGGTCGGCCACCTCCTGGTCGTCCGTCGGGCGTGCGACGAGGTCGGGGATGCGGCCGGGGCGCCCGCGCAGGGCGCGTGCGACATCGCGGTACGCCTTGCCCATGGCGTGCGCCGCGCGCTGCCGGGGGTCGGTGTCGACCAGGTGGGCGAGGCTCAGGGGCGGCGCGACGGCGGGGTCCTCGATGCGCAGGTCGCGGACGCGCGGAACGGGGAGCGGACGGGCGAGGGTGCCGGGGAGCAGGGCGCCCATCGCGGCGCACTCCGCGTCGTCGGGATGCGCGTCCTCCCACCCCCAGCCCCACCAGGAGCGGGTACGAGGAGAGGGAACGGGCTGCGTCGTCGTGCCGGACATGGGTGCGCTCCCGAAGTCGCCGAATGAATTTACCTAGCGGTAAATTACTTACTGATAATATCGGCGCATGGCAACCCCCCGCTCGAAGGCAGGCACCAAGGGAGTTCCGCGGCAGCACCGTCAGCAGCAGATGCTGGAGGCCGCCACGGAGGAGTTCGGCACGCGCGGCTACGCGGCCGCCTCGCTCGCCGCGATCGCGGAGCGCGTCGGCGTCACGAAGACGCTGCTGCACCAGTACTTCGGTACGAAGGAGGACCTGTACCTCGCCTGTCTCGTACCGGTCGGGGACCGGCTCCTGGACACCATCCGCACGGCGATGGGCGAGCACGGGACCACCGGGCAGACGCCCCTGCGCGTGCTGGACAGCATCTTCACCGCGCTGGAAGGGCAGCGGGAGGCGTGGTTCGTCCTCTACGACACCTCACTGCCGGCCGGTGGCGAGGCCGCGCGCCGGGCCGCCGAGTACTGGACGGCCATCGACCGGCTCGCGGCCGGCGGCACCGCCGACCTGCTCCGCGCGGCCGGATCCACCGACCCGTCGGACGCGGACGCGCTCCGGTACGTCTGGCGCGACCTGGTCGCCACCCTCGTCCGCTGGTGGGTCAAGCACCCCGACGAGTCCCCCGAGGCCATGACCCGGCGCTGTGCCCGCCTCTTCGCGGCCGCCGCCGCCCTCACGGCCGACCCGGCCGACTGAACCCCTCAGACCTCGGGGAACGCGGGGTCGATGCCGAGCGTCGGGGCGATCGTTCCCCAGATCGTCGAGCGGGCCGTCGCGAGGTCCACGCGGGGGTCGTCCAGCATCAGACGGATGCCGAGGCCGTCGCAGAGGGCCAGCACCTGCGTGCACAGCGCGTCGACGTCGCAGTCGGCGAACTCCCCGGACGCGACGCCGCGTTGCACCGCACCGCCGACCCAGACATGCAGCTGGTCGTACAGGTCGACGGCCAGATCGCGGGCCGCCGTGTCGCGCAGGGCCCGCACCCACAGCTCCTGCCAGAGCTTCCAGTCCTGGCGCAGCTCCGCGTCCGTCGGCAGCATGCTCCGTAGGATGCGGGCCAGGGCGACGGCCGCCGGGACCGCTTCGGCGCCGTCCTCGGCCTCCGTACCGGTCTGGGCGAAGGAGTGCGTCATCGCGTCGGCGAAGAGCTTCTCCCGGGTGTCGAAGTGATAGTGCAGCAGGGCCTTCGACACTCCGGCGTGCTCGGCGACCTTGCGCATGCTGACGTTCTCGAAGCCGATGTCGGCGATGACTTCGCACGCGGCCGTGAGGATGCGCTCTCGCGTCTCCAGTGCGCGTTCGGCCTTGGTCACGTCGGCTGCTCCCCGTGTCGGTGTCCGTGGACCGGGCGGGCGGACCCGGTCGCCCGGTCCGCCACTCCGTCATTCTCGCGCATCGCGCTTGCCCGGCCGCCGTAGGTGTGGAAGCCCCGGCCCGTCTTGCGGCCCAGCAGACCCGCGTCGACCATGCGGGCGAGGAGCGGCGGCGGGGCGTAGAGGGGCTCCCGGTACTCCGCGTACATCGATCGTGCGATGGCCTGCACCGTGTCCAGGCCGATGAGGTCGGCAAGGGCGAGCGGGCCCAGGGGATGCGCGCAGCCCAGGGTCATGCCCCGGTCGATGTCCTCGGCCGACGCCGTCCCGCACTCGGCCATGCGTACGGCGGCCAGCAGATACGGCACGAGGAGGGCGTTCACGACGAACCCCGCCCGGTCCTGGGCGCGGACGACCTCCTTGCCCAGGACCTCCACGGCGAACGCCCGCGCCCGCCGGACCGTCTCCTCACCGGTCAGCAGGGAGGGGACCAGCTCGACCAGGGGAAGCACCGGCACCGGGTTGAAGAAGTGGAGGCCGACGACCTGCGCCGGCCGCGAGGTGGCGGCCGCCAGACGGATGACCGGGATGGAGGAGGTGTTCGTCGCCAGGACGGCGTCCCGCCGCTCCACCGTCCGGTCGAGCACGGCGAAGACCTCCAGCTTCGCCCGCTCGTCCTCCGCCACCGCCTCGACGACGAGGTCCCGGTCCGTGATGCGCTCCATCTCGGTGGTCACCGTGATCCGGCCGAGGGCGGCGTCCCGTTCGGCGGCCGTCAGCCTTCCCGATGCCGCGGCGCGTTCCAGGGAACGCGCGATCCGCTCCCGGCCGGCTGCCGCGGCCGTACGGCCCGACTCGACCACCACGACGTCCCGCCCGGCGCGGGCGCAGACCTCCGCGATACCGGAACCCATCAGTCCGCAGCCCACGACCCCGACCCGCTCGACGTCCGTCACCGGTGCGTCCTCCCTCCCCTGATCCTGTGGTGCCTCGGCTGTTGCGTACGCGTACGAGGTGCGGGTGGTCCGGACGGCGGCGCGGAGCATCGAGCCGCCGGGCGCCGGCCGGACCACCCGGGAGAAGGCGTCTATCCGGCGGACGGCATGTGCAGGACGCCCGTACCCCGCTTGACCAGTTCGCCCGCGATGATCAGACGCTGGATCTCGGAGGTGCCCTCCCAGATCCGGTCCACGCGCAGTTCGCGGTAGAGCCGCTCGACCGGGTACGAGCGGTCGTAGCCCCGGCCTCCGAAGATCTGCAGGCACCGGTCGATCACCCGGCCGGACGCCTCGCTCGCCGCCAGCTTGGCGATGGCCGCCTTGGCGTGCAGCGTCTTGCGGTCGGCCAGCCCCTCGTCGACCTCCCAGGCGACCTGGTGGGTGTAGGCGCGGTTGACGGCGATGTCGACGGCGGAGTCGGCGAGCATGCCCTGGATCAGCTGGAAGTCGGCGATGCGGGAGCCGAACTGGCGCCGCTCCACCGCCCAGTCACGGGCCAGTTCCAGGCCTCGTTCCGCCGCTCCGATCGTCCGCGCGGCGATCATCAGCCGCTCCTCCGTGAACCAGGAGCGGGTGATGTCGTAGCCCTGGCCCACCTCGCCGAGCACCGCGTCGTCGGGTACGAAGACCTCGGTGAAGGTGAACTCGGGGTGCTCGTACACGAAGGTGTGCATCCAGCGCGGCACCCGCGTCATCTCGATGCCCGCCGTGTCCTTGTCGACGAGGAACAGGGTCGGAGCGCGCTCCTCCCCGGCGGCCGCGAGCACGATCATGAAGTCGGCGTGGTCGCCGACGGTGACGAACCACTTCTCGCCGTTCAGCACCCAGCCCCCGTCGGCCCGGGTCGCGGTGGTGCGCAGGCTCTGCGGGTCGGAGCCGGCCTCCGGCTCGGTCACCGCGTAGCAGTCCCGGCGCTGCCCCCTGATCACGGGGACGAGGTACCGCTCGCGCTGCTCCGGGGTGCAGTAGGAGAGCGCGTTGGCCGGGCGCCACACCATGTCCCACAGCGCGCCGGTGAGCCGTCCGAGCTCCGCCTGGACCGTCACCTGCTCCAGGATCGTGAGCCCGGCGCCGCCCCATTCCCGCGGCATGTTGACCGCCTGGAGCCCGCTGTCGAGGACGGCGTCGCGGATCTCGGCGTGGGCCCGAGGGGGCAGCCCGTTGTTCTCCTCGCAGTCGAGTTCGTACTTCATGATGACGTCGGTGAGGGCGCGCGCCGCGTCCCGGAGCTCTTCCTGGCGGGCGGTGAGGCGGAAGTCCATGGGTGTGTCTGTCCTCTGGGTCGGGGTGGGCGGGCGAGCGGTCGTCAGGAGTGGGGAAGGGCGAGGGCCCGGGTGCCGCGCTTGATCAGCTCGTTGGCGATGATCAGGCGCTGGATCTCGGAGGTGCCCTCCCAGATCCGGTCGACGCGCAGTTCGCGGTACATGCGCTCGACCGGGTACGTGCGGTCGTAGCCGCGGCCGCCGAAGATCTGGACGCACCGGTCGACGACCCGCCCCGCGGCCTCGCTCGCCGCGAGCTTGGCCGTCGACGCCTTGGCGTGCAGCGTCTTGGGATCGGCGTCCGGCCGGTCGGCCTCCCAGGCGACCTGGTGGGTGTAGGCGCGGTTGACGGCGATGTCCACGGCGCAATCGGCGAGCATGCCCTGGACGAGCTGGAAGTCGGCGATGGGGGAGCCGAACTGGCGCCGTTCGACGGCCCAGTCCCGGGCGAGCTCCAGGGCCCGCTCGGCGGCGCCGACGGTACGGGCGGCGATCATCAGCCGCTCGTCCGTGAACCACTCCTTGGTCAGTTCGTAGCCGTTGCCGACGCCGCCGAGCACGTCCTCGTCGACGACGAAGACGTCGGTGAACGTGAACTCGGGATGCCCGTTGACCGCGGAGTGCATGAAGCGGGGGACACGGGTCATCGCCACACCCGGCGCGTGCTTGTCCACGAAGAACAGCGTCGCCGCCCGCTCGGGTCCCGCGTCGGCCTGAACGAGCAGGAAGTCCGCGATGTCACCGCAGGTCACGAACCACTTCTCGCCGTTGAGGAGCCAGCCGCCCTCGGTCCGGGTCGCCGTGCTCGTGCCGG
This sequence comes from Streptomyces sp. NPDC013317, assembly GCF_055563155.1. Classification (NCBI taxonomy): domain Bacteria; kingdom Bacillati; phylum Actinomycetota; class Actinomycetes; order Kitasatosporales; family Streptomycetaceae; genus Streptomyces; species Streptomyces sp. NPDC013317. The sequence goes on from NZ_JBVHDX010000001.1 coordinate 496,085, forward strand.
AGGCCGGGTCGGAGCCCGCGCCGGGCTCCGTCACCGCGAACGCGTCGAACCGCTCGCCCCGGATGACCGGCAGCAGGTACTTCTCCCGCTGCTCCTCGGTGCCGTACGCGAGGACGTTCGCGGGCCGCCAGGGGATGTCCCAGAGGCAGTTGGTGACCTTGCCGAACTCCTCCTCGACGATGACCTGGTCCAGCAGGGAGAGGCCCGCGCCGCCCCACTCGGCCGGCATGTTGATGGCGTAGACCCCGGCGTCGATCGCGGCGCGGGTCAGCTCGCGGACCGTGTCGGCGGGCAGCGGGCCGCCCGCCTCCTCGGCCTGGTCCTCGTACGTCATCAGGAGGCGCGTGTAGGCGGCGGCGCGGCCCTTCAGCTCGGCCTGTTCGGGTGTGTAGCGGAAATCCATGTGTCCTCCAGGGCACAGATGGCGGGGTGGTGGGTCCGGCAGCCGGCGTCAGCGCGGATCGGCGGGCCGGGCGAGATCGGCGGGCGGGGCGGAATCGGCGGCCGACGCGGAATCGGCGGGCGGGGCGAGGACCGCGCGGGCGTCCAGGGCGAGTGCCCCGTCCGGGCGTACGAGCAGCGGGTTGACCTCCAGTTCGGCGATCTCCGGGTGCGCGGCGGCAACGGTGGTGATGCGCTCGACGACGGCCGCGGCCGCGGCCACGTCGACGGCCGGCCGCCCGCGCACGCCGTCCAGCAGCGCGGCGCTGCGCAGGCCGCGCAGCAGGGCTTCGGCCCGCGACGCCGGTACGGGCGCGAGGGCGAAGGCCACGTCCCGGAGCGTCTCGGTGAGCACCCCGCCGAGCCCGACCAGGGCGACCGGCCCGAACCTCGGATCCCGGTTCACGCCCACGATCAGCTCGACACCGTCCGACAGGTCGGCCATCGCCTCGACCGAGTAGGCGGGCGCCCCGAGCCGGGACCGCATCTCCCGGTACGCGGCGAGGAGGGCGTCGCGGTCGGGTAGCCGCAGCGCCACACCGCCGGCGTCGGACTTGTGCAGGACGTGCAGGGCCTTGAGTACGTACGGTCCGTCGAACTCGGCGGCCGCGGCCAGCAGTCCGGCCTCGTCCGTGATCTCGCGCGCCGCCGGGAACGGCACGCCGGCGGTGGCGAGCAGCGCCCGCACCCCGTGATAGCCCGGCTCCCGCAACGGTTCGGCGACGGGCGGCAGCGGTGGGACGTCACTCGTGCCGGCCGCCGCCCGGCCGGTCATCGCCGCCAGCGCGCGGGCCGCGTCCTCGGTGGCACCGAACACCGGAACCCCGGCCTCGGCGAGCACCCGGCAGCTCGGCGACCGCGGGTACATCGACTGCACGACGAGCGGCTTCGGCGCGACGGCGAGGCGCGCGGCGATCTCCTTGGCGGCGCGGGTCTCGCCGTCCGCGAGTACGGAACCGCCGGCCGGACCGCCGCCCAGACCGCCGTCGGACGCGGCGTAGCCGCCGAAGTACCCGGTCATCAGCACGGCGTCGACCTCGTCGGCGGCGAGGAGTTCCCCGACCGTGTCGGCGTACGACAGGGGGCGCTGCTCGCCCATCCCCGCCAGATCGACGGGGTTGCCGACCGAGGACTGCTCCCAGAGCACGGCCCGCAGCCTGTCCTGGGCCGGCCCGCCGAGTTCCGGCACGTCGAGCCCGGCGTCCTCGGCGGCGTCCGCCGCGATCGCGCCGTGACCGCCGCCGTCGGTGAAGACCGCGGTACGCCGGCCGGCCGGACGCGGTCGGGTGGTGCGAGGCCCCGTGCCCAGCGCGGCCAGGACCACGGTCATCTCCCGTGGTGTACGGACGAGTTCGACGCCCGCGTCCCGGCAGGCGGCGGCCACCACGTCGGACGAGGTGGTGAGGGCCCCGGTGTGCGACTGGGCGCTGCGCGCGGAGGCGGTGCCCCGGCCGGCGGTGAGCAGCACCACCGGCTTGCCCGCCGCGGCGGCGGCCGCCGCGAACGCCCGGCCGTCGCCGAAGTCCTCGGCGTACACCGCGATGGCCGACGTGGCGTCGTGGCGGGCGCAGTCCTCGACGAGGTCGACGAGCGTGACGTCGGCCTGGTTGCCGAGGGAGACGAAGCGGGAGAACCCGAGGCCGTGCGGCTCGCCCCGGAGCTGGAGTTCGAGAGCGAGGTTGCCGCTCTGGCTGAGCAGGGCGACACCGCCGGGGGCGAAACGGTCGGAGGCGAGGTACAGCTCCGTGGTGTTGTCGGCGATGCCCAGGCAGTTGGGCCCGACGAGGACGGCTCCGGCGGCGCGTACCCGGGCGGCGACCGCCCGCTGCCGGGCGAGGCCCGCGGGGCCCGCCTCCGCGAAGCCCGCGGTGATGGCGACGATCGCCTTCGCCCCGCAGGCGAGGGCCTCGTCGACGGCGGCCTCGAAGCCGGCGCCGGGCACGGAGATCACGACCAGGTCGACGGGCTCGCCGATCGCGGTGAGGGAGGTGGCCGCCGTCCTGCCGAGGACGGTGCCGCCGCGGCGGTTGACCAGGTGCACGGGCCTTCGGTCCGGAGCGCGCAGCGCCTGGGAGGCCACCGCGTGGCCGTACTTCGCCGGGTCGTCGCTCGCGCCGACGACGGCGACGGAGCCGGGGTCGAACAGGGCGGTCAGGTCGCGTGCCATGTCATCCCTCCACGCGGAGGGCGGAGTTGGGGCAGCTCTCGACGCAGGCACGGGCGCGGGCGGCGGCCTCGGGACCGGACGGGACGTCGAGGGCGATGACCCGCGCGTAACCCCATTCGTCGAGTTCGACCAGGTCGGGCGCGGGTTCCTGACACAGTCCGTAGCCCTGGCAGCGGGTGGAGTCCAGAAGGAGTTTCACGGCGTTCCTTTCAGCGCGGGCAGCGGGAGGGCGGGGGAGGAGAGGGGCGAGACCGGGGAGGGGAGCGGAGAGACGGAGGAGGGGAGAGGGGCGCGGGTGCGGCCGGCGTCGGCTTCCGCCGGTGGCACGGACACGGTCAGACGGCGGCCGTCCGGGGGAGTGGCGGCACATCGCGGGCAGGGCGCGTCGAGATGGGAGCGGACGAGCCGGGGGAAGGCGCGGAGCAGGCTGCCCGCGATACCGGCGGAGGCGTCGAGCAGCCCGCAGGCGCCGCGTCCGGGCAGGCCCTGCGACCAGCGGTGCAGGCTGTCGGCGGTGTCCGGGCCCGCGGTTCCGGCGGCCAGTGCGCCCAGGGCGTCGCCGACGGCCCGGGTCCCGGAGACGCAGACCCCGCACTGCCGTGCGCTCTCGGCCGCGAGATGGGCGGCCGCGTCGGCGGCGGCGGCCACGGGGCAGTCGCCGGGGGAGAGGAAGCGGATCGCTCCGCATCCAAGGGCGGTGCCCGCGGCGGTGAGCGCGTCCGGTTCCAGGGGGAGGTCCAGGGCGTCCGCGCCGACGAGTCCGCCGAACAGCCCTCCCATCAGCGCTCCGGTCGCGTCGGGTACTCCGAGCTCGGCGGCCAGTACGCGCAGGGGGACTCCGTACGGGACTTCGGTGAGCACCGGGGCGACCGGGCCGCCGGAGAGCGTCACCAAGGTGCCGAGGGCGATGGAGCGCCGCAGGTCGGGCCGGGCTGCCGTGAGGGCGATCCGGGCGAGGGTCTCGACGTTGGAGACCAGGGTGGGCTCACCGCCGACCCCGTGCTCGAAGGGGCGGGGCGGCTTGGCCGTGGGCAGTGCGGGTCCGCCGTCGATCCTGCGGACCACCGCCGTCTCCTCGCCGGCGACATAGGTGTGTCCGGTCTCGACGATCTCGACGGGCAGGGGCGGCGGGTGCTCGACGAGGGCCCGGCGGACGCTCCCGGCCGCCACCGGGTCGGAGAGGTACACGATGCCGCGTGCGGCCCCGATGACCGAGGCGGCGCGGGCGAGCCCGTCGAGGACCAGATGGGGACGGGCCCGCAGCAGCCAGCGGTCCTTGACCGAGCTGGGCTCGCCCTCCTCGCCGTTGGCGACGACCACGGGGGCGCCGCCGCGGTCGCGTACGGAGCGCAGCTTGACGGCGGCGGGAAATCCGGCGCCACCGCGGCCGCGCAGTCCGGATTCGGCGAGGTGGGCGAGGAGGTCGTCGGGCGCGGTGCCCCCGTCGTAGCCGCCGGTGGCGCGGTAGTCGTCGGCGGTCTCCGTCAGGCCCGGAGCGGCCCCGAGGACGGTGCCCGGCGGGTTCGCCGTCGGGAGCCGGATCGTGGTCATCGGCTGGTGCCTCCTGTCCGAGTGGGGGCCTGGGGGCCGGTGGGGGTGGGCGTGGGGGTGTGGCCGCGAAGGGTCCGTACGGCCTCTTCCAGCGCGGCGCGGTCGCCCGCCGTGCGGCCGTATCCAGGACCGGGAAGGCCGATGAGCATGCGGTGGTGGTCGAGGACGACCTCGCCGGCGAGCAGGGCCGCGGCGGGATCACCCGCCCGCGACCCGGTGGCCACGCCGGTCACCAGATCGGTGACCTCGGCGAGGTAGCGGAGCCAGGTGTGACGGCTTCCGCGCAGGACCAGCCGTTCGACGCGCCGCCGCTCCGCCGCCGCCAGGTCCTCCGCCCGCCGCGTCGGCGCGCCGGGTACGGAGGCGCGCAGGGCGGCCACCGCGGTGGGGAGTTCTCGCTCCGGTTCGGGGGTGAGCCCGAGCCAGTCCAGACGCCGACGACCGCTCATGCGTGCCTCCGGAGGTTGGGTGCCGCCCTGCCGGTCCGGTGCCTCGCGGAGAGCCTTCGGTACGGGGAGGCCGATGGCTCGATGTGCGTGGGCGCCGACCTGGTGGGACGGCCGGATGTCGGGGGATCGAGGAGAACGGATGGATCGAGGGGGAGGGGTTCGAGACCGCGAGGAGCGCGGGGCCCGGCCTGCCGGGCGGGCCGCCCCACTGCTTCCACGCCTGTGAACAGGGCGAATGAGGAGCAGCGCCGGGGCGGCGACATGAGAACACGTTTGCTGACCGATCGGTCAGGCAAGAATTACGCTAGCTGACCGATCGGTCAGTGAACAAGTCTTGACCCGACGGAAACGAGCCAGCAATCTGGCTGTCCAATCGGTCAGCCCGGTCCGGCTTCCCGCCCCGACCGCCTGTCCGCAGCTCGGTCGTACCGACATCGCACGCCCATACCGATCGCCGCACCGGCGGCACGGAGGAGTCACCGATGTACTCCAGAGCACCGGAGAAACCCGAAGTCGCTCAAGCACCGGCAGTCACCGAAGCATCAGGAGACGCCGGAGCGCCGTCGGCCGCCGGAGCGCCGTCGGCCACCGAGACGCCGGTGGCCCCCGCGCTTCCGGCGCGCTACTACACCGACCCCGCCACCGCCGCCGCGGAGACGCGGCATGTGTTCGGCAGGTCCTGGCAGCTCGTCTGTCACGAGTCCGACCTGCCGAACCCGGGGGCCCGCCTCGCGGCCACCGTCGCGGACCGGGAGGTCCTGGTGGTCCGCACCGAGGACGGCGACCTCGCCGCCCACCTCAACGTCTGCCGTCACCGCGGCACGCGCCTCGTCACCGCCCCCGAACCGGCCGGCAAGGCGATCCGCTGCCCATACCACGGCTGGACGTACCGCCTCGACGGAAGCCTGGTCGGCGCGCCGGAGGCACGGCAGATCCCCTGTCTCGACAAGCCGAAGCTCGGCCTGTTCCCCGCTCGCGTCGAGTCCTTCCTCGGCTTCGTCTTCGTCAACCTCGACCTCGACGCGGTACCGCTGGCGGAGAGCTGCGCCGGGCTCGAAGCGGCGGTCGGCCACTACGCCGGAGCCGACCTGGTGCCGGTGGGCCGCGCCCGTATCCACGACCTGGCCGGCGCGGAGGTGCAGCACGCCAACTGGAAGGTGGCCGTCGACAACTACCTGGAGGGGTACCACGTTCCGGTGGCTCACCCCGGCCTCATGCGGCTGCTCGACTACCAGGGCTACACGCATGAGATCGAGGAGTCCTACGCCCTCTTCGCCTCGCCGCTGCGCGACAAGCCGTCCTCGAACTGGGCCGAACGCCTCTACCAGCGCATCGCCGCGCCCATGCCCGGCCTCGCCGAGGCGGACCGCCGGGTCTGGCGGTACGCGGTCATCTACCCGAACACCCTCATCGACTTCTATCCCGACCACGTGCTGGCCTGGACCGCGATCCCCACGGCGGTGGACCGCGTGGCCGTGCCCGGAGCCTTCTACACCCGCCGCGGCACCGGACTGCGCACCCGGCTCGCCCGGCGCCTGAACATCCACATCGGCTGGATCACCAACGACGAGGACGCCGAGCTGGTAGCCCGTGTCCAGAAGGGGCTCACCACGCCCGGGTTCGAACCCGGACCGCTGTCGCGCCGCGAGTCGGCGGTCGGCTGGTTCGCCGACCGCGTGCGGGCCGACCTCGACGGCGCCGCGCCGTAGCGGGACCGCCGTCCAGCCCCCGTACGAGGAGGTCCGACGGCCGCGACGCGCACACAAGCAGACCGGGCCGCACGCCGTCACCGAGCACACGCCCGCGCCGCGACCGGCGCAACCCCGACCGGCCCGCGCACCGCACGGCCCGCCCGCACCAGGCCACCTCCCTCAGGGGGCCCCACGCTCCCGCCAGGCCGCCCCCCCCGTGCCCCGGCCGAGGCCCACGCCCCACGTCCTCCCGCACGCTCTCACCGGCCGCAACCGACTCCCCCCGCACCGCCGGCGACCGTGCCCCCACCCCACCCACGACCGAGCCCCGACGCCCCGCTCGTTCCCGCCGTCCCCCTGCGGCCCTACGGAGAGGACCCCATGTCCCCCGAGGCACTCCCCCCGACCCGTCGCTCCTTCCTCCGCGCCGGAACCGCCGCCGCTGTCGCCCTCACCGCTGCCGGCTGCGGCTTCAGCTCCGCCGACGACCCGGCCGGCAAGGAGCGCGCCGAGACCCCCGTCGACGCCAAGGTCGACGGCGATCTCGTCTACTTCAACTGGGCCGACTTCGTCGACCCCGCCGTCTTCGAAGGCTTCCAGAACGAATACGGAGTCAAGGTCGTCCAGTCGAACTACGACTCCATGGAAGGCATGGCGGCCAAGCTCAACGCAGGAAACCGCTACGACATCATCTTCCCCACCGCGAAGTGGGCCGAGCGCCTCGTCGCCGGCGGCCGGCTGCGCAGGATCGACCACTCCCGGCTCCGCAACGCCGAGGCCGTGTTCGGCGGTTACGACTACTTCGCCGACCCCTGGTACGACCCCCGCTCGGCGCACACGGTCCCCTTCACCATGTACAAGACCGGGATCGGCTGGCGCCGGGACCGGCTCGGCGACCTCACCGGTTCCTGGAACGACCTGTGGAACGACAAGGCCAAGGGAAAGGTCTTCGTCCTCGACGACCGCGACGAGGTGCTCGGCCTGGGCGCGCTCAAGCTCGGCCTGGACCTCACCACCGGAGACCGCGAGGACCTCGCCCGCGTCACCGACACCCTGCGCACGCTCCGCCCCCGCCTGCGCGGCTTCTCCAGCGACAGCTACAACAACCTGCTCAACGGCAACGCCGACATGACCCAGGCCTGGAGCGGCGACATGGCCGCCATGCTCGCCCAGGCCGAGGACCCGGACGTCTTCGGCTTCGAAGTCGCCCGCGAGGGCGCCCCGGTCAACTCCGACTGCTACGCCATACCCTCCGACGCCCGGCATCCAGGGACCGCGATGCTCTTCATCGACTACATGCTCCGGCCGGAGAACGTGAAGAAGAACATCGAGTACATCGGCTACCCGATGCCGGTCCGCGGCACCGAGGACACGTACGCCGCGCTCGTCGAACCGTTCCCCCAGTGCTCGGTGACCGCCGACGACCTCAAGGCCGACCTCTTCTTCCGTAACGGCGACACCCAGCAAGAACGGGCCCGCGACGCCGCCTGGACCGATGTGAAGGCCGGCTGACATGGCATCTGGCAAGCGATCCGGGGCGGCGGCCGGGAGGCAGCCCCGACTGTGGACCTGGCTCATGCTCCCCGGAACCCTCTGGATGACGGGCTTCCTCGTCGCCTCCCTCCTCCTGGTGGCCACGCTCTCGCTCGGCTCCACCGACCCGCTCGGCAACCCGCGCTTCGGGTTCGACCTCGGGAACATCACCGCACTGGCCGACCCGGCCTACAGCACGGTCCTGGTGCGCTCCCTCGGCTACGCGCTGATCACCTGTGTGATCTGCCTGGCCGTGGCCTACCCCGTCGCCTACGCCATCGCGCTGCGCGGGGGTCGCTTCAAGAACCTGCTGATCGCCGCGATCGTCGTGCCGTTCTTCGCCAACTACCTCGTGCGGATGTACGGCTGGTCCGTCGTCCTCTCCGACGACGGGCCGCTCCTGAAGGGCCTGCGTGCCATCGGTCTCGCCGACGACGGCACCAAGATCCTCCAGACCGGTGCGGGCGTCGTCGCCGGACTCGTCTACGGCTTCGTCGTCTTCATGATCATCCCGCTCTACGCGGCGATGGAGCGCATGGACACCTCGCTCATCGAGGCGGGCCGCGACCTCTACGGCGGCCCCCTGCGCACCTTCCTCTTCGTCACCGTCCCCGCCACCCGGCAGGGAGCGGCCGCCGGCTGCGTCCTCGTCTTCCTGCCCGCCATGGGGGACTTCGTCAGCGCCCAGCTCATGGGAGGTCCCGACCAGATCATGATCGGCAACCTGATCCAGGACAAGTTCTTCCAGGGCCAGAACTGGCCGCTCGGATCCGCCCTGACCATGCTCCTCATGGCGGTCCTGTTCCTCGGGATGCTCGGGTACCTGCGACGCACCCGCAAGGACGAGACGGAGGCCGTCCGATGAGCGCCCGGCAGCGCCGCCGCCGCGGCGCCGAACGGCGGCCCCGGTTCGCCGTCGCGGTCACCGCCGTCTTCTTCGCGCTCCTCTACCTCCCCGTCGGCGTCGTCGTCCTGTTCTCCTTCAACTCGCAGAAGTCCCTCACGGTCTTCGAGGACGTCAGCCTCCGCTGGTACGAGGCGTTCGTCCACGACGACGTGCTGCTCTCGTCGCTCGGCATGAGCCTGCGGGTCTCGCTGGTCGCCATGGCGGGATCGCTCGTCCTCGGCGTCGCCCTGGCCCTGGGCCTCGTGCGCGGCCGCAGCCGGCTCGGCTCCTTCGCCGGCCTGGTGATGCTCGTCCCGCTGATCACACCGGAGATCGTGACCGGTGTCGCGGCGATGCTCCTCTTCAAGGGCCTGGGCATCACCCTGTCCACGACGACCGTGATGCTCGCCGAGATCACCTTCTCCATCTCGTACGTGACGGTCATCCTCCGTTCCCGGATCGCCGCGCTCAATCCGGAGGTGGAGGAGGCGGCGACGGACCTCGGCGCCACCCGCCGGCAGGCCTTGCGCCTGGTCACCCTGCCCGCGCTGCTCCCGAGCATCCTCGCGTCGGCGGTGCTGATCTTCGCCCTGGTCTTCGACGACTTCGTCCTCGCCTACTTCACCACCGGCGTCGACCCGCAGCCCCTGTCCGTACGCATCTACTCGGCGATCCGGTTCGGCGTGCAGCCGACCATCAACGCCGTCGGCACGCTGATGCTGGCCGGGTCCATCGGCCTCATCGTCCTCGCACTCGCCATCCCGCGCCTGTTCGGGCGGCGCGGCGGCCTCGATCTGCTCTCCGGGAAGTGACACCGATGCACCCGACCTCCGCGAACCCGAACCCCGACGCCCCGACCTCCGCGCACTCCGACCCCGACGTCCCGGACCCCGACGTCCGGACCCCCGCCGTGCGGCTCGACCGCGTCAGCAAGCAGTACCCCTCCGGCGACGGCACGTACGCCGTACGCGACGTGGAACTCGACATCGCCCCGGGCGAGTTCTTCTCCCTCCTCGGCCCGTCCGGCTGCGGGAAGACCACCCTGCTGCGGATGATCGGAGGCTTCGCCGACCCCACCGAGGGCAGCGTCCTCCTCGACGGCCAGGACGTCACCGGGCTGCCGCCCGACAAGCGCAACGTCAACACGGTCTTCCAGAGCTACGCCCTCTTCGACCACCTCTCGCTCGCGGACAACGTGGCCTTCGGCCTCAAGCGCCGGGGCGTCGGCCGCGCCGAGATCCGGCACCGCGTCGCCGACATGCTCGACCTCGTCCAGCTCGGGCACCTGGCGGACCGCAAGCCGTCCACCCTCTCCGGCGGCCAGAAGCAGCGGGTCGCGCTCGCCCGTGCCCTGGTCAACCGGCCGCACGTACTCCTGCTCGACGAACCGCTGGCCGCACTCGACCTCAGACTCCGCCGCCACATGCAGGTCGAGCTCAAGCAGATCCAGCGGGAGGTCGGCATCACCTTCGTCTTCGTCACGCACGATCAGGACGAGGCGCTGAGCATGTCCGACCGCCTCGCCGTGATGAACGACGGGCGCGTCGAGCAGTGCGGCACCCCCGAGGACGTCTACGAGCGCCCCACGAGCAGCTTCACCGCCTCCTTCATGGGCACCTCCAACCTCGTCCCCGGCACCTACCGTTCCGGCCGCGTCGTCCTCGACGACGGGCCCGAACTCCCCGTCGGCGACCGGCCGGCCGTCGCCGACGGCAGCAGGGTCAACCTGTCGATCCGACCCGAGAAGATCTGGCTCTCCGACCTGGAACCCGACATGGCCCGCGTCAGCGGGGTCGTCCGGGAGACGGTCTACTGCGGCCCGACCACCACCTACCTGATCGAACTGGCTCCCGGCGTCACGGTGTCCGTGCTGGAGCAGAACACCGACCGCTCCCGCATGGAGGACCGCTGGAGCGGCGGCGAACACGTCGAGGTCGGCTGGAGGCCCGAGCACTGCCTCGTCCTGGACTGAAGCGGCACCGACCGAAGGAACACCCCATGAACCACGACGTCATCGTGCTCGGTGCCGGCCTGGCCGGCCTCACCGCCGCACGCGACCTCGCCGCCGGCGGAGCCGACGTCCTCGTCGTCGAGGCCCGCGAGCGGGTCGGCGGACGCGTCGAGCAGACCGAACTCCCCGACGGGCGGCTGGTCCAGCTCGGCGGAGAGGTCGTCGGCCGCGCCCACACCGCGTACACGACCCTGGCCGCCGAACTGGGCCTCACCCTGACCCCCAGCTACGTCGCCGAGCCCGGCGCCCTCGCACGCGCCACCCCCGAAGGCGTCTCCGCAGGCGACCCACCCCACTGGTTCGGCCCCGGCGACGACGCCTGCCACCGGAAGGTCACCGCCGCCTTCCGCGCCCTCGCCCGCACCGTTGCCCCGGACGACCCCTGGGCCCACCCCGAGGCCGTCGCCCTCGACCGGCTTTCCGTCGCCGACTGGCTGCGTGCCGAGGGAGCGACCCCGGCCGTGGTACGGCTGTGGGAGATCGGCCAACTCGCCCTCGCCGACGGTTCGTACGAGCGCACCTCACTCCTCGCCGCCCTGCGCAAGCACGCCGCCGTACCCGTCGCGGGGGAGGGCCCCGAGCACTACGACTACGAGGCCTGGGAGGGGCTGCGGGTGGCCGAGGGGTCCGCGACGGTGGCCCTGCGCATGGCCGCCGCCCTCGGCGGGCGGATCCGCACCGGCTCGCCCGTGGAGGCGGTCGCCGTACGAGGTTCCGGCCGCTGCTCCGTACGGCTGGCCGGGGGCGAGACCCTCACCGCCGGCGCCGTCGTCAGCGCCCTGCCCGTCGGCCCGCTCCGGTCGGTCGCCGTCACCGGCGTCTCCGAGGAGCGCCTCGCCTCCCTGCACCGCCAACGCCAGGCGCTCGCCGCCAAGTTCGTCGCCGCGTACGACCGGCCGTTCTGGCGGGACCTGGGCCGCAGCGGACTCTCCGAGTGCGAAGGCGTCCTCGGCAGCACCTGGCCGCAGAGCGAGGGCATCCTCTCCGCCCTCGTACCGCCCGAGAGGCTCGGCGTCCTGCTCGGCATGCCCACCGCACTGCGGACCGGCGAACTCCTCGCCGACATCGCCCGCCTCTACGGTGACGCGGCGCACCGGCCGCTCGCCGCCTTCGTGCGGATGTGGGGCACCGACCCGTGGACCCAGGGGTACGTCACCCAGTGGACCCCCGGCGACGTCACGGCCGTCGGCCCCCTCCACGGCACCCACGAACCCCGCTTCTACGTCTGCGGATCCGACCAGTGGGTCGCCGGCTACATGGAAGGCGCCGTCCGCACCGGACGCGACGCGGCCAGGGAGGCGCTGCGCCGTGGCTGAGACCGTACGGAACCACATCGCGGGCACGGACCGGCCCGCCGCCTCGGGCGCGACGATGGAGCTGGTCGACCCCGCCACCGGCCGCGTGCACCGCCACGCCCCGCGCTCGGGCCGCGCCGACACCGACGCCGCCTGCGCGGCCGCCGCCTCCGCGTACCGGCACTGGTCCACGACCACGCCCGTCGAGCGGCAGCGGGCCCTGCTCGGCCTCGCCGACGCCGTCGAGGAGCACGCGGACGCGTTCACGACGGCCGAGACCGGGGACACCGGCAAGCCTCCCCACCAGTTCAGGGCGGAGGAGCTCCCCGCGATCGTCGACACCCTCCGCTTCTTCGCCGGAGCCGCCCGGAACCTGCCCGGTGTCGCCGCCGCCGAGTACACCGAGGGCCGCACCTCGCTCCTGCGCCGGGAACCGGTCGGGGTCTGCGCCCAGATCACCCCGTGGAATTACCCGCTGATGATGGCCGTGTGGAAGATCGCCCCGGCGATCGCCGCAGGCAACACGACCGTGCTCAAGCCCGCCGACACCACCCCCTCGTCGTCCGCGCTGCTCGCCCGTCTCGCGGCGGAGCATCTGCCCCCGGGCGTGCTCAACGTGGTCTGCGGCGACCGCGACACCGGTCGCGCGCTCACGGCCCACCCCGACGTCGCCCTGATCGCCGTCACCGGCAGTGTCCGGGCGGGCCGGGAGATCGCGGCCGCCGCGGCCGCCGACCTCAAGCGGGTCCACTTGGAGCTCGGCGGCAACGCCCCGGTCCTCGTCCACGACGACGTGGACGTCGAGGCGACCGCCGCCACCCTCGCCGCCGTCGCCTACTACAACGCCGGCCAGGACTGCACCGCGCCCACCCGGATCCTGGTCCATCACCGGGTCCACGACGCGTTCCTCGCCGCCTTCGCGGCGGAGGCCCGCAAGCTGCGCACCGGCCCTCCGGAGGAGCCGGGGATCGACGTCGGTCCGCTCAACAGCGCCGCTCAACTCGCCTCGGTACAGGGGCTGCTGGAACGGCTTCCGGCGCACGCCGAGATCGTGACCGGTGGCGTCCGGCCGCCCCGGCCCGGCTTCTTCCACGAACCCACCGTCGTCGCCGGCGTGCGCCAGGAGGACGAGATCGTGCAGGAGGAGATCTTCGGGCCGGTCGTGACGGTGCAGCCGTTCGCGGACGAGGCGGAGGCGCTGCGCCTGGCCGACGACGTCCGGTTCGGGCTCGCGGCCAGTGTGTGGACGGCGAACCACGACCGCGCGATGCGCGCGACCCGCGCCCTGCACACCGGCATCGTCTGGGTGAACACCCATGGCACCACCGTCTCCGAGATGCCGCACGGAGGTGTCAAGCACTCGGGCCACGGCAGCGATCTCTCGATGTCGGGCCTGCTCGACTACACCCAGGTCAAGCACGTGATGCTGTGAGTCCCTCACCGTTCCCGCCCCGGCTCTGCCCGTCCGCTCCGGGTCGAGACGCGGTGCGTATCGGAGAAAAATGATCATTTCAGGCTGGATTTCCCTTCGATGGGCCGGCTCAGGGCGGGCGTCGCCCCCTCTCGAAGGGGAACGGGTGACGGACGAAGCGCGGCCCGCCGACACGGACGGCGAACCGGCGGTCACACTGACACTGCCCACCCTGACCGGGTCTTCTCCCTCCCGAGCCGTTTCGCCCAGGAGACGGGTGTCGCCGGGACGCTCATCGCTGGGCGGTCGCGGGCTTCGGGATGCTCATGCTCGCCTTCGTCTTCCAGACCCTGGCCGTGCGCAGACCGGACCTGGACGCCGGTGTGTACGCGTACGCGAAGCCGGGCTTCGGGGAGTACCTGGGCTTCTTCTCGGCGTTCGGCTCCTGGGCGAGCGCCTGCGTCGGCAACGTGACGTAGTGGGTGCTCATCATGTCGCCGATCGGCGCGATCGCTCCGGCGCTGGGCGACGGCGGCACCGCCCCTGGCCATCGTCCTGTCCTCGGGGCTGTAGGCGTTCTTCCTGCTGATCCGACGCGTCGTGAAGGCGGTGCCGAACTGGGGCGTGGTCGCGGCGGCGGCCACTGCATGACGTGCCCTCACGCCCGGGACGCCGTCACGTTCTACCACGCGCGGGCGGGGTCGGCGGTCCTGACGTCCGTCGGTTCATCTCTTGTGTGACGAGATGGAGTTGGGGACATTCGGGTGGAAGGCGGGGCGGACCGCAACTGCGCCGGGTGCTTTCGTAGTCGTCCTCCTCAGTTGCACCACGAACTGAGGAGGCACTCATGACCGGGTTTCAGGGTTTCGCCACTGGCACCGCTGAGCTGCTGGATCTCGACCCGTACCGTTTCCCCGCCATGCTCATGGCCGACGAGCCCGAGGCGACGTCCATGACCCGCGGGGTCATGGAGTTCGGCGACTACGTCCTGCCCGCCCCGGCGCCGGAGAGCCGTCTGTCCTTCCCGCTGGCGCCCGCCGACCGCCGCCGGCTCGACCTGCACGCCGCGCTCACCACGGCGGGCATCGCGCCCCTCCCCGGCGACCTCGGCGCCATCGAGGCGCTGTGCGGGCTCGACGACACCATCCACGACGCGCTGCTGCGCTGGATCACGCCGGAGCGCTGACCGGCCCCAGGGGGTGCCTCGTGGATCAGACCTCCGGCACCCCCTAGGACGTCGCGCGGTGCCGGAGGGCGGGTTCCCAGGCGGGGACCGGCTCCTCCGGCGGGGCCTCGCTGTGGCGGCCGCCCCGGGCGAAGAACGCCTCGAGAGGCAGGATCGCGGCCCCCACCGTGACGGCGTCCGGGCCGAGCGTGCCCAGCTCGATCCGGGTCCGGCTGGCCGGGTAGCGCAGGGCGAAGGCCGCGGCGTGGGGCTTGACCGTCTCCAGGAAGCGGGAGCCGAGCTGGAGGCCGGCCCAGCCGCCGACGAGGATGCGCTCGGGCTGGAAGAGGTTGATCAGGTCGGCGAAGCCCGCGCCCAGGTACTCCGCGGTCTCCTCCAGAACGGCGAGCGCCGTCGCGTCGGGCTTCCGCTCCGCTCCGTGCGGCGGGTAGGCGGCCGCGATCATCGACGTCAGCGCGGTCTCCTCGTCCGCCCCCGCGGGCGGCTGCCCGCCCGCCTCCCGCCAGCGGTCGAGGAGCGCCTCGGCACCCGCGTACGCCTCCAGGCAGCCTTGGGAGCCGCAGCGGCAACGGCGCCCGCGCACCCGGACCGTGAGGTGGCCCCACTCGATCGCCCGGCCGGTGCCCATCCCCTCGCCGATCACGCACGCGCCGACACCGGAGCCGAAGAGGACGACCACGGCGCTCGCGGTGCCGCGCCCGGCCCCGAACCACATCTCGGCCTGGCCGAGTGTCTTGGAGCCGTTGTCGATGTAGTACGGCACGCTCGCGGGCACCGCGTCGGTCTCCCGGAGCAGCCGCTCCAGGGGCACGGCGTCCCAGCCGACGGTCTGGCCGTGGACGACGGCGCCGTCCTCGGGCGTATGCGCGACGATGCCCGGGACGCCGATGCCGACGCCGAGCAGCCGCTCCGGCGGCACGTCCGCCGCGCGCAGCACCGTGGCGATGCCGTCGCGCACGTGGCCGACCACGACGTCGACGTCGTAGCCGCCGTGCGGGCCGGTGTCGTCGGGCGACAGCGGACGCTCCACGCGTGCCAGCTCGGTCAGGGCGAGATCGAAGAGCTCGACCCTGATGCGGGTCTCGCCGACGTCGATACCGATCATGCAGCCGCTGGCCGGGCTGACGCGCAGCAGGGTGCGGGGCCGGCCCCCGGCGGAGTCGACACTGCCGGCCTCCTCCACCAGGCCCTCGGCCAGGAGTTCACCGACCACGTTGCTGACGGAACCGGAACTCAGCCCGGTGGCCGGGCCGAGCGTCAGACGGCTCTGCGGCCCGTCGAAATACAATCGTTGCAGAACCGCGGTGCGGTTCTCCCGCCGCAGGTCACGCACCGTACGACTGCTCTTCGCTCGCACCCTGCCCCCTGTTCGTGAAGTCTCTCCTCGCAAGATACCCCTGCCGGGGCCCTTGACGCGCTCTTCTCTCGGTATTTAACTCACATCCTAAAATAAGCAGGGGGTCGTCCGGTGCCGTTCACCCCCTCCTCCTCCCCACCGCCGCCGCCTGCGGAGGCGGCGCAACCGACGGTTCGGGCTCCACCTCCCAGCCGCATCCTCACCGCGACCACCTCCGACCACTCCGGCCAGAGCCCCGTCCCCAACATGGGCAACACCTGGAGCGCCACCCTGCCGTCCACCGGCGCCCTGCCGGCCTGGGACGCCGCGAACCTGGAGAAGATCGGCGGCAAGGATGTTCAAGGACGCCGGCGTCGACAAGCCCCCGGGCGCCTGGGACGAACTGGTCGCCACCGACAAGCGCCTGAGCAGGACGGCAAGTGGGCCATCGGTGTCGAGGGCGCCAACCTCTCGAACAACATCCACCAGGTCTTCGTCCTCGGCAAGCAGCACGGCGCCGACTTCGTCACCGCCGACGGCAAGGCCGACTTCACCTCCTACGGAGCCGTCGCCGCGGTCAAGCAGTACGTCGACCTGATGGCCGCGTCCAGGATCGTCGCTCCCGGCGACGCGGAGTACGCCCAGAACCCGTGCTTGAGCGACTTCGCCAAGGACGGGACGGCGAGGGTCCTCTGGGAGATCCCCTCGCAGGCGTTCGCCTCGCAGGGGATGAGGGAGGACGAGTGCGGCGTCGCCCCCGCGCCCCGCCGGTCAAGACCGCTCAGCAGGACCCCGCCTTCTCCGCGCCGTCGCTCACCGTCATACGCGACACGCTCGCCACCAGCGCCTCCGCCCTGCCGCTGGTCCCGAGGAGTCCCCGTTCGAGACCGCGGTCGGCACCGCGGTCAAGGAGCTGTTCGCCGACGCCGCGGGCGGCCGCCCCGTCACCGACGCGTCCGTGAAGGACGCGCTCGAAAAGGCACAGCAGCAGATGCCGAGAAGTAGGCACGGGACCCGTCATGACCTCTACCGTCACGCCCTCGGCGGCACGGGCGGTGCGGAAGGCCCCGCCCGGAGAGGCAGGCTCCCCGCGCCGCCGCTCAGGGCGGCTGCGCCGCATCGGGCTGCCGTGCCTGCTGCTCCTGCCCCGCCCTGGCCCTCGAACTCCTCGTCCACCGCGTGCCGATGGCGATCGGCATGGCCATGAGCTGACATCGGAGCGCCCACGGCCGGCAGCGACACCATCCCCTCGACCGTCGTCTTCTTCCCCTGACCCAGTCTCCACCCTCCCGGGCGGGGGGGGGCCCCCCCCCCGCCCCCCCCCCCCCCCGCCCCCCCCCCCCCCCCGGCGGGGGCCCCCCCCCCCCGGCGCACCCCGGCCCTCCGGCCCCCCGTCCCCCGTTCGGGGGGCCGATCCGGGACGCCCTCAGACCGCGGAGCGTTCGCCCGTCGGCTCGACGATCACGATCCGGACATGCGACGGGGCGTAGCCGCGCGCCTTGCGGACCAGCTTGGGCAGGCTGAACTTGGCCCGCTGTACGGCGACATGGATGGGCGCGGGCATCGCCGGGTTCGGCGGCGGAACGACGGCGCCGGGCGGCAGGGCGGCGCCGGGGCGGAGCCGGACACCGATCAGGGCGTGCGGATCGTCCGGTGGGGTCGCCACGGCGAACTGCGCGACGTCGGTCCACGGCAGCAGCACGTTGCCGACACGCACACCCGCCGCGTCGAACTGGAAGGCCGTGCGCCGCTGTTCGAACCAGGAGATGATGAACGGCAGGGCCGCGACGATCACCACGCCGCCCGCCATCTCCAGGGCCCAGCCGAGCAGTAGGGCGAGCGCCACGACCCCGATGATCGCCCCCCACAGGCCCGCCAGGTCGGCGGGGGAGAACGGGCGGGTGACCCGGAAGCGCTCCCATCGCGCACCACGGCGGGTGGGCGGGGTCCCGGTCGGGCGATCGACGTTCGACATGGTGGCTGGTCCTCTCTCGCTGACGTGGCCGACCCTCTCGCGAGACGCTGGAAAGGCGATGAAATCCTGCTGATGCGAGCCGGACGGTCACGCGAGCGGGCGACGACGGGGGAGGCCAGGGGGCATGGGGGATTCGGGGATGGACGGGGATCCGGCGGCACGGCTGCGGATCGACCTGCTGGGACCGGTCGGCGTCCGCCGGGGCGAGGCGCGGCTCGACATCGGTCCCGTACGGAGGCAGGCGGTCCTCGCCGCGCTGGCCTTACGGGACGGGACCCTGATCACGCGTCAGCAGCTGCTCGACGACGTGTGGGGAACGGAGCCCCCGGGGACGGGCCACCGGGTCCTGCCGAGCTACGTCTACCCCCTGCGGAAGGCGCTGGACGCACCCGGCACCGCGACCGCACGGTCCGTGATCCGGGGTGAGCGCGGGGGCTACCGCTTCGTCGCCGGCGCGGCGAGCACCGACGTGGCCGAGCTGACCGAGCGGGCGGCCGGGAGCCGGCGCGCCAAGGCCGCGGGCAGCCTCGACGGCGCACTGGAGCTCTGCACGCGGGCCCTGGACCTCTTCCGCGGCGAACCGCTGGCCGGGCTGCCGGGACCCTTCGCCGAGGCGGAGCGCCAGCGCCTCGCCCAGCACCGGCGCGCGCTGCGGCACGAGCGCGCGGAACTCCTGGTCCTCCTCGGCCGCTTCGCCGACACCCTGGACGGCCTCGCGGCCGCGGCCGTCTCCCAGCCGTACGACGAGGCCCTCGCCGCCCTGCGGATGCGGGCGCTGTACGGCAGCGGCCGGCAGGCGGAAGCCCTCGCCCTCTACCGGGAGATGCGCGACCGGCTCCTCGAAGAGCTGGGCCTGGAACCCGGCGACGAGCTCCGGCGGATCCACCAGGGCGTCCTGCGCCGGGACGATGCCCTGCTGCTCGGCGACGGCGCCGAGGGCGCGCCCCCGGCCCGGTCCGCCGCCGCGCGCCCGCGCAGGCCCCGCGTCGACCTGCCGGGCGACACCGCGTGCCTCGTCGGCCGCGAGGCCGAACTCGCCCTGCTCACGGCCCCGGTGCCGGACGCAGCCGTGTCCGTCGCGGCCGTGGACGGGACGGCGGGGGTCGGCAAGACCGCGCTGGTGGTCCGCGCGGGCTGGACGCTCCACGCCCGGTACCCGGACGGCTGCCTCTTCGTGGACCTGCGCACGCACGACGGGGCCCACGAGAGCGTCGGCCCGCGCCGTGCCCTGCGCCGGTTGCTGCGCGCCGTCGGGAGCGACGCCGACGGCCTTCCGGACGACCTGGACGAACTGGTCGGGGCCTGGCGCGCGGCGACGAGCGCGCTGCGGCTGCTCCTGGTCGTCGACGACGCCCGCAGCGCGGAGCAGGTGCGCCCGCTGCTGCCGGCCGGACCCGGCAGCCGGGTCCTGGTCGCCGGGCGCGGTCGCCTGCCCGACCTCGACGCCGACCTGCGCCTCACCGTCGAGCCGCTCGGCACGGCAGCGGCGGTCGAACTGCTCCGGCGGCTCCTCGGCGAGGAACGCGCGGACAGCGAACCGCAGGCCGCGCGCGAACTCGCCCGGCGCTGCGGCGGACTGCCGCTGGCACTGCGCATCACCGGCGCGCGGCTGCAGCACCGCCCCTCCTGGACGATGGCCCACCTGGCGGGCCGGATGCCGGACGACGAGCACGGCCTCGACGAGCTGAGGGCGGGGGACCGCAGCGTGGAGGCGGCGTTCCGGCTCTCGTACGACCAGCTCACGCCCGAACTGCGGCGCGCCTTCCGCACGGTGGGGGCCGCCCCGACCCCTGTCTTCGACGGCCTCACGCCTGCCGTGATGCTGGGCTGCACCCGCGAGGCGGCCGAGGACCTCATGGAGCGGCTCGTCGACGCGAGCCTGCTCCAGCAGCCGCGCCCCGGCCGCTACCGGCCGCACGACCTCGTCAGGGCCCATGCGCGGCGGCTCGCCGAGGCGGCACCCGAGGAGGCCGCCGCCGACCGCGCGGCGGTCCTGCGGCTCTACGTCGCCGCGGGCCGCGGTGCCGGAGACTGGGGCCCCGGCGGCTTCCCGACCGGCCCCGCCGGCCTGGGCTCGCCCTTCGGCGACTGGAGGGCCGCGGCCGCCTGGCTGGAGGCCGCCGGCGGTGAGCTGGTGGACGTCGTGGCCTACGCGGTGGCCGCCGGTGAGTACGACCACGCCTGCTGGATCGCCGAGAGCCTGGTCGACCCCCTGGTCCGCCAGGGCCGTTCTCACGAGTCCCGCGCCGCGCTCGAACTCGTCCTGCCGTACGCGGAGATGAGCACCGACCGGCGGATGCCCGCCTCCCTGCGCAACTGTCTGGGCGTCACCGACATCTACGGAGGGAGGCTGCGGCAGGCGCGCGCCTGGTTCGCGGACGCGCTGCGCCGTGCCGAGAGCCAGGGTGACCCTCTCGACCGGGCGCGGGCGGTCGCCGGCCTCGGAATCGTGGAGTGGCCCCTCGGCGACACCGAGGAGGCCGTCGCCCGGCTGAACGAGGCGGCGGAGCTGGCGACCGGGCTCGACGACACCTGGCTGGCCGGGATGGTGATCTGCAATCTGGGCGGGATCCACGGCCGGCAGGGGCGTCATGAGCTGGCGTTCGAGCACTACGACACCGCCCTCGCCTTCGCGGAGAAGAACGGCCGCCCCGGACTGATCGCCCGCTTCCTCTGCTTCGCGGCCGACGCCCAGCTGGCCCTCGGCCGCCACACCGAAGCGGCGCGACTGGTGGGCCGGGCAGCCGAACTGGCCCGTGAGGCGGGCGAGGAGGAGCTGCGCACGGTCACCCTCTCCCGCCTCGGAACGGTGGAACACGGCAGGGGCTGTCTGGACCGGGCCGTCGACCTCCACCGGGAGGCGCTGTCCACGCTCACCGAGCGCACCAGTACGTGGCTGGAGATGGATGTCCGTATCCGGCTGGGCCAGAGCTACGCCGCGGCAGGCCGTCGGGCCGAGGCCCGGCAGCAGTTCCGGGAGGCCCTCGCCCTCCCCGGGGCCGACGCCCACGTCCCCGCGTACGACACGGCGCTCGATGGTCTGAACGCCTGCTGAGCACCCGTCGGCCGATCCGGAGCAGCCGGAACCGACCGAACGTCATCTGACCGGATATAACCGAATTTGCCCGGCTTGTCCGGTCCAGCTTCGGGCACCCGGTATTCAGAGTTAATTAGGTTAGGCTAACCTGCATGGCGTGAGAGTTGGTGAAGAAAGCCCGCAGGCCACGGCCGTGCGCGGTCACGCCCTGTCGGCCCGAGAGGTCACCGTCGCCTACGACGGTGTCGACGTCGTGCACGACGCGTCCGTGACGTTGCGACCCGGCGAAGTGACCGTGCTCGTCGGGCCGAACGGAAGCGGGAAGTCGACGCTCCTGCGGACGATCGCCCGTCTGCAACGGCCCCGCAGCGCCACGCTGACCATCGACGCCGAGACGGACGGCCTCGCCCTGACGCCCCGCGAGTTCTCCCGGCACGTGGCCCTGCTGACGCAGGGTCGCCCCACGCCGAGCGGCCTGACGGTACGGGACGTCGTCGAGTTCGGCCGGTACCCGTACCGCGGCCGCTGGGGCAAGGCGGACCCGGGCGGCAGGCTGGCGGTGGACCGCGCGCTCGGCATGACGGGCGTCGAGGAGTTCGCCGACCGCGGCGCCGAGTTCCTCTCCGGAGGGCAGCTCCAGCGGGTCTGGCTCGCGGGCTGCCTCGCCCAGGAGACCGGTGTGCTGCTCCTCGACGAGCCGACGACCTATCTCGACCTGCGGTACCAGATCGAACTCCTCGACCTGATCCGCGACCTGGCCGACGACCACGGCATCGCCGTCGGCGTCGTCCTGCACGACCTCGACCAGGCCGCGGCCGTCGCCGACCGGATCGTCCTGCTCCGCGCGGGACGGATCATCGCCGAGGGCCGCCCCGAAGACGTCCTGACCGCACCGCGGCTGACGGACACGTACGGCATCCGCATCGAGGTCGACACCGACCCCACGACAGGCCGGCTGCGCACCCGCGCCATCGGCCGCCACCACACGCGAAGCGAAAGGCTCGGCACCACCTCATGAGACGCCTCCTCCTCACCGCCGCGGTCGCCACCACGGCGGCCCTCACCCTGACCGCCTGCGGGACCACCGAGCCCGCCGAGGACGACGCGAAGAAGTCCGCGGAGCCCATCACCCTCACCGACTCCACCGGCGTGAAGGTGACCCTCGACGGACCCGCCAAGAAGGTCGTCGGCACCGAGTGGAACGTCGTCGAGACCCTGATCTCCCTCGGCGTCGACCCCGTCGGCGTCGCCGACGTCAAGGGCTACAAGACGTGGGACACCGCCGTCCCGCTGAAGAACGACGCCAAGGACATCGGCACGCGCGGCGAGCCGAGCGTGGAGACCGTCGCCGGTCTGAAGCCCGACCTCGTCGTCGCCACCAACGACCTGCCCCCGGCCGCCGTGAAGCAGCTGCGGAAGATCGCCCCGGTCCTGGAGCTCAAGGCCGCCGACGCCGCCGACCCGATCGGCCGGATGACGAAGAACCTCGACCTCATCGCCCAGGCCACCGGCACCACCGAGAAGGCCGGCAAGCTCAAGACGGAGTTCGAGGCGAAGCTCGCCGAGGGCAAGAAGGCCCTGGCCGACGCAGGCCTGGCCGGCAAGCCGTACGCCTTCGCCGACGGCTACGTCGTCTCCAACCAGGTCTCGATCCGCCCCTTCACCGGCGGCTCCCTCATCGGCGCCGTCAACGAGAAGCTCGGTCTGAAGAACGCCTGGACGGTCGAGGGCGACCCGGCCTACGGCCTCGGCACCACCGACGTCGAGGGCCTCACCAAGCTCGGTGAGGGCACGCACTTCGCGTACATCAGCAACAACGGCGACCCGAGCAGCACCCCGTTCGACGGCGTCCTGAAGAAGGACAAGGTGTGGACCTCGCTGTCGTTCGTGAAGAAGGGCGACACCCACCGGCTGCCCGACGGCATCTGGATGTTCGGCGGGACCGAGTCGATGAACCAGTACGTCGACTCCGTCGTCAAGGCGCTGACGAAGTAACCCCCATGGCCGTCACCGCACCTTCCTCCGCCACCCTTCCGTCGGCGGCCGCGTCCCGGACGGGCGCGGCCGCGGTGACGGCCGCACTGCTCCTCCTCGTCGCCGGCTTCGCGCTCGTCGACATCACCCAGGGCACGGCCTCCGTCGGCGCGTCCGAGGTCTGGAAGGCCCTCACCGGCCGGGCCGACCCGTCCGACGCTTCCGTCGTCATCGCCTCGCGCCTGCCGAGAATGGCAGCCGGACTGCTCGTCGGCGCCGCGCTCGGCATGGCCGGCGCCGCCCTCCAGGCCGTCAGCCGCAACGTGCTCGCCTCGCCCGACACCCTCGCGGTGAACGCGGGCTCCTACCTGGCCCTCGGACTGGCCGCCGTCAGTGGAGTCTCACTCCCGTTGCTCGCCTCCTCGGGCGTCGCGTTCGTCGGCGGACTCGCCGCGGCGGCCGTCGTCCTCGGCCTCTCCGGCCTGGGCGCGGGTACCGTGCGGCTCGTGCTCGCCGGCAGCGCGCTCCTGCTCGGCCTGACCGCCGTCACCGAGGGGCTGCTCCTGCTGTTCCCCCAGCAGACGGTGGGCCTCTTCGCCTGGAACCAGGGCAGCATCTCCCAGAACGGGTTCGACGGTGTGCTCCAGATGGCACCGATCGGACTCCTCGGCCTCGTCGGGCTGCTGCTCATCGCCCGCAGGGTCGACGCGCTGGCACTCGGCGACGACGCGGCCCGCGGCCTCGGCGTGCCCGTGCGCTCCACCCGCGTCACCGCGGTCGTGCTCGCGTCGATGCTCTCCGCGGCGGCCGTCACGCTGGCCGGCCCGATCGGCTTCGTCGGTCTGTGCGCCCCCGCCCTCGTGCGTCCGCTCGTCCGCCGCTACCGCGGCTTCTCCCGCGCGCGGGCCGGACTTCCGGTGGCGGGTCTCGTCGGCGCGGCCCTCGTCATGGGTTCGGACGTGCTGCTGCGCGCCATCGTGCCGGCGGACACGGCGGTCGCCGTGCCGACGGGTGTCGTCACGAGCCTGGTCGGCGCCGTCTTCCTCATCGTGATGGCGACACGGGCACGCGACACCGCCGGAGCCGCCGCGGCCGACCGGCTGCGCATCCGAAGCCGGGCCGTCTTCCTGACCACCACCGCCGTACTGGTGGCGGTGCTGGCGGGCGTCACGATCGCCGCCGTCCTGCTGGGCGACAGCAAACTGCTCCTCGGCGATGTCATGAACTGGGCGCAGGGCAGGGCGGGGCAGACCACGACCTTCATCCTGGACAGCCGGGTCCCCCGGGTCCTCGCGGCGCTCCTCGCCGGCGCGGCACTCGCCCTGGCCGGAACGCTCGTCCAGGCCGTCACCCGCAATCCGCTCGCCGAGCCCGCGACCCTGGGCGTCTCCGGCGGCGCCGCGCTCGGCGCCGTACTCCTCGTCACGACCGTTCCGCTCGCGACTTCGTGGAGCGTCGCGGCCGCCGCCTTCGTGGGCGCGGCGATCAGTTCGGTCGTGGTCTTCGGACTCGCCGCCCGCGGCGGCTTCCAGCAGAACCGGCTCGTCCTCGTCGGCTTCGGAGTCGCCACCGGTACGGCCGCGCTGATCAACCTCCTCATCGTCCTCACCGACCCGTTCAACGCGACCAAGGCCCTCACCTGGCTCTCCGGCTCCACCTACGGGCGGACCCTGGCGGACGCGGTGCCCCTGGTGGCTGTGCTCGCCGTGGGCGGGGTCGCCGCGGTCCTGCGGCGTACCGAGCTCGACCTCCTGTCGCTCGACGAGGACACCCCACGGCTCCTGGGCCTCGGCGTGGAGCGCGGCCGGCTCGGCTTCCTGGTCCTGAGCGTCCTGCTCACTGCCACCGCCGTCGCCGCCGCGGGCACCATCGGCTTCGTGGGCCTCGTCGCCCCGCACGCGGCCCGCGCCCTCGTGGGCAGGCAGCACACGCGCGTGGTTCCGGTCGCGGTCCTCCTGGGCGCCGTACTCGTCTGCACGGCGGACCTGTTGGGCCGTACGGTGATCGCCCCGGCACAGCTCGGCGCCGGGATGATGACCGCGGTGATCGGCACGCCGTACTTCCTCTACCTGCTCGTCCGCAGCCGCCGCTGACACGGATACGTCGGAGCCTGAGCGAGGACCAGCCGACGCGACACGAGCCCCGCCACCGCCCTTCCGGCGGCGACGGGGCTCGTGCGGTGCCGTGCCTCGCTCAGGCTCCGACGTACGCCGCGAGGTGCTCGCCGGTGAGGGTGGAACGGTCGGCGACGAGCTTCGCGGGCGTCCCCTCGAAGACGATCTTCCCGCCGTCGTGGCCGGCGCCGGGGCCGAGGTCGATGATCCAGTCGGCGTGCGCCATGACGGCCTGGTGGTGCTCGATGACGATGACCGACTTGCCCGAGTCGACGAGCCGGTCGAGCAGCCCGAGGAGCTGCTCCACGTCCGCGAGGTGGAGGCCGGTGGTGGGCTCGTCGAGGACGTAGACACCGCCCTTGTCGCCCATGTGGGTGGCCAGCTTGAGCCGTTGCCGCTCGCCGCCGGACAGGGTGGTCAGCGGCTGGCCGAGGGTGAGGTAGCCGAGGCCGACGTCGGTGAGCCGCTCCAGGATCTTGTGCGCGGCCGGCGTGGCCGCGTCGCCGGATCCGAAGAACTCCTCGGCCTCGGTCACCGACATCGCGAGCACCTCGCTGATGTCCCGGCCGCCGAGGTGGTATTCGAGCACCTCCGCCTGGAACCGCTTCCCCTCGCAGTCCTCGCACGGGGTGGCGACGCCCGCCATCATCGCGAGGTCGGTGTAGATGACCCCGGCGCCGTTGCAGGTCGGGCACGCACCCTCGGAGTTGGCGCTGAAGAGCGCGGGCTTGACGCCGTTGACCTTCGCGAACGCCTTGCGGATCGGGTCGAGCAGACCCGTGTACGTCGCCGGGTTGCTCCGCCGCGAGCCCCGGATCGGCGTCTGGTCGACCGACACGACGGGCTCACCGGCCGGGATCGACCCGTGCACGAGGGAGCTCTTGCCCGAGCCGGCGACACCCGTGACGACGACCAGCGCGCCGAGCGGGATGTCGACGTCGACGTCCCGCAGGTTGTTCGCCGCCGCGCCGCGGATCTCCAGGGTGCCGGTGGGCGTGCGCACCGACTCCTTGAGCGCGGCCCGGTCGTCGAGGTGACGGCCGGTGATCGTGTCGCCGTCCCGCAACTCCTCGACCGTGCCCTCGAAGCAGACCGTCCCGCCCGCCGTTCCGGCACCGGGACCGAGGTCCACGACATGGTCGGCGATCGCGATCGCCTCGGGCTTGTGCTCGACGACGAGGACGGTGTTGCCCTTGTCGCGCAGCCTCAGCAGCAGGTCGTTCATCCGCTGGATGTCATGGGGGTGGAGCCCGATGGTGGGCTCGTCGAAGACGTACGTGACGTCGGTGAGGGAGGAGCCGAGGTGCCGGATCATCTTCACGCGCTGCGCCTCACCGCCCGACAGCGTGCCCGCGGGCCGGTCGAGCGACAGATAGCCGAGGCCGATCTCGACGAACGAGTCGAGCGTCCGCTGCAGCGAGGCGAGCAGCGGTGCCACGGACGGCTCCTTGAGGCCGCGGACCCATTCGGCGAGGTCCCGGATCTCCATGGCGCAGGCGTCGGCGATCGAGATCCGCTTGATCTTCGACGACCGCGCGCCCTCGCTGAGCCGGGTGCCGTCGCACTCGGGGCAGGTGGTGAAGGTGACCGCGCGCTCCACGAACGCCCGGATGTGCGGCTGCATCGACTCCTTGTCCTTGGACAGGAACGACTTCTGGATCTTCGGGATCAGTCCCTCGTAGGTGAGGTTGATGCCGTTGACCTTGATCTTGGTCGGCTCGCCGTAGAGAAAGGCCTGCATCTCCTTCTTGGTGAACCTGCGGATCGGCTTGTCCGGGTCGACGAAGCCGGACTGCGCGTAGAGCTGCACGGTCCACTGGCTGTCCGACTTCCAGCCGGGGATGGTGAACGCGCCCTCGGAGAGCGACTTGGAGTCGTCGTAGAGCTGCGTGAGGTCGATGTCGGAGACCTTGCCCCGGCCCTCGCAGTGCGTGCACATGCCGCCGGTGCGCTGGAACGTCGCCTTCACGGTCTTCGTCTTCGCGGCGCCGCGGTCGACGGTGATGCCCCCGCTCGCCCGGACCGAGGCGGTGTTGAAGGAGTACGCGCTGGGCGGTCCGATGTGCGGCTTGCCGAGCCGGCTGAAGAGGATGCGCAGCATCGCGTTGGCATCCGTGGCGGTGCCGACGGTCGAGCGGGGGTCGGCGCCCATCCGCTGCTGGTCGACGGTGATCACCGTCGTCAGACCGTCCAGCACGTCCACCTCGGGGCGGGCGAGCGTCGGCATGAAGCCCTGGACGAAGGTGCTGTACGTCTCGTTGATCAGCCGCTGCGACTCCGCGGCGATCGTGTTGAACACCAGCGAGCTCTTGCCCGAGCCGGAGACCCCGGTGAACACCGTCAGCCGGCGCTTGGGGATCTCGATGCTGACGTCCTTGAGGTTGTTCTCGCGTGCGCCGTGCACGCGGATCACGTCGTGGCTGTCGGCACCGTGCGGCGTCGTCGGCCGCGCGCCCTTCCTCGTGGCCATGCTGATCGTGTCTCCATCTGTGAGCGGGTACGTCTCTGGGGCTACGTCGTCGTTCTACGTCGTCGGCGCCCCGGCGGCAACGCCCGGCGGCCGGGGCGCCGGCGCTCACCGGTCCTGGACGAGCCCGAGGACGTTGCCGTCGGTGTCGGTGACGGTGGCCACGAGGCGGCCGCCGCCGACGTCGTGCGCGGGCTCCTTGACGGTGGCGCCGGCGGCGGTGACCTCGGCGATCTTGGCCTCGATGTCCGGTACGTGCCAGTAGGCGACCGGCGAGGTCATGCCCTGCGGTCCACCGCTCGGCACCAGCCCGATGTGCTGGCCCCCGGCCTCGAAACCGACGTAGTACTCCCCGTCGACCTGGGGATCGGTGCCGAGCAGCGCGGCGTACACCGCCTTGGCCTTCGCGAGGTCGGAGACGGGGTGCAGCACGGTCTTGACGCCCTGCGTGGAAGAGGCGCTCATGGTCACTCCTGGAGTCGTGGGTCATGGGGACCCGGTGGCGTGGCGGAGACGGAAACCAGGTCCGGGCGGGTAGCTCCGCGGCCCGCCCGTCCCCGTACGACAGCCACGCTACGTGCGGCCTGGAGCGGGCGCTTCTCGATTCCTGACCGTTCCCGTGACGGGATCCGGGACCGGACCGGGGCCGGGATCCGGGGCCGGACCGGGGCCGGGACCCGGGGCCGGACCGGGGCCGGGTCCGGGACGCCTACGAGCGCCAGGCACGGGGTCGCCGCGGGGGTGCGGCCGGCGCGGCTCCGGACCACGTACTCCACGCGCGTCGGCGCGTCGGTCACCTCGGCCGCCCCGGGAGCCGGGGCACGAAGGCGGCCGGGAGCAGGGCGGCGGCGAACTCCTGCGCGACGAGCCGGGCCATCAGGAGGTCCGCGGTGCTGACCTCGAAGGCGACGTCCCGGCGGAGCCCGGCGGCCGAGAAGGCCTGGTCGCCGCGCTCGGCTCCCCCTGGCTCGGCGTCGTCGGCGGTCTGTGCCAGCTGCCCGCGGGTCGACGCCCGGCGCGGTCACCCGCTTGCCGGTCCTCCAGTTGCGGCTAATGTCGTATTAAGGCCATAAGTACACCCCTTCGACTCCCGCGTTCACCTGGTGAAGGGAAGGGGGCGTACGGAAGGAGCCCCCGATGACCCGCACATTGCGTGGCGCGATAGCCCTGGTCGGAGCCGCGGCCCTCTCCTTGGGAGCCGTCTCCGTCAGCAGCGCCCAGCCCGGCGCCGCGCAGCAGGACGACATCAAGATCGGCCTGCTGCTCCCCGAGAGCAAGACCACGCGCTACGAGAAGTTCGACCGGCCGTACATCGAAGAGAAGATCAAGGAACTGGCGCCCGACGCCCAGATCGACTACTACAACGCGGCCGAGAGCGCCACCACTCAGCAGCAGCAGGTCAACACCGCGCTCGCCAAGGGCGATCAGGTGCTGATCCTGGACGCGGTGGACTCCAAGTCCATCCAGTCGTCCGTGCAGAAGGCCAAGGACGCGGGCGTGAAGGTCGTCGCGTACGACCGGCTCGCGCAGGGCCCCGTCGACGCCTACGTCTCGTACGACAACTTCAAGGTCGGCGAGTTGCAGGGCCAGGCACTGCTGAAGGCGCTCGGCGACAAGGCCGACAGTGGCCAGATCGTCATGCACAACGGGTCTCCCACCGACCCCAACGCCGCCGAGTTCAAGGCCGGTGCTCACTCGGTCCTCGACGGCAAGGTCGACATCGGCAAGGAGTACGACACGCCGAACTGGGACCCCAACAACGCCAACCAGCAGATGTCGGGCGCGATCAGCGCGCTGGGCAAGGACAACATCGTCGGCGTGTACTCGGCCAACGACGGACTGGCCGCCGGCATCGCCACCGCCCTCAAGGCGTCCGGCATCAATGTGCCGTTGACCGGGCAGGACGCCCAACTCGACGCCATCCAGCGGATTCTGCTCGGCACCCAGACCATCACCATCATGAAGCCCTACAAGCCGGAGGCCGACATCGCCGCCACCATGGCGGTCAACCTGGCCGAGGGCAAGGAGCTTCCCGCGTCCCTGGTGCCCACGACCGTCACCAGCGGCAGTGGTGAGAAGGTTCCGGCCAACCTGCTGACGCCGATCGTGGTCGACAAGAACAACATCGGCGACACGGTCGTCAAGGACGGCCTCTACACGGTGGACGAGATCTGCACGCCCGCGTACGCGTCCGCCTGCGCGGAGGCCGGTCTGGAGTAAGGAGCCCGCGGCGCGCGGCGACCGCGAGGTCGCCCGCGGCGCGAGCCGTACCGGCCGGACAGGATCGTGAGCGAGTCCGCCGGGATCCCGGCAGGAGGCGGTTGACGGTGCTCGGAACACCTGTGCTCAGTCTTCGGGGAATCTCCAAGCGGTTCGGAGCCGTCCAGGCACTCTCGGAGTTCGACCTGGAGGTCCACGCCGGAGAGGTCGTCGCCCTCGTGGGCGACAACGGCGCCGGCAAGTCGACCGCCGTCAAGGCGATCGCCGGGGTGAACCCGCCGGACGGCGGAGTCATCGCCTGGGAGGGCAGACCGGTCTCCATCCACCGGCCCCACGACGCCCAGTCCCTCGGCATCGCCACCGTCTACCAGGACCTGGCGCTCTGCGACAACCTGGACGTCGTCGGCAACCTCTTCCTCGGCCGTGAGCTCAAGAGGTGGGGTGTGCTCGACGAGGTCCGCATGGAACAGCGCTCGCGCGAACTCCTCGACACGCTCTCCATCCGCATCCCCAGCGTCCGCATTCCCGTCGCCTCGCTCTCCGGCGGCCAGCGCCAGACCGTGGCGATCGCCCGCTCCCTGATCGGCGCACCGAAGGTCGTCATCCTGGACGAGCCCACCGCCGCGCTCGGCGTGGAGCAGACCGCCGAGGTCCTCGACCTCGTCGAGCGGCTCCGCGAGCAGGGGCTCGGCACCATCCTGATCAGCCACAACATGGTGGACGTGATGGCGGTCGCGGACCGCATCGCCGTGCTGCGCCTGGGCCGGAACAACGGCGTCTTCGACAAACGCGCCACCACCACCGAGGAGATCATCTCCGCCATCACCGGCGCCAGCGACAGCGCCGTGACCCGCCGTCAGGCGCGGAAGCGGGAGGAGGAGCGATGAGGCGCGACCGAGGCCCGCACGACCCCTCCACACCCGGATCCGGCGACGCGGCGGGCCAGGAACCGGCCCATGACGCCATGCCCGCCGTGGACGCCCGGCTGATCGTCCGGGAGGAGGGCATCAAGGGCTACCTCGGGGAGTTCAAGCGCAAACTGCGCAGCGGTGAGCTGGGCTCCCTGCCGGTGGTCATCGCCGTGATCATCATCTGGACCGTCTTCGGCTCCCTGGACAGCGCGTTCCTCTCGGCGCAGAACCTGTCCGACCTGAGCCAGCAGATCGTCGGCACGGGCATGATCGCCATCGGGATCGTCTTCGTCCTGCTGCTCGGCGAGATCGACCTCTCCGTCGGCTCGGTCAGCGGCCTGTGTGCCGCGATCTTCGCCGTACTCAACGTCCTGAACGGCATGAACGAGTGGCTCGCGCTCCTGGTCGCCGTCGCGGGCGGAGCCGCCGTCGGACTTATCCAGGGCTTCTTCTTCGCCAAGGTCGGCGTGCCCGCGTTCGTCGTCACGCTCGCCGGCAACCTGGCCTGGAACGGACTCATGCTCCAGGTGCTCGGCACCAGCGGAACGGTCAACATCCCGAGCGAGAGCATCGTCTCCGAGCTCTACTCGAAGATCTTCCACTCCTCGGCGGCCTCCTACGTGACGGCCGCCGTCGGTGTGGGGCTGTTCCTCGCGGCCTCCCTCCTCGACGCCAGGCGCCGCCAGAAGGCCAGGGTGCCGTTCCGGCCGATCGCCGAGATCGTGATCCGTACGGCGGTCATCGCCGCGATCGCCTTCGCCGCGGCCTACATCCTCAACCAGTACCAGGGGCTCCCGCTGGCGCTCCTGATCTTCCTGATCGTGCTGGTCGTCATCGACTTCGTCCTGCGCCGGAGCACCTACGGCCGGCAGGTCTTCGCCGTCGGCGGCAACATCGAGGGCGCGCGCCGGGCCGGCATCAGCGTGCCGTTCATCCGGATGACCGTCTTCTCGATCTCCGGCACCATGGCGGCGGTCGGCGGCCTCTTCCTCGCCGGGCAGATCCAGTCCGCGAGCCAGACCTCCGGCGGCGGCAACCTGCTGATGAACGTCATCGCCGCGGCCGTCATCGGCGGCACCAGCCTGTTCGGCGGGCGCGGTTCGGTCTGGTCCGCGCTGCTCGGCGCGCTGGTGATCGGGTCGATCCAGTCGGGCATGAACATCATGGGCGTCAGCAACGCCGTCCAGTTCATGATCACCGGTGCGGTCCTGCTGGCCGCCGTCGTCGTCGACTCGCTGTCCCGCCGCAGCCAGAAGGCCGCGGGCCGCGCCTGAGGGGAAAGGCCGGTGCGGCGGTCTGCGGACGCACCGCCGCGCCACCCCGGTACTACGCCTCGCCGCGACGGTGCAGGGCGTCCAGAGTCTCCCGTTCGTCCTCGGTGAGGCGCAGCGCCCCTGCCGCGATGTTGGCCTCCAGGTGCCCCAGGTCACCCGTCCCGGGAATGGCGAGCATGTGCGGACCCCGGTGCAGCGTCCACGCGATGCGCACCTGCGCCGGACTCGCTCCGTGCGCCCGGGCGACGGCCAGCACCTCGGCTTCCACCGCGGCATGGGCGGCGCCCGCCTGGCCCGCCGCTCCGGCGATGGAGTAGAAGGGGACGTACGCGATGCCCTGTTCGCCGCACTCGCGGACGAACGCGTCGTGGTCCGGACGCACCCCTATCCCGTACCGGTTCTGCACGCAGACCACCGGGGCGATCTCCTGGGCCTCGGCCACGTGGTGGGGGTGGACGTTGGAGAGGCCCAGGTGGCGGATGAGTCCGGCCCGGCGCAGGTCGGCCAGCGCCCCGAAGCGCTCGGCGATCGAGTCGGTGCCGAGGATCCGCAGGTTCACCACGTCGAGGTGGTCGCGGCCGAGCTGGCGCAGGTTCTCCTCGACCTGCGCGCGCAGCTCCCGCGCGGTCGTGGCGTGCGCGGCCCACCGCCCCGCCGCGTCCCGGCAGGGTCCGACCTTGGTGGTGACGACCAGGTCGTCACCGTAGGGCGCGAGGGCCCGGTTGATCAGCTCGTTGGCGGAGCGCAGGGGTGAGAAGTAGAACGCGGCGGTGTCGATGTGGTTCACGCCGAGCTCGACGGCCCGGCGCAGTACGGCGACGGCCTGGGCCCGGTCGCGGGGGACGGCGTTCTCGACGAGCGCCTCTCCGGTCTGCGGCAGGCGCATCGAGCCGAAGCCGATCCGGTTGACCGTGAGGTCGCCGAGTGTCCAGGTGCCCGAGGCGGCTGCGGTGATCGTTTCCGTGGTCATCCGGAGATGATCTCCCGCCGGCGGCTCCGGGCGCCAGGGTCAGCCGTCGGTCCGGAGCCGGTCGCGCTGCAGCTGGTGGGCGAGGGTGCGGCGCATCGAGGGGGTGGCCGAGGAGGGGGCGGGAGCGGACGCGGCGGTCTTCGCGGGGACGTCGAGAGCGCGGCTGATCTCGTCGTACGCCGCCTGGTACGCGGTCCGACGGGTGGCGGGGAGCCGGTCCCGGTGCGCCCTGAGGTCCTCCTCGACCAGACGGCGCAGCTCGTCGACGGTCCGGGCGGTGAAGCGCTTCCGGCCGCGCGCGAACGCGTGGACGTACGGCGTGCAGTGGGCGGTCTCGCCGCAGGACTCGGAGATCGCCTCCGCGAGGCCCCACAGCCGCCCTTCGAGCCACGGGGTGTCGCCCTGCCGGAGGGAGAGCGCCATCGGCGCCTCCGGCGACCTGGCCCTGACCTGCTTGGACACGGCCGGCTGGCTCATCTCCGTGAGCCGTGCGATGCGTTCCTGTGTCCAGCCGTAGCCGACGAACACCTTGATCATCTCGCCCCGCAGCCGCCGCATGTCCTCGCCCGCCCGGATGACCTCGTTCATGGCGGCGAGCATGCGCGCCGCCTGCTCCTCGGTGATCTCCTCGCTGTCCATGACTCGGTTATACAGGGTCATAACCAGGTTGTACTACTCGGTTGTGGATGGCAGGGTCCTCTTTATGCCCGCCTACTTCGCCGCATCGGACGGAACCCGCCTCGCCCACCGCACGGAGGGCCCGGCGGAACCGGCCGGCGACCCCGTCATCTGCCTTCCCGGAGGCCCCACGGACTCCCGCTACCTCGGAGACCTCGGCGGCCTCTCCGCGTACCGCCGCCTCGTCCTTCCCGACCCGCGCGGGACGGGGGACTCCGCCGTCCCCGACCATCCCGCCTCCTACCGCTGCGACCGCGTCGCCGAGGACGTCGAGGCGCTGCGCGTCCACCTCGGCCTGGACCGCGTCGACCTGCTCGGCCACTCCGGGGGCGCCAACACCGCCGTCACATACGCCGCCCGGTATCCGCACCGGGTGCGCGGCCTCGCCCTGATCGCCCCCGGGACGGCGGCCGTCGGCATCGAAGTCCGCGGTGAGGCGCGGCGCACGGCGGCGCTGCTCCGGAGGGGCGAGCCGTGGTTCCCCGGCGCGTTCGCCGCCCTGGAGGCCCTCACCGAGGGCAGGGGCGCGGACTGGGACGCCATCGCCCCCTTCTTCTGGGGCCGTTGGGACGAGGCTGCGCGCCGCCACCACGCGGGCGCACGGCCGGGCAACGCGGAGGCGGTCGCGGGCTTCGCAGCCGAGGGCGCCTTCGACCCGGAGTCCGCCCGCGCCGCGCTCGCCGCCCTCCAGGCCCCGGTCCTCGTGCTCGCCGGGGAGTTCGACCTGAACAGCCCGCCCGGTCCGGTCTCCGAACTCGCCGCGCTCTTCCCCGGCGCCGCGTTCGCCGTGCAGTCGGGGGCGGGTCACTACCCGTGGATCGACGACCCCGAGGCGTTCACCGCCACGGTGGGAACCTTCTTCTCGGCGCCCTCGCCCCGCTGACCGCCCTGCCCGCGGTACCCGTGGACGGGGCGGGAGCCTCGCCGTCCGCGTAGGCTCGGGGGGACAGTCCGCAGCGAGCGCTGGGCGACGGAGGGAACGGGCGCGGGCCATGAAGATCGACCTCACGGACACCACTTCCAGCAAGATCAACAAGGCGATCGTCGAGGGCCGCAGGGCCGTCGGCACACCCGCCGTCGGCATGGTGCTCACCCTCGTGATCGTCACCGACGAGGAGAACGCCTACGACTCGCTGAAGGCCGCCAACGAAGCCTCGCGCGAGCACCCCTCGCGCACGCTCGTCGTCATCAAGCGACACGGCCGTTCACCCCGGCGGCGGTACGAGGACCGGCTGGACGCGGAGGTGCGCGTCGGCAGCGACGCCGGCTCGGGGGAGACCGTCCTGCTCCGGCTGCACGGCGAACTCGGCGCCCGTGCCGACTCCGTGGTCCTCCCGCTCCTGCTCCCCGACGCCCCCGTCGTCGTCTGGTGGCCGGTCGACGCCCCCGACGTGCCCGCCAAGGACCCGCTCGGCTCGCTCGCGCAGCGCCGCATCACCGACGCGTACGCCGTCGAGGACCCACTCGGCGCACTGGCCGTCCGAGCCGCCTCCTACGCCCCGGGCGACACCGACCTCGCCTGGACCCGGCTCACCCCCTGGCGCTCGATGCTGGCCGCCGCCCTCGACCAGGCCGCCGCGACGGTGGTCTCGGCGGCCGTGGAGAGCGAGGCCGACAACCCGAGTGCCGAGCTGCTGGCCCGCTGGTTCGAGGACCGGCTGCGGGTCCCGGTCGAACGGGTCGTCACGGACGGGCCGGTCGTCACCGCCGTGCGTCTCGGCACGCCCGACGGCGAGATCCGCATCGACCGGCCCGAAGGCCCGGTCGCCCGGCTCTCCATCCCCGGCCAGCCCAACCGGGTCCTCGCCCTCAAGGTCCGTACGACGGCCGAGCTGATCGCCGAGGAGATGCGCAGGCTCGACCCCGACGAGATCTACGCCTCGGCGCTGCGGACCACGGCCTCCTCCGCTCCCGCGCCTGCCACGACGTCCACGCCCTCCTCGATCGGCAACCCCACGTAGTTCTGGGCGAGTTCCGCCGCGGCGTGCGGCGAACTCGCGATCCGGTCCAGCTGAGAGAGCTGGAGTCGGGTGTCGAAACCGGACTGGGCCGGATCGGTGTGCAGGGTCGTCGTCATGGCGTACGAGAAGTGCTCGGCGCGCCACACCCGGCGCAGGCACGCGTCGGAGTAGCCGTCGAGCAGCCGCGTCGAGCCCGTCGCCGCCCGGTGGGCGAACGCCCGCGCCAGGACGATCACGTCGGCGGCGGCGAGGTTGAGCCCCTTCGCACCGGTCGGCGGAACGATGTGGGCCGCGTCCCCGGCGAGGAACAGCCGGCCGTACCGCATCGGTTCGGTCACCGAACTCCGCATCGGAAGCACCGACTTCTGGGTGATCGGGCCACGCCCGAGACGCCACTCGGGAGCCTCGCCGAGCGCGAAGCGGGCGTCGAGCTCGTCCCAGATCCGGTCGTCCGGCCAGTCGGCCGGGTCGGTCCCGTTCGGCACCTGGAGGTAGAGCCGGCTCACGGCGGGGGAGCGCATGCTGGCGAGCGCGAAACCCCGTTCGGAGTGGGCGTAGATCA
Organism: Streptomyces sp. NPDC013317; assembly: GCF_055563155.1. Lineage (NCBI taxonomy): Bacteria > Bacillati > Actinomycetota > Actinomycetes > Kitasatosporales > Streptomycetaceae > Streptomyces > Streptomyces sp. NPDC013317. Next base: position 532,185 of record NZ_JBVHDX010000001.1, read on the forward strand.
ACTCCTCGTACACGGGCGGGGCTTCGGCGAGGATGCCGAGCCAGGAGTACGGGTACGTCCGCTCGTACGTCGTCCGCTCACCCTCCGGCACCGCCGTGCGCGCGACCCCGTGGAAGCCGTCGCAGCCGACCACGTAGTCGCAGGTCAGGATCCGTTCGCGGCCCTCATGGGTGTAGTGGATCGCCGGGCGGTCCGTCTCGACGCCCTCCACGGACCGCACCTCGGCACCGAACAGCAGCGGCCCGCCGTCGGCGAGTTGAAGGGCGATCAGGTCCTTCACCACCTCGGTCTGCGCGTAGACCCAGACCCGGCGGCCGCCGGTGAGCGCGGGGAAGTCGACCCGGTGGGCGCGGCCGTCGAAGCGGAGCTCGATGCCGTCGTGGGCCATCCCCTCCTTGTCCAGCCGCGCACCCGCCCCCGCGGCCCGCAGGGCGTCGACGGTCGCCTGCTCGAGAATCCCGGCGCGCTGCCGCTGCTCCACGTACGACCGGTCGCGGGACTCCAGGACCACGGTGTCGATGCCGGCGCCCCGCAGCAGACGGGCGAGGAGCAGCCCGGAAGGGCCGCCGCCGATGATGCCGACGGTGGTGTGCATCGAGCCTCCATGTTCGTATAGTGAAATAAACTTCACCGAAGAGTGGGCCGAGTCTGCGCCCGCCGTGCCCCGCTGTCAACGCCCCGCGTGGACGCCGCGGTCCGCCGCGGCGTCCGTCCTCTACGGTGTCCCCCAGATCGTTCAGGGAGAGTCCATGCCATCGACCGGAACCGTGCCGCCCGAGGCCGTCGCGCCGCTGATGCGCGGGCTCATGGTGCTGCGCCGGCTCACCGACGCCGACGGGGTGCTCAGCCTCAGTGAGCTGGAGCGCATCACCGGCCTGGCCCGTTCCACCGTCGACCGGGTGACCGGCACGCTCGCCCGCATGGGATACGTGCGCCTCGACGGCCGTGATGTCTTCCTCGCGCCCCGGCTGATGGATCTGGGCAACGCGTACCTGGCCGCACTCGGGCTCCCCGGGCTGCTCGGCGGCCCCGCCGACGCGCTCGCCGACGCACTGGACGAGTCGGTGTCCCTCGCCGTCGCGGACGGCGACGGCGTCCGCTTCGTCCACCAGGCCACCCGTCGGCGCGCGATGTCACTCAGCTTCCGCATCGGCGACCTGCTCCCGGCCGAACGGACCGCCCCGGGGATGCTGCTGGCCGCCGACTGGACGCTGGAGGAGTGGGCGCGGTGGCGGGCGCGCAGGGCGGCGGACCCCCGGGCTGCCGGTTTCCCCGCCGTCCCGCCCGGCGACGGGCCGGACGAGAGGGAGTTCGCCGCGCGGGCGGCGCGGGCCGGTGAGCGCGGCTGGGCCCTGGACGACCAGCTCATCGAACCGGGCCTGGTGGCGCTCGCGCTGCCCGTACGGGACACCGACGGCGCCGTCGCCTGTGTGGCGAGCGTGGTCAGCCACACCAGCCGTCACACGGCCGATTCGTTGCGCGAGGCGATGCTGCCCCGCCTGCGGACCGCGGTCGCGGAGTGGGAGGCCCTGCTGAAGGGACAGAGGCAGGGGGAGGGGCAGGAGGCGGTCGGCGGTCCGCGTTCCCGTCCGCGGGAACCGGCAGACCCTGCGCCCGGCCTCGCCGACTGGACCCATGCCTCGAAGCAGGAGCTCGGCCGGGGCTTCATCGAGTCCCTCGCCCGCGGGCTCACCGTCCTCACCGCGTTCGGCGAGGGCCGGGCCGGGCTCTCCCTGAGCGCCGTCGCCGAGGCCACCGGGCTCGCCCGCGCCACCGCCCGCCGCGCCCTGATCACCCTGGAGCATCTGGGATACGTGGAAGCCGAGGGCCGCCTCTTCCGGCTCGCCCCGAGAGTCCTGGCGCTCGGCTACCCGTACCTCTCCCGGCTGCCGCTCCCGCAGATCGCCGCACCGCACCTCGCCGAACTCTCGCGGCGCGTCCACGACTCGGCGTCCCTCGCGGTGCTCGCCGGCCATGACGTCCGGTACACCGCCCGGGTGGCCACGCGCCGGATCATGAGCGTCCACATCACCGTCGGTACCCGCTTCCCCGCCCACGCCACCTCGCTGGGCCGGGTGATGCTCGCCGATCTGCCGTCCGACGCCCGCGCCGCGTGGCTGTCGGAGACCGAGCCGCAGGCCCTCACCCCGTACACGCTCACCTCGGCCGGAGAGCTCGCCGCCGTCCTGGACCGGGTCCGGGAGCAGGGGTACGCCCTCGTCGACGAGGAGCTGGAGCAGGGGCTGCGCTCGATCGCCGTGCCGGTGCGCGACCGCGCGGGCGCGGTGGTGGCCGCCGTGAACGTGGCCATGCACAGCAGCCGCCGCACGGTGGAGGAATGCGTCGGCGAGGTCCTCCCCGAACTGCGCGCCACGGCGGCCCGGATCGAGGAGGACCTCCGCACGGCGGGCCGCTTCACCCCCGTACCCGAAGCCTGACAGGCCGGGTCCCCGTACCCGAAGCCTGACAGGCCGGTCGCTTGCGGCGCCCTGCCGCCACCGTCCCCGGATGCCGTCAGGAGTCGGCTGACTCCGACGGGTCCCGCAGGCGTTCCGCCGCGTCCGACACCCGCAGCAGCAGGCTCATGAACTGGGCCTGCTCCTCCGTCGAGAGAGGGGCCAGGAAGACCTGGTTCATCCGCGCCGTGCGGACCGTCAGCCGGCGGTGCGTCCGGCGGCCGTCCTCGGTCAGGCGCAGCAGGAAGCGGCGGCCGTCCTCGGCGTCGCGCACCTTGTCGAGCAGGCCGCGGCGCGTGAGCCGGCCGACGACCTCGGCGATCGTGGAGCGGTCCAGGCCCACGCGCTCGCCCACCGTGCGCTGATCGAGCCCCGGCTCGGCGGTCAGCGCGTTGAGGACGCCGAACTGCGGGGAGGTGATCTCCTCCGAGACCATCGTCGTCCACAGCAGGTGGTGCGCCTGCTGGAGCCGTCGGGCCAGGTGCCCGGGATGGGTGGTCAGATCGACCGCGGCCATCGTCTGCCTCCGGTTGAGTTCGTCGGTGTACTGAACGATACGCCCCTGTCGCTGGTGGCTATTGACGCCCACGAGTGACGATGCCAGCATGGCGGCATCGCTCAGATGCTCAGTGCACTGACTAATTTCGATGACTGCTTCTCGATCCCTCGACTCGACTTCGGAGGCTCCCCGTATGGACAAGGTCGTCCCCACCGCAGCCGACGCGGTGGCCGACGTGGGCGACGGGGTCTCGCTCGCGGTCGGCGGCTTCGGCCTCAGCGGCGTGCCCGTCGTGCTCGTCGACGCCCTCCACCGACGCGGCTCCACCGGGCTGCGCGTCGTCTCCAACAACTGCGGGGCGATGGACACCGGCCTGGCCGTCCTCCTCGCAGCGGGCCGCATCGCCCGGGTCACGGGCTCGTACATCGGCGCCAACAAGGAGTTCGCACGCCAGTACCTCGCCGGCGAGCTGGAGGTGGAGCTGATCCCGCAGGGCACGCTGGCCGAGCGGCTCCGGGCCGGCGGCTGCGGCATCCCCGCTTTCTACACCCCCGCGGGCGTGGGTACCCAGATCGCCGACGGCGGCCTGCCCTGGCGCTACGACGGCGAGGGCGGCGTCGCCCTCGCCTCGCCGCCCAAGGAGGTACGGGAGTTCGAGGGCGTCGCACACGTCCTGGAGCGCGCCATCCGCACCGACTTCGCGCTCGTCCGCGCCGCGCGCGGGGACCGCCACGGCAACCTCGTCTTCCGCAAGTCGGCGCGGAACTTCAACCCCCTCGCCGCGATGGCCGGAAAGATCACGATCGCCGAGGTGGAGGAGCTGGTCGAGCCGGGCGAGCTCGATCCCGACGCCGTGCACCTCCCCGGCGTCTTCGTCCAGCGCGTCGTCGCCCTGACGCCCGAACAGGCCGGGGCGAAGCGCGTAGAGAGGAGGACCACGCGATGAGCTGGACCCGCGAGCAGATGGCCGCCCGCGCCGCGCGCGAGCTGAGGGACGGCCAGTACGTCAACCTCGGCATCGGACTGCCGACCCTGATCCCCAACCATCTCCCCGAGGGGGTCGAGGTGATCCTGGAGTCGGAGAACGGAATTCTCGGCACAGGGCCGTACCCCACCGAGGACGAGGTCGACCCTGATCTGATCAACGCGGGCAAGGAGACCGTCACCGTCCTGCCCGGTGCCTCCTACTTCGACTCCGCCCTGTCCTTCGGGATGATCCGCGGCGGGCACATCGACGTCGCCGTGCTCGGAGCCATGCAGGTCTCCGCCCGCGGCGACCTCGCCAACTGGGCCGTGCCGGGCAGGCTCGTCACCGGCATCGGCGGCGCGATGGACCTCGTCCACGGGGCCAGGACGGTCATCGTCGTGATGACCCACACCGCCAAGGACGGGACGCCGAAGATCGTGGAGGAGTGCACCCTCCCGCTGACCGGCCGGGGCTGCGTCGACCGGATCGTCACCGACCTCGGCGTCCTCGACGTCACCGACGACGGCCTCGTCCTCACCGAGACCGCGCCCGGCGTCGACCTCGCCGACCTCCTCGCCAGGACGGCCGCCACGGTCCACCTCGCCATCCCCGCCGCCCCCGCCCCCGGCATTCCCGCCTCCGCCGCCGGCACCTCCGCCCGCTGACACCTCCGGGAACCTCCATGGCACTCACCCAGTCGGACATCGACACCGAGATCGACGAGCTCCAGAACGCCTACGACAGGGAACGGGCAGCCGGCGCCGCGCCCCGCGTCCACCCGCCCCGCGCCTACGCCCCGTACCGCAGCTCCCTGCTCCGCCACCCCCGGCTGCCGCTCGTCGCCGTCGACGGCGGCGACCCCGAGACCGTCGAGCTCTCCGGCCCCGTCTTCGGCCCCACCGACGTCACCGAGACCGACAACGACCTCACCCGCCGGCACGCGGGCGAGCCCCTCGGCGAGCGGATCACCGTCTCCGGGCGCCTCCTCGACCGGGCGGGCCGCCCCGTACGCGGACAGCTCATCGAGGTGTGGCAGGCCAACGCCTCCGGCCGGTACGCCCATCTGCGCGACCAGCACCCGGCGCCGCTCGACCCGAACTTCACCGGCGTCGGCCGCACCCTCACAGACGGGGAGGGTCGTTACACGTTCACCACCGTCAAGCCCGGCGCCTACCCGTGGCGGAACCACACCAACGCCTGGCGCCCCGCCCACATCCACTTCTCCGTCTTCGGCACGGCCTTCACCCAGCGCCTCGTGACGCAGATGTACTTCCCCGGCGACCCGCTCTTCGCCCACGACCCGATCCTGCGCTCGGTCACCGACCCCGCGGCCCGCGAACGGCTCGTCGCCCGATACGACCACGCGCTGTCGCGGCCGGAGTTCTCCCTCGGCTACGCCTGGGACATCGTCCTCGACGGTCCCTCCGCCACCTGGATCGAAGAAGGGCGCTGACCCGCGATGACTCTTCTCCCCACTCCCTCCCACACCGTCGGCCCGTTCTACGGGTACGCCCTGCCCTTCCCCGACGGGGAGCGCATAGCGCCCGACGGCCATCCCGACCGGATCGTCCTGCACGGACACGTCTACGACGGCGAGGGCGCACCCGTCCCCGACGCGCTCCTCGACTTCTGGCAGGCCGCGCCCGACGGATCCCTCACCGGTGCGCCCGGCTCGATGCGCCGGGACCCCGTCACCGGCGGCCATCTCGGGCGCGGCGGAACCGACTTCACCGGGTTCGGACGGGCGGCCACGGACGCCGACGGCCACTACGCACTGGCCACGCTGCCGCCCGGCAACACGGGCCTGCCGTACATCAGCGTCTGCGTCTTCGCCCGCGGCCTGCTGCACCACCTCTTCACCCGGGCATACCTCGGGGACGGCCCCGACACGCTGCTGGACGCCCTCCCGCCCGAGCGCCGCGCCACACTGGTAGCCAGGCCCGACGGCGAGACGGTGACCGCGCCCCGTGCGTACCGCTTCGACATCCGCCTCCAGGGCGAGGGTGAGACGGTCTTCCTGGAGTTCGCATGACGGCCGACCTGATCGACGTGGGCCTCCTCGCGCCGGGGCGCGCGGGCTCACCGGCCGAGGCGGCGACCGGCGACACCGCGTTCCTGCGGGCGCTCCTCGACGCCGAGGCGGCCCTCACCCGCGCCCAGGCCGCCGCCGGGCAGGTGCCCCACGGAGCCGCCGAGGCGGTGACGGCGGTCGCGGCGGACACCACCCGCTTCGACGCACGGGACATCGCCCTGCGCGCCCGGTCCGGCGGCAACCCCGTCATCCCCCTCGTCGCGGACCTCACGAACGCGGTGCCCCAGGAGTGGCGTCCGTACGTCCACCGGGGGGCGACGAGCCAGGACATCATGGACACCGCGACGATGCTGGTCGCGCGCCGCACGCTGGACCTGGTCCTGGACGGACTCCACGGTACGGAGCGGGCGCTGCGCACACTCGCCGCCGCGCACCGGGACACGGCCATGCCCGGCCGTACCCTCACCCAGCACGCCGTGCCCACCACCTTCGGCCTCAAGGCCGCCGGCTGGCGGGCGCTCGTACTCGACGCGCGCGACCGCATCCGTACGGTACGGGACGCACTGCCGGTCCAACTCGGCGGCGCGGCAGGAACGTTGGCAGCCTTCGACGCCTACGGCGAAGGGGTGCCGGAGGGTGCCGACCGGCTCGTGGCCGCCTACGCGCGGGAGACCGGCCTCGCCGAGCCCGCGCTGCCCTGGCACACCCTGCGCACCCCGGTGGCCGACCTCGCGGGAGCCCTCGCCTTCACCGCCGGAGCCCTCGGGAAGTGCGCCGCCGACGTCCTCACCCTCTCCCGTACCGAGATCGCGGAGGTGGCGGAGGGGGCGGGCGGGGGCTCCTCCAGCATGCCGCACAAGACGAACCCCGTTCGGGCGACGCTCCTCGCCGCGGCCGCGCGGCGGGCCCCGCACCTGGCCGCCGCGCTGTACAGCTCGCTGGCCGCCGAGGACGAGCGGCCAGCGGGCGCCTGGCACACCGAGTGGGAACCGCTGCGCGAACTGCTCCGCCTCGCGGGCGGGGCGGCCCGCGACGCCGCGGAACTGGCCTCGGGGCTACAGGTCCACCCCGACGTCATGCGTCACCACCTCGACCTCACCGGCGGGCTGATCGTCTCCGAGCGCCTCTCCGCGGCTCTCGCCCCCGTGCTCGGACGCCCCCGTGCGAAGGAACTCCTGACCGAACTCGCCCGGCGCTCCCGCGCCGAGGGGCTCCCGCTCGCCGAACTGCTCGCCGGAGTACCCGAGCTCCGCGACCTCGGCCTCGACCTCGACGAGCTCGCCGACCCCACCCGTTACACCGGATCCGCCCGAGCCCTGACCGACCGCGCCCTGGAGCGACCGTGACCGTCACCGCCACCCCGCCGCCGCACGCGGGACTGCACCACCGCGTCGAGGGGCCGCCCGGCGCGCCCGTGCTGATCCTCGGCCCCTCCCTCGGCACGTCCACCGCCCTCTGGGACGCGGTCGCACCCGAGCTGTCGGCCACCCATCGGATCGTCCGCTGGGACCTGCCCGGCCACGGCGGCTCACCCGCCTCCCTCATCGGCCCCGGAGCGACCGTCGCCGACCTGGCCCGCCTCGTGGGCGACCTCGCCGACGCGCTCGGCGCCGACCGCTTCTCGTACGCCGGAGTCTCCCTCGGCGGCGCGGTGGGCCTGCACCTCGCCGCACACCACCCCCGGCGGGTGGAGCGGCTCGCGGTGGTCTGCTCCTCCGCGCACTTCGGGCCCGCCGCGCCCTGGGCCGACCGCGCGGCGACCGTCCGTCGCGAGGGTCTGGCCGCACTCGCCGAGACGGCACCCGCGCGCTGGTTCACCCCGGGCTTCACCGTTCCGCGTCTCGTCGACGACCACCGCCGCGCCGACCCCGAGGCCTACGCCGCCTGCTGCGAGGCCCTCGCCGCCTTCGACCTGCGGGACCGGCTCGCCTCGATCACCGCCCCCACGCTCCTCGTCGCCGGGCGCGAGGACCCGGCGACCCCGCCGGCGCATCTGCGGGAGATCGCGGACGCGGTCCCCGGCGCGACGCTCACCGAGATCCCGGGCGCCTCGCATCTGGCCCCGGCGGAACGGCCCGAGGCCGTCCTCGCCGCACTGCGCGGTCACTTCACGGACGGCGGCGCCAAACGGGGCATGGAGGTCCGCCGCCAGGTGCTCGGCGACGCGCACGTGGACCGAGCGCAGGCGGGCCGGACCGCGTTCACGGCGCCCTTCCAGGACTTCATCACGCGCTACGCCTGGGGCGAGATCTGGACCGACCCCACGCTCTCGCGGCGCGAGCGGAGCCTCGTGACCCTGACGGCCCTGGTGGCCCGCGGTCACCTCGACGAGCTGGCGATGCACGTGCGTGCGGCCCGGCGCAACGGCCTCACGCCGGAGGAGATCGGGGCCGTCCTGCTCCAGACGGCGGTCTACTGCGGTGTTCCGGCGGCCAACGCGGCCTTCGCCGTGGCCCAGCGCGTCCTCGCGGAGGAGCCCGCGCCCGGGGAGTGACCGATTCCGCCGCCCGCCGCCCCCGCCCGCCGACGGACCATCGCCCGCCGCCGGGGCCTCCGATCGATACGACAATCGTTTTCATCGCGTTGGTTCGGCGCGTGGACTCCGCCGTGTGGCGGACGCCCGGCGTGCGGTCCACCGGCCGAGGGCGGAGCATGAACGTGAGGAGGGTGGGGGCGGCGAACCAGGAGGCTGCCATGCCCGACGCGCTCGTCGTGCTGAAGGACGTCGACAAACACTTCGGCGCCCTCCATGTGCTTCAGGCCATCGACCTGACCGTCGGCCGAGGCGAGGTCGTCGTGGTCATCGGACCCTCCGGCGGCGGGAAGTCGACCCTCTGCCGTGCCATCAACCGTCTGGAGACCATCGACTCCGGCGAGATCGTCATCGACGGCAAGCCGCTGCCCGCCGAGGGCCGTGAGCTCGCCGCGCTCCGTGCCGACGTCGGCATGGTGTTCCAGTCGTTCAACCTCTTCGCGCACAAGACCGTGCTCGAGAACGTCACCCTCGGCCAGATCAAGGTCCGTAAGAAGGACAAGAAGGCCGCGGAGAAGCGGGCCCGTGAGCTGCTCGACCGTGTCGGGGTCGCGTCCCAGGCGGACAAGTACCCCGCGCAGCTCTCGGGCGGCCAGCAGCAGCGTGTCGCCATCGCGCGCGCGCTGGCGATGGAGCCGAAGGTGATGCTCTTCGACGAGCCGACCTCCGCGCTCGACCCCGAGATGATCAACGAGGTACTGGAGGTCATGCAGCAGCTCGCCCGTGACGGAATGACCATGGTCGTCGTCACGCACGAGATGGGCTTCGCACGCTCCGCGGCCAACCGTGTGGTGTTCATGGCGGACGGCAGGATCGTGGAGGAGACCACGCCCGACCAGTTCTTCAGCAATCCGAGCAGCGACCGCGCCAAGGACTTCCTCTCGAAGATCCTTCACCACTGACCGCGGTCGCCGTGCCCAGCAGCCCCAGGGGTGATCACATGAATCCGCGCAAGCGCACCAAAGCCGTCGTGGCGGCCGCCGCCGCTCTCACCCTCTCCTTCTCCCTGGCCGCGTGCAGCGACGACAGCGGGAACGGGTCGAGCGGCGACGAAGAGAAGATCACCGTCGGCATCAAGTACGACCAGCCCGGCGTCGGACTGAAGACGCCGGACGGCACGTACACCGGCTTCGACGTCGACGTGGCCACCTACGTGGCCAAGCAGCTCGGCCGCGATCCCGGCGACATCGAGTGGAAGGAGGCCAAGAGCGCGGACCGGGAGACGATGCTGGAGCGCGGCGACGTCGACTTCATCGCCGCCTCGTACTCCATCAACGACGAGCGGGCGCAGAAGGTCGACTTCGCGGGTCCGTATCTCCTGGCCCACCAGGACGTGCTCATCCGCGCGGACGACAACTCCATCAAGCAGCCGTCCGACCTCAACAACAAGCGGCTCTGCTCGGTCACCGGCTCGACGTCCGCGCAGAACGTCAAGGAGAAGCTGGCCCCGCAGGCCCAGCTCCAGGAGTACGGCGGGTACTCGGAGTGCCTGACCGGTCTGGAGAACGGCGTGATCGACGCGGTGACCACCGACGACTCGATCCTCGCCGGCTACGCCTCGCAGCCCGAGTTCGAGGGCAAGTTCAAGCTCGGCGGCTTCAAGATGAGCAACGAGAACTACGGCATCGGCGTGCAGAAGGGAAGCGAGCTCAAGGAGCAGATCAACGACGCGCTCGAGCAGATGGTCGCGGACGGCTCCTGGGACAAGGCGGTGAAGGACAACTTCGGTCCTGCCGAATACCAGAACGAACCCGCGCCGGAGATCGGCGTCGTCGTCAAGTGAGTGGGCCTCCGTGTTCGATTTCCTCGAAGGCTACGACCTGCTGGGAGCTTTCTGGGTGACGGTGCAGCTCACCGTCTACTCCGCGATCGGCTCCCTGATCTGGGGGACGCTGCTGGCCGCCATGCGCGTCAGCCCCGTCCCCCTGATGCGGGGCTTCGGCACCGCCTACGTGAACATCGTCCGTAACATCCCCCTCACCGTCATCATCGTCTTCACCTCGCTCGGGCTCTTCCAGACCCTCGGCGTCAACATGGGCGCCAAGGACTTCACCACCATCAACTTCCGGCTCGCCGTCCTCGGTCTGATCGCCTACACCGCGGCGTTCGTCTGCGAGGCGGTGCGCTCGGGCATCAACACCGTCCCACTCGGTCAGGTCGAGGCCGCCCGCGCCATCGGGCTCAGCTTCCCCCAGGTCCTGCGCCTCATCGTGCTTCCGCAGGCCTTCCGCTCCGTGGTGGGGCCGCTCGCCAACGTCCTGATCGCCCTCACCAAGAACACCACGGTGGCCGCCACGATCGGCGTCGCCGAGGCCGCCCTGCTGATGCGGGAGATGATCGAGAACGAGGCTCAGCTGCTCCTCATCTCGGCGATCTTCGCCTTCGGCTTCATCTGCCTGACGCTGCCCACCGGGCTCTTCTTCGGCTGGCTGAGCAAGAAGGTTGCGGTGAAGCGATGAAGGAACGGCCCACCGTCCTCTACGACGTCCCGGGACCGCGCGCGAAGCGCCGCAACGTCCTCTACACGCTGCTGTTCCTGATCGCCCTCGCCGCCGTGATCTGGTGGGTCCTCGTCAGCCTCGCGGACAAGAACCAGCTCGCGGCGGACAAGTGGGAGCCCTTCGTCACGGACTCCCGGGTCTGGACGACGTTCCTCCTCCCGGCCCTGAAGAACACCGTCATCGCCGCGGCGCTCTCCATGCTCATCGCCCTGCCCCTCGGCGCCCTCTTCGGCATCGCCCGGCTCTCCGACCACCGGTGGGTACGGGGCGCGGCCGGCACGGTCGTGGAGTTCTTCCGCGCCATTCCGGTGCTCATCCTGATGCTCTTCGCCAACGCGGCCTACTCCGAGTTCACCGACATCAGTCCGGAGAGCCGCCCCCTCTACGCGGTCGTCACCGGACTCGTCCTCTACAACGCCTCGGTCCTCGCCGAGGTGGTCCGGGCAGGCATCCTCTCCCTGCCCGGCGGCCAGTCGGACGCCGCGAAGGCGATCGGCATGCGCAAGGGCCAGACCATGGCGTACGTCCTGCTGCCCCAGTCGGTCACCGCGATGCTCCCGGCGCTCGTCAGCCAGCTCGTCGTCATCGTCAAGGACACGGCGCTCGGCGGAGCCATGCTCGGCTTCTCCGAGCTGCTCGCCTCCGTCCGTCCGATGAGCGCCAACTACGGCGCCAACACGATCGCCAGCTTCACCGTCGTCGCCGTCATCTTCGTGATCCTCAACTTCGCGCTCACCACTTTCGCCGGCTGGCTGGAGCGCCGGCTGCGCCGCGCGAAGAGGTCCACGGGCGCGGTCGTCGGCGCGGGCGCGGTGGAGGAACTCGCCACCCCCGGCGAACACGTCGGCCCCGCCGACGAGACCAAGTGACGGCTACCGGCCCCTCGGCCGACGCCCCCGAGGGATGGAGACGCCGGCCCGGGGAAGCGGCGCCGGCCCGAGGGAGCGGCGCCGGCCCGGGGGAGCGGCGCCGGCCCGGGGGAGCGGCGCCGGCCCGTGGGAAGGCCCGGCGCCCCCTCCCACCGGGGGGCGCCGCCCGACGTGTCAGCCCCGGGGGAAGGCGAGGACGACCACCGGGTCCGAGGTCGGGTGGTCCGACCCGCCCGCCGGTTCCACGGTGATGCCCATGCCCGACGCCCCGCTCACGGGGCCCTCCAGCAGGGTCGCCTCGGTGGTGGCGCGCGGGTCCATCAGCCCGGCCGGGCGCATGGTGCCGGCGTCGTCGTACCAGAGCTGGTAGACCTTTCCGCTCGGCGGCGCCGCCATGCCGGCCGCCGCGAACACCGCCCGGTCGAGCGAGCGGGAGACGACGACCGTCCCCACGGCGCCCCCCTCGACGCGGGTGGTGGAGATCCGGGCGTCCGAAGCGGCCAGGACCGCGGCGACCGCGTCGTTCGCCCCGCGCGCCTGGCGGGCCTCCTGCCGCGCCTCCTCCGCCTGCCCGTACTGCCAGACCGCGACGCCACCCAGCCCGACGGCCCCCGCCAGACAGGCCGCGAGGGCCCAGTGGGACAGCCTGCGCAGCCCGCGACGCCCCGGCAGGGAGCGCCCCGCCGACGTCGCCGGCGGATCCTGGCGTACGGTCGCGATCCGGCCCATCACCCCCGTCCGCAGCGACGCGGTGGGCGCCACGGCGACGGCGAGACCGAGCCTGGTCACCGTCTCGGAGAACTCCCGCACCTCATCGGCACACGACGGACACCCCGTCAGATGCCGCTCCACCGCCTCGCGCTCCCCGGAATCCAGCGCGTCGAGCGCGTACGCGCCGGTCAAGGTGTGCGGATCCATCGCGTTCACGCGCTCACTCCCAGGCAGTCCCGGAGCCGGATGAGACCGTCCCGCAGCCGCGTCTTGACGGTTCCCAGCGGCAGAGTCAGCAGTTCGGCGACCTCCCGGTACGTGAGGCCGCGGTAGTAGGCCAGCGTCACCGACTCGCGCTGCAGCTCGGTCAGACCCCGCAGACAGCGCCGGAGCTGTTCCCGTTCCAGCCGGAGCTCGACCTGTTCCACCACCTCGTCGTACGCCGGTGTGTGTTCCAGGAGGGCGACCCGTGCCTCCCGGTCGCTCGCCGCCTGTTCGGAGCGCACCCGGTCGACCGCCCTGCGGTGCGCGAGCGTCAGGACCCAGGTCATCACCGAACCCCGCGAGGGCTGGTAGCGGGCCGCCGTCCGCCAGACCTCGACGAGCACCTCCTGCGCGACCTCCTCCGACTGCGCGGGGTCCCGCAGCACCGTGCGGACCAGGCCGAGGACCGGCCCGGAGACCGCCTCGAAGACCGTGGCGAACGCCTGCTGGTCCCCCGTGGCCACGCGCGCCATCACCTCGGGCAGGTCCGGAGCCGGGGACGGGGCGGCCCGGCCGATCTGCACGTTCTCTCTCACCGGGAAGGCCTCCAGAAGCACTCGGGGTCGAGGGGTATTCGGAGCCGTCGGCCCGCCGGACGGGTCGCGTTCCGGACGTGTCCGGGCGCGGGCCCGTGCCGCCGAGGGCGACAACCGTTCCTCATGACTCTTTCGGGTGAGAGAGCCATCCGGAGGCGCTCGCGTGACGAATAAGCGGCGTGGGTCACCGATCGGTGGGCCCCCCGACTCAGGAGTGATCATGAACAGCCAGAGCTACCGCCGCGCCGCCGTTGCCGTCACCGCCGCCGTGCTGCTGCCGCTGGGCCTCTCCGCCTGCGCGGGCGGCGGGTCGGAGAGCGAGGCCGCGGCGGCGCCGGACGCCGCCACCTCGCAGCCGGCCTCGGGCGGCACGACGGCCGACGAGCCCTTCGGCCCCGCCTGTGCCTCGGTGCCGAAGGAAGGCGCCGGGTCCTTCGACGGGATGGCCGAGGACCCGGTCGCCACGGCCGCCTCGAACAACCCGGAGCTGTCCACGCTGGTCGCCGCCGTCAAGCAGGCCGGCCTCGTGGACACCCTGAACAACGCGGAGAACATCACGGTCTTCGCACCGACGAACGACGCCTTCGCCAAGATCCCGAAGGCCGACCTGGACAAGGTCCTCGCCGACAAGGAGCAGCTGACCAACATCCTCACGTACCACGTCGTCGGCCAGAAGCTGACGCCGCAGCAGATGGAGAACGGCACGTTCGAGACCCTTCAGAAGAGCACGCTCACCACCTCGGGCTCGGGGGAGAGCTACACCGTCAACGACTCCTCGAAGGTCGTGTGCGGCAACGTGCCCACCGCCAACGCCACGGTCTACATCGTCGACACGGTGCTGATGCCGAAGTAGTCCGAGCCCCGCTCGCGCGGTACTCGCGCCGTACTCCCGCCCTACGTGGCCGCCACCCGCCCCTCCCGGGCCGGGTGGCGGCCACGGCCTCACCCGGTGGTGGCCGGGTCCTTGCGGCGGCTGAGCTCGCCGGGCCACCAGGCGACGGGGCCAAGGTCCCGTACGAGGGCCGGCACCAGCAGGGAGCGGACGACGAGGGTGTCCAGGAGGACGCCGAAGGCGACGATGAAGGCGATCTGCACCAGGAACGCCAGCGGAATGACGCCCAGCGCCGCGAAGGTGGCGGCCAGGACGACACCGGCCGAGGTGATGACACCACCGGTCGCGGTCAGCCCGCGCAGAACGCCCTCACGGACCCCGTGCCGCAACGACTCCTCCCGGACCCGGGACATCAGGAAGATGTTGTAGTCCACGCCGAGGGCGACCAGGAACACGAACCCGTAGAGCGGGACCGAGGAGTCGGTGCCGGTGAAGCCGAACACGTGCTGGAACACCAGCGCCGAGACGCCGAGCGTGGCGACGAAGTTCAGCGCCACCGTGGCGACGAGGAGCAGCGGCATCAGCAGGGAGCGGAGCAGGCCGACGAGGATGACCAGGATGATCGCGAGCACCACCGGCACGATGAGCATCCGGTCCCGCTCGGCGGTCTGCTGGGTGTCGTACCGCTGAGCGGTGTACCCGCCGACGAGGGCGTCCGCCCCCGGCACCGCGTGCACGGCCGTACGGAGCCGGGCGACGGCCTCCTTGGCGGCTTCGCCGTCCGCGGCGTCGGCCAGGGTGACGTCGACCCGGACCCGGCCGTCGACGACGAGCGGGGCACCGGCCCCGGGCCGGCCGGAGGCGGTGACCGCGGTGACCGAGTCCACGCCGTCGACGCCCTCGGCGGCCGAGGTGACGCCGTCCAGCGCGTCGGCGTCGGCGATCACGATCGCCGGATTGCCCGCGCCGCCGGGGAAGTGGCGGCCGAGGGTCTCCTGAGCGGCGACGGAGGGGGCGTCGTTCACGAAGATCTCGTCGAGCGGAACCCCCTGGGAGTTCAGGGTGGGTGCGAAGGCGGCGCAGGCGAGGAGCCCGGCCAGCGTCGCCGCCCAGACCTTGCGCGGCGCGCGGTCCACGAGCGCGGCCACCCGGCGCCAGATGCCGTGGCCGCCCCTCTCGGCGTCACCGCTCACGGGGTCCGCCGGGCGCGGCCGTGCGGGCCAGTACGCGGCGCGGCCGAGCAGGACGAGGACGGCGGGCAGGAAGGTCAGGGCGCTCAGCACGGCGCAGACGATGCCGATGGCCCCCACCGGGCCCAGCGCCCGGTTGTTCGTCAGATCGCTGAAGAGCAGGGCGAGCAGGCCGAGGGCAACGGTGGCCGCGCTGGCCGTGATCGGCCCGGCGGACCGCCGCAGCGCGGCGCGCATGGCGGGGAACCGGTCGCCGTCGCGGCGGGAGAGCTCCTCCCGGTACCGGGCGGCGAGGAGCAGCGCGTAGTCGGTGGCGGCGCCGATGACCAGGATCGACAGGATGCCCTGCACCTGGCCGTCCACGCGGACGACGTCGTGGTCGGCGAGGACGTACACGACGGCGCAGGCGAGGGCGAGCGAGAACACCGCGCCCAGGATGATGACGAGAGGCAGCAGCACGCTGCGGTACACGAGCAGCAGGATGAGCAGCACCGTGACCAGGGCGACCGCGAGGAGCAGCCCGTCGATGCCGGCGAAGGCGTCCGACAGGTCGGCCTGGGTGGCGGCGGGGCCCGCGAGCCAGACGGTGGTCCCCGGCACCGAGGACGCCGCCCGGTCGACCGACTGCAGCGTGGGCGCCAGCTCCTCGCCCAGGTCCGGGCGGAGCTGCACGACTCCGCGCAGCGCCTCCCCGTCCTCGGAGGGCAGGGCGGGGGAGGGCGTACCGACGACTCCCGGCTCTCCGGCGAGGGTGGCCAGCGCGCGGGTGGCGGCGGACCGCTGCTCCGCGCCGATCTCGCCACCGCCGGGCGCCGTCCAGACGACGAGCGCGGGGAGGGTCTCCTCCTGCCGGAAGGCGCGCTGGGCCTCGATCACCCGGGTCGACTCGGCGCTGCGGGGGAGGAAGGCGGCCTGGTCGTTGGTGGCCACCTCGCCGAGCTTGCCCGCGTACGGGCCGAGCCCGCCTCCGACGGCGAGCCAGACGACGAGCAGGACGAGGGGCAGCAGACGGCCTGCCCATCGTGTGGGGCTGGACATGCGGACTCCAGGGACGAGGTCTCTCACGGGCAGAAGGTATCTCGAAGGAAAAGAATCTCAATGATTGAGAGAGATTGAACCACGGTGGATCTCGGACACGACGGCACGGGGCAGCCTCGGCTTCGAGGAGTCCCGCTCCGGAGCCCCTTCCGGCGCGCGAGCCCGTCCGGATGCACCGACGAGTTCAGCGACGGGGTACGCGCAGTGCGCCGAGTTCGTCGTTGAGCGCGCTCAGGAACCGCAGCGCCACAGCCAGCTCGTCCTCGTCGAACCGGAGCCGGGCCCGCTCCGTGGCCTGCGCCAGCGGCATGAAGTAGCTGCGCGCGGCGGCCTTCGCCCCCTCCACGTAGTGCACATGGACGACCCTGCGGTCGGCGCTCTCGCGGGAACGGCGGATGTGTCCGGCCCGCTCGAGCCGGTCGAGACAGGCGGTGACCGCCCCCGAGGTCAGCCCCAGACGCTCCCGCAGCCGGCCCGGCGTCAGCGGCTCGCTGCTGTCCAGGACCACCGACAGCGCCTGCACGTCCGTGGGATGCAGACCCTGCGCGAGTGCGAAACCGTGGACTAGCCGGTTGATCTCTCCGTTCGTCCGCCGCAGCTCGACGGCGAAACTCTGCAGATCGCCCGGTGCGCGCTCGGACGCGGTGTCCCCGGTCTCGGATTCCTCGGTGCTGGCCACACGATCAGCCTATAGAAACCGGTCCGTGCATCCACAGCGGCCGTGCCCCGGGAAGAGTCGGACGAACAACACCCGGCCGTCGGGGCGGCGCGGCACACGCCCCACCTCACCCGACCGGCGGAACGGAGCACCTCGATGACGGACGCACCAGGACATGGGGCCCCCGAGCCCACCCCCGGGCCGCTCTGCCTCGTGACCGGCGCCAGCGGCTACATCGGCGGCCGCCTCGTCCCCGAACTCCTGGCGGCCGGATACCGGGTGCGCTGCCTGGCCCGTACCCCCGCGAAACTGCGGGACCATCCCTGGGCCGAGGAGGTGGAGACCGTACGCGGCGACGTCACCGACGCCGAGAGCCTCGCCTCCGCCTTCCGGGACGTCGAGGTCGCCTACTACCTGGTGCACGCCCTGGGCGGCGGGTCCGACTTCGAGAGCACCGACCGCAGAGCGGCCACGACCTTCGCCGAGGAGGCCCGCGCCGCCGGCGTCCGGCGCATCGTCTATCTCGGCGGGCTCGCTCCGCGCGGCGTCCCCGACCGCGACCTCTCGCCGCACCTGCGCTCGCGCGCCGAGGTCGGACGCATCCTCCTGGGATCGGGGGTCCCGACGACCGTCCTCCGCGCCGCGGTCATCATCGGATCCGGCTCGGCGTCCTTCGAGATGCTCCGCTACCTCACCGAGCGCCTCCCGGTGATGGTCACCCCGAGCTGGGTGCGCACCCGGATCCAGCCGATCGGGGTCCGGGACGTGCTGCGCTATCTCGTCGGCAGCGCGCGGATGCCCCAGGAGGTCAACCGGGCCTTCGACATCGGCGGGCCCGACGTCCTCACGTACCTCGGGATGATGCGCAGCTACGCCTCGGTGGCCGGGCTGCCGCGACGGCTCATCTTTCCCGTACCGGTCCTGACACCGCGTCTGTCCAGCCTGTGGATCGGCCTGGTCACACCGGTTCCCCGGTCCATCGCCCGCCCCCTCGCGGAGTCGCTGAAGTACGAAGTGGTCTGCGACGAGCACGACATCGCGGACTGGGTGCCGGATCCGCCGGGCACCCCCCTCAGCTTCGGCCGGGCGCTCTCCCTCGCGCTCCAGCGGGTACGCGACGCCCAGGTCACCACACGCTGGTCCTCCGCGGCCCTCCCGGGCGCCCCGAGCGACCCGCTCCCGACCGACCCCGACTGGGCGGGCGGCAGCCTCTACACCGACGACCGAGAGCTGACGGTCGACGCGTCACCGCAGGCGCTGTGGCGGGTGGTCGAGGGGATCGGAGGGGAGAACGGCTGGTACTCCTTCCCTCTCGCCTGGGCCGTACGAGGCTGGGTCGACCGGCTCGCCGGCGGCGTCGGGCTGCGCCGGGGCAGGCGCGATGCCACGCGGCTCAGGGTCGGCGACTCGCTGGACTTCTGGCGGGTCGAGGAGATCGAGCGCGGCCGGCTGCTGCGGCTGCGCGCCGAGATGCGGCTCCCGGGACTCGCCTGGCTGGAGATGTACGCCGAACAGGACCCGGACGGGGCGACCCGCTACCGCCAGCGGGCCCTCTTCCACCCGCGGGGCCTCGCCGGACACCTCTACTGGTGGAGTGTGTCGCCCTTCCACGCCGTGGTCTTCGGCGGCATGGCCCGCAACATCGCCGAGAAGGCCCGGGCCACCGAGACCACACCGACCCCGGCCGCCACTCCTCCCCCCGCGCCTCCGGGCAGCCACGCGCCCGCCACGACGGAGACGGACGGTGACCGGTGACCGGCGGACGGGCCGCCGCATCCGGCGCGGCCCCGGCGGGCGAATGGACCCGCAAGGTCAGCGCAGTGACCCTCGCGGGCGCCCGTCGGGCGGCCGTCCGGTGACGAAGCCAGGAGCGGTGCCATGAACGTCTCGGTCGTCCTGTTCACCTCGGACCTCCGCGTCCACGACCATCCGCCGCTGCGCGCGGCGCTGGGGCCGGGGAACGAGACCGTGCCCCTCTTCGTCCGGGACCCGGCCGTCGACGGAGCGGGCTTCGCGGCCCCGAACCGGCTCGCCTTCCTCGCGGACTGCCTCGGCGACCTCGACGCCGGACTGCGTGAGCGCGGCGGGCGGCTCGTGGTGCGCTCCGGCGACCCCGTCGACGAGGTGCGTGCCGTCGTGCGCGAGGCCGACGCCGACGAGGTGCACATGGCGGCCGGTGTCAGTGCCTTCGCCCGGCGCCGCGAGGACCGGCTCCGCCGCGCCCTGGAGGAGGACGGACGGCGCCTGTACGTCCACGACGGCGTCGTCACGGCGCTGCCCGCGGGGGCCGTCACCCCGGACGGATCGGACCACTACGCCGTCTTCACCCCCTACTTCAACCGCTGGTCGCGCGAGCGGCTGCGGGAGCCGCTCGCGGCACCGCACAAGGTCCGGGTGCCGCGGGGCGTCCGCTCCGAGGACCTCCCCGCCCGCGCGGACGTGCCCTCCGTCTCCGAAGGCCTGGCCACCGGCGGCGAGAAGGAGGGCCGCAAACGGCTCACCGCCTGGCTCGGCCGGGGCGCCGACGCGTACGAGGAGCGGCACGACGACCTCGCCGGCGACGCCACGTCCCGCCTGTCCCCGTACCTCCACTTCGGAGCGGTCTCGGCGGCCGAGGCGGTCCACCGGGCCAGGACCCGGGGAGGACCGGGCGCGGAGGCGTTCGTACGGCAGCTCTGCTGGCGCGACTTCCACCACCAGGTCCTGGCGGCGCGACCCGAGGCCGCCGAGGACGACTACCGCTCCCGGTCCGACGCGTGGCGGCACGGGACGCAGGCGGATGCCGACCTCCGGGCCTGGCAGGAGGGCCGCACCGGGTACCCCGTCGTGGACGCGGCGATGCGCCAGCTCGCCCACGAGGGCTGGATGCACAACCGGGGGCGGCTGCTCGCCGCGTCCTTCCTCACCAAGACGCTGTACATCGACTGGCGCGCCGGAGCGCGCCACTTCCTCGACCTGCTGGTCGACGGCGACGTGGCCAACAACCAGCTCAACTGGCAGTGGATGGCGGGCACGGGCACCGACACCCGCCCCAACCGCGTGCTCAACCCGGTGACCCAGGGCAAGCGGTACGACCCCCAGGGCGCGTACGTGCGACGGTGGGTGCCGGAACTCGCCGGGCTCGAAGGCCCCGCGGTCCACGAGCCGTGGAAGCTGCCCGGACTCGAACGCGCCCGTTACGACTATCCGGACCCCGTGGTCGAACTCCCCGACGGGCTGGCCCGGTTCCGGCGCGCCCGGGGCCAGGACTGAGCCGGAGGCTCAGGACCGACCGGCGGAGGAGGCGGGAGAGGCGGGGGAGCCGGGAGCGGCGGCCGGTTCGCCGCCCCGCGCCGCCTCGCAGAGCCCGCGCAGCAGGGCCAGGGCCTCCCGGAGCCCACCGGGGCGCAGCATTCCGGGGCCGGGGGTCTGCCCCGCCCAGCCGGGGCCCGCGAGAAGGACGGTCGTCCGGGCCCGGGCGCCCTTGACGCCCCAGGAGGTGTCGGCCACGTGGCGGGCCAGCGGATGGTGCGCCGTGGACCGTGCCTGGGCCCACAGCACGACCGCGGCGGGGCCGGTCCTGCGCACCGCCTGGTCGAGCGCCTCGGGCGGCACGGCGGCACCGAACATGCGGGTGGGCAGGGCGAGTTCCGCCAGGCCCGCGGCGAGCGCCTCCAGCGGCAGGGTGTGCTGTTCGTTCGGCACGCAGGCGAGCAGGACCGGGGGAGTGTCCGCCGCCCGCGCCGTACGCCCGGGAGCACCCACCCGGCGCAGCGCGGTCGACACGTGCCACGACAGCAGGTGCTCCACCTCGACGTACCGGTCCTCCGAGGTGTCCCACTGGCGGCCCACGGCGTGCAGCGCGGGCGCCATCACGTCCTCCCAGGCAGCGACCAGACCCCGCCTCGCGAGCACGGAGTCCAGCAGCTCGTCCATGGCGGCGGAGTCGAGGCGGACGGCCGCCCGGCCCAGTCCCCGGCGCTCCTGGCGCACCTCGTCCGGGAGCGCCGGCCGCTTCTCGGGGAGCGGCGGCCCCTTCTGCGGAAGCGGACGCGCCGGCGGTACGTCCTCGACCGCAGCCGGGGAGGCCGCCGCGGCGCGGGCGGCGCGTGCCGCCTCGGCGGGCGGGACTCCCGACGCCGTCAGACGGCACATCTCCTGGAGGACGGCGATGTCGCCGGCGGTCCACCGGCGGTGCCGCCCGCTCTCCCGGGACGCAGGCCCGATGCCGTAGCGCCGGTCCCAGGAGCGCAGTGTGGTGGGCGCGACCCCGAGGCGGCGGGCCACCGCCCCGCTGGTGAGGCCCGGGGTGGGTTCGGTCATGAGTCCAGCATACGACGCACAATCGATGCGAGTGGTGTGAGGCAGCAGCCGGATCGGAGTCTGGAGGTGCCCCGCACCCGGGGCTCCGCC
The DNA here is from genome assembly GCF_055563155.1 of Streptomyces sp. NPDC013317. NCBI lineage: Bacteria > Bacillati > Actinomycetota > Actinomycetes > Kitasatosporales > Streptomycetaceae > Streptomyces > Streptomyces sp. NPDC013317. The sequence goes on from NZ_JBVHDX010000001.1 coordinate 553,663, forward strand.
CCCGACCGATCCTCTCCGGTCCCGGCCGTCAGGAGCAGTCGTCATGACCGTCATGACCGCACCGCCCGTCGTCTCCCCGCCTCCCGGCCTCGACGACGGCCTCCCCGCCCGCGCGTGCCTCTCCGTCGACGAGTGCCTCTCCGACCAGGACGTGGCCCGGGGGTTCGTACGCGGCGAGGAGCGGTGCCTGATCGTCGCGTACCACCGGTGGAACGGCCTCGTGCGCACCCTGGCCGCACGCACCCTCGGAGATCCGCGGGAGGCCGAGGACGTGAGCCAGCAGGTCTTCCTCGCCGCCTGGAAGGGCCGTGCGGGCTACCGGCCCGAGCGCGGGCCGTTCCCCGGCTGGCTCGTCGGCATCACCCGGCGGAAGATCGCCGACGCGCTCTCCGCGCGCACCCGGCGCCGGGACCTGGTCACCGCGGCCGGAGTCCGGCTGCCGCGCGAGGGCGAGCCGGCCCCCGGCCCCGACGCGGTCCTGGATCGGCTGGTCGTCACCCGCGAGCTGGCGCGACTCCCCGCCGTCCAGCGGGAGGTACTCGCCATGGCCTTCTACGGGGACCTCACCCAGGTGCAGATCGCCGAGCGCACCGGAATGCCGCTCGGCACCGTGAAGAGCCACGCGCGGCGCGGGCTGCACCGGATGCGCCGCGCGCTGAGCGAGGGCCCCGACCGTCACCCGGCGACGGGTGCGGTCCGCTAGCGACGCACAATCGATGCATTCGTCCTGGCGGCGGCCAGGGGCCGGGACCGGAGACCACCGCTCCCGATCCGGCGGGACCGCGTCACCGTGGAATGACCCGGGGCGGGGGGTCCGTTCGAGCGAGACATGAGGGACACTGCTGCCGTGCGTGGACATCTCCCGGACGAGAACACCAGTTTCGTGGGGCGCGACAGGGAACTGGACCGGCTGGCAGCGCAGTTGAAGGACCGCCGCCTGGTCGTGGTCACCGGGGTCGGAGGCGTCGGCAAGACGCGGCTGGCCCTCCACACCGCGGCCCGCCTCGCCGACGGCTTCCCCGACGGCGCGTGGTGGGCCGACCTCACACCGCTGGAGGGCGACCGGCTGCTCGTGGCGACGGTCGCCGACGCCGTCGACCTCACCTTCCACACCCCCGGCATGCCCGCCGCCGTCCTCGGCCGATGGCTCGCCGACAAGCGGCTGCTGCTGGTCCTCGACTCCTGCGAACACGTCACGGACGCGTGCGCCCGGCTCCTCACCGACCTGCTCGCCGCCGCTCCCGGGCTCACCGTCCTCGCCACCAGCCGACGCCCCCTCGGGCTGCCCGAGGAGAAGGTGCTCACCCTCGAACCGTTCGCCGCCGCCGGGCGCGACGCCATGGACCTGCTCCGGCAGCGCACCGCGGCGGGCCCGAGGCGCGGCGCCCGCGTCCCCGCCCAGTGGGCTGCCGGGCCCGCCGCCGAGATCTGCTCCCGGCTGGAGGGAATCCCCCTCGCCCTGGAACTCGCCGCTGCCCAGATGCGCCTCCAAGGCGTCGAGCCCGTCCGCGAACAGCTCGACTCCCGCCTCGAACTCCTCGTCCACCACGAGCGCGTGTGGCCCCAGCGGCACCAGACCCTGCGCGCCGCGATCGGCTGGAGCCACGAGCTGTGCGACCCCCTCGAACGGCTGCTCTGGGCGCGGCTGACCGTCTTCCGAGGCCCGTTCGACCTCGACTCCGCCGTCTTCGTCTGCACCGGGGGCCCGCTGACCCGGGAGACGCTCCCCGCCGCCCTCGACGCGCTCGTCCGCGCCTCCGTGGTCCGCAGGGAGGGCGCCCGCCACCGTCTCCTGGACACCATCCGCGAGTACGGGGCCGGCTGGCTCGCCAGACTCGGCGAGAAGGAGGCGGTCGCCGACCGGCACGCCGCCTACTGCCTGGACCTGGCCCGGCGGGCCGACGCCGGATGGCTCGGTCCCGAGCAACTCCACTGGTACACCACCGTCGACGAGCACTACACCGACCTGTGCACCGCACTGGACCGGCTGCTGCGCACCGACCCCGACGCCGCACTCGCGCTCGCCGGGGCCGTCGGCTTCTACTGGTCGTGCAGCGGCCGGCTGCGCGAGGCCCGCGACTACCTCGAACAGGCCCTGGTCCTCAGCGAGGCCAGGGGCGCAGACCGGGCCCGTGCCCTCTGGGCCCTGGGCGTGGTCCTGACCCTGCAGGGCGACTTCGTGCCCGCCCAGGACGTCAGCGAACGCTGTGCGCGCGAGGCCTGGCACGCCGAGTACGCCTCACGGACAGCGGCCCCGCCCACCAGGCCGGCCGGTGTGGGGACCGACACCCTGGACGCCGCCTACCTCGCGGGACTGCTCGCGCTCATGACCGGCCGGCCGATGGCCGCGCTCGTCCTCGTCGGACACGTACTCGACGCGGCCCCCGGCCCTCCGACCGACTCGGCCGCCCGCCTGCGCTGCCTCCTCGTCCGGGTCTTCGGACTGACCGGACTCGGGAGGTTCGACGAGGCCCGTGTGGAGGCCCACGCCCTCCGGACGGCCTGCGTGGAGCTCGGCGAGCACTGGACCCGCGCCTACCTGGACTACCAGCTCGCGCTCATCGGCCTCCTCGAAGGGGAGCCCAAGGCCGCGGCCGACCACGCCCGCGAGATGCTGGCGGGAAAGCGGAAGCTCGGCGACGGCTTCGGCGTCGCCCTCGGCCTGGACGTCCTCGCCGCCGCGCTCGCCGCCTCCGGGGACGGCGAACTCGCCGCCGACGTCTCCGGCACCGGCGAGTCGTACTGGCGCTCCACCGGCCACCCCCAGCGCGGCATGCCCGAACTGCACGCCCTGCGCCTCAAGTACGAGGACACCGCCCGCGCGACGATCGGCTCGACCGCCTACGAGGAGATCTTCCTGCGGGCCCTCTCCGGGCTCGCGCAGGACGGCCTCGAACGCGCCCTGCGCGGGTCACGGCACACCTGACACCCGTCCCTCCGCCCTGCTCCGGGGCCGGGAGCGCCGCGCGGACCCGCGTCTTCCCCCGCGAGGCGCCGGTCGGATGCGGTACGACCCGAATATCGGACCATGGGACCAGATCCCCATCCGGCAGCCCCTCAGCTCCGAAGTACCTCCTGAGACACCCGCGCGCACCAAGCGCGCGGTCCGACAGGGAGGGGTCGAGGAACGTGGAACGGCAGAGGGTCGCGGTCGTCGGCGGAGGAGTGGCGGGGCTGACCGCCGCCCACGTGCTCCGCCGCGCGTACGACGTGGTGCTGTACGAGGCGGACGACCGCCTGGGCGGCCACGCCCACACCCACGAACTGCCCACCGGAGACGGCGGGACCGTCCACGTGGACAGCGGATTCATCGTGCACAACGAGCGCACCTACCCCCACCTCCTCCGGCTCTTCCGCGAACTGGGCGTCACCACCCAGGACTCCGAGATGAGCATGTCCGTGCGCTGCGACGGCTGCGGCCTGGAATACGCCGGAGCGCGCGGCCCCGCCGGTCTCCTGGGCGGCGGAAACGTGCTGCGCGGCCGGCACCTGCGCATGCTCGCCGACGTCCCCCGCTTCCACCGGGCCGCCCGCCGGCTGCTCGCCTCCGGGGACGACGCCCCGACCCTCGGGGACTTCCTCGAAGCACACCGGTTCTCCGCCCACTTCACCGGCCACTTCGTCATCCCGCTGGTCTCGGCCGTCTGGTCGTGCGCCCCCGGCACCGCGCTGCTCTACCCCGCCCGGTACCTCTTCCGCTTCCTCGCCCACCACGGACTCCTGTCCGTCACCGGATCGCCCCAGTGGCGCACCGTGACCGGAGGATCGGCCACGTACGTCGCCCGGGCCGCCAAACACCTCACCGCCGTACGGACCTCCACCCCGGTCCGCGCCGTCCGGCGCGCCGCGGACCACGCGCGCGTGACCACCGAGGACGGCGACACCGCGACGTACGCCGCCGTCGTGCTCGCCGTCCACCCCGACCAGGCGCTGCGGATGCTCGCCGACCCCACGGACGCAGAGCGGCGCGTCCTCGGAGCCTTCACCTACTCCCGCAACCCCACCGTGCTCCACCGCGACACCTCCCTGCTCCCGCGCGCGCCGCACGCGCGCGCCTCGTGGAACTACCGGCTGCCGTCCTGCACCGCTCGTCCCGACGCGGTCCAGGTCAGCTACGACATGAACCGGCTGCAGCGGCTGGAGACACCCGACCCGCACATCGTCACGCTCAACGCCGGCGACCGCGTCGACCCCGGCACCGTGCTGGCCCGGATGGTCTACGAGCACCCCGTCTACACCCCCCGGTCCGTCGCCGCGCAGCGGGAACTGCCCGGTCTGAACACGACGGTCACCGCCTTCGCCGGCGCCTACCACGGCTGGGGCTTCCACGAGGACGGCTGCCGCTCGGGAGTCGCGGCGGCCGAGGCCCTGGGGGTGACGTGGTGAACACCCGCCCCAGGGAGCCGGACCGGCCCCGCGTTCCCAAGGGGGACCGGCCCCGTGTCCCGGAGCCGGACCGGCCCCTTGTCCCGGCCCTCTACGAGTCGACCGTGGCCCACGCCCGCCTCGCGCCCGTCCGCCACGTCTTCCGGACACGCACCTACTTCTGGCTCGTCGACGTCGACGACCTCCCCCGGCTGCCGCGCGGCCTGCGCGCGCTCGCCCGCTTCGACACCCGGGACCACTTCGGCGGCCGGGCACCGACAATCGGCGCCGCCCTGCGCGGATACCTGCGCGCGAACGGGGCGCACGACGCCGACGGGCGCGTCCTCATGCTGACCCAGGCCCGGGTCCTCGGCCATGTCTTCAACCCGCTGACGCTCTACTGGTGCCACGACCGCGACGACACCCTCGTCTGTGTCGTCGCCGAGGTCCACAACACCTACGGGGAGCGCCACTGCTACCTGATGCGACCCGACGCGCACGGCCGCGCCGACGTACCCAAGGACTTCTACGTCTCGCCCTTCTACGCCGTCGAGGGCACCTACCGCATGCGGCTGCCCGTGCCCCGGGACTCCCTCGACCTGACCGTCCGGCTGCACCACGGCGCGGGCCGGCCGCCCTTCACCGCGACCGTGCGCGGCCGCCACCGGCCGGCGAGTCCCCGCGCGCTCCTCTCCGTCGCCCTGCGCCACCCCTGGTCGACCGCGAAGGTCTCCCTCGGCATCCGCCTGCACGGCATCCGTCTCTACCTCCGCGGACTTCCCGTCCAACCCCGACCCGTCCATCCCACGCACGAAGGAACGCTGTGACCGCTCCGCACTCTCGGGCGCAGACGAGGGCCGACGAGCCCCTCCCCGAGGCCGCGCCCGGCACCACCCCGACCACGCGCCGGTCCGACGTCGCCGAGCCGTCGCGCGGCTCGGCCCTGCGCACCGCCATCGCAAGGCGGATCGTCGAACGGGCCTTCGCCCGCATCCCGTTGCGCATACGGCACGCGGACGCCGGCGCGCCCGGCATCCCCGCGGTGCGCGGCGCCGCTCCCACCCTCACGCTGCACGACCCCGAGGCCTTCCACCGCCGGATCGGCGCCGACGGACTGATCGGGTTCGGCGAGTCCTACATGGCCGGCGAATGGGACAGCGACGATCTGGTCGGCCTCCTGACCGTGCTCGCCACCCACGTCGACGACCTGGTCCCGGCCCCGCTGCGCCGGCTGCGCGGCGCGTGGGTGCGCCGCAGGCCCGCCCACCAGCGCAACACCCCGGACGGCGCCCGGGAGAACATCCACTGCCACTACGACCTCTCCAACGAGCTGTTCGCCCTCTTCCTCGACGCGAGCATGTCCTACTCCTCGGCCGTCTTCGCCGCGTTCCCCGCCTCACCCGCGACGTTCACCGCCGCCCAGCACCGCAAGATCGACCGGCTGCTCGACCTGGCCGACGTCGGACCGGGCACCCGGCTCCTGGAGATCGGCACCGGCTGGGGCGAACTGGCCCTCCGCGCGGCGGGCCGCGGCGCCCGGGTCCTGACCGTGACCCTCTCCGAGGAACAGGCGGAGCTGGCACACGCGCGGATCGCGGCCGCCGGGTTCTCCGACCGGGTCACCGTCGAACTCCGGGACTACCGGGACGTCAAGGGATCCTTCGACGCCGTCGTCAGCGTCGAGATGATCGAGGCCGTCGGCGCCGAGTACTGGCCCGCCTACTTCGCGACCCTGGACCGCCTCCTCGCCCCCGGCGGCCGCGTCGCCCTCCAGTCCATCACCATGGAGCACGACAGGATGCTGCGCACCGCCCGTACCCACACCTGGATCAGCAAGTACATCTTCCCCGGCGGCCTCATCCCCTCGCGCGAGGCCATCGCGGCGGAGAGCGCGGCCGTGGGCCTGCGGATCACCGAGGACACCGGCTACGGCGACCACTACGCCGAGACGCTCCGGCTGTGGCGCGAGGAGTTCGTGCGACGCGCCGACGAGGTGGCAGCCCTGGGCTTCGACCACGTCTTCCGCCGTATGTGGGAGCTGTACCTCGCCTACTCCGAAGCGGGATTCCGCTCCCGCTACCTGGACGTGCGCCAGATCCGGCTGGTCTCCGACGACCTGCGGCGAGGGCTCCGGTGAACGGCTTCGACGGCGGTGCCTTCGCCCTGAACCTCGGTGTCGCCGCCGGTGTCGCGCTCGCCGTCATGCTGGCCGCCTTCGCCGTCGGCACCGCCAAGGGGGTGCACCGGATCGTCGACATCGCCTGGGGCGCCGCCTTCGCCGCGGTCGCCGTCGCCACCTGGCTGCTCTCGGCGGGCCACGGCGACGACGGCCGGCGCCTCGCGGTCACCCTCGCCACCGTGGTGTGGGGGCTGCGCCTCGCGCTCCACATCGCGCGGCGCGGCCGGGGCCACGGCGAGGATCCCCGGTACGCCCGCATGCTCGCCCGCGCCCCCGGCGACCCCCGGCTCTACGCGCTGCGGAATATCTATCTGCTCCAGGGCGGGCTCGTCTGGCTCGTCTCCCTGCCCGTCCAGGCCGCCGCGTACCTCACGGAGCCGCTCGGCGCGCTGGGCGCGCTCGGACTGCTCCTGTGGGCCGGAGGGCTGGCCTTCGAGGCGGTCGGCGACCACCAGCTCGCCCGTTTCAAGGCCGACCCCGCCCACCGCGGAATGATCATGGATCGGGGGCTGTGGAGCTGGACCCGACACCCCAACTACTTCGGCGACTTCCTGGTCTGGTGGGGGCTCTGGCTCCTGGCCTGCGCGACCTGGCAGACTGCGGCGCTCACCCTGGTCGCACCGGTGGTGATGAGCGCGCTGCTCATCTGGGGCAGCGGCAAACGACTGCTGGAGGCGCACATGGCGGACCGTCCCGGCTTCGCCGACTACGCCGCCCGTACCAGTGGCTTCTTCCCGCGCCCGCCGCGCCGGGCGGCCGGATGAGCGCCGCAGCCGACCGCCGCGGAGCGACGACGGACGACGAGGGCGCGCTGGTGCTCCGTGCCTCACCGGCCGCGCCGAAGGCGGCCGTCCTGCTGCTGCACGGCGGCCGGGCCGACGGACCGGAACCGCCGCCCGCGCTCAACCTCCCAGCCCTGCGGATGCGGCCCTTCGCCGCGGCGGTCGTGCGCGCGACCCGCGGAGCCGACGTCCTCGTGGCCGAGGTGCGCTACCGGCACCGGGGCTGGAACGGCGACCGGTGCGACGCGGCCAGGGACGCCGCCGCCGCCCTCACCCGCGTCCGGAAGCTCGTCGGCGAGGTTCCCGTGGTCCTCATGGGGCACTCCATGGGCGGCCGCGCGGCACTCCGCGCGGCAGGCGACCCGCACGTCCGGGGCGTGGTCGCCCTCGCCCCCTGGTGCCCGCCCGGCGAGCCGGTGGACCATCTGGGCGGCCGCCGCCTCTACCTGCTGCACGACGAGCGGGACCGGGTGACCTCGGCGGCCCAGTCCTGGGAGTTCGCCCGCCGGGCGCGCAGGGCCGGCGCGGACGCCGTCGCCGTCCGGATGCCCGAGGGCGGCCACAGCATGCTCCGGAGCGCGGGCTCCTGGCACCGGCGGGCGGCCCGGCTCGCCGCGGCCCTGCTCGACGACGCGCCGGCTCCGGACGGCTGAGGAGCCACCCCCGTCTCCGCCGGCCCGGTTGTCCCCCGGAAGTGGATCACTGCCGCGCTCCGGGGTGACCGGGCGGCGCGCCGTTTTCCCGTGGACGGGGCGACCGGTGTTGATGGAGGGGTGAGTACCCAGCGCACCGCACCGATACTGACCCGCATCCCCCGCCCCGTCGTGTGCGACGAGGGCGCGGACACCGCGCCCGGGGACATAGCGGTCCACTCGTGCCGGAACCTCGGCGCCACGGGCCTGCTGGTCCGGTTGAAGGGCGAGGTCGACCACCTCGGCGCGGCACCGCTGCGCGCGATACTGGCGTCCGCCGCCGAGGCCGGGGTCACCGACCTCGTCCTCGACGCCTCCCGCGTGACCTTCTGCGACTCGGGTCTGCTCGGCGTCCTCGACCAGTGGACTTTGATGGGCGGCCGGTACCGCATCGACGCGCCCACGCCGGTCGTCCTGCGGCTGCTGCGGGTCTCCGAGGGGACCCTGCGCGGCCCGCTGCGGCGCACCGACGGCTGACCCGCCGCCTCCTGCCCGGAGCGGGGCGGACGGCGTCACCCCTCGCCGCCGCCCGCCCCGCCCCGCCCACGCCTGCGGAACGGCGGCGCGCTCCTCGGCGCAGTCGGGAAGCGTGTCGAATGCTCTGGTACTCGGTGTAGCTGTGGCATGACTTTAAGTACGATCAGGGGCATGCAGCTTCGGTACAGCTTCCGGCTGTACCCGAACGGTCCTCAGCGCTCGGCGTTGGCCAGGGCGTTCGGGTGTGCGCGGGTGGTTTACAACGATGCCCTTCGGACTCGTGAGACCGCCCGTGCTGCGGGGCTGCCGTTCGTCACCTCGGCGGAACTGTCGAAGCAGGTCACGGTGGCGAAGCAGACCCTCGAGCGGTCCTGGCTTGCCGAGGTGTCGGCCGTTGTGTTGCAGCAGTCCCTTCGAGACCTGGATTCCGCGTACCGGAACTTTTTCGACGGCCTCAAGGGCAAGCGCCCACGCATGGGTGCACCCCGCTTCAAGTCCCGTCGGGACACCCGGCAGTCGGTGCGATTCACGGCGAATGCCCGGTGGAAAGTCACTGCGGGCGGTGACCTCTCGTTGCCGAAGATCGGCGATGTGCGGGTGAAGTGGTCGCGTGCCCTGCCGTCTGTCCCGTCCACGGTGACTGTGGTGAAGGACGCGGCGGGTCGGTACTTCGCTTCATTCGTGGTCGAGACCGGTGCGGACGAGGCACTGCCGGAGGTGATGCCCGTGGTCGGGATCGACCTGGGGCTGACGCACTTTGCGATCCTCTCGGACGGCACGAAAGTCGACAGCCCGCGCTTCCTGCGTCGGGCCGAGAAGAAGTTGAAGAAGGCCCAGCGGGACTTGTCCCGTAAGGCCGAGGGCAGCAACAACCGGGCGAAGGCCCGGCTCAAGGTCGCCCGCGCTCACGCACGCACGGCCGATGCGCGGCGCGAGTTCCACCACCAGCTCTCCACGAAGATCATCCGCGAGAACCAAGCGGTCGCAGTGGAAGACCTGGCGGTCAAGGGACTCGCCCGGACCCGTCTCGCGAAGTCCGTGCACGACGCCGGATCGTCTGCGTTCCTCGCGATGCTGGAGTACAAGGCCGCTCGGTACGGGCGCACGTTCCACCGAATCGGACGCTTCGAGCCGACATCTCAGATGTGCTCGCAGTGTGGCGTCAAGGGCGGCCCCAAACCGCTGAACGTCCGCGTATGGGAGTGCTCGGCGTGCGGGGCCGTCCTTGACCGGGACATCAACGCGGCGGTCAACATCGCCAAGGCCGCCGGACTGGCGGTGCCAGCCTGTGGAGCGCGGGTAAGACCGGGACTCGTCCCGGCACAGCGCGGAGAAGCAGGAACCCACCGAGACGGTCGACCGACCGTGGTAGGAACCTCCGTCCCGTAGGGCGGGGGCGGAAGTCAATTCAGGTATGGTCCCGCGGTCCCGATCCGGCCGGGCCCGTTCAGGACGTACACCCGCAGGTTGCCCTTGCCCGGCGCGGCGACGCTCAGGGTGCCGTCGGAGACGACCCGCCGGTCGCCGGTGACGGCGTCGGTGTAGGTGCCGTTCGGGATGCCGGTGAAGGTGGCCGCACCGCTGACGGTGACGAGTGCGAAGCTGTCGGTCGTACCGCTGGTGTAGCGGCGCTTGTACGCCATCGAGCCGCTGATGCCCTCGGTGGAGTACTGACCCGTCTGCAGTGCCGGAACGGCCCGGCGGATCTGGTTCAGCCGCTGGACGTGCCGGACCAGCGGCTGGGCCAGGGTCTGGGCGACCGCTCCGCTCGCCGACTCGACGGTGGAGAATCCGGAGGCCTTCACGTCCCCGGCGAGATGGTCGCCGAAGTAGGCGCGGCCCGTGGTCGCCAGCGGGCAGGTGGGTCCGCAGTCGATCTTCCTGCCCTTCTGGAACTCGATCTCGGAGCCGTAGTACAGCGTCGGGATGCCGCGGAAGGTCCACATCAGGGACATGTTCTCGGCCCACGCGTCCGTGCCGCCGGCATAGCGCTCGCTGCTCTTGTTGGGCCCGTAGTCGTGGCTGTCGACGTACACGACGTTGTAGGTGGCGTCGTTGTAACTGTCGTCGGAGTCCTTGCCGTTGCCGAAGGCGTTCTGTGCGTCGCCGAAGTTCATGTGCATGCGCATGTCGATGACGTTCATTCCGGAGAACCTGCTGTGGTCCGGCGCGTGGTAGTTGTTGCCGTCGAGGAACGCGTTGTTCGAGGTGGGCTGGTTCCCCGTGCCCTGCTGCTGCTCGTAGTCGTACATCTCCAGCGCGGCTCTGGTGTCGTCGGCGTCGTACTCCCTGCGTTCCTTCCAGGTGTAGAACTGGGCGGAGTGGTTGACCGAGCCGCGGTTCCACTTGTCGTTGACGAAGGCGGCGACCTCGCCGAAGACGAAGAAGTTCTTCGCCGCCTCCGCGCCGAACCTCTGCGTGACCCGCTCCTGGATGGCGGGCAGGAAGCGCCGGTTCCAGGTGGTCCGCGGGATGTGGACGGCGGTGTCGACGCGGAAGCCGTCGACGCCCATGTCGATGTACTTGTCGTAGGCGCCGATCAGGTAGTTCTGCACGGGCGCCGACTCGGTGTTGAAGTCGGCCAGATCGTCGTGCAGCCAGCAGGAACGGGAGTCCTCGCCCTCCCAGTTGCCGATCCAGCAGGTGTGGTAGAGCGACTTCGGGAACATGCCCGACGTGGGGTTCGGCCACTGGCAGTTGTAGATCCGGTAGCCCTCCGGGGAGGTGTACGGGGTAGGGGTGCCCCAGTTGACGCAGGTGTTGCCGGTCGGTTCGGCCGTCGACCAGAGGTCGCCGTTGTAGTAGGACTTCCCCGACTTCGGTTCGACGCTCAGCCCGTCGTACTCGAACGAGGAGTTCGGCTCGTCGTAGTACCAGCTCCACTGGCTGTCACGGACGCCGTACGTCCTGGGGGTGAAGAGCCCTTTGGCGCCCCAGCGGGAGGAGTGGTTGTAGACGACGTCCTGGTAGATCTTCATGCCCTTGGCGTGTGCCGCGTTGATCAGGTCCTGGTACGAGGCTCCGGCCGACTCCAGACGGGCGTCGACCTCGTAGAAGTCGTAGCCGTGGTAGCCGTGGTAGTCGTAGTCGGACCGGTTGAGCACCACGGGGGTGATCCAGACGGCGGAGAAGCCGAGCCCCTTGATGTAGTCGAGCTTGTTCACCAGCCCCTTGAAGTCGCCCCGGAACATCGGATCGCCGTTGGCCGCGTTCCCCGACTTGGTGTGCTGGCTGCCGCCTCGGTTGTTCGACGTGTCGCCGTCCTCGAAGCGGGCGGTAAGGACGAAGTAGATCGGGTCCTTGCGGGGGTCGGTGCCGAGCGGCCGGCCCGGGTCGGGAGCCGGGGGCGCCGTGCCGGTGGTCGCCCGGGCGGGCGCGGAGTCGGCGGAGGCGTTGCCCGCGGCGTCGAGGGCCCTGACCGTGTAGGTGTAGGCGGTGTTCTCCGCCAGGCCCGTGTCGGAGAGCACGGTGGAGCCGACGTCCGTGACCGTCGTGCCGCCCGTGCCTCCGGTACGGGTCACCTGGTAGCCCGTCACCCTCGTGTCGTCAGTGGAGGGTTCCCACGTCAGGACGACGGAGGTGCCGTCGGCGTTCGCGGTGACCCCGGCCGGCACGCTGGGCGCCCGGGTGTCGGGGACCTCGGCGGCGCACGGATTCGCGGCGCCGCCGGTGACCACCCGGTCCTTGACGGTCGTCGTGCCGGCGGACAGCGCGTAGTTCGCCCCGTTGTTGTTGTCCCAGACGCCGTTGCCGTTGTTGAAGACGGCGCTCAGGGTGGTGGCGGCGCCGAGGTCGACGGTCCGCTTCCACCAGCCGGCGCAGGCCGTCTCCATGCCGATGCCGGGGACGGTGGTCCAGGCGCCGCCCGCGGGGGCGTAGTGCAGGTTGGCGGTGGTCCAGCCGAGCGCGGCGGTGGAGTAGTAGACGGTGGCCTGGTTGCCGGGGTCGGCGGGTCCGCCGGGATCGTCGGCGCACGGGTCGGAGTGGGCGACCACGCCGTCCTTGACCGTGATCGTGCCGGTGCCCAGGTCGTAGTTCTGTCCGCCGTTGTTGTCCCAGGTGCCCGCGCCGTTGTTGAAGGTGGCCTGGAGCCCTTCGGCCGAGCCCAGGGCGACGGTCTTCTTCACCCAGTCCGTGCAGGCCGCCTCCATCGCCACGCCCGGGACGGCGGTCCAGGCGCCGCCGTCGGGGGCGTAGTGGAGGTTGTGGGCCGACCAGTTCTTCGTCTTCGTGTAGTAGAAGACCGTCGCCGTGTTCTCCGCGGCCGCGACGGGCACCGAGGGTGCGGTGGCCGGGCCGGCCGGGGGTGTGGCGGAGAGCAGTCCGATCAGACAGGCGGCTGCCAGGGGCGCGGCCGGGGCGCGACCGAAGCGCGGAACGGGGGAGCGTCGCATGCGTCTCTTCTCCGGGACAGGGCCATGGCGGGGAGGCCGCGGCAGGGGAGTTGAAAGTTCGTTCGGCAACTTGCTGCAAGCGCTTGCGTGGGCCGAAAATTACCCGTGCATGACAGGGCCGTAAAGAGTCGCGGCAGCTTCTGTGGCGAACGGGGCCGGACGCGCGGGATGCGGGCTCCCGATGGAGCCGGAGTCGGGAACCAGGCCGGGCGGGGCCGGGAACGGGGCGCCGGGCGGGGCCGCATAGAGTCGGCTGTGGCGAGGATCCGGCGCCTCACCCGCGCACCGGACCCGCGCCCGTCCCCGTACCGTCGCACCACCCCGAGGAGCACCCCGTGACCGACGCGGCGTCCACCGCCCTGCAGCAGCAGATCGCCCGGGAACTCGAGGTGTCCCCGACCTTCGACCCGCTCGTCGAGATCGAACGCCGGGTCGCCTTCCTGGCCGAGCGCCTTACCTCCACCGGTCTGCGCAGCCTGGTCCTCGGCATCAGCGGCGGCGTGGACTCCACGACCGCGGGCCGGCTCTGCCAGCTCGCCGTGGAGCGGGCCCGCGCGGCGGGCCACGACGCCACCTTCTACGCCATGCGCCTGCCCTACGGCGTCCAGGCCGACGAGAAGGACGCCCAGCTCGCCCTGGGCTTCATCGCCGCCGACCGGGTCCTGACCGTGGACGTCAAGGCGTCCAGCGACGCCGCGCTGGAGGCCTCCCTGGCCGGCGGGGTGACCTTCCGGGACGCCCACCACCAGGACTTCGTCCAGGGCAACATCAAGGCCCGCCAGCGCATGATCGCGCAGTACGCCGTCGCGGGCGCCCACGACGGGCTCGTGGTCGGCACCGACCACGCGGCGGAGGCGGTCTCCGGCTTCTTCACCAAGTACGGCGACGGCGCGGCGGACGTCGTCCCGCTGACCGGCCTGACCAAGCGTCGCGTGCGCGCCTGCGCCGAGGCCCTCGGCGCCCCCGCCGAGCTGGTGTGGAAGACCCCGACGGCCGACCTGGAGACCCTCGACCCGGGCAAGCCCGACGAGGACGCGCTCGGCGTCACGTACGACGACATCGACGACTTCCTGGAGGGCAAGCCGGTCGCGGAGGCCGCGTTCGCCTCGATCGTCCGCCGCTACGAGCTGACCGACCACAAGCGTCGGCTGCCGATCGCTCCCTGAGGGTGACCGGCGACGACCATCCGGCCGTCAGCCCGCGTGGCGGGCGTTCGGATGGTGGTCCGCTGGGTGTGCCCTCGGAGATCCCGAACGGCACACGCGAAGGAGACAACGGCATGTTCGGACAGTCGAAGGCGTTCAGCGGCTTCTCGGTCGACGACATGGACAAGGCGCGACGGTTCTACGGAGAGACCCTCGGCCTCCAGGTGGAGGACACCGGTGGCGGACCGATGCGGATGCTGACGATCAAGCTGGGGAGCGGCGCGAACGTCTTCGTCTACCCGAAGGACGACCACACGCCCGCCTCCTTCACGATCCTGAACTTCCCCGTCGACGACATCGACGTCGCCGTCGACGAGCTGGCCAAGCGGGGCGTGACCCTCAAGCGCTACCCGGGGTTCGAGCACGACGCCAAGGGCGTGGTCAAGGGCCCCGAGGGGCCGGCCGCGATCGCCTGGTTCACGGACCCGGCGGGCAACGTCCTCTCCGTCATCCAGGAGTAGCGAGCCGTACGCCGAGGCCCGGCCCCTCGCTCGGGTTCGGGCCGACGCGTTTCCCTCGTCGTCGTACGGGAAGCCGCCGGCCGAGGAGGTGTGCCATGTCAGGACCCGACGGCAGGGGCCCCGAGGGCGGGGCAGGGGAGAGCGGAAGAGAGGGCGAGGCGGCGCACGCGCACGCCCAGTACCAGCGCGACAAGGCGGAGAACCTTCTCCAGCGGGCCCGGCAGAGCGCCGACCCCGAGGAGGCGGCCCGGCTTCGCGATCAGGGCGAGGAGCTCAAGGAACGCAGCGAGAAGGCCTTGCGCGAGGAACACGAACCCCGGCCCGACGACCTCCACGAGCGCTATCCGGGCTGAGCCCGTCTCCTTGCCGCGCGGACGGGCCGCGCGCGGACAAGCCGCGCGGGGGCGATCGGCGCGCGGGGGTCGCGAGGGCTCCGGGGTGGTGCTCGAACGGACCGTTCGGGGTGCGAACGCCGGGGGCTGCGCCTGCAATGGGGGGATGACCGCGCCTCCCGACGACTGCCTCGCGCGCAACGAGTGGATCTGCGGCGCTTATCTGACCTCCCGGAGCGAGATCCTCGGTGACGCCGTCGTCCAGCATCTCCAGCTGACCTTCCTCTCCGTGGCCCTGGCCGTGCTGCTCGCCGTACCCCTCGCCGTCGCCGCCCGCCGCTGGCGGTGGGCCGCCGGGCCCGTCCTGGGCGTCACCACGATCCTGTACACGATCCCGTCCCTCGCGATGTTCTCACTGCTCCTGCCGGTCTACGGCCTCAGCGCCTCGATCGTCGTCGCCGGGCTCGTGCTCTACTCGCTCACCCTGCTCGTGCGGAACATCCTGGCCGGCCTCCGCGCCGTCCCCGAGGACACCCGGCAGGCCGCGCGCGGCATGGGCTACGGACCGGTCCGGCTGCTGCTCACCGTCGAACTGCCGCTCGCGCTGCCCGCCTCGATGGCCGGACTGCGCATCGCCACCGTCTCCGCCGTCTCCCTCGTCACCATCGGCGCGATCGTCGGCCACGGCGGCCTCGGCAACCTCATCTACTCCGGGATGAACACCTACTTCAAGGCGCAGGTCCTCACCGCCTCCGTCCTCTGCGTGATCATCGCCGTCGCCGCCGACCTGGTGCTGCTCGGCGCGCAGCGGCTGTTCACGCCCTGGGTCGGCAGGAAGGCCGCGTGAACACCGTCACCGCCGGCTGGGACTGGCTCACCAGCGCCGCCAACTGGTCCGGCGACAACGGGATCTGGCACCGCCTCGCCGAGCACGTCCTCCTGACCGCCGTCTGCCTCGCGCTGAGCTGCGCGATCGCCCTCCCGGTCGCGCTCGTCCTCGGTCACCTCGGCAAGGGCGGCGCCCTCGCCGTGAACCTCTCCAACGTCGGCCGCGCCGTGCCCACCTTCGCCGTCCTCGTCCTGCTGCTGCTCAGCCCGATCGGCTCGTACGGGGAGTGGCCCACGATCATCGCCCTGGTCCTGTTCGCCGTCCCGCCGCTGCTCACCAACGCGTACGTCGGCATGCGCGGCGTCGACGCCGACGTCGTACGGGCCGCGCGGGGGATGGGGATGACCGGCAGGCAGATGCTCCTCGGGGTGGAACTGCCTCTCGCGCTCCCGCTGATCCTCACCGGTGTCCGGATCGCCGCCGTGCAGCTCGTGGCGACCGCGACCGTCGCCGCGCTCGCGGGCGGAGGCGGTCTCGGGCGGATCATCACCGCCGGGTTCAACCTCGCCTCCACTCCGCAGGTCGTCGCGGGGGCGGTCCTCGTCGCACTCCTCGCACTGGTGGTCGAGGGCGTCTTCGAGGGCGCGCAGCGCCTCGCCCCGTCCTGGGCGCGGGGGAGCGCCGGATGAGCGGGTGGCGCGTCCCGGCGTGCGCGGTGGCCGCCGTGCTGAGCCTCTCCGTTCTCGGCGGCTGTGCCACCGGCCCGTCGCTCGAGAATCAGGGTGAGGTCACCGCGCCGCCCGGCGACAGCCGCGACCTCACGGTCGGCTCGGCCGGCTTCACCGAGAGCGATCTGCTGGCCCAGATGTACGCACTGCTCCTCGAAGAGGCCGGCTACGGCACGAAGATCATCTCCGTCACCAACCGCGAGATCTACGAACCGGCGTTGGAGAGCGGTCGGATCGACGTCGTGGCGGAGTACGCGGCCACGTTCGCGGACTGGCTGAACGCGAAGGTCCACGGGCCGGACGCGCCGACCGTCGGGTCGCCGGACCTGACCGCCACCATGGCCGCCCTGCGCGGACTCGCCGGACCACGCGGACTCACGGTCCTCGACGCGGGCCGCGCCGTCGACCAGAACGCCTTCGCGGTCACGCGCGCCTACGCCGCCGAGCACGGTCTGAAGACCCTGAGCGACGTCGGCGCGGCGAGACTTCCCGTACGGCTCGCGGCGGGCGACGAGTGCGTGCAGCGGCCGTACTGCGCACCCGGTCTGAGGGAGACCTACGGCATCGACGTCACCGGCGTCGACCCGAAGGGTGTGGGCACGACCCAGGCCAAGCAGGCCGTGCAGAGCGGTGAGAACCAGATGGTCCTGACCACGACCACCGACGCCACGCTCGACGAGTTCGGCCTGGTGCTGCTCGCCGACGACAAGAACCTCCAGAACGCGGACCACATCGTCCCCGTCGTCAACCGCTCCCGGGCCGGCGGCGAGCGCGTCACCGCCGCCCTGGGCAGCCTCAACACCGTGCTGACCACGGCCGATCTGGCGAACCTGAACGAACAGGTCGACAGCTGGCGCCGCCTCCCGGAAGACGTCGCGCGGACCTATCTCCGGGAGAAGAGGCTCCTCCCCGCCGAACCGGGCTGACCCCGGACCCCTCACGCGTCGGCGACCGAGTCGAACTCCACCTGGTCCCGGGCCAGGCCCTGCGCGTCGGCGTCCACGGAGCGGCGCAGGGCCTCGTGGAGCTTCGCCGGGGTCAGGACGCCGAGGAAGCGGGTCCCGTCGAGGACGGCCACCCAGCCCGCGTCGTGCTGGAGCATCTCGCTGAACGCCTGCTTCAGCGGTGCCCCGACCGGAACCCAGGCCTCCATCCGGCGGGTGAGGTCGCCGACCGTGCCGGCCCGGCCCGCGAGCGCGAGGACGTCGGTGGCGACCCAGCCGTGCAGATCGCCGTCCGCGCCCAGGACGACGGCCCAGCGGGACCCTCGGCCGCGCAGCCGGGCCGCCGTGTCCGGCGCCGGCTCGTCGAGCCGGACCACGGACGGCTGTTCCAGGTCGGCCGGTTCGATCGTGGTGACCGAGAGTCGCTTCAGCCCCCGGTCGGCGCCCACGAACTGGGCGACGTAGGGAGTGGCGGGCGTGCCGAGCACGGCCGCCGGGGTGTCGAACTGCTCGATGCGGCCCTGTCCGTAGACGGCGATCCGGTCGCCCATGCGGACCGCCTCCTCGATGTCGTGGGTCACCAGGAGGACGGTCTTGCGCACGGTGGCCTGGAGGCCCAGGAACTCGTTCTGGAGGTGCTCGCGGACGACGGGGTCCACCGCCCCGAAGGGTTCGTCCATCAGCAGGACGGGCGGGTCGGCGGCGAGTGCGCGGGCGACCCCGACGCGCTGGCGCTGGCCGCCCGACAGCTGTGCGGGATACCGCGGGCCGTAGATCCCGGGGTCGAGGCCGACCAGGTCGAGGAGTTCGGCGGCGCGGGCCCGCGCCCTGGACTTCTTCCAGCCGAGCAGCGCGGGCACGGTCGCGGTGTTGTCGAGGATCGTCCGGTGCGGAAAGAGCCCGACCTGCTGGATCACGTAACCGATGGTCCTGCGCAGCTCGACCGGATCGACCTTCGCGATGTCCTCCCCGTCGACCAGGATCCGGCCCGAGGTCGGTTCGATCAGCCGGTTGACCATCATCATCGTGGTTGTCTTGCCGCAGCCCGACGGGCCGACCAGTGTGACCAGTTCGCCCTCGGACACGTCGAAGGAGAGGCCGTCGACCGCGGTGGTGCCGTCCGCGTACACCTTGCTGACCTGCTCGAACCGGATCATGGATCCACGCTAGGAGGCGCGGATGCGCCGCGCACGGGGGCCGGGACCGTCCGGGGACCGACAGCCCGCTGAACGCCGTCTCTTGTCATGACCCTTGCGAGCCGCTCTCCCGGGCTGCTATTCAGTCCGTTAGGAAACTTTCCTTCCAATCCATCGTTCCGGGAGACCCCCATGACATCGGCACGATCGGCACGTCTCCGGCTGCGCTCCCTGGGCGGAGCCGGCACCGCGGCGGCCGCACTCCTCCTCGGCCTCGCCACCGCACCGCCCGCGGCGGTCGCCGCCCCCGTCACCCACGAGGCGGAGACCGCCACCGTCTCGCGGGGCGTGGTGGAGTCCAACCACGCGCGCTTCACCGGCACGGGCTTCGTCAACTACGACAACGCCGCCGGCGGTTACGTCCAGTGGAACGTCAACGCCACCCAGGCCGGCCAGGCGACCCTGACCCTGCGCTACGCCAACGGCACCACGGCCAACCGGCCCATGGACATCGCCGTCAACGGGACCGTCGCCGCCGCCGGCAAGGCCTTCGCCGGCACGGGCGCCTGGACCGCCTGGGCCACCACCACCCTCACCGTGAATCTCAAGGCGGGCGCCAACACCGTCCGCGCCACCGCGACCACCGCCAACGGCGGCCCCAACGTCGACCACATCAAGGTCGACACCGCCACGGCGCCCCCGGTCGGCGACACCCCGGTCGCGATCAACGGACAGCTCACGGTCTGCGGCGTCAGGCTCTGCAACCAGTACGGCAAACCCGTCCAGCTCCGCGGCATGTCGAGCCACGGCACCCAGTGGTACCCGCAGTGTCTCACCGGCGGTTCGCTGGACGCCCTCGCCAAGGACTGGAAGGCGGACGTCCTGCGCGTCTCCACCTACGTCCAGGAGGACGGCTGGGAGACGGACCCTGTCAGGTTCACCAACCTCGCCCACACGCTGATCGACCAGGCCACGGCCCGTGGCATGTACGTGATCGTCGACTGGCACATGCTCGACCCGGGTGACCCGCACGCCAATCTCGACCACGCGAAGAGGTTCTTCACCGACATCGCCGGCCGGCACAAGGACAAGAACAACATCTTCTACGAGGTCGCCAACGAGCCCAACGGTGACAGCGTGACCTGGTCGAGGATCAAGAGCTACCACGAGCAGATCGTCCCGGTCATCCGGAACATCGACGGCAACGCCCCGATCCTGCTCGGCACCCGCGCCTGGTCCTCCCTGGGCGTCTCGGACGGCGGCAGCGAGACCGAGGTCGTCAACAACCCCGTCAACGCCACCAACGTCATGTACACGTTCCACTTCTACGCGATGTCCCACCGCGAGGAGTACCTGAACACCCTCTCCCGGGCCGCCGACCGGATCCCCGTGTTCGTGACCGAGTTCGGCACCCAGGACTACGCGGGTGAGGGCGCCAACGACTTCACCATGACGCAGAAGTACATCGACCTGATGGCCGCCAGGAAGATCAGCTGGACCAACTGGAACTTCTCCGACGACCACCGCTCGGGCGCGGTCTTCAAGACCGGCACGTGCGACGGCAACGGTCCCTGGACGGGCACCTCGTCCCTGAAGGAGGCCGGCGTCTGGATCCGTGACCGGATCAGGTCCGCCGACGACTTCCCCACCTCCTGACCCCTCCCCGGCCACCTTCCGCACCACCTCCTGACGCACCTGCCGACCCACCTCGACGCGCCCCCGTCCCATGCCCTGTGATGCACTGGGCGGGCGGGGGCGCATCGAACAGGAGCCGCATTGACCAGCTACCGCCAGCCCGGCCTCGTCCTCACCGACCGCCGCTTCGCCGTTCCGCTCGACCACGCGGACCCCGGCGGCGAACGGATCGAGGTCTACGGCCGTGAGGTCGTCGCCGGCGACCGGTCGGCCGACGACCTCCCGTGGCTGGTGTACCTGGAGGGCGGGCCCGGCTTCGGGGCCCGCCGCTTCATCGGCCGGCAGGCGTGGCTGGGCCGGGCCGTCCAGGACCATCGCGTCCTCCTCCTCGACCAGCGGGGGACCGGCCACTCCACCCCCGTCAACCGCCAGACCCTGCCCCTGCGCGGCACCCCGCGCCGGCAGGCCGACCACCTCGCCCACTTCCGGGCCGACTCGATCGTCAAGGACTGCGAACTCATCCGGAAGCGCCTCACCCGCGGCGCCCCCTGGACCGTCCTCGGCCAGAGTTTCGGCGGCTTCTGCGCCACGCACTATCTCTCCACCGCCGCCGAGGGCCTGCGCACGGCCCTCGTCACCGGCGGACTGCCCTCCCTCCACGCCACCGCCGACGAGGTCTACCGCGCCGCCTACCCCCGTGTCCGGCGCAAGGTCGAGGCCCACTACGCCCGCTACCCGCAGGACGTCGACCGCGCCCGCGCGATCGCCGCCCACCTGCTCGAACGCCCGGCGACCCTGCCGAACGGCGGGCTCCTCACCGTCCAGGCCTTCCAGTCGCTCGGCATCCTCCTCGGCGGCGGCGAGGGGACCCACGAGCTCCACTACCTCCTGGAGGAGGCCTTCGTCCCCACGCCCGGCGGCCCCGCGCTCTCCGACGCCTTCCTGGAGAACGTCCAGGGCCGGCTCTCGTACGCGGGGCACCCGCTCTACGCCGTGCTGCACGAGGCCATCTACGCCCAGGGCCACGGGCCGACCGCGTGGGCCGCCGAACGGGTCCGCGCCGAGTTCCCGGAGTTCGATGCGGAGAAGACCCTCGCCGGCGACGCGCCGCTCCTGTTCACCGGCGAGACCGTCCACCCCTGGCACTTCGAGACCGATCCGGCGCTGCGCCCGCTCCGCGAGACCGCCCACCTCCTCGCCGAACGGGCCGACTGGGCACCGCTCTACGACCCCGCGCGTCTCGCCGCGAACGAGGTGCCCGTCGCCGCGGCCGTCTACCACGACGACATGTACGTCGACACCGCCCACTCGCTGGAGACCGCGCGCGCCGTCCGGGGGCTGCGGACCTGGGTGACGGACGAGTTCGAGCACGACGGCGTACGGGCCGCAGGGCCGAGGGTGCTCGACCGGCTGCTCGCCCTCGCCCGGGACCAGCTCTGACCGTCCGCGCCACGGAACGACCCCCGACCCGGACCCGCGCAAAAGTCCAAGCAGTGCGTCCTGATTACTCATGGTGCGTGCGGGTCCGGCGGGATAGAACTCCTCCGGAGCGCACCGAGGAGAGGACCGGAGATGACCACCCACGTCAGTGCCGAGATCGCCGCACAGCCCGACTGCTGGCGGCGTGCGGCGGACATCGCCGCCGACCACGCCGGGCTGCTGCCCCGGCCGGGTGAGCGGATCGCGGTCGTCGGCTGCGGCACCTCGTACTTCATGGCCCGCGCCTACGCCGCCCTGCGCGAATCCCTCGGCGCGGGCGAGACCGACGCCTTCCCGGCCTCCGACGAGACCCCGCTCGGCCGCGGCTACGACCGGATCGTCGCCCTCACCCGTTCGGGAGCCACGACCGAGGTGGTGACCCTGCTCGCGCGCGCCTCGGGCCGGATCCCTGCGCTCGTCCTGACCGGTGTCCCCGGCAGCAGGGCCGCGCACCACGCGGACCGGTCGATCGTGCTCGACTTCGCCGACGAACGCTCCGTGGTCCAGACCCGGTTCGCCACCACGGCCCTCCAACTGCTGCGCGCGGGCCTGGGCGTGGATCTGACCCCCTCGATCACCGACGCGGAGCTCGCCCTCTACGAACCGCTGCCCACGGTCTGGGAACGTCGCACCCAGTTCACCTTCCTCGGCACCGGCTGGACGGTCGGACTCGCCGACGAGGCCGCCCACAAGCTCCGTGGCGTGGCGCGCGCCTGGGCGGAGTCGTACGCCGCGATGGAGTACCGCCACGGGCCGATCGTCATCAGCGACCGTACGAGTCTCGTGTGCTGCCTCGGTCCTGAGCCGGCCGGACTCCGGGACGAAGTGGAGGCCACCGGAGCGCTGTTCGCCGCCGACGCCATCGACCCCCTGGCCGCAGTGGTACGCGCCCAGCGCCTCGCCGTCACCGTCGCCGCCCGGCGCGGCCTCAACCCGGACCGCCCCCGCCACGCGTCGCGCTCGGTCATCCTTTCCGCCGCGATCCGCGGGTGAATCCCCGTATCCTGCGCCCATGATCGACACGAGCAGCTCACCCCTCGACGACATGCCGGACGACTGGCAGCGCGCGCTCGCCGTGGTCGCCCACCCGGACGACCTCGAGTACGGCTGCGCCGCGGCCGTCGCGGCCTGGACGGACGCGGGCAAAGAGGTCGTCTACGTCCTCGCGACCCGCGGCGAGGCCGGTATCGACTCGCTCGCCCCGGCCGCCTGCGGCCCGCTGCGCGAGCGGGAGCAGCGGGCGAGCGCGGAGGTGGTCGGGGTGTCGACCGTGGAGTTCCTCGACCACCGGGACGGGGTGATCGAGTACGGACTCGGTCTGCGCCGCGACATCGCGGCGGTCGTCCGCCGGCACCGGCCCGAGCTGGTCATCACCCTGAACCACCGCGACACCTGGGGCTTCGGCCCCGGCGGGTACTGGAACACCCCGGACCACCTGGCCGTGGGCCGCGCCACGCTCGACGCCGCGGGCGACGCGGGCAACCGCTGGATCTTCCCCGAACTGACCGAGCAGGGCCTGGAGCCGTGGAACGGCGTGCGCTGGGTGGCGGTCGCCGGAACGAGCACACCGACCCACGCCGTCGACGCCACGCCCGGCGCCGAGCGCGCCGTACGGTCGCTGCTCGCCCACCGCGCGTACATCGAGGGCCTGACGGACCAGGACCCCGAGGAGTACGTCCGTACCTTCCTGGCGCAGAACAACGACCGCTTCGCCGCCCGCTACGGCGACCGGCCGGCGGTCGCCTTCGAGCTCTTCTCCCGCTAGGGCGTGTCTCGGCCGGGGCCTTCCTGTGGCAGTGCTGACCGCCTAGCCTGACCCTCTGTCTGACGGTACGTCAGGAATCAGGGGTGAGGTGAAGCTGTGATCGACACGCTCGACACGGAGATCCCGGAGGGCGAGGAGCGCCTCGCGCTCACGGTCGAGGACGGCGTGGGCGTCCTCACGCTCTGCCGGCCGGAGCAGCTCAACGGCTGGAGCTGGGAGGCCAGCCGGCAGCTCGGCCTCATGGCCGACCGGATCCGCTTCGACGAGCGCGTACGGGTCGTGCTGCTCCGGGCCGAGGGGCGGGCCTTCTGCGCGGGCATCGACGTCACGGCACCCGGCGGCGGGATCACCGGCCGGACGGGCGCCGCGAGGATGCAGCGGTACGACGAGGGCATCCGCTGGGTCCACGAACGCTTCGCGGTCTTCGCCCGGCTGCCCCAGCCCGTCGTGGCCGCCGTCCAGGGCTACTGCCTCGGCTTCGGCTTCGAGCTCGCGCTCATGGCGGACATCCGGATCGCCGCCGACGACGCCGTATTCGCCCTGCCCGAGGCGGGGATCGGTGTCGCCGTCGACGCGGGCGGCGATCTGCGGATCGCCCGCGAGGCCGGCGCCGGCTGGGCGAAGTACCTGGCCCTCACCGGACGTCGGATCGACGCCGCCACCGCCGAACGGCTCGGCCTCGTCCAGGTCGTCACGGGCCGCGACGACCTCGATCGCACGGCCCGCGAGACGGCGGACGCCATCGCGTCCGCCGCGCCGCTCGCCGTCCGCGCGATCAAACGGAACATCGACGCCTACGCGGACCAGGGCCTGACCGCCGCCCTCGACCGTACGGCTCTGTCCGCCGCGCTCACGCTCACCTCCGACGACGCCCGCGAGGGCTACGCCGCGAAGGCGGCCCGCCGCACCCCGCGCTTCGAGGGCGGCTGACACACCCCCATGTGGCTCGTCCCGCTACGGCGTGTATCCGGAGGTGACGAAGTAGGCCCCGTACGTGAAGGAGAGGAACGCCAGCGCGGAGAGCGCCGCGACCCGGGTGAGCGGCTTCGCCCTGGCCAGAGCGACGGCCGCGGGCAGCAGCAGAGTGAAACAGGGCAGCAGAAAACGCGGCTTGATCTGGATGAAGCCGCTCACGCCGACGGCCACGGCCACCAGGACCAGGGTGAAGACGACGACGGCCGTCGGCGGACGTGAACTCAGAAGAGCCCACAGGAGGACGAGGCCCGCGATCACGATGAGCACGGATGCCTGTTCCACCGCGCTCACATGGCCGGCGGCCACCCTGCTCGTGGCCGCGATCACGGACTCGCCGAAGTCGACCTCTGTCTTCCAGTCGCGCTGCACGTCGAAGTAGCCGAGCGGTCGCCCGGTGCACAGCCCGGCCCACACGGCATAGCCGAGCAGCCCCAGGGGCGCGATCAGGACCGGGGTGAGCGTGCGGCGCCCGCGCGGCGAGGCGAGCAGCGCCGTGACGACGACGGCGGCCACCACGGCGATGCCCAACGGGCGCGTCAGGCCCGCGGCCACGGCGAGCACGGACGCCGTGATCAGGCGTCGCGTCACCAGGGCGTACAGCGTCCAGGCGCACAGCGCGGTGAACATCGCCTCCGGGTAGGCCATGGACTGGATGAACGACTGCGGCAGCAGACCCCACAGGACGGCGAGCAGGACCCCGACGCGATGGCTGTGCAGGGCCGTTCCGAACGCGTGGATCCCCCATGCCGCGACCACGGAGGACACACAGGTGATCAGCAGCGCGGTACCGGTGAGCGTCATCGGCAGCAGCTCGCCGGCCGCCCGCACGGCTCCCGGATACAGCGGAAAGAACGCGAGGTCCTGCCATCGGCCGGCCGGGCCGCCGCCGTAGCCGGGAATCAGATCCGCGTGACCGTAGCCGTGCTGTGCGATGCCCAGGTACCACCGCGCATCCCACACGTAGCCGAGCGACGTCTCGAGAGGCATGCCGCTCTCCGCGGCTCGCACCGCGATCCAGCCGACCCCCAGGACCTTGCACGCCAGGTAGCAGAGGATCGCCGGCCTGGCGCGCCGGTACGACAGGAAGGCGCGTCGGACGAGAGGGTTCCGTGGTGACGTCCGCGGAACCGCCTGCCGGGTCTCCGCGCCGGTGTCGACGGTCAATGCGTGCCCAATCGTCGGAGCCGCCCTGGAAAGCGCGGTCGTGAACCGGTGACGCTCCGGACCCTACGCAGAGCGCGACCGGGAATCGCCGCCAAGGGCGCGGAACACGCCCTAGTTCGGCGGTTCGGGCTTCAGTACCGCGAACGGGGCGCCGAAGGGATCCGCCAGCCAGGCGATCCGCCCGACGTCGGGGATGTCGGCCGCCGGCATGAGGACCGACCCCCCGTTCCCCTGGGCGCGGATGACGATGTCGTCCGCGTCCGCGACACCGAAGTACGGGATCCAGCGCGCCTCGTTCCCGCCCTCCTGGAGCTCGGCGACCCCGCCGAAGGTGGCGTCCTCCAGGTCGCCCTCGGCGGTGGACAGCACCCGGTAGGTCATACCCGGGGCATCCATCTCCTGCGAGCGCCAGCCGAAGAGCCTTCCGTAGAAGTCCAGGGCGGCCGCCGGGTCGGGCACATGCAGCTCGGCCCAGCACAGCGTGTTGTTCTCCGAGGTCCTGTCCAGGCCCTTCGTCTCACCCGGCTGCCACACGGCGAAGTCGGCGCCCGCCGGGTCGGTCAGCTGGGCCATCCGTCCGGCCGTCATGACGTCCATCGGCTCGGCGCGGACCGCGCCGCCCGCGGACTCGGCGGTCTTCACCGTGGCGTCGGCGTCCGGCGTCTGGAAGTACAGCGTCCACGCGCTGCTCGCCCCCTGCTCCGTCAGCGGACCGAGGGCGGCGACCGTCCGGCCGTCCTGCTGGAAGAAGCCGTAGCCTCCGGCATCCGGGCCGGCCGACGCGAACTCCCAGCCGAAGACGGCGGTGTAGAACGCGGCGGCGACCGCCGTGTCGGGGCTGCCCAGGTCGACCCAGCTGGGCGATCCCTTGGTGAAGTCCGTACCGAGCATGTGATGTGCCCTGCCTTTCCGCGTCTGGAGGTCGTCCGGTCACCCTCGCCGATCCTCGCCGTTCTCCCACGCCCGCGCAGCCGCAGCCGCCCGGGTTCATCCGCGTGGACCAGCGGGCGTCACTCCCCGAACCTGCCGCGCCCCAGCTGCTCGCGCAGCGGCACCACGGGATCGTTGACGAGGGCCCGGCGCTGCCAGTTCGCGCCGTCCACCACCAGCGTGTGCCCCGAGACGAACCGGGCGTAGGGAGAGGCCAGGAAGGTCGCCGCCCAGCCCAGCTCCCGCGGGTACCCCACCCGCAGGGCGGGCTGCCGGGCGTCCTTGCCGGCCGCCCGCGCGAGCGCGCCCCGGATGTCGTCCGTCATGTCCTCGTGCGGCATCAGCCCCGGCACCAGGCCGTTGACCTGGATCCCGTACGGCCCCCACTCCACCGCCAGCGTCTCGACCAGGTTCTTCACACCGGCCTTCGCCGCCGCCGAGTGCGCGAAGCCGGGACCGCCGGTCCAGGCGTAGGAGGCGCCCACGTTGACGACGGACCCGGGCGTACGGGCCGCGAGGTGGCGCCGGGCGAACTCCCTGGTCATGAACCAGGTCCCGGTCAGCGTGATGTCGACGACCGCGCGCCAGCCGTTGGGCGACAGCTCCTCCGCCGGCACGGGGAAGTTGGCCGCCGCGTTGTTCACCAGGACGTCAGGCCGGGAGCCGAGGGCAACCTCGCAGGCGTCGAAGGCTCCGGCCACGGCGTCGGGATCACGGATGTCGCAGACCGCGGTCGCCACCCCGCTCCCGCCGGTCTCCGCCAGCTCCCCGCGCGCGGACTCCAGCCGCGCGGCCGTCCGGCCGACGAGCATCAGCTCCGCGCCCAGCCGGGCGAACTCGGCCGCGACGGCCTTCCCCAGACCCGAACCGCCCCCGGTCACCAGGACCGTCCTTCCCTCGTACGTCCCCGGTGGCAGTGCGCTCGCGCCGAGCGGGGGAGGGGCGGGCAGTCCCGGCGGATCCGTCTCCGTGTGCGTCATGCCGCATCGATAGCGTGCCAAGGGCGAGAACTGAAGCCCTGTCAGCCCGCCGCGGCAGCGGCCTTGCGGTCCAGGTCCTCCATGAGCAGCTCCGTGTTGATCGCCACGCCGGCCCGGTAGCCGCCACTCGCCGCGTTGATCACCTGTTCCTGCGCGCCGATCGCGTTGCCCGCGGCCCAGACGCCGGGCACGCTGGTCCGGCCGGTCTCGTCCACCGCCACGAAGTCGCCGAGCGGGGTCTCCCGGGTCTCGGCGCCCAGCGCGGTGAGCAGCCCGTCCCGGGGCGTCATGCGCGGTCCGACGAAGAGCACCTCACGCGCGACGACCCGGCCGTCCGCCATCCGTACGCCGGTGAACCGGTCGTCCTCGACGACCAGGCCCGCGACCTCGCCCGTCACGACCTCGACCCCGGCCGCCGCCACCCGGGCGCGCTCCTCCTCGGAGAGCGGCCCGGCCGTGTGCGCGAAGAGGGTCACGTCCGGGGACCAGTGGCTGAGGATCAGCGCCTGATGGGCCGGCATGCCCGGGTGCGCGATCACCCCGAAGGCCCGGTCGCGGACCTCCCAGCCGTGGCAGTACGGGCAGTGCAGCACGTCCCGTCCCCAGCGTTCGGCGACGCCGTCGATCGCGGGGAGTTCGTCGACGAGTCCGGTGGTGACGACGAGCCGGCGCGCGCGGACCAGGTGGTCGTCGTCCACGGTCACCATGAAGCCCTCGGCGTCGCCGAGCTCCCGGACCGCTCCCGTCACCTGTCCGTTCGTCCACTCCACCCCGTACGCGGCGATCTCGCGCCGGCCCACCTCCAGGAACTCCGCCGGGTCCATCCCGTCCCGGGAGAGGAACCCATGCATGTGGGCGGACGGGGCGTTGCGCGGTTCGCCCGCGTCGACCACCAGGGTCCGACGCCGCGACCGGCCGAGGATCAGGGCGGCGCTCAGCCCGGCCGCTCCACCGCCGGCCACCACCACGTCGTAGGACTCGGGCTCGTGCGGGCTCGTGTGTTCGCTCATACCAGCAGCGTCTCCCCGACCGGCGAGGTTGACAAACGCGTTTGCTGTTTCTGCAATGGAGGGATGAGTGAGACAGATACCGGGGACGACCGCATCGACGCCGTGCTGAACGAGGTCGGGCCACGGCTGCGCCGGATCCGGCGCGATCGCGGCGCCACGCTCGGGGACCTCTCCGCCTCCACCGGGATCTCCGTGAGCACCCTCTCGCGTCTGGAGTCCGGGCAGCGCAGGCCGAGCCTGGAGCTGCTGCTCCCCATCGCGCGGGCCCACCAGGTGCCGCTGGACGAGCTGGTCGGCGCGCCGCCGGTCGGCGACCCCCGGGTCAAGGCCAAGCCCATCGTGCGGCACGGCCGGACGATGTTCCCGCTCACCCGCCAACCGGGTGGACTCCAGGCGTACAAGGTGGTGCAGGAGAAGCCGCACGAGGACCCGGACCCGCGGGTCCACGAGGGGTACGAATGGCTCTATGTGCTGTCCGGGAGGCTGCGCCTCGTCCTCGGCGAGCACGACGTCGTGCTGGGGGCGGGGGAGGCCGCCGAGTTCGACACGCGCGTACCGCACTGGTTCGGGCCCACGCCCGACGGGCCGGTGGAGTTCCTGAGCCTGTTCGGTCCGCAGGGTGAGCGGATGCATGTGAGGGCCCGGCCCAAGCAGTCCTGAAGAAGTCCCCGGCGCATGGTTCCACCAGGCACAAGCGACCGCTTAGTATGCGACCGACCGCGCAGTACGGACGACGGCTGGTGGAGGACCGCGATGCAGGCATGGCGAGTGCACGAGAACGGCGAGCCTGGCGAGGTGATGCAGCTCGACGAGGTGGAGGCGCCCACCCCCGGTGAGGGGCAGCTCCTCCTCAGGGTCCGCGCGGCCAACGTCAACTTCCCGGACGCCCTGCTCTGCCGGGGCCAGTACCAGGTGCGGCCCCCGCTCCCCTTCACGCCCGGGGTGGAGATCTGCGGGGAGACCGAGGACGGGCGGCGGGTCATCGCGACCCCCGCCCTGCCGTACGGCGGCTTCGCCGACTACGCGGTGGCGGACGCGGCGGCGCTGCTGCCCGCCCCCGAGGCCCTCGACGACGCCGAGGCGGCCGCCCTCCACATCGGCTACCAGACGGGCTGGTTCGGGCTGCACCGGCGCGCCGCCCTCAAGGAGGGCGAGACCCTGCTCGTCCACGCCGCGGCGGGCGGTGTCGGCAGCGCGGCCGTCCAGCTCGGCAAGGCGGCCGGGGCCACCGTCATCGGCGTGGTCGGCGGAGCGGAGAAGGCCGAGGTCGCCCGGGCGCTCGGCTGCGACGTCGTCGTCGACCGGCGCTCCGAGGACGTCATCGCCGCCGTCAAGGAGGCCACCGGAGGACGTGGCGCCGACGTGATCTACGACCCCGTGGGCGGCGACGCCTACACCCAGTCCACGAAGGTCGTCGCCTTCGAGGGCCGCATCGTGGTGGTCGGCTTCGCCAGCGGGGTCATCCCCTCGGCCGCGCTCAACCACGCCCTGGTCAAGAACTACTCGGTCGTCGGGCTCCACTGGGGCCTGTACAACCTCAAGGATCCGGCCGCCGTCCTGCGCTGCCACGAGACGCTCACCGCGTACGCGGCCAAGGGCCTGATCAAGCCCCTGGTCAGCGAGCGCGTGCCGTTCACCGGAGCGGCGGACGCCGTACAGCGCGTGAGCGAGGGCGTCACCACCGGCCGTCTCGTCGTCGTCCCGGAAGGAGCCGCCGGATGACCGCCGCCGCCCCGGACGCAGCCGAACTGCGCGCCCGTACACAGCGGTTGATCGCCGAGCACCCGCCCGCGACCACCGACCGCACCGACTTTCTGCGCGCCCGCTTCGACGCCGGACTCGCCTGGGTCCACTACCCCGTCGGCCTCGGCGGCCTCGACGCCCCGCGCTCCCTGCAGGCGGTCGTCGACGCCGAACTCGCCGCGGCGGACGCCCCCGACAACGATCCGCGCCGGATCGGCATCGGCCTCGGCATGGCGGCGCCGACCCTCCTCGCGTACGGCTCCGACGAGGTAAAGCGGCGCTTCCTCAGGCCGCTGTGGGTGGGCGAGGAGGTGTGGTGCCAGCTCTTCAGCGAGCCCGGCGCCGGCTCCGACCTCGCCGCCCTCGGCACCCGCGCCGTCCGCGACGAGGCCACCGGCGACTGGATCGTCAACGGCCAGAAGGTGTGGACCTCCAGCGCCCATGCCGCCCGCTGGGCCATCCTCATCGCCCGCACCGACCCCGGCCTCCCCAAGCACCGGGGCATCACGTACTTCGTCTGCGACATGAGCGACCCCGGCGTCGAGGTCCGGCCGCTCCGCCAGATCACCGGCGAGGCCGAGTTCAACGAGGTCTTCCTCAGCGACGTCCGCATCCCCGACGCACACCGGCTCGGCGAGACCGGCGACGGCTGGCGCGTCGCCCAGACCACCCTGATGAACGAGCGGGTCTCGATCGGCGGAGCCCGCATCCCCCGCGAGGGCGGCATGATCGGGCCGGTCTCCACCACCTGGCGCGAACGTCCCGAACTGCGCACCCACGACCTCCACCGACGGCTGCTCGACCTCTGGGTGGACTCCGAAGTGGCCCGGCTCACCGGGGAACGGCTGCGCCAGCAGCTCGTCGCCGGACAGCCGGGACCCGAGGGCAGCGCGATGAAGCTGGGCTTCGCCCGCCTCAACCAGGCCATCAGCGGTCTGGAGGTCGAACTGCTCGGCGAGGAAGGCCTGCTGTACGGGGACTGGACCATGCGCCGCCCCGAGCTGGTCGACTTCACCGGCCGTGACGCCGGCTACCGCTATCTGCGTTCCAAGGGCAACTCGATCGAGGGCGGAACGACCGAGGTCCTGCTGAACATCGTCGCCGAACGCGTCCTCGGACTGCCCGCCGAGCCCCGCAACGACAAGGACGTCGCCTGGAAGGACCTCGCGCGATGACTGACCTCCTCTACTCCGAGACCGAGGACGACCTGCGGGCGGCGGTCCGCTCCCTGCTCACCGACCGGGCCGGCCCGAGCGTGCTGCTCGGCCGGATCGAGACCGGCGACCCGTACGTCCCCGGCCTCTGGAAGTCCCTCGCGGGCGAGATCGGCGCGGCCGGGCTGCTCGTCCCCGAGAAGCTGGGCGGCCAGGGCGCGAGCCACCGCGAGGCGGCCGTCGTCCTGGAGGAGCTGGGCCGCGCGGTGACCCCGGCGCCGTACCTCACCAGCGCCGTCGTCGCGACCGAGACCCTGCTCGCCCTGGACACCGAGAGCGCCCCGGTCGCCGAGCTGCTCGCGGGGCTGGCCTCCGGGCGCAGCGTCGCGGTGCTCGCGCTGCCGCTGTCCACCGCGCCCGACGCGGAACCGCTCACCGCCGGCACCGTGCACGGTGTCGCCGACGCCGCCCTGGCCGACGTCTTCCTCGTCCCGCGGGCCGACGGCCTCCACGCGGTCGCGGCGGACGCCGCCGGCGTGGAACCGCAGACCCCGCTCGACCTGACCCGGCCCCTCGCGAGGGTGACCCCCGCCGACGCGGGAGGCGTCCGGCTCGCCGACGCGGAGGCCTCCGCGGCGGCGGTGCGGCGCGGCCTGCTCGCGGGCGCGGGGCTGCTCGCCTCCGAGCAGCTCGGGCTCGCCGAGTGGTGTCTGGAGGAGACCGTCCGCCACACCCGCACCCGCTTCCAGTTCAACCGGCCCGTCGGCTCGTTCCAGGCGCTCAAGCACCGCATGGCGCAGCTCTGGCTGGAGGTCGTGAACGCCCGGGCGGCGGCCCGCGCCGCCGCCGACGCGCTGGCCACCGGCAGCCCCGACGCGCCCCTGACCGTCGCCGTCGCCCAGGCGTACTGCGCGAAGGTCGCCGTCCACGCGGCGGAGGAGTGCGTCCAGCTCCACGGCGGCATCGGCATGACGTGGGAACACCCCGCGCATCTGGCGCTGAAGCGGGCCAAGTCGGACCAGATCGCCCTGGGTTCGACGGGACGCCACCAGGACACCATCGCCGCCCTGGTCGGCCTCCCCGCGCCCGCCTGACGAGCGACGGCGGGGCGGAGGCCTTCCGCCCCGCCGTCGCGGCCGGGGTGGCCCCTCGTGGGGGACGGCCCCGGCCGCACGTCGTGAGCCCGTCGGGGTCAGCTTCCCTCCGAGGGCCCCCGAGGGCCCCAGTCGAGGCGCAGCACGGCCAGGTCGTCGGTGTGCCGTCCCGCGTTGAGCGCGCGCGCCTCCTTGATGAGGAGGTCGACGTGCGTACCGGGATCCGTCGGCGGCAGGCGGTCGATCAGGGCGAGCAGACCGTCGACCCCCAGGCGGCGGTCCGTGTCACCCGCGTACCCCTCGGTCAGGCCGTCCGTGTAGAGCGTCAGCCCTCCGGTCGCCGGCAGCGGGATGACGGTCTGCGGCCACTGTCCGAGCTCCGGGGCGATGCCGAGGGCGATGCCGTGCGCGGAGGACACCTCCAGAGTGCCCTGATCCGTGCTCAGCAGGGGCGCGTCGTGCCCGGCCAGGTGCAGGGTCGCCGTCCGGGCGCCCTGGTCGAGCGTGATCAGCGCACAGGTCGCGAAGAGGTGCGGCTCCCGCCGCTCCGCGCTCAGGATGCGGTCGAGCAGTCGCAGCAGCTCGGCCCCGCGGTGGCCGCCGAGGACGAGCGAGCGCCACGCTATGCGCAGGCACACCCCCAGGGCGGCTGCGTCGGGGCCGTGGCCGCTGACGTCACCGACGATCCCGTGCAGTACACCGTCGTCCTCGACCGCGTCGAGGAAGTCGCCGCCCAGCAGCGCCTGTTCCCGCCCCGGCAGGTAGCGGGTCGTGATCGTGACGGCCCGGGTCTCCAGGAGGGGCTGCGGAAGGAGCCCGCGTTCCAGCCGCTTGTTCTCCTGCGCCTGGAGCCGCGCCGCCTGAGCCTCGACGGCGGCGCGCTCGCTCCTGCTCCGGTACACCGCGTACCGCACGGTCCGCCGCAGGAGATCGGGCTCCACCTTGCCCTTCACCAGGTAGTCCTGCGCTCCGGCCGCCATGGCGTCGGTGCCGGCGTGCCGTTCGGACAGGCCGGTCAGCACGACCACGGCCGTGTGCGGGGCGCTCGCCCGCACGGTCGCCACGGCGGCCGGCCCCGAGGCGTCCGGCAGGTGCAGGTCGAGCAGGATGCAGTCGGCGGGCTCGCCCGCGAGCTCGGCGCAGGCATCCGCCAGCGTCGTCGTCACCGTCAGCCGGAAGGGCAGCCCGGTGTCGTGCAGCAGCTCCTCCACGAGCAGGGCGTCGGCCTCGTCGTCCTCGACGAGAAGCACCCGGTACAACGGGTCGTCCGCGTACGTGGCGAATGCCGGTGCCGTGGCGGTCACAGCGCTCTCTCCGTTCCGGTGCTCGTGGCGTCCTGCGTGCCGGACCCGAGCTCCTCGGCGGTCTGGGGCTCCTGGGCCAGGGTGAAGACGATTCGGGTCCCCTCGGTACAGCCGGTGTCGATCGCGATGGTCCCGCCGTGGAACTCGACGATCTTCTTGCACATGGCCAGGCCGATGCCACTGCCCGGGTACGCGTCCTTGGTGTGCAGCCGCTGGAAGATGACGAAGACCTTCTCCGCGTACTCGGGCGCGATGCCGATGCCGTTGTCCGTCACCGTGAACCGCCACGACGAGCCCTCCTGCTGCGCGTCCACCGAGATGCGGGGCGCCACGCCGGGGCGGCGGAACTTGACGGCGTTGCCGATCAGGTTCTGCCAGAGCATCCCCAGCTGGGTGGGGTCGGCGACGACGGTCGGGAGCGGCGAGCGGGTGATCTCCGCGCCCGACTCCTCGATGGAGACACTGAGGCTCTCGAGGCAGCCGTCCAGCACCTTGTCGAGGTCCACCCGCTCCAGGGCGTTGTGGATCCGGCCGACGCGGGAGAAGTCGAGCAGGTCGTTGATCAGGGTCTGCATCCGGTTGGCGCCGTCCACCGCGAAGCCGATGTACTGGTCCGCCCGGTCGTCGAGCTGCCCTCCGTACCGCCGCTGCAGCAGCTGGGTGAAGCTGGAGACCTTGCGCAGAGGCTCCTGCAGGTCGTGCGAGGCCACATAGGCGAACTGCTCCAGCTCCGCGTTCGAGCGGCGCAGGTCGGCCGCCTGGGCGTCCAGGCGGGCCCGCGCCTCCTCGGTGAAGGACAGCTCCCGGACCAGCCGCCGGCGCATGACGTCGAACTCGTCGGCGAGCCGCGCCAGGTCCGCCGGCCCCGTGGGGGAGATGGCGTGGGCGAAGTCCCCTCCGGTGACCGCGCGGGCGTCGGCCCCCAGCTGTTCCAGCGGCTCCTTGATCCCTCGGCGCAGCCCTTCGAAGACGAGGGCGGCCAAGGCGGCGACGACGACGGCGATGGCGCTGAAGATCCAGTTCCTCAGCGTCATGATGCCCTGGAGTTCCCGCCGCATCTGGTCCCGGTCGGCGCTCAGGTGCCGCTGCAGATCGCCGACGGCGTCGCGTACGTCGTCGAAGGCGGCCTTGCCCCGGGTCGCCCGCTCGACGGCCGCAGGGGAGGACGCACCGGCGGCCGTGGCGGCGATCGGCCGGGCGGTCTGCTCCTGCCACGCCTCCAGGGCCTCCTCGGCCTCGGCCAGGGCGGCCCGCCCGGCCGCGTCGTCGACCAGCAGCTCCGAGAGCCTGGCGGTGGACGACTCCTGCGCGCCCAGACCCTCGCGGTACGGATCGAGGAAGTCGGTCCTGCCCGTGAGGGCGTAACCCCGGATGCCGGTCTCCTGGTTCAGCACGGCGAGCTCCAGTTCGCCCGAGGCCGTCAGGGCCACCGAGCTGACGTCCACCAGCTCGCCGCTGATGGCCGCGGTCCGGCTGAGGACCCAGCCGCCCGTCAGGCCGAGAGCGGTCAGCACGACCAGCCAGACGGTGATGCCCACACGCAGCCACGTCCGCGTCGTCCACGTGGAGAAACGCCGATCGGACGGTCGTCCCTCATTGCCGGTCACTCTGTACACCCCTCCACCGAAGCCACCGTCCTCCGTCCTCCGTGGAGGTACGGCCCGCACACTCTAGAGCCCCCGGTGACAACGGCAGTTGTCGAGGGGGCGTTCCCCCGCCTACAGTGCGGGGCATGGACGGCATGACAACCTCCGCGCCCACCCCGCGGCTGGACCTTGCCTCCGTCGCGGACACAGGAGTCCATCAGTTGGCCCAGAGCCTCACGCACCATGTCCTGGACACCTCGTCCCGGCTCGGGTCGGATGCTCGGACACCGGCGCTGACACGACTGTTCGTGCTGGAGGAACTGCGCCGGGCCGCCGAACGGCTCCAGCGGGCCGCGGCGGCCGAAGCCGCGAGCGCGGGCGCCGGATATCCACAGATCGGCGAAGCCTGCGGCATGACCCGGCAGGGCGCGCGACGCCGCTGGCCCGGACTCCTCGACCACCCCCACGACCACTCCACGGAGCAACGATGACGACCGCCCCCTCCCGTCCCTTCGACGTTCTCCTCGTCGAGGACGACATCGCCGACGCGATGCTCATCGAGGAGGCGCTCTCCGAACGGGGGACCCGCAACCTCGTCCAGGTCACCGACGGGGTCGCCGCGCTGGAGCACCTTCGCGCGCCCGACAGCGCCCGCCCGGACCTCATCGTCCTGGACCTCAACATGCCCCGCATGAGCGGTCGCGACCTCCTCCAGGTCCTGAAGAACGACGAGGCGCTCCAGACCATCCCCGTCGTCGTCCTCACGACGTCCTCGGCCCCCGAGGACATCTCCGGGGCGTACAGCAGCCACGCCAACGCCTATGTCACCAAGCCGGTCAACCTCGACGAGTTCGAGCGCGCCGTGCAGAGCATCGACGCCTTCTACCTCGAAACGGCCGTGCTGCCGCGTAGCTGAGGCACCGTCCTCCGGCCGCCCGGAGCGCCCTCGCACTCCGGGCCCGGGCGGGCCGCTACCGCCGGGGCGGCGCGTGCCCCGTCCGGCCCCGTGCGGAGCGGCTCGCCGTCCCGCCCTCATCGGCCTCATGCCTCGGTACCCTCCCGGTCGTCCCACGTTCCGCGCGCTCACCTGCCCCCGCCGGGGCCGGACCACGCTCCTTCGTCCGGGTGGATCGCGGATCGGCGGGACGATCCACGCCACGAGGCGACCTTCCGCCCGGTTCGTCCGCGATCGCCCGGACGGTCTCCGGGGGAAGTCCACGATTTCGCGCGGAGTGCGTATACCGCCGTGGCGACCGGGCATCCGGGCGCCATGGATACGACGAAGCCGGCCCCCGGGGCCGGAGACGACACCGCCGGAAGAAGCAGCGCCGAGCAGAGGTCGACCCGACCGAGCACGGCCGAGGAACGTGGCGCCGGACGCCGGGAGACGGAGGACGAGCGGGCGGACCGCCGCTGGCAGGAACTCATCCAGGAGATACGCGTCGCTCAGACGGGCGTCCAGATCCTGCTCGGTTTCCTGCTCACGGTCGTCTTCACCCCGCATTTCCAGTCCTTGGACTCGACGGACAAGACGATCTACCTCGTCACGGTCGTCCTCGGCTCCCTGGCCACCGGAGCGCTGATAGGCCCGGTGGCCTTCCACCGCATCGTCTCCGGCAGGCGCATCAAGCCCGAGGGCGTCGTGTGGGCCTCCCGCCTCACCTTCACCGGACTGGTGCTCCTCCTCGTCACCCTCGCGTCGGCGCTCTTCCTGATCCTGCGCGTCGCCACGCACGACAGCCACGTGCCGTGGATCGTCTCCGGCGTCTGCGCCTGGTACGTGCTCTGCTGGTTCGTCCTCCCCTCCTGGGCGCGCGTCCGCTACGCCACCGGCTCCGAGAGCTGAGCGGCCCCCCGGCCCAGCACGGAGACCGCCCGCCCCCGGCCCAGCACGGAGACCCCGCCTCCCGGCCCCTCCCGACCGAAGGACCCCACGTGACCCTCCTGGAACAAGGACAGAGACCCGCCCCCGCCGCCGCCCGTGTCCTGCGCCTGCGCCGGCGCCTGGAACGGCTCATCGGCATCGCGGCGACGGAAGGGAACCAGCTTCTCGCCCTTCGCAACGGGGACGAGATCTTCCCCGCGATGCTCGAAGCCGTCGAGGAGGCCGAGCACACGATCGACATGATGACGTTCGTGTACTGGCGCGGGCAGATCGCCCGCGACTTCGCCGCGGCCCTCGCCCGGCGGGCCCAGGACGGGGTGCGGGTCCGGCTGCTCCTGGACGGCTTCGGAGCCAGCCGGATCGAGCCGGAACTCCTCGACGCCATGGACGCCGCCGGCGTCCAGGTGGCCTGGTTCCGCAAACCCCTCTGGCTCTCGCCGATGAAGCAGAACCACCGCTGCCACCGCAAGGCGCTGATCGTCGACGAGCGCACCGCGTTCACCGGTGGCGTCGGCATCGCCGAGGAGTGGTGCGGCGACGCCCGCGACCCCTCCGAATGGCGTGACACCCATGTGCGGGTCCAGGGCCCCGCGGTCGACGGGATCGCCGCCGCCTTCGCCCAGAACTGGGCCGAGTGCCACGACGAGTTGTACGACGAGCGGGACCGCTTCGTCGAGCACGACCAGCCGGGCGGCAGCATCGTCCAGGTCGTCCGGGGCTCGGCGAGCTTCGGCTGGCAGGACATGCAGACCCTGATCCGGGTCATGCTCACCTCCGCCGAGCACCGCTTCCGCCTGGCCACCGCCTACTTCGCCCCCGACACGTACTTCGTCGACCTGCTGTGCGCGACCGCGCGGCGCGGCGTGACCGTGGAGATCCTGCTGCCCGGCCCCCACACGGACCAGCGTGCCTGCCGGCTGGCAGGGCAGTTCCACTACGAACGGCTGCTGGAGGCCGGTGTGTCGATCCGCCAGTTCCAGCCGACGATGATGCACGCGAAGATCATGACGGTCGACGGGGTCGCGGCGCTGATCGGATCGACGAACTTCAACCGCCGGTCCATGAGCCACGACGAGGAGGTCATGCTCGCCGTCCTGGACGAGGGCTTCACCGCCGGACTCGACGAGGACTTCGACGCCGACCTGCGGCGCAGCGTCGCCGTCGACCCGGCCCGGTGGCGGCGCCGGGCCGCGCTCCAGCGCGTCGCCGAGGCCGCCGTCCTGCCCATTCGCCGCTTCCTCTGACACGGGCCCCTGGTCCCGCCCGCGCCCGTCCCTCGTCCCGCCCGCGTCCGCCCCCGTCCGGCCCGGTCGGGGCGAGGGGAAGGGTGCCCCCACCATGCTGTTTAATTGCGAGTCGTTCGCAATAACAGTTGATCTTCAAGAGGGGTGTGGGCACGATGACCGCCCGATCCATACGCGGCATGGCGGCCGCGACGCTCGCGGGCTCCCTGGCCCTCACCGCCGCGGGCTGCTCGAACCCGGGTGGGACCGGTGCGGGTTCGGGCGGACCGAAGGACTCCGCGGTCGTCGGCATCGCCTACGAGCCCGAGACCCTGAGCCCCCTCCTCGGCTACGGCAAGGACGGCAACTCCAAGATCTTCGACGGGCTCCTCGCCTTCGACGCCGACATGAGGCTGAAGCCGGCGCTCGCGGCCGAACTGCCCAAGGTCGGCCGGGACGGGCTGACGTACACCTATAGGCTCCGCAAGGGCGTGACCTTCAGCGACGGCGCCCCCTTCACCGCGAAGGACGTCGTCTTCACCTACCGGACGGTCCTCGACCCGAAGACGAACAACCCCTCCCGCAGCGAACTCGACGCACTCAAGAGCGTCGAGGCGGTGGGCGACGACACCGTCGTCTTCACCCTGAAGTACCCCTACGCGCCCTTCGCCGAGCGCACGGTCCTCGCCATCGCCCCCGAGCACGTCGCGGGCAGGCAGGACGTCAACACCGGCGCCTTCACCACCCGGCCCGTCGGCACCGGCCCGTACGTCCTCACCGACTGGTCCAGGGGCGAGAAGCTCAGCTTCAAGGCCAACCCCACCTACTGGGGCGGCGCGCCGGAGGTGAAGAAGTTCACCATGGCGATCATCAAGGACGACGACGTCCGTGCCACCCGGCTCCGCTCGGGCGACCTCGACGGCGCCATCCTGCCGCCCAACCTCGCCGCCGGCTTCAAGGGCGACAAGGCGAGGAAGACGTACGCCGCGAAGACCTACGACTACCGCACCGTCACACTCCCGACCCACAACGAGGTCACCGGGGACACCGCCGTCCGCCGCGCCCTCGACGTGGCCGTCGACCGGCAGGCGATGGTCGACAAGATCCTCGAAGGCGCCGGCAAGCCCGCCTACGGCCCCGTCCCCACCGACAGCGAGTGGTTCGCCAAGGGCACCGAGCGCCGGCACGACCTCGACGCCGCCAAGAGGATCCTCGACGAGGCGGGCTGGAAGCCCGGCGCCGACGGCGTCCGCGAGAAGGACGGCGTACGGGCCGAGTTCCCGCTCTGGTACCTCTCCGGCGACAAGCTCCGCCAGGACCACGCCCTCGCCTACGCCTCCGACGCCAAGAAGGCCGGCATCGCGATCAGGACCCAGGGCGGCACCTGGGAGGTCATCGAGCCCCGGATGAAGACCGACGCGGTCCTCGCCGGCGGCGGCTCGCCCGGGGACCCCGACTTCGACCAGTACCTCCTGCTGACGTCCGGCCTCGGCGGCGACGGCTTCAACAACATGGCCTGGTACGACAACAAGGCCGTCGACAAGGCCCTGGAGGACGGCCGCCGCACCGACGACACCGTCAAGCGGCGCGCCGCCTACTCCCTCGTCCAGCGCGAACTGGTGAAGAACCCCGGCTACACCTTCCTCACCCACATCGACCACCTGTACGTCGTCGACGACGACTGGGACGGCCTGACCACCCAGACCGAGCCCCACGACCACGGTCTCGCCTCCGGCCCCTGGTGGAACGTCGAGGCATGGAAGCCCAAGGGCGGCGCGGAGAAGGCCGACCAGTGAGCCGACGCCTCCCCTGGGGGGCCATGGCACGGATGACGGGACGGCGGGCCCTGTTCGCCGTCCCCGTCCTCCTCGCCGTCACCTTCGCGGTCTTCGCCGTCGCCGAGGCCTCCCCCTTCGACCCCGTCAAGGCGTACGCCGGCACCGCCGGACTCACCGCCTCGCAGGAGAACCTGGACCAGCTCCGCGCCAACCTCGGCGTCGACCGGCCGCTCACCACCCGCTGGTGGGAGTGGCTGACCGCCGCGCTCCACGGCGACCTCGGCGACTCCGGCGTCATGCGGCAGCCCGTCGCCGACGTCATCACCGAGCGCGTCGGCTGGTCCGTGCTCCTCGCCACCACCGCCTTCCTCCTCGCCATCGTGCTCGGCACGGTCCTCGGCGTCCTCGCCGGGCGCCGGCGCGGCGGGCTCCTCGACCGGGCCGTCAGCTCGGCCGCGTACACCCTGGAAGCCGCCCCGGCCTTCTGGCTCGGACTGCTCGCCATCTGGTTCTTCGCCCTCACGCTCGGCGCCCTGCCGGCCGGCGGACTCACCGACACGGCGAGCGACACCGTCACCGCCGGCCAGGTCGCCACCCACCTCGTGCTGCCCGCCCTGGTCCTCGGCGTCTCCCAACTGCCCTGGTTCTTCCTGTACGTCCGGCAGGGCGTCGGGGACGCGCTGGAGGAGGACCCCGTACGCGGCGCACGGGCGCGCGGACTGCGGGACCGGACCGTCCTGATCGGCCACGCCCTGCGCTCCGGCATGCTCCCGATGCTCACCCTCGTCGGCTCCCGGGTCCCCGAACTCATCACCGGAGCCCTGCTCGTGGAGACCGTCTTCAGCTGGCCCGGGATCGCCGCCGCGACCGTCCAGGCGGCCACCTCCGTCGACTTCCCGCTGCTGGCCGCGCTCACCGTGCTCGCCACCGCCGCCGTACTCCTCGGCAACCTCCTGTCCGACCTGCTGTACGGACTCGCCGACCCGAGGGTGGGCTTCGATGGCTGATCCCCGCACCCGCCGACTGCGCCTCTGGTCCTCCGCCGGGACCGTCGGCGTGGTCCTCCTCGCCGTCCTCCTCGTCCCGCCCCTCGTCCAGCTCGACGAGCAGGCCGTCGACCTGTCCCTGAAACTCCTGCCCCCGTCCCCGGAACACCCCTTCGGCACCGACGACGTGGGCCGCGACCTGCTGCTGCGCTGCGTCTACGGTCTGCGGATCTCGCTCCTCGTCGGCCTGGTCGCCGCGCTCGTCGCCACCGTCATCGGCACGGCCGTCGGCGCCGCGGCCGCCTCCCTCGGCGGCTGGACCGACCGGCTCGTGATGCGGATCGTCGACGCCTTCTCCTCCGTACCGCACCTGCTGCTCGGCATCTTCATCGTGGCCATGTTCCGGCCGGGAGTGTGGCCGGTGATCGTCTCCGTCGCGCTCACCCACTGGCTGTCGACCGCCCGGATCGTCCGATCCGAGGTCCTCTCGCTGCGCTCGCGCCCCTACGTCGACGCGGCGATCTCCGGCGGCGCCTCGCGGTGGCGGGTGACCGTACGCCATCTGCTGCCCGCCGTCCTGCCGCAGGCCGGACTCGCCGCCGTCCTGATGGTGCCGCACGCCATGTGGCACGAGTCCGCGCTCTCCTTCCTCGGCCTCGGGCTGCCCAGCCACCAGGCCAGCCTCGGCAACCTGGTCCAGTCCGCGCGCTCCTCGCTCCTCGCCGGCGACTGGTGGCCGACGCTCTTCCCCGGTCTGCTCCTCATCGTGCCGACCCTGGCCATCGCCGGGCTCGCCGGAGTGTGGCGGGACCGCCTCAACCCGCGCCGCCGATCGGAGCTGATGCTGTGAACCCGCGCGTCGCACGAGCCCTGGAGGCCGTGACCGCCGAACGCGGCCACAAGGCCGTCCTCAGTGTCCGCGGGCTCTCCGTCCGCTTCCGGATGCGCGGCGGACGACACGTCGCCGCCGTCACCGAAGCCGACTTCGACCTGGCGGCGGGGGAGTGCCTCGCCCTCGTCGGCGAGAGCGGCTGCGG
The DNA here is from genome assembly GCF_055563155.1 of Streptomyces sp. NPDC013317. Lineage (NCBI taxonomy): Bacteria > Bacillati > Actinomycetota > Actinomycetes > Kitasatosporales > Streptomycetaceae > Streptomyces > Streptomyces sp. NPDC013317. The sequence continues at coordinate 595,915 of NZ_JBVHDX010000001.1, forward strand.
CAAGTCGGTCCTCGCCTCCGCGCTCCTCGGGCTGCTGCCCGGGAACGCCGAGGCCTCGGGCACGGCGCTGCTCGACGGCGTCGACCTGCTCGCCGCCGGCGAGCGGACCCTGGCCCGTACGGTACGGGGACGGCGCATCGGTCTCGTGCCGCAGAGCCCCGCCGCCCACCTCACCCCCGTCCGGACCGTGCGCGCCCAGCTGGAGGAGACCGTCCACGAGCTGACCGGCACCCCGCGGCGGGAACGGCGCGCCGCGGCCGAGGCGGCGGCGGAACGGGCCGCGTTCCCGGCCGGCCACCTCGACCGGTACCCGCACGAACTCTCCGGCGGCCTCGCCCAGCGCGCCGCCACCGCGCTCGCCCTCATCGGCGACGCTCCGCTCCTGCTCGCCGACGAGCCGACCACCGGTCTCGACCGCGACCTCGTCGAGCGGACGGTCGACGAGCTGCGCCGTCACGCCGACGACGGCCGGGCGCTGCTGCTGATCACGCACGACCTGGCGGCGGCGGAACGGATCGCCGACCGGGTGGCCGTGATGTACGCGGGCCGGATCGTCGAGACGACGGCCGCCCGCCGCTTCTTCGGACGGCCCGGTCCCCGCCACCCCTACGCCCGGGGCCTCCTGAACGCCCTGCCCGACCGCGCGTTCACCCCGATCCCGGGCATGCCCCCCGAGCTGACCGCCCTGCCGTCGGGCTGCGCGTTCGCCCCGCGCTGCGAGCGGGCGACACCGGCCTGCGACACGTTCCCGCAACCGCTCGCGGGCGTCGCCTGCCACCACCCGACGGGGCAGCCGGCCGACCTGCCAGGAGTGCCCCGTGCTTGAACTCGAAGCCCTCACCGCCGGCTACGACCGTCGTACGCCGGTCTTCGTCGACACCTCTCTCACCGTCGCGCCGGGCGAGTCGGTCGGCCTCCTCGGGCCCAGCGGCTGCGGCAAGTCGACGCTCGCGCGGGTCGCCGCGCTGCTGCACCGGCCGGACGCCGGGAGCGTCACCGTCGACGGCGAGCGCGTACGGGGCTGGCGGCACCGCGCGCCGCGCGCTCTGCGGACCGCGGTCGGCGTGGTGTTCCAGCAGCCCCGGACGTCGGCCGACCCCCGTCTTCGGCTGGCCGATCTGATCGTCGAACCGCTGCGGGCCGGCGGCCGCCGCGCCGAGGCCCCCGAACGGCTCGCCCGACTCGCCCCCGCCGTGGGGCTCACCGACGACCTGCTGGCCCGCCGCCCACACGAGGTCAGTGACGGACAGTTGCAACGTGCCTGTTTGGCAAGGGCGTTGGTGCTGCGGCCGCGCTGGCTCGTCTGCGACGAGATGACCGCCATGCTCGACGCCTCGACGACCGCGGCGCTGGTCGCCGCGGTGGAGGCGTACCGCGCCGAATCGGGCGCGGGCCTCCTCGCCGTCGGTCACGACCGTGTCCTCCTGAACCGCTGGTGCGACCGCACGGTCGAGTGGTCCGACTGCGCGGGCGGCGGAGGCGGCGGTAGGGAAGCCGGTCCCGGGGCCGCCTCGAAGACGCGCTGACCGGACCCGGGGGCCCTCCGCCCCCCGGTCCGTCTCCGGAGGGCGGGCGAACCTCCGGCGACCGGACGGCATCGCGTCAGCCAACTCTTCGTCCGGCACGGTCCGTTGGGAGCCCGGCCCGCACATACTCGTGCGGGTCCGCCCTCCCGACACCTCCGGAGTCGTCCCATGGCGCCCCTGTCCCGCCGTACCGCCGTCGCCGCCCTGGCCGCCGCCGCGACCTCGGTCGCCCTGCCCGGCACCGCCCTCGCCGCCCACCGCGTGCGCCCCCTGCCGCTCGCGCACGCGCACAACGACTACCTCCACGACCGTCCCCTCCACGACGCCCTCGACCACGGGTTCACCAGCGTCGAGGCCGATGTCTTCCTCGTCGACGGGGAGTTGCTCGTCGCCCACGAGCCTGCCGGGCTCGACCCGAGCCGTACCCTCCGCTCCCTCTATCTCGACCCGCTCCTCGCCCGGGTCCGCGCCCACCACGGCTCCGTGTACGCCGGTCACCGCCGTCCCGTGCAGCTCCTCGTCGACATCAAGGCCGACGGTGTCGCCGCCTACCGGGAACTCGACCGCCAGCTCCGCCCGTACCGGCGGATGCTGTCCACCGTCACCGACGGCCGCGTCCGCCTCGGTGCCGTCACTCCCGTCGTCTCCGGCGACCGCGCCGCCCGCGGCCCCATGGAGGCCCAGCGCGTCCGCCACGCCTTCTACGACGGCCGGCTGGACGACCTCGCGGCGCAGAACCCCGCGCCCGCCTCCTTCATCCCGCTCATCAGCTCCAACTGGACCCAGTCGTTCGACTGGCGAGGCGAGGGACCCTTCCCCGCCGCCGAGCGGGCCCGGCTGACCTCGATCGTCGGGACCGCCCACGCACGCGGCCAGCGGGTCCGCTTCTGGGCCACCCCCGACCAGCCCGGACCCGCCCGTGACGCCCTCTGGGGCGAGCTGCGCGCCGCCGGTGTCGACCACATCAACACCGACGACCTCGCCGGGCTCCGGGACTTCTTGAACCGCTGACGGCCAATCCCACCCGTTCGGCCGACATGCCGTACGGCCGGACGGCGCTCCCGCTGCGCCACACTGGCCGCCGAACGCCGCGATTCCGGCGCGGCGCAAGGAGGGTGTGGGCGATGGCCGTGTCCGTTTCTGTCGTACTGCTGCTGCTCGTCCTGGCGGTGATCTTCCTCCGCAACGGCGGCCTCAAGTTCTCCCACGCGCTGGTCTGCGCCCTGCTCGGCTTCTTCCTCGCGGGCACGAGCATGGCGCCGACCATCCAGAACGGGGTCGCCGCCACCGCCAACGTCGTCAGCAGCCTCAAGCCCTGAGCCACCGCGCCGTCACGTTTCACGGCCGTGAAGTGGGCATGAAACCAGCGGCAGTTCCATGTACATCTCACGCACTCGGGCCTAACGTCGGCCGCCGGCGCGACCGACGAACGCACCCGAGGAGCCGCTTTGACCACGCCCCCACGACGAGCCCGTGTGCTCGCCCTGATCGCCGCGGTGAGCGCCGTCGCGCTCGCGTTCGCCACCCCCGCCGCCGTCGCCGACGAGATACCCCTGGCCCCCGGTCACCGCCTCGTCGAGCACTATGACGGCGCTCCCGCGCCCGCCCGGCCCGTGCCGGGCGACGCGCCCGCCCAGCATCCGTACCTCGCGCCCAACGGGCGCAGCGGCATGCACGCCGACGGCGCCGGCAGCGGCACGCACCCCTTCTCCGGCCCGCTCGGGCGCGACCCCGAGGTCTCCAGCGAGAAGATCGCCGCCGTCGGCGGCGAGTGCGCCACGGTGACCTTCGACGCGGGCGGCCGTCTTCTGACCGTCTGCGGAACCTTCTCCGGCTTCCTGCTGAAGCTGCTCGACCCGCGCACGCTGGACACCCTCGCCGAGTACAAGCTGCCGCAGCGCTCCTCCACCGTCGAGGCCATCACCCGCCTCGACTTCGAGAGGATCTTCAAGGACACCTCCGGCGGCGCCTACTTCTACCTCGACGACCGGGACCGGGTCGTCCTGGCCGACTCCCGTCAGCACGTCCTGCGCATCGCACACCGTCAGAAGCCGGACGGGGCGTGGGAGTTCGTCGTCGAGGACGACTGGGACCTCACGCCTCTCGTCCCGCACGACTGCGTCAGCTGGACCAATCTCTTCCCGAGCGGCGTCTGCGACCCCGTCACCTCCGTCATGCCCGACTGGGACGGCCGCATCTGGTGGGTGACCCGCCTCGGCCGGGTCGGTACCGTCGACCCCGCCACCGGAGCGCTCCGCTCGATCCGGCTGAACGGCGAGGAGATCCAGAACTCCTTCTCCGTCGCCGAGGACGGCGTCTCCATCGTCTCCGACCACGCCCTCTACAGCTTCCGCGCCGACGCCGACGGCACCCCGCGGATCCAGTGGCGCCAGACGTACGACCGGGGGACCGGCACCAAGCCGGGTTCGGTGAACCAGGGTTCGGGGACCACGCCCGACCTCTTCGGCGACGGCGGCTCCGCCGGGCCGTACGTCGCGATCACCGACAACGCCGACGACCGGATGAACGTCCTCGTCTTCCGCCGCGGCGCCGACGTCCCGGCCGAGCGGCGCCTGGTCTGCAAGGTCCCGGTCTTCGGCTCCGGGGCCTCGACCACCGACAACTCCCTGATCAGCTGGGGTGACAGCCTGGTCGTGGAGAACAACTACGGCTACGAGAACCCGACCACGCTGACCTTCGGGCGCAGTGTGGTCGGCGGCGCCGCCCGGATCGACGTCCGGCCCGACGGCAGCGGCTGCGACACCGTCTGGGAGAGCGACGTGCGCTCGCCCTCCACCGTCCCCAAGCTCTCCACCGCCAACGGCCTGCTCTACTTCTACGAGAAGCGGCCGAACCCGCTCGGCGTCGACGCCTGGTATCTGACGGCGGTCGACTTCCGCACCGGGAAGCGTGCCTGGCAGCGGCTGACCGGCACCGGCCCGGCGTACGACAACAACTGGGCTCCGATCACCATCGGCCCCGACGGCACCGCGTACGTCGGCGTCTTCAACGGGATCGTCGCCGTCCGCGACGGAGGCTGAGCGGGCGCGGCGCGAGGATGCCCGGGGACGGAGGGAACGACCCCGGGCACCGCGTGCCTGCCGTGCGCTCAGACCATGTCGGGCACGTCGCCCACGGTGGTCCTGGTGTCGATCACGGCGAACGCCGCGCCCTGCGGGTCGAGGATCGCGGCGAAGCGGCCGAAGGGGCTGTCCATCGGCCCGAAGACCTTCTGCCCGCCCAGCTTCACGGCCCGGTCGACCGCCTGGTCGCAGTTGTCGACGGCGAAGTAGACCTGGATGTACGACGGGACCTCGGCCGGGAAGTCCTCCGGCGTCATCGTCATCCGCCCCAGGACGGGCATCTCGTCGCCCAGGTCGAAGACCTTGTAGTCCATGGTCTCGTCGACCATCTTCTTGGCGTTGTACCCGAAGACCGACGTCAGGAAGTCGTCCGACTTCGCGGGCTCCCGTGTGAAGACCTCGGCCCAGGCGTAGGAGCCGGTCTCGCCCTCCAGCTCGAAGCCCTCGTGGACGCCGGGCTGCCAGATGCCGAAGATGACACCGGCCGGGTCCTGCGCCAGACACATGGAACCGAAGTCGCCGACCGCCATCGGCTCCATGATGACCGTGCCGCCGCTGTTCCTGATCTTCTCGGCCGTGGCGGCGACATCGGGCGAGGCGAAGTAGAGACACCAGGCGGTCGGCTGGGAGCCGTCCTGGCCGGGCATCGGCGGAACGACGGCCGCGACCGCCTTGCCGTCGCGGTACGCCTGGGTGTAGTTGCCGAACTCCGAGGACGATTCGCCGAAGGTCCAGCCCAGCACCTCGCCGTAGAACGTCTTGGCGCCCTCGAAGTCGTTGAACATCGCGTCGGCCCAGCAGGGTGTGCCTTCACGTCGTGCGGCCATGACTCTGACTCTCTTCCGATCGATGGGGCTCGCCGGTGTTGCCGAGTCCCACGCTAGTCAGGGCGGGCCCTGGCCGCTCGGTGACGGACCGTGTCCGTACGGGGCCGGTGTCGGACGGGCGGCGTTCAGCGGCGGGAGAAGATCCCCACGGCGTTCGGCACCGGCCGCTCGGCGCCGCCGGAGGGTGGTTGCGTACGGTGACCGACGCGGCGCCCGGGTCCCGGGTCACCAGAGTGGACGAACCACCGCCGTCGAGGCTGAAACCGTCCTTCGCCCCCACCTGGTCGAGGAGTGCCGCCACCTCGGCGACCGTCAGCCCGGTGCGGAAGCCGGGGGGCGCCGTCCAGCGCCAGGAGCAGCAGCCGGCGTCCGCCGTCGGCGACACCCGCCGCGGAGCGGACGGCGGCGGTGCGCGGGTCGAGACCGGGCAGCGGCGCGCCCGCCCGCAGCACCGGATATCCGCCCACCGCGAAGACGTAGGGGACGCGGGGGCCCTCCGCGACCATCCGGTGCCGTACCCCCACCCGGTCGCCGAGTGCCAGCCCCCGCAGTGACCGCGCGCCCGCCTTCCGGCCCACGAGGACCTCGCTCTCCTCGGCGATCGGGCCGCGCCCCGGCGAGTCACCGGTCGCGACGACCCGCCCGTCGCGCACCGTCACACGGCCGTACCCGGCGTGGCCCGGCCCAGCAGGGCGCAGCAGGCCAGCAGGAAGGCCGCCGCCGCGCGCGTGCGCGTACCCGGACTCCGCATGATCCCCTCCCGGCGACCCGGCCCCTGTCCCGCTCGCACCAGAAGATCTGATCAGGCGTCAGTGGCCGGCTTCCGGAGAGGAGTCGACGAGCCGGGAACGGATGAGGAAACGGACGCCTTCCGGTGCCTCCAGGGAGAAGCCGCTGCCCCGGCCCGGCACGACGTCGACGATCAGCCGGGTGTGACTCCACAGCTCGAACTGCGCCTTCGACATCCAGAACGGCACCGGCTCGGCGACACCGGCGACGTCGAGCGAGGCGAGCAGTACGTCCGCCGCGCCCGTGCGGAACTCCCCCTCGGGATAGCACATGGGCGCACTGCCGTCGCAGCAGCCGCCCGACTGGTGGAACATCAGCGGACCGTGCGACTCCCGCAGCCGCCGCAGCAGGTCGGCCGCGTCGGGCGTCAACTCCACCCGCGCTCCGGGTCGATCCATCTCCCGCCCCCTCCTCGTGCGTCCGCCGGGGCTCCAGCGAACACCGCCGGAGGTTGCGAGAGGGTTGCGTCCGCCGAAATCCGCCGCACCTCTAGGAACTGACGGTCCGTCAGGTTACTCTCCCCGCATGATTCCGACCGTTGTCTGGGGAACCGGGAATGTCGGCCGCGCGGCCATACGGGCCGTCGACGCCCATCCGGCGCTCGCCCTCACCGCCGTCCTCGTCCACGACCCCGGCAAGGTCGGCCGTGACGCGGGTGCGCTCGCCGGACTCGACCGCTCCCTCGGGGTGGCGGCGACCGACGACATCGACGCCGTGCTCGGCGCCCGCCCCCGCGCGGTGGTGTACGCCGCATCGGGCGACATCAGGCCCGACGAGGCGCTCGCCGACGTCGTCCGGGCCGTCCGCGGCGGCGCGGTGGTCGTGACCCCGGCGCTCTACCCGCTCTACGACCAGCGCGGCGCCCCGCCGGAGTTCCGTGACCCGGTCCTCGCCGCCGTGGCGGAGGGCGGCGGCTCCCTCTTCGTCTCCGGCGTCGACCCCGGCTGGGGCAACGACGTCCTGCCCCTGCTCATCAGCGGTCTCGGCACCCTCGTCGACGTCGTCCGCTGTCAGGAGATCTTCGACTACTCCACGTACGAGCAGGAGGACTCGGTCCGCCATCTCATCGGCATGGGGCACCCCATGGAGTACGAACCGCTGATGCTCGCCCCCTCCATCCCGACCATGGTCTGGGGCGGCCAGATCCGGCTCATGGCGCGGGCCCTCGGCGTCGAACTCGACGAGATCCGCGAGACCATGGAGCGCCGCGCCCTCGACACCACCGTGACCACCCGCACGATGGGCGTCTTCGAGGCCGGCACCCAGGGCGCCGTACGGTTCGAGGTCCAGGGGATCGTCGACGGCGAACCCCGCATCGTCATCGAACACGTCACCCGGATCCACCCCTCCTGCGCCCCCGACTGGCCCACCCCGCCCGACGGCGCCGGCGCCCACCGGGTGGTCATCGAGGGCCGCCCGCGCATCGAGGTCACGGTCGAGGCCACCGACGAGGGCGAGAACCGCTCGGCGGGCGGCAACGCCACGGCCGTCGGCAGACTCGTGAACGCCGTCGACTGGCTCGTGGACACGAAACCCGGACTCTACGACGCGCTCGACGTCCCGCTGCGCCCCGCGGTGGGCCGACTGGGAAGGAAACGGCCATGAGGATCGACGTCCCCGAGGGGAGGCACCCGATCGAGTACGTCTGGGGCGAGATCGTCCCCGAGATCGGGACCGCCGCAGCGAACTTCTCCCTCTCCGTCTACGCCCACACGACCCTGGGCCTGCGCGAGTTCGAGGCCGCGCGGCTGCGGATCGCGCAGGTCAACGGCTGTCTGTTCTGCCTGGACTGGAGGACGGACCGGGACGGCGAGAAGGTCGAGGAGTCGTTCGCCGACGCGGTGACCCAGTGGCGCACCACCGATGCCTTCGACGACCGTACGCGGCTGGCCGCGGAGTACGCCGAGCGGTACGCCCTGGATCATCACGGTCTCGACGAGGACTTCTGGACTCGTATGACCGCTCACTACAGTCAGCCCGAGATCGTGGAGCTGACGATGAGCATCGGCTCCTGGCTGTCGTTCGGCCGGCTCAACCGGGTGCTGGGCCTCGACGCCGTGTGCGTGCTGCCCACCCAGTGAACCGGAGGCGACTCAGAGGTCGGTGGCGATGATCTTCTCGATGTTGCGTTCGGCGAGGGCGGTGATCGTGACGAACGGGTTGACGCTGGTGTTGCCCGGGATCAACGCGCCGTCGATCACATAGAGACCCGGATGCCCTTGGAGACGGCCGTAGTTGTCGGTGGCCCGGCCGAGCACCGCGCCGCCGAGCGGGTGGTAGGTGAGGTGGTCGCCCCAGATCTTGTACGCGCCGAACAGGTCCGTGCGGTAGATCGTCCCCTCCTTGGCGTTGATCTTGTCGAAGATGGTCTTTGCCGCGTTGATGGACGGCTGCTTCCAGGCGGTCTGCCAGTTGAGCTCGACCCGGCCCGTCGTGGGGTTCCACGAGAACTCGGCGCGGTTCGGGTTCTTGGTGATCGACAGATAGAACGAGGCGTACGTCTCGATGCCCGTGGGCAGCGGCGCGACCTCGGCGAACGCCCCGCCCGCGTCCCAGTTGTCGATGCCGGCCGTGGGCATGGACGCCTGGAGCTTCCCCGTCGGGTCCCACATGTGGTTGGCGCGCCCGCACATGACGTTGCCGTTGTCGCCCCAGCCCTTGCCGACCTCGCCGTTGAGACCGGGCAGCGCCCCGGTGGCCCGCAGCTTGGTCAGCAGCTTGCTGGTGCCGACGCTGCCCGCGGCGAAGAACACCCGGTCCGCCAGGATCGTCTCGGTGGACGTGGTGTTCCCCGCGGTGTCCAGCCGGTCGACGAGGACCGCGTAGCCGCCGCCCGCCGCCGGGGACACCGACGTCACCCTGTGCAGCGGTGAGACGGTGACCCGCCCGGTCGCCCGGGCCTGCGCGAGGTAGGTCTTCTGCAGGGTCTTCTTGCCGTGGTTGTTGCCGTAGAGCACCTCCCCGGCCAGCGCCGACTTCGGTACGGCGCCGGCGGCCTCCTGCTTCATGTACTCCCAGTCGTAGACGTTGGGCACGAAGACGAAGGGGAAGCCGGAGCGCTGGGCGTGCTTGCGGCCCACCCGGGCGTACTGGTAGCACGCCGCGCTCTCCCACCAGGACGGGTCGACGTCGTTCACGCCTAGCCCGGCGTTGGCGCGCGGGTAGTAGACGCCGTACATCTCGTCGACGTCGACCGACGGGAGGATCGCGCCGAACCTCTCCCGGCGCGGGGTGACGGCCATGCCGCCGTTGACCAGGGAACCGCCTCCGACGCCCCGGCCCTGGTAGACGGTGATGCCGCCGAACTCCTCGGCGTCCAGGATGCCCGTGTGGCGGGGGACGTCCTTGTCGAGCGGGAAGCCGAGGAACTGGCTGAGGGGCTGCTTGGTGCGGGTGCGCAGCCAGAAGGACCGGTGGTCGGGGGTGGTGGTGTTGGCGAAGATCTTGCCGTCGGGGCCGGGGGTGTCCCAGGCCATGCCCATCTCGACCATGCGCACGTCTACACCCGCCTGGGCGAGCCGCAGCGCGGCGACGGATCCCCCGTAGCCGGTGCCGATCACCAGAGCGGGGATTCGGGACTGCGTGGCCGAGGCGTAGGCGTGCGCGGGGAGTGCGAGAGTGCCGAGAATAGAACCTGTTCCCGTGATGAATCCACGGCGTGTAACAGCCATGAGGAGCCCTCACTGTCGGTGGAATGGGAACGAGTTCTACTGCCGCCCGCATGGGAAGTCACGGCATACCGATTGGTAACTTTTGGCTGGATCGCTCAAGAATGTTCCGGGCAAAGCCGACATTCTGATGACTGAAGGATCCGCCGAGACCGGAGCGCCCATGTCCCTGCCGCCCCTGGCCCCCGACGTCCTCGACCGGGCGGCCGCAGCACTCCACGACACCGCCGCGTGGCAGGAGATCGTCCGCCACTGGGACGCTCCGTACGAGGAGCCGCCCGCGGTCCGGGACGAGTGGCGCGGGCTGCTCTCCGTCCCCGTGGACCAGCTCGTGGCCACCGCCCTCGCCGGCCTCACCGCGCCCCCGCCCGCCGAACGGCGGCTCCCGGGCCGGCTCGGCGCCGTCCTGCCCGACCGGCTGCACACCTGGCGCCGCATCGGTCAGAGCGATGTACGCCCCTCCGTCCATCTCGCCCACGCCCGCCACGTCCTCGTCGAGTGGGGCTGGCAGAACAGGCCGTACCGCCTCCGCGACGCCCGGGGCGCCCGCTGTCTCTGCGGCGCGCTGCTCGCCGCCCACCGCCTCGGCCACGGCAGCGCCGACACCATGAACCGCTCCGCCGCCTGGATCGTCACCGAACTGCGCGCGCAGGGCTGGACCGGGCTCATCGGCCCCTGGAACCGCGCACCCGGACGTACCGCCGACGAGGCCCTGGCGCTCCTCGACGCCACCATCCGGCGCGCCGCGCACGCGGGGGAGTGACCGGACCCGTCACGCGGGACCGCGCGGGGAGCCCCGTCACCGCCCCGGCCTCACTCCACGCTGTCCGCCACGGTGAACAGCCCGCCGTCCGGATCGCAGAGCGTGATGCGCCGCCCGTTGCCCGAGGGGCTCACGGGCGAGACCGTCTTCCCCCCGAGCCGCACGGCCGCCTCGGTCGCCTCGTCGACGTCGGGGACCCGGAAGTGGACATGCCAGCGCGGCCGTACCTGAGGGTCGGGGGCCGCCTCCACCGCCCCACCGAAGAGCCGGGCGACCGTGACACCCGCATGGCTCAGAACGACATGATCGTCCTCGTAGCTCACCTGGCAGCAGCCCGGCCGCTCGCCGGCCCAGTCCAGCACCTCGGCGTAGAAGATCGCCGCGTCGAAGGCGTTCCGGGTCCGCAGTTCGAGCCAGGCCGGAGCCCCGCCCTTGCCGACGCTCCAGTCGGGGATCACCTCGCCCTCCCAGATGCCGAAGACGGCACCCTCCCGGTCGGAGGCGAGCGCGGCCCGCCCGGTCCCGAAGCGCAGCGGCCCCACTGCCACCGTGGCGCTGCGCTCCCGGATGCGCGCCGCGGTCAGATCGGCGTCGTCGACGGCGAAGTACGGCGTCCAGGCGACCGCCACCGCGAGGCGCGGCGCCAGCGCGCCGATCCCGGCCACCGGAGCCCCGTCGCGCAGGGCGACGGAGAACTCCTCACCCAACCGGGTGGACCGGAACTCCCAGCCGAACACACCCCCGTAGAACGTCTCGGCGGCGCGGAGATCGCGGGTCATGAGACTGACCCAGCAGGGGGCGCCGGACACCGCATGGCTCGAGGTCGACACAACCTTCATCCATCCGTCGTGGACGCGTGATCGGTTCTCATCCCACCGTACCCCCGGAGAGATCGCCATTCCGGCGGGCCGTACCGGTACGGCGTGCGAAGTCCCCAGCGGTACGAAAGCCTGAAAGTGTGAGGGACGTGCGCGCTGCGCTGCGAAAAGTGGTGGCCGACCTGTACGCGCGGCGCCGGGACCCGGCGGTCGTGCAGACCGTCAGGTCCGCGGTCGCGGCCACGATCTCCTATGTCGTCGCTCTCCAGCTGAGCAGCGAACCCGCCCCCCTGACCGCCCCGCTCACCGCGCTGCTCGTCGTCCAGGTGACCCTCTACTCCACGCTCACCACCGGCATCCGACGGGTCAACGCGGTGGTCGTCGGCGTCGTCATCGCCATCGCCTTCAGCGCCCTGGTCGGCCTCACCTGGTGGAGTCTCGGTCTGATCATCCTGGCCTCGCTGGTGGTGGGCCGCTTCGTGCGCGTCGACGAGTTCGTGCCCGAGGTCGCGATCAGCGCGATGCTCGTCCTCGGCGTCACCCAGGTCACCGACACCGCCTGGGACCGGGTCCTGGAGACCCTCATCGGGGCGATCGTCGGTCTGACGTTCAACACCGTCCTCGCCCCGCCGGTCTGGGTCGGCTCGGCCGGTGAGTCCATCGAGGACCTGGCGCGCCGTATGCGCCGGCTGATGCTGGGCATGGGCGAGGAACTCGCCACCCCCACGACCGTCGCGCACGCCGCCGCGCGCCTCCACGAGGCACGGCGGCTCGACAACGACGTGGCCGACGTCGACGCGGCCCTGCGCCAGGCCGAGGACAGCCTCCGGCTCAACCCGCGCGTCAAGGAGCAGGAAGGAGTCCTGTACCGCATCGTGCTGCGCACCGGGCTCGACACCCTGGAGATCTGCGCCGTCGTCCTGCGGGTCATGGCCCGCACGCTCACCGACCTCGCCAAGGAGCGCAAGGGCGCGGAACTCTTCCCCGAGGACCTCGCGCTCGCGCTCGAGGACCTCCTGGCCCGCGTCGCCGACACCCTCGTGAGCTTCGCCGTCCTGGTCTCCACCCACGTCAGCGAGGACGCCGACGCAGCCGAGGAACGGCTCGCCGGCGAACTCCGCGCGGCTCGCGCCGTCCGCGACCACACGGCCGGCCTCCTGCTCCAGGTCGTCCAGCGCGACCCCCGCCACTGGCAGCTGTACGGGGCGCTCCTGGCCGAGATCGACCGGATCCTCGACGAGCTGGACCTCGACCACCGCGGGCGCCGTCTCATGGAAGAACTCGACCGCCACTCGCGCGAACGCGCAGGGCGGCGGCCGAGGCTGTCGGCGCTCCGCGACCGACTGGGGGTCTGAGGGACTTCGGCTGGGGGACATGGGGGAATTCGGAAATCCGGACGTCAGCGCCGGTCGTTCATCAGCTCCTGGAACGAACTCATACAAGGGGTGCAGTGACGGTCGGTCCTCTCGCGCTCCTCCAGCGGCTCCTCGTGGAGCGACTGCCCGCAGAGGGCGGTCGCGGTGCCGATGGCGGCCACGTGCCAGACGAAGATCCCGTCACGGGGCGCTATGCCGACGTGCATTTCGTACATGGTCGTCTCCATGCTCGGCGGACTCTTGCCCTTCCAGTGCACCCGACGGAGGGCCGGTTGCACGCCCGGAGGGCGGCTGTTCGGGTGACGCGCCCCGCGCCGCCGCCTGCCAGGCTGCCCGGGGGCCGGATGGCTACGCTGGAGCAGGGGGCGAGGACGGCGAGCCGGTCGGAGGCGACCCCATGAGACGACGCCACCACTTTCACATCGACCACGCGGGGCACTCCGTCAGCGTCACGGTCCAGACCGGCCACCAGGCCGTCGTCGAGGTCCTTGTCGACGGCAAGGAGACGGGGTACGCCACGACCGGTCACGACCGCCCCGTGACCGTGCACATCGAGCTGCCGACCAACCCGCCGACGCCCGCGACGGTCCGCGCCGCGGCCGGTCCCGGGATCCCCCGCTGCGTCCTGGAAGTCCCGGGCACCGAGCCGCAGGTCATGTCACCTCGCCTCTACTGACGGCCCGCGCCCGCCGGGCTACCACGCGCGCGCCCGTGACACACCCGCCGCCGCGTCCTCGGGCCGGCGGCGCCGGCCGCGCGCCGGACGACGTCCTTCCGCACGTCCCGCCCGCACGCCCCCGCCCGTACGCCTCGCCCGCACGCCCCCGCCCTCACGTCGGCGGGGGCGCTCCGTTGTGCCTGACGACCGGCACGACCCGCGGCATCCGCATGCCCACACCCCGACGAACCCCCCACAGTGGGGGAAACCCGACCCGACCGACACACCGTCAGGTCAACACTGGGTAACGCCAACGGGCTTATGGGGTTGAACACTTCCTTCCGCATGCCGGTCTCTGGGATCTTGCGTCCCACCCCCTACAACACAGGGCCCGGCAGGCGCCACCAGCGTCACCGGGCCATCGGAGGACGCATTGTTTTCCCACATATCCAGCCGGCTGAGACTCTCCGCCGTGGCCGTCGCCGCTCTCGGCTCGGCCGTCGCGCTCACCGTGCCCGTCGGAGCCGCCCAGGCCGCGCCGACGACCATTCCGGAGCCCACGGCCGCCTCCGCGGCCCAGGCCGGCTCCACCGCCTCTGCCGCGTCCGCCGCCTCCGCCGCCCGCGCGGCCAAGGCGGCCGTCCCGGCGGCCTGGGCGGCCGGCACCCGGGCCTACCTGGTCATCACCGCTCCCGGTGACACCACGGCCGTCCGCACGGCGGTCGCGAACAACGGCGGCACCGTCTTCGCCTCGTACGACGCCATCGGCGTCGTGGTGGCCCACTCGACGTCGACCGGCTTCGCCCCGGCGATGCGTGCCGTCTCCGGCGTCCAGCAGGTCGGCGCCACCCGCACCTCCGACGTCCCGGCCGACGCCTACAACCCGGCGCTGCCCGCCAACCCGTCCCAGTCCGCCGCGCCGTCCACCGAGCCGGTCCGCTCGGACATGACGCAGATCAAGGCCGACCAGGCCTGGGCGATCAGCACCGGTTCCCCGACGGTCAAGGTCGGCATCCTGGACACCGGCGTGGACGACCAGCACCAGGACCTGGCGCCCAACTTCAACGCCGCCGACTCGGTCTCCTGCGCGTACGGCAAGACGGACACCCGGGCCGGGGCGTGGCGCGACGTCGACACCCACGGTACGCACGTCGCCGGTACGGTCGCGGCCGCCAAGAACGGCAAGGGCGCCATCGGCGTCGCGCCGGGCGTGAAGATCTCCTCGGTCCGCATCGCCGAGCCGGGCAGCACGCTGTTCTTCGCGGAGAACACCATCTGCGGGCTCGTCTGGGCCGGTGACCACGGCTTCAAGGTCACCAACAACAGCTACTACACGGACCCGTGGCAGTTCAACTGCCCGAACAACGTGGACCAGGCGGCCATCCTGGAGGGTGTGGGCCGCGCCCAGAAGTACGCGGAGGGCAAGGGCTCGCTGCAGGTCGCGGCGGCCGGCAACGCCAACTACGACCTGGCGAACAAGACCACCGACACCTCCTCGCCCAACGACTCCACCCCGGTGACCCGCACCATCACCAACGACTGCCTCGACATCCCGGCCGAACTGCCGGGCGTCGTCACGGTCGCGGCGAACGGCACCAACGGCTCGTCCAAGGCGTCCTTCTCCAACTTCGGCCGCAACGTCATCGAGGTGTCGGCGCCCGGCGAGTCCGTCTACAGCACGGTCCCCGGCGGCAAGTACTCCTCGCTGAGCGGCACCTCCATGGCCTCCCCGCACGTGGCGGGCGTCGCGGCGCTGCTTGCGAGCGCCAACCCGGGCGCCACCCCGGCTGACATCCGTACGAAGCTGGGCGTCCAGGCCACCGACCTGGCCTGCCCGTCGGACAGCCGGTGCACCGGCACCACGGCCAACAACAGCTTCTTCGGCGAGGGCCGCGTCGACGCGCTGAAGGCGGTCAGCGGCACCACCCCGCCCCCCGGCGCGTACTTCGAGAACCTCACCGACATCGCGATCTCCGACAACGCCACCGTCGAGAGCGCCCTCACGGTCAGCGGGGTGACGGGCAACGCCCCGGCCACCCTCAAGGTCGGGGTGGACATCAAGCACACGTACATCGGTGACCTGAAGGTCGACCTCGTCGCCCCCGACGGCACGGTCTACACCCTGCACAACCGGACCGGCAGCGGCACGGACAACATCCTCCAGACCTACACCGTCAACGCCTCCGCGGAGGTCGCGAACGGCGTCTGGAAGCTCCGCGTGAACGACAACGCCAACCAGGACACCGGCAAGATCGACGCCTGGAACCTGACCTTCTAGGCCTTACCCGGGCGCCCCTCACCGTTCCGGCGGGGGCGCCCGGACTCCGGGCCGGAGTAGAGGTGGTCGACCTCGGGCCGCAGATCCAGTATGTCGAGGAACTCCGCGAGCTCGGCCCGGTCGGTCGTCCGGCTCGCGACGGCCCGCCGAGCCGCACGACGGCGCTCTCCGGGACTCCGGGGCCCGGACGAACCGTCGCTCTCCTCAGTGACGTCCATGACGAGATCCGACCACACCACGGGCCCCCGCGCACGGTCAGTACACGCCGAGGAAGACGCCTCCGGGCGTGTCGAGGTTGTCGTTGTGCAGGTGGAACGCCCGCAGCGACCGGGCGATCTCGCGCTGCGAGAGGAACGCGTCGCGGTCCAGGTCGAGACGCTCGAAGACGCCCGGGTCCTGCTCCCCGGTGACACCCCAGACGGCGAGATACGCGGTGAACTCCTCGCCGCTGACCCGCTTGTCGCCCTTGGTGTCCATGATGCGGAAGACGGCCGCCGCGAGGTTCTCGAGCAGTTCGGGCCGGTCGCTGTCGTAGCCCACCGCGCGATGGGCGGCGACGAAGCCGTCCTGGTCCAGCCGCTCCCGTCCCGGCACCGACTGGGTGAGCAGCCCCAGCCACTGCGCCCAGTACGCCCGCTCCAGGGCCTGGATCCGGGGATCGTCCGCCGTCAGCCCGTAGACCGTCGCGTACGCCCGCACGATCCGCTCGTGGTCGGACCAGGTGACGAATCCGTCGCCGTCGGTGTCCAGCACCTCGAAGAGGCGCCGGAGCCTGCGGGTGATCGGATCGAGCGTCGGCATGCGGGGATCCTTCCGTCGGAGGGGGTCGTACGGAGAGGGACGGCAGAACCTCCAGTGTGGTTGCCCGCGAGCGCCCCGGTGTGCCGCACCACCCACGCGCCGCGCACGAGAAGGAGCGCGAGACGGCGCACGAGAACGCGCGCGGACCGGCGCCGTACGCCACCATCGACGCCATGGACCACGGTCCCGGCGTTCCCGCGCACGTCGTGTCCGCGCTCGTCCGGGAGCTGACCCGACGGGCCGATCCGCTGCGCCTGCGGCAGGACGTCGACGTCCTCGCCGACCGCCCGCGCGGCCGAACCCACGCGCCCGACGCCATGCTCCGCGCCGAAGCGTATGTGGCCCGCCGGCTGGCCGAGGCGGGCTGGCTGAGCGAACGGCGGCCGTTCGACGTCCGGTGGCGCCCCGGCTGCACCGACCGCCCCGGTGGCGCGCGCCTGTCGCCCGTCCGCTTCCGCGTGCACCGGCGGCTCACCGGAGCCAACCTGCTGGCCCGGCTGCCCGACGGAGCAGCCCGGGACGACCGGGACGACCGGGACGACCGGGACGACGAGGACGTCCGGAACGACCGTGGCGTCCTGAACGACCGGCCCGCCGTGCTCGTCGGAGCCCACCTGGACACCGTCGAGGGCAGCCCCGGCGCCGACGACAACGCCTCCGGAGTCGCCGCCCTGCTGGAGGTGGCACGGCTGCTCGCCGGCCTGCCCCGGCCACCCGCGGTGCGCCTCGCCTTCTTCGACATGGAGGAGCTGGGGTTCGTAGGCGCGCGGGTCGTCGCCCGCGCGGCCGGCCGGGGGCAGCGGATCGCCGGGATGCTCTGCCTGGAGTCCGTCGGCTGCTTCGACACCGAGCCCGGGACGCAGACGGTCCCGCCGGGATTCGGGACGGTCTTCCCTGGTGCGGCCGGAGCCGTCCACGCGAACGGGCGGCGCGGCGACTTCGTCCTCGTCGTCCACCGCCGGTCCTCGGAGACGGCAGCCGGCCTGTGGCGCCGGGCGGCCGCGGCCGCGGATCCGCCCCTCCCCGTCGTCACCCTCCGGGACCCCCGCCCGGACGGCCCGCTCGGCACCCTCGCCGGACTCGCCGTGCCTCCGGTCAACCATCTCGGCCGCAGCGACCACGCGGCGTTCTGGAACGCGGGCATCCCGGCCGTCCTGCTCACCGGCACGGCGAACTTCCGCAACCCCCGCTACCACCGCCCCACCGACACCCCGGACACCGTCGACCACGAGCGCCTGACGGCCGTCGCCGTCGCCACCGCGGTCACCGCCGCGCTCTGGCGCCCACCCGGCCCGTCCCGTCCCTTCCGCCCGCGCCGTCACCGCCGGTAGCCGTATCGGAGGCGGAATCGGGCCCGCGGACCTACCGTGGTCGGACAGCGCGATCACGACCGATCCCGTTACCGAGGAGGCTGCGATGGAGCAGCGCTTTGTCTGGGTGACCACGCGCCGCATCACGCCGGGCGCCCTGGAGGAGTTCGAGCGGGCCTGGCGCCCCGGGTTCTCCCCCGACGGCCTGCACAAGGCCTACGCCTACTGGACCGAGGACGGCCAGGAGATCACCGGCGTCTCGCTCTGGGACTCCAAGGAGGCGTGCGACGCCTGGCGGTCCTCCGACGCGGAACGCCAGCGCCGCGAGACGATGGCGCCGTTCGTCGTCGAAGAGAACGAGGCCTTCTACCGGGGCGGCGAACTGGGCCTGCCCGGACGGTGACCGCGCACGGCGCTACGGATAGGTCCGTACGTCGTCGGTGTACTCGCGGGCCCGTTCCCGGACGAGTTCCGGCAGCGTCCCCGAGGCCAGGTCCGCGAGGGTCGTCCCCTCCAGGACCTGGCGCAGACTCGCGCGCACCGCGCGCCAGACGTCCGGCATCGGCGCCGCCGCACCCTGGTACTCCAGGCCGGTCAGCTTCAGGTCGCGCACGCTCACCAGCGGACCGTCCATCGCCCGGATGACATCGGCGAGGGTGATCTCCTCGGACGGCCTGGAGAGGGTGTAGCCGCCGTCCGGGCCGCGCACGCTCCGCACCAGCCGGGCCTGCCGCAATTCGCTGAGGACGACGAAGAGGAAGCGGACCGGGATGTCCTGCCGGCCCGCGATGTCCTCCGCCTTGAGCGGCCGGTCGGGGGAGCAGGCGAGCTCCGCCATGGCCCTGACCGCGTAGTCCGTTCGCGCTGAGATCCTCACCGCCTCAATGTCTCACGCCTGGCGCGAAACCGATCCGGCCCCCGGCGTACGGGGCGGGGCGGCCTTGTCATTGCACATTGTTCATCGACATAGTGAACAACGTTCCGCAGTGCCCGCCCCGGCCGGAGGTCCCTCGTGCCCATGCCCGTGCCCCAGCCCGCGTCCGTCCCCGCGCCGACGGTCCCGGGCCGTCCGCGGCCGACCGTGGCCGTCGTCGGCGCGGGCGCGGCCGGCGCGCTCGTCGCCGTCCAGCTGTGCGAGACGGCCGCCCGCCGGCGGATCCCGCTCGACCTCGTCCTCGTCGACCCCGCCGCCGAGGCCGGACGCGGCACGGCGTACGCCACCGAGGTCCCCGAGCACCGGCTCAACGTGCCGGTCGGCGGGATGAGCTGCTATCCGGACGACCCCGGCCACTTCCGGCGCTGGCTCTGCCGCCACGGTGAATCGACCGTCACCGAGCGGGACTTCGCGTCCCGGCATCGCTTCGGGTCCTACCTCGCCGACACCCTGGGACGCGCCATCATCACGGCCCACGGAACGGTCGCCGTGCGCCGGCTGCGGACGCGGGCGATCCGCTGTGCGGACACGGCCGACGGGCGGTTCGCACTGCGCCTCGCCGACGGCGGGACCGTCACGGCCGACACCGTCGTCCTGGCCACCGGGCCCGCGGCGGGCACCGCGCGCTGGGCCCCGGCCGAACTGCGCGGCTCCGAACGGTTCGTCGCAAGCCCCTGGGCGCCGGGCGCGCTCGACGGGGTGGGGCCGCACGACGACGTGCTGCTCGTCGGCGCGGGCCTGACCGCCGTCGACCTCGCGCTCGTCCTCGACCGGCCCGGCCGCACCGTGCACGCCCTCTCGCGCAGCGGTCTGCTGCCGCGCCCCCACGCCGTCGCGCCGCTGCCGCCCGTACCCGCCCCGCCCGGCCTCACGGCGCTCCCGCTCCGCCGGCTGCGCACCGCGCTGCGGCTCCACTTCGCCGCCTCGCTGCGCGACCACGGTGACTGGCGCCCCGCACTCGACGGACTGCGCCCCGCCATCGCCGCGCTCTGGCAGGGGCTCACCGACGACGAGCGGGCCGAGTTCCTCGAACGCGACGCGACCCGGTGGAACGTCCACCGCCACCGGATGGCTCCGGCCACCGCCGAGACGATCGCCCGGGCCCGCGCCGCCCGCCGCCTGCGCGTCCACGCCGGCCGGATCGCCGCCGCCCGCACCACGGACGACGGCGGGATCGCCGTCGCGCTCGCCGACGGCCGGGAGCTGACGGCGGGGTGGGTCGTCGACTGCACCGGTCCCGGGCTCCGGACCGACCCGGCGGACGACCCGCTGTGGGGCGGGCTCCTCGCCGACGGCCTCGCCGCCCCCGGCCCCCTCGGCATCGGCGTCGCCACCGACGCCGGCCGGCTGCGCGACGCCCACGGCGGCACCGGCAGGCCGCTGTTCACGCTCGGTGCGCCCCGGCGCGGCGAGCTGTGGGAGACGACCGCGATCCCCGAGATCAGGGCACAGGCCAGGGAGGTCGCCGAGTCCGTGCTCGCCCCCCTCACCCGTACCCCGCAGCCGACCCGCCGACGGCCCACCGACCAGTTCGGGCTGCCGCTGTCGACCCACGCCGCGGCCGCCGCCGCCTTCCGCAGCGGCCTCGGCCGGGTCGTCACCGTACGGGCCAAGGCCGCCGACGCGTTCGCACGGGCCACCGCCCTCGACCCCGGCTTCGCCCTCGGGCACGCCGCGCTCGCCCTGCTCGGCCACGAGTGCGGCGCGGACCTCGACGTACAGCGCGAACTCGCCGACGCCCAGCGCAGCGTGGCCGAGCGCGGCGACGACCGGGAACGCTCCTTCGTCGACGTCGTCACCCGCCGGATCCGGGCCCATGACGCCGGCGGTCCGGCCGAAGGCGACGGGGGAGCGGACGGCGACCGGGCCCTCGTGGCCCACCTCGACCGCTACCCCGGTGACGCCTTCGCGCTGAGCATCGCCGTGCCCACCATCGCCTTCTCCGGCGTCGGCGACCTCGACGGCTCGCTGGCCCGCCGTATCGTCGAGCACACCGCGCCCGCCTACGACGGTCACTGGTTCCCCACCTCGCTGCTCGCCTTCGTCCGTCAGGAGCAGGGCCGCATCGACGAGGCGGGCGCCCTCGCCACGGCGGCCCTGGCCGTCGAACCCGCCTCAGGACACGCCGTCCACGCCCTCGCCCACGTCCACTACGAGTCCGGCGACCACCGCGCGGGCCGCGACTGGCTCGACGGCTGGATCGGCGGCCAGGGCCGCGGCGCCGTGCACCGCGCCCACTTCTCCTGGCACGTGGCGCTCCACGAACTCGCCCTGGACGACTCCGAGGCGGTCCGTCGCCGGTGGTTCGCCCAGCTCGCACCGCGCCAGGTGAACGGCGTCCGCGCCCTGGTCGACTCCGGCTCCCTCCTGTGGCGGGCCAGGATGACCCGGAACTGGACCGGAGCCGTACCCGTCGACGGGGTCCTCGACGCCGTCGAGCGCGACCTCCTCGAACGACCCGCGACGGCGTTCACCGCCCTCCACGGGGCGGTCGCCCTCACCGCCGCCGGCGATCTGCCCGCGCTCCGGAGGCTGCGCACCCACGCCTGCGGCGCCGACCCCGTCCAGCGCGAGGTCATCGCCCCGCTCTGCCGCGCCCTGGAAGCCGTCCTGGAGGAACAGTGGACGACCGCGGTGGAGGGGCTGCGTGCCCTGCAGCCGGCCCTGCGCCGGGTGGGCGGCAGCGCCGCCCAGCGCGAGATCGTCGAGGAGACCCTCCTGTACGCCCTCCTCGAAGCCGGTCAGAGCGACGCGGCCCGCCACCTCCTGGAGGAACGGCTCGACCGCCGCGCCTCTCCGCTCGACCGGCGCCGCCTGGCCGACCTGCCCGGGTGAACGTCGGTCAACCCCCCTCGATCAGACGGTGCAGGAGGTCCGCGGCGGCGCGGCCGAACGACGGGTCGTTGAGGTGCGTGTCCGCCTCCACCACGTCGACCGCGCTGCCGCGCAGCCCGTCCCGGACGGCGTCGAACAGCGCCTCGTCCACCTCCGGATCGTGGTACGGCCCGCCCGGCCCGCCGAGCGTGGACAGCCCGCGCAGCGGCAGGAGGACGGTCGTGGGACCGGTGGCGGACCGCAGCTTCGCCGCGACGCGCGCGCCGAGCTCCGCGCACTCCTCGGCCGTCGTCCGGACCACCGAGATCGACGGGTTGTGCACCCGCACGTCACGGTCGAGTACCCGCTCGGGGACCGTGTCGAGGGGGCCGAACTTCACCAGGTCGAGCGCTCCCGGGCTCACCACCTGCGGAACCCCCGCGCGCCCGGCGGCGAGCAGCCGGTCGGGCCCCGCGGTCAGGATGCCACCGCAGAGGTCGTCCGCGAGTTCGCAGAGCGTCAGGTCCAGGACGCCCGCGAAGAGCCGCTGCTCCGCGAGCGACTCCAGGGTCCGGCCCCCCGCCCCGCTCGCGTGGAAGACCAGCACCTCGTAGCCGAGTTCGGTCAGCCGCTCCCGCGCCGCGTCGACGCCCGGCGTCGTCACCCCGGCCATGCTCGCGGCGATCAGCGGCCGCTCGCCGTCCGCCGCTGCCGCGGGGACGGCCGTCGCGAAGCCCCGCGCCATACCGGCCACCGCGTCGACGGCGTTCGCCAGTATCGGGGCCGACACCCGGTTGACCCCGGCGATGTCGACCACGCTGTACATCAGCGTGATGTCCGCCGAGCCGACATAGGGCGCGACATCGCCCGAGGCCATCGAGGAGACCATCACCTTCGGCACCCCCAGCGGCAGCGCCCGCATCGCCCGTGTCGCGATCGACGTACCGCCGCTGCCGCCCAGCGCCAGCACCCCGTGGAGCCTGCCCTCCGCGTGCAGCCGCCGGACGACCTCCGCCGCCCCGCGCGCCATCGCGGTCACGGCCGCGCCACGGTCCCCCTCGCTCCGTAACCGTTCCAGGCGTACGCCCGCCGCCCGCGCCACCTCGGCGCGCGGGACGTCGGCGGGTATCCGCGGGCTTCCGATCACCCCCGTGTCGACCACGATGACCTCGACCCCGCGGCGCTCCAGCCGCTCGCGCAGCCACCCGTACTCAAGACCCTTGGTGTCCAGCGTGCCCACCAGCACTACGATCGCCATCCCCGTACTGTCCGGCGAAGTCGACAAGACGACAAGGGTGTGGCGGCCCGACGCCAGACGGCATACTGACCCCCCTTGATCACCACGACGTACGAGGAGATTCATGACCGCCAGTTTCAAGACCGTCATCGAGGTGGGTCCGGACCATCTCGACCAGGCCCGGGCCATCGACCGGCTGTTCCAGGAGGCGATCGCGCCGGCCACCGTCAACTTCGACTTCGAGAACATCCACCAGGCCGCGGCGGCCGTGCCGGACAGCGCCGTCGTGAAGATGGTGCGCGGCTGGGGGCTCCAGGAGCAGGCTCCGGTCATGGTCATGGTGCTCTCCCTCAAGGAGGCCGTGCGCCAGGCGCTGCCCGGCGAGTTCGCCGACGCGTCGTTCTGGGACACCGTCGAGCGGGAGCTCGCCGACGCCTTCACCGGACTCGCCGCGCAGGAGGGCGGACCGGGACTCGCGTACTACGACGAAGGTCCGGACCGGACGAGTTACTACCGGGACCTGTTCTTCGCCCTGCAGGACGAGGAGACCGGGGACCACATGTACGCGATCGCCTTCTGCATCGACGTGACGGTCGGACTGGAGAAGGAGAAGGCCGCCGCCCTGGAGATCACCGACATCGCGCCGTACGCGATCCGGCTCAACGCGATCGTCCTGCGCCAGGAGTTGCGCCTCGCGGCCTGACGGCCGCCCGGACGTGCGGTGAAACCGCACCGGCCCGCCGTCCCGGGCCGGACCCGCGGGGAACCTAGACTGACCGCATGGCGAAGTACTTCGACGTGCACCCCGAGAACCCCCAGCGCCGCACCATCAGCGGTGTGGCCGACAGCATCCGCTCCGGCGCGCTCATCGCGTACCCGACGGACTCCTGCTACGCGCTGGGATGCCGCATCGGCAGCCGTGACGGCATCGGCCGGATCCGTTCGATCCGTGAGCTCGACGACCGCCACCATTTCACCCTGATGTGCCAGAACTTCGCGCAGCTCGGCCAGTTCGTGCACGTCGACAACGACGTGTTCCGCGCCGTGAAGGCGGCGACGCCCGGCAGCTACACCTTCATCCTGCCGGCGACGAAGGAAGTCCCGCGCCAGCTGCTGCACCCCAAGAAGAAGACCGTCGGTGTCCGGATCCCGGACCACGTGGTGACGCAGGCGCTCCTGGAGGAGCTCGGCGAGCCGCTGCTCTCCAGCACGCTGCTCCTGCCCGGCGAGGACGAACCGATGACCCAGGGCTGGGAGATCAAGGAGCGGCTCGACCACG
This sequence comes from Streptomyces sp. NPDC013317, assembly GCF_055563155.1. Classification (NCBI taxonomy): domain Bacteria; kingdom Bacillati; phylum Actinomycetota; class Actinomycetes; order Kitasatosporales; family Streptomycetaceae; genus Streptomyces; species Streptomyces sp. NPDC013317. The sequence goes on from NZ_JBVHDX010000001.1 coordinate 620,076, forward strand.
CGGTGGACGCCGTGCTCGACTCCGGTGACTGCGGTACCGAGCCGACGACCGTCATCGACTTCTCGAGCGGCGAGCCGGAGGTCGTACGCCGGGGAGCGGGCGACACCGCGCGGTTCGAGTAGCCGGGCGTTCGCGACATGACCGCCCTATCTCCTCGCCACGTCCTTCTGCCGGCGGCGGCCGCTCTCCTGACGACCGCCGGATGCGGCCTCGGGGCCGAACTCGACCGCGAGGCCGACCCCGAACGGACCGGTGCCCACGCCTCCGAGGCCCCGCGGCCCATGGAGGTCCCCGCGCCTGGTCCGTCCGGCCCGGGCGCGCCGCCCGCTCCGACCACCACGGAGGGCTGTCCGGAGTCCGGTGTCCGGGTGACGACCGGAATGGTCAACGTGGCCATGGGGCTGCGCGCCATGCCGGTGACGCTCACCAACTGCGGTACGGGCGAGCAGCGCGTCAAGGGCTATCCGGACGTACGGGTACGGGACGTCGAACGCCGGCCCATGGACGTCACGGTGCTGAAGGGGCCCGGGCCCATCACCACGCTCGACGACCCGGGACCGCACCCGGTGGCGCTGAAGCCCGGGGAGTCCGCGCGCAGTGTCTTCGTCTGGCGCTACTCGGCCGTCGAGGCGTCGACCCTGGCGGGGAGCGGCGTCTACGTCGAGATCGGCCCGGCCGCGGGCGCGGAGCGCCAGACGGTGGTGCCGGAGGGCGGCCTGGACATCGGCGAGACGGGCCTGCTGGGCACGACGGCCTGGGAGAAGGTCACGGACTGACACGGGGCCGGGGGACGGGGCCGCGAGACGGAGCCGGGGGCCGGAGCCGGGGACGGAGCCGCGAGACGGAGCCGGGGGCCGGAGCCGGGGACGGAGCCGGGGGGCGGAGCCGGGGGCCGGAGCCGGGGACGGAGCCGGGGGGCGGGGCCGCGTGGGCCCCGCCCCCGGGCCACGTCAGACCGGGCGCCGCAGACGGGTGGTGCGGGCGGCGGCCACCAGCTCGGCCACCGTGGCGAGTTTGACCCGGGGCCTGCCGGTCTCGTGGCCGCGGCCGCGTTCGGCCCGGTCGATCGCGGCCAGGCCACGGGCGTCGACGACCTCAGCGCCGCGTCTGCGGACCAGCCGCCGGAACGCCTGCGGGGTACGGGACGGGGTGGGCAGGGCGCCCGCGACGGCGTCGGCCAGGAGCGTGCCCACCGTCTCCGCCGCGCAGGTCCGGTTGGCGCCGATCCCGCCCGAGGGGCCGCGCTTGATCCAGCCGACCACGTACGTCCCGGGCATCCCGGTCACCCGGCCGCGCTCGTGCGGCACGGTGCCGGTCGCCTCGTCGAAGGGCAGTCCCGGCACCGGCACGCCCCGGTAGCCGATCGCCCGCAGCACCAGACCGGCCGGGATCTCCCGCTCGCCCGGACCCTCCGTCACCCGTGCGGCCCGTACCGCCCCCTCGCCTGCCAGGGCCACCGGCGCGGAGTGGAACCGGAGCACGATGCGCCGCTCACCCTCCGACGACGACGGCGGCGGCGGCGGGAGCGTCCAGTCCACGGCCTCCCGCGCCACGCCCCGGAGCAGCGCGGCCTTCTCGCCCGGCACGGCGCCGTCGATCGCGGCGCCGGTCCGCGGATCGTGGTCGTCCACGACGAGCCGTACTCCGGGCAGATGGGTGAGGGCGAGGAGTTCGGAGGCGGTGTACGCCGCGTCCTCCGGGCCGCGCCGTCCGAGCAGCACCACCTCGCGCACTCGCGACGCGCGCAGGGCGGTGAGCGCGTGGTCGGCGATGTCGGTGCCGGCCAGGCTCTCCGGGTCCATGACGAGGATCCGGGCGACGTCGAGCGCGACGTTTCCGTTGCCGACCACGACGACCCGCTCGGCGCCGGTCACGTCGATCGCGTCGGGGGCGCACTCGGGGTGGGAGTTGTACCAGGACACGAACGCCGTCGCCGAGACGCAGCCGGGCAGCTCCTCGCCCGGGACGCCCAGCCGGCGGTCGGTGGAGGCGCCCACGGCGTAGACGACCGCGTCGTGGTGCGCGGCCAGTTCCTCCGCGGTGACGTCCCTGCCGATCTCGACGCCCAGCCGCATCCGTACCCGGGGGTGGGTGTGGAAGCGGGCGAAGGTGTCACCGACCTTCTTGGTCGCCGGGTGGTCCGGCGCCACGCCGTACCGGACGAGACCGCCCGCCACGGGCAGCCGGTCGACCAGGGTCACCTCGGCGTTGGTGTGCAGCAAGAGGTCCTCGGCGGCGTACATGCCCGCCGGTCCGGTGCCGACGACCGCGACGCGGATCGGCGCGAAGTCCGAGGGCAGGCTCCGCTCGAAGGCCGGCGCGCCCCAGGAGTGGAAGTTCGGCCCGGGGGACCGGGCCGGAGGCTCCCGGTCGGCGAAGTACGCGGCGTTGACGGCCGCGTACCCGGCGTGTGCCGCCGAGAGGCTGTCCACCGGGAAGATCGCGTCCACCGGGCAGGCGTCGGCGCAGGCTCCGCAGTCGATGCACGTGGCCGGATCGATGTGGAGCATCTCCGTGCTGCCGAACTCCCGTTCCTCCGGCGTCGGGTGGATGCAGTTGACGGGGCATACGGCGACGCAGGTGGCGTCGCTGCAGCACGTCTGGGTGATGGCGTAGGTCATGTCGTCGGCTCAGCTCGGCTCGGTCCGGTCGGGCTACGGTCAGATCAGGTGGGCGCGCTTGTAGAAGACGAGGGCCGGCCGGGTGAGGAGCCCGGCGGAGGAGAGGAACTCCATCAGGCCCGCGCAGCTGGACCGCATCAGCGACTTGTGGTGCTCGTTCGCCCTGGCCTCGCGCACGGCGCGTTCGACGTCGAGCCCGGCGCTCTCGTAGACCTTCCGGCCGACCATGCTGGTGACGATGACGTACGAGGCGATCGCGATGACCAGCGCGTGGAACTGACGACGCGCCCGGCTCGCGCCACGGAGCCGCCTGCGCGTCTCCTCGCGGGCGAACTTCATGTGCCGTGACTCCTCCACGACATGGATGTTGTTGATCGTGCGGACGAACGGCACGACCCGCTCGTCGCGCATCCAGTCGCGCTGCATCACGTCGAGGACCTCTTCGGCGACCAGGATCGCCGCGTACGCCGCCTCGCCGAAGGCGACGGTCTTGAAGGCCCTGCCGAGTTCGACCGCGATCCGGCGCGGCCGGTAGGCGGGCGCACCGAGCTTCGCCGCGCCCCGGGCGAACATGATGGAGTGCCGGCACTCGTCGGCGATCTCGGTGAGCGCCCACTGGAACCGGGGTTCGGTCGGGTCCTTGGCGTACATGTCCCGCAGCACCATCTGCTGGAGGATCATCTCGAACCAGATGCCGGTGCTGGCCACCGAGGCGGCTTCCTGGCGCGTCAGCTCCTTGCGCTGAGGCTCGGTCAGTTCGCCCCAGTACGCGGTGCCGTAGAGGGTGCTCCACTCCGGGCTCGCGCCGTGGAAGTCCTTGTCCAGCGGGGTGTCCCAGTCGACCTCGGTGGCGGGGTCGTACGACAGTTTCGCGGCCGAGTCGAGCAGCCGCCGGGCGACCTCCTGCTCGGCGTGCCGTTCCTCGCTCCCTGGTCGGACGGTGCTGCTCGCCATGTGCGGCTCCTTGGATCGAGACGTCGCACGCTTGTTAGATGCGGCGTCTAGCAAGCTGTTAGACGGAACGTATAACAAGGGGGCCGTGCGGGCCTACCCCCGTGCGGGAAATCCGCTCGATCTCTCCACGTGTCCCGGTCCCGTCCACGACCGGACGCCCCCATGAGGCAACCCACGGCGGCCGGTTGCCGTCCTCCGGTCACGACAGAGGCACCCGCCGACCACGAGGTGCCCGCACGACCGATCGTGAGGAAGACCGCTTTGATACGTGTCACACGCGCGGTGACCGCGGCCGTGGCGTTACTCGCTCTGGCCGCGGCGTCGCCCGGAACGGCGTTCGCCGAACCGTCCCCGGGTTCCCTGGCGCGGGCGGGGAACCCGCGTGGGGAGGGGGGCGAGGGAAGACTCCCCGAGGGCTGGCGCCTCACCGGCGAGGGCGCCGACCGGCAGCTCGTCTGGACGTCACGCGACGCCGTGCCCATGGGCGACGCCCGCGTCGAGTTCCACTCCGGGAACCGCCTGCTCGGCATCCCCGTGCCCGCCGCCGACGGCAAGGCGTACCGGCTCCGGGCGGACGGCCTGCGGCTCGGCTCGGCGGACCAGCTGAAGGTGGTCGCCGGCGGGCGCCGCCTGGACGCCGACGCCCCCGCGCCGGCCCGCGCCTCCGGCGCCCGGCCCCCGGCGCGCTCCGCGCTGACGGAGCCGCCGTTCCCGGCCAACCCGGTGGACCCCGGAGTGCCCGGCGGCTACCGCACCGTCAGCGGGGAGTACGACCTGACTTCCGTACGGCTGCCCGGCTACGCCGAGCCCGTCGAGATGCGGGCCATGGTCGTCGGACCGAAGGGCGCGGAGGGCAAGCGGCCGCTCGCGCTGTTCCTCCACGGCCGTCACAGCACCTGCTACGGCTCCGGCGAGGAGGTGACCGGCGCCTGGCCCTGTGCCCCCGGCACCCGGCCGATCCCCAGTCACAAGGGATATCTGCGAGCCCAGCAACTGCTGGCCTCCCAGGGCTATGTGACGGTTTCGATCTCCGCCAACGGCATCAACGCCCAGGACAACCTCGCCGAGGACGCCGGAGCCCAGGCCCGCTCCTCCCTGGTCCGGCAGCACCTGGCCCGCTGGGCCGAGTGGTCCGAGAACCCGGCGGGCGCCCCGTCCGCCGTACGGGCCGCCTCGCCCGCCGACCTCTCCCGCGTGCTGCTCGTCGGCCACTCCCGGGGCGGCGAGGGCGTCAACCGCGCCGCGCTCGACAGCCTCCACCGTCCGCCCGCCGACCAGGACGGACACCAGGGCCCCGTGCGCTGGACCATCCGCGGCAACGTGCTGATCGGGCCCACGATCTTCGGCCAGAACCCGGCCCCCGACGTGCCTTCGATGACCATGCTGCCCGGCTGCGACGGCGACGTCTCCGACCTTCAGGGCCAGATCTACGTCGACGGCACGCGCGGAGTGGGCGGCGGCGCCGCGCTCCAGAGCGCGGTCTACATGCCCGGTGCCAACCACAACTTCTTCAACAGCGAGTGGACCCCGGGACAGGCGGAGGCGCCCGCCTGGGACGACTTCTTCGAGGACGACTCGCGCGACCCGGTGTGCTCGCCGGGTACCTCCACCCGGATGACCGCCGCGCAGCAGCAGACCGCGGGCGCGACCTACATCGCGGCCGCGGCCCGGCTGTTCGTCGCCGGCGACGACCGCGTCCGCCCGCTCCTCGACGGCAGCGGCCGGCGCGCACCCTCGGCCGGCACCGCGCGCGTCCTCAGCCACGCCGTCGGCGCGCACCGCACCCCCGCGTTCCTGCCCGGCCCGTCGACCGCCGTGACCGGCGGCCGGGTGTGTGCCCAGATCGACCCCGACCCCGACCGGGCCTGCCTGGCTCCCGACGCGAGCGGCCGGTCGCCGCACTTCGCCCACTGGGAGGCATCGCCCGAACCGGGCCGCGACGCCGTCGCGTTCCGCTGGAAGAAGGGGGCCGTCGGCCCCCCGGTGACGATCCGGTCCGCCGGTCCGGTCTCGCTCAAGGGCTCCGAGGCGCTGGCGCTGCGCGTCATCCTTCCGCCCAACAGCACCGGCACGCACCTGGACGCCGCACTCGTCGACTCCACCGGCAAGCGGGCGCGCCTCGGCGCGGCAGCCCGGATCGACGGCCTCCCCGGCAGCGACCGGACCACGTCCCTCTGGGCCCGTGAACTCCGCTTCCCCCTGGCCGCGGCCGTAGGGTCCGGCCTGGACCTGAGCCGGGTCACGACCCTCGAACTGACCCCGCGCGGCGGGGCCGGAAGCGCGTGGCTGATGGACGCCTGGGCCTGGCGCCCCGGCACGCCGGAGGTCCGGCCGACCGCCATGCCCCGCGTCGACATCGGCCGGCTGACCGTCGACGAGGGCGACTCCGGGGTCCGTACCCTCCGGGTCCCCGTCACCGTCTCGGGCCAGGGCACCGGACAGCTCCGCCTGTTCGTCCCCCGGCCGGGTACGGAGGAGGTCACGTCCACGGTCGTGACCGTACGCCCCGGCAGTCAGGACATCGACGTGCCCGTCGAGGTGCGGGGCAACACCCGCTACGGCTACGACGTCACCCAGGACGTCTCCGTGAAGGCCGTACGCGGCGTGGCCGTCGGCTCGCACCGGGGCGGGGTGACCGCCCGGAACGACGACGCGATGCCCACGGTGACGCTGACCCCGGTCGAGGCCGACGTCACCGAGGGCCGGCCGCTGACCTGGCGGCTGACCCTGTCCGCCGCCGCCGACGTGGAGGTGGGCGGCTCGCTCGCCCTCCTGCCGGTGGCCGGCGGCGCCGAGTTGTCCACGGCGGACGTCGGACGGAGCTGGCTGGAGGAGCACTTCGGCGAGCCCCCGGCGCGTCCGGTGCCGCTCTCGGGCCTGTGGGAGGGCGAGGCCCCGGCCTTCTCGGTACAGGTGCCCGCCGGGCGGACGACCGCCGAGGTGAGCATTCCCACGGTCACGGACACGGTTCGCGAACCGACCGAGTACGTGCGCAGCCGGCTCATCACGTACGACGCGGACTGGGAGCCGCACGAGGGCCCGGAGTTCAAGGGCTCGGTACGGGACGCCGCGTAGAGCGGGCCGACCCCTGGGCCGGACGGCGGGCGCGAGCCCCGAAGCCCGCGCGCGCCGTCCGGTCCGCGCGCCGTCCGGTCCGTGCGCCGTCCGGTCCGCAGGCCGTCGCCGGCTCTGAGCCCACGGTCCACAACCCTCGGCGTCCGAACCCGGCTCCGTCGATCATGCTGGTGCCGACGCCGCCGTACAGCGAGGACCGCCATGACCGACACACCGCACTCCTTCCAGCTCCTGCCCGGAGCGCCGGACTCGCCGGTGCTCCTCCATGTGCCCCACTCGTCCCGTGAACTGCCCCCGGACGTCCGGGACGGCATCGTGCTCGGCGACGAGGAGCTCGCGCGCGAGCTGGACCACATCACCGACTCCCACACGGCCGAGATCGCCGCCGTCGCCGCCCGGACCGCGGCCGCCACGCCCTGGCGGTTCGTCAACCGGCTCTCCCGGCTGGTCGTCGACCCCGAGCGCTTTCCCGACGAGCGCGAGGAGATGCGCGCGGTGGGGATGGGCACGGTCTACACCCGCACCACGCACCGCGCCGGACTCCGGCCGGACACGTTCGACGCGCGGCCGCTCCTGGACCGCTACTTCACGCCGTACGCCCGGGCCATGACGGCCGCCGTCGAGGAGCGGCTCGCGGCCGCCGGCCGGGCCGTGATCATCGACGTGCACTCGTACCCGACGGAAGCGCTCCCCTACGAGCTGCACGGCGACGGCCCCCGCCCGCCGATCTGCCTCGGCACCGACGCCTTCCACACACCGCCCGCGCTGCTGGACGCGGCGCGCAGGGCGTTCGCGCCGTTCGGCGGGACCGGGACGGACAGCCCCTTCGCGGGAACGTACGTACCGCTGGGTCACTACGGCCGTGATCCGCGCGTCACCGCCCTGATGATCGAGATCCGCCGCGACGTCTACATGACGGAGCCCGGCGGCCCCGCCGGACCCGGCCTCGACACGCTCGGCGCGGCCCTGGCGGCCCTGGTCGAAGAGGCCGGGGCGGCGCGCGGCTGAAATCCCCACTGCGGCGGCCCTCTCCGGCCGATGCTGTGACGCATGAACGCCACTCGCCCCCTCCGGCCGCCGACCCGAACGGACCGGCTGCTCGCCGCGGTCGGCGGGGTCCTCTCCGGCTATGTCGCCCTGGCCGTCGCCGACCTCCTCGCCGGGTGGATCCGCCACGAGGCGGGCCCGGTCACGGCCGTCGGCGACGCCGTCGTCGACCGGACCCCGACCGCGGTCGAGCAGTGGGCGATCCGTACCTTCGGCCAGAGCGACAAGGCCGTCCTCCTGGCGGGCATCCTGCTCGTCCTCGCCCTGCTCGCCGCCGCGCTGGGGGTGCTCGCGCTGCGCCGGCGCCGGGCCGCGGCCGCCGGCGTCCTCGGCCTCGGTGTCGTCGGCGCCCTCGCGGCCGTGAGCAGGCCCGACTCGGACTCCGCCCTCGACGTCGTGCCCTCGCTCGTCGGCGCGGCGGCCGGAGCCCTCCTGCTGTACGTCCTCATCGGCCGGCTCCTCGCCCCGGACACCGGGGAGCTGCCGGACGCGGCCGCCCGGGCGGATCGCAGGAGCTTCCTCGTCGTCGCCGCAGTCACGGGCCTCGCGGCGACCGGCGCCGCCGCGCTGGGCCGGGCCTCAGGTTCCGTCGCGGGCGAGAGCGCCACGGCGTCCCGCGACGCCCTGCGGCTGCCCCCGCCCGCCTCGCCCGCGCCGGCCGTGCCCCCCGGGGCCCAGCTCGACGTTCCGGGCATCGGGCCCTTCATCACCCCGAACAGGGACTTCTACCGGATCGACACCGCGCTGGTCGTCCCCAAGGTCGACGCCGACGACTGGCGGCTGCGGATCCACGGGAGCGGCGTGAGCCGTGAACTCTCCCTCACGCTTCCGGAGCTGATGGCGCGCACGGTCGTGGAGCGGGACATCACCCTCGCCTGCGTCTCCAACGAGGTCGGCGGAGACCTCGTCGGCAACGCCCGCTGGCTCGGTGTACGCCTCGCCGACCTGCTCCGCGAGGCGGGGGTGCGCCCGCCCTCCGAAGGCGGACCGGCCGACCAGCTCGTGGCCCGCTCCGTCGACGGCATGACCATCGGCACCCCCGTCGAGGCCGTGATGGACGGGCGGGAGTCCCTGCTCGCCTTCGGTATGAACGGCGTGCCCCTGCCCCTGGAGCACGGCTTCCCCGTCCGCATGATCGTCCCCGGGCTGTACGGATACGTCTCCGCCTGCAAATGGATCGAATCCGTCGAGCTCACCACCTTCGACGCCTACGACGCCTACTGGGTCCCGCGAGGCTGGGCGGCGCAGGCACCGGTCAAGACCCAGTCCCGCATCGACACCCCACGCGCGCTCGCCCGCCCGGCGGCGGGCACGGTCATGATCGCCGGGGTGGCCTGGGCCCAGCACCGCGGCATCGCGCGCGTGGAGGTCAGGGTCGACGACGGTCCGTGGGAGGCGGCACGCCTCGGCGCGGCGGACGGCGTGGACACCTGGCGCCAGTGGGTGCACCCCTGGCAGGCCGCCCCCGGCCGTCACACGCTCACGGTCCGGGCCACCGACGGCACCGGCGCGACCCAGCCCGAGGGGCGCACCGACACCATGCCGGACGGGGCCGAGGGGTGGCACTCGGTGACGGTGACCGTCGAGGAGTCCTGAGCCGGGCAGGCCCCGCGGAGACCCCCGGGAAGGGCCCCCGAGAAAGATCAAAAGTTCGACGGGTTAGCATATGAGCACCACCTAGCTCGAAAGATGAACTCGTGACTGTCAATGACGACTCGTTCACCAGCTGGAAGAACCGCGAGGAGATCGCGGAGTCGATGATCCCGGTCATCGGGAAGTTGCACCGGGAGCGGGACGTCACGGTCCTGGTCCACAGCCGATCCTTGGTGAACAAGTCGGTTGTCAGCATCCTCAAGACCCACCGCTTCGCCCGCCAGATCGCCGGCGAGGAGCTCTCGGTCACCGAGACCCTGCCCTTCCTGCAGGCGCTCACCACGCTCGACCTCGGCCCCTCGCAGATCGACATCGCGCTGCTCGCCGAGGCCTACAAGAGCGACGACCGGGGTCTGTCGGTGGAGGAGTTCACCGCCTCCGCGGTCGCCGGCGCCACCGGGGACAACAAGATCGAGCGCCGTGACGGCCGTGACGTCGTCCTCTACGGCTTCGGCCGCATCGGCCGCCTCGTCGCCCGTCTGCTGATCGAGAAGGCCGGCTCCGGCAACGGTCTGCGCCTGCGCGCCATCGTCGTCCGCCAGGGTGGTGACCAGGACATCGTCAAGCGCGCCTCGCTGCTGCGGCGCGACTCGATCCACGGCCAGTTCCAGGGCACCATCACCGTGGACGAGGCGAACAGCACGATCGTCGCCAACGGCAACACGATCAAGGTGATCTACGCCAACGACCCGTCCGAGGTCGACTACACGGCGCACGGCATCAAGGACGCCATCCTCATCGACAACACGGGCAAGTGGCGGGACCGCGAGGGCCTCTCCAAGCACCTGCGCCCCGGCATCGACAAGGTCGTCCTGACGGCTCCGGGCAAGGGCGACGTCCCGAACATCGTCCACGGCGTCAACCACGACACGATCAAGCCGGACGAGCAGATCCTGTCCTGTGCCTCCTGCACCACCAACGCGATCGTCCCGCCGCTGAAGGCCATGGACGACGAGTACGGCGTGCTGCGCGGCCACGTGGAGACCGTCCACTCGTTCACGAACGACCAGAACCTGCTGGACAACTACCACAAGGCCGACCGTCGTGGCCGCTCCGCGCCGCTGAACATGGTCATCACCGAGACCGGTGCCGCCTCCGCCGTCGCCAAGGCGCTCCCGGAACTCAAGGCGCCGATCACCGGCAGCTCGATCCGCGTCCCCGTCCCGGACGTCTCGATCGCCATCCTCAGCCTCCGCCTGGGCCGTGAGACCACCCGCGAGGAGGTCCTCGACCACCTCCGTGACGTCTCGCTGCACTCGCCGCTGAAGCGCCAGATCGACTTCACCACCGCGCCCGACGCCGTCTCCATGGACTTCGTCGGCTCGCGCCACGCCTCGATCGTCGACGCGGGCGCGACGAAGGTCGACGGCGACAACGCGATCCTCTACCTCTGGTACGACAACGAGTTCGGCTACTCGTGCCAGGTCATCCGGGTCGTCCAGCACGTCTCCGGCGTCGAGTACCCGACGTACCCCGCCCCGGCGGTCTGATCCGGACCCGCCGGCGCGCACGCGCGAAGGCCGGGGCCCCTGCCGCTTTCCGGCAGGGGCCCCGGCCTTTCCCGCTACGCGGTGCCGCAGCCGGCGACACCGAAGACCAGCGCGGCCGCGAGAGCGATGAGCAGGGCGCGGCCGCCGGAACGCGCGGGGCGTGGCGGCCGGTACGTGGGGTGGTGCGGGCCGTACGGCGCGCAGGCCGGTGCCGTACGGCCGTGCCGGCGCAACCGGAGCCCGCCCGGCCCCCCGGGCGAGGCTGTGAGGATCGCGGAAAGGCCGCCGGTCGTGGTGCCACGACCGACGGCCCCCACTTCAGGAACCCACCCTGCGCTTGTTCCACACGTCGAAGCCGACAGCGGCGAGCAGCACCAGGCCCTTGATCACCTGCTGCCAGTCCGTACCGATTCCGACGAGGTTCATGCCGTTGTTGAGCACGCCCAGGACCAGCCCGCCGACGATCGCGCCGAGGACCGTTCCCACACCGCCGCTCATCGACGCGCCGCCGATGAACGAGGCGGCGATCGCCTCCAGTTCGAAGTTGATGCCCGCCTTGGGCGAGGCGGCGTTGAACCGGGCGGCGAAGACCAGTCCGGCGAGCGCCGCGAGGACCCCCATGTTCAGGAAGACCAGGAAGGTGATCTTCCTGTCCCGGACACCCGAGAGCTTGGCGGCCGGCAGATTGCCGCCGATCGCGTACACATGGCGCCCCACGACCGCGTTCCGCATGACGTACCCGAAGCCGACCAGGAGCGCCGCCAGGATCAGCAGCACGACCGGCGCCCCCTTGTAGCTGGCGAGCAGCAGGGTGAAGACCAGAACCGTGGCGACCAGCGCCCCGAGCTTCACGGCGAACAGCCCGACGGGCGCGACCTCCAGGGCGTACTCCCGCTGGCGGCGGCGGTCCCGCACCTCCTGCCACACGATGAAGACGATGAGGGCCAGGCCCAGCAGCAGGGTCAGGTTGTGGTAGTCGGTGCTCGGCCCGGCCTCCGGCAGGAAGCCGTTGGAGACCGTCTGCAGTCCGTCGGGGAACGGCCCGATCGTCTGGCCCTTGAGGAAGATCTCGGTGAGACCGCGGAACAGGAGCATCCCGGCCAGGGTGACGATGAACGACGGAATGCCGAGATACGCGATGAAGAAGCCCTGCATCGCCCCCGCGACCGCGCCGAGCAGCAGCACGAGCACCACCGCCAGCGGCCACGCCATCCGGTGCTCGACCATCAGCACGGCGGCCACCGCGCCGACGAAGGCGGTGAGCGAACCTACCGACAGATCGATGTGACCCGAGATGATGACGATCATCATGCCGATCGCCAGGATCAGGATGTAGCTGTTCTGCAGGACCAGATTGGAGACGTTGCGCGGCAGCAGCAGGTCGCCGCCCGTCCAGACCGCGAACAGGGCCACGATCAGCCCGAGGGCGATCAGCATGCCGTACTGCCGCATGTTGCCGCGCAGTCCGTCGAGGATCAGCCGGCCGACGCCCGGACGGCCCTCCGCCGGTGGGCCGTCCGGTGCCTTCCCGGTGCCCTCGGCCTGGGTCCCGGCCGTGAGATCGGTGCTCATGCGTGTTCCCTCCTGTCCTTCGTCATGTGCCGCATCAGCAGCTCCTGGGTCGCCTCGGCGCGGGACACCTCACCCGTGAGCCGGCCCGACGCCATGGTGTAGACGCGGTCGCACATGCCGAGCAGCTCGGGGAGTTCCGAGGAGATGAAGAGGACCGCCCTGCCCTCGGCGGCCAGCCGGTCGATGACCGTGTAGATCTCGTACTTGGCGCCCACGTCGATCCCGCGGGTCGGCTCGTCCAGGATCAGGACGTCGGGGCCCGCGAAGATCCACTTGCTGAGGACGACCTTCTGCTGGTTGCCCCCGGAGAGCCGGCCGACGGGCTCGAAGACCGTCGGCGCCTTGATGTTCATCGAACGGCGGAAGCCCTCGGAGACCCGGGTCTCCTCGTGCTCGTCGACGATGCCCCGCCGCGCGACCTTGGGCAGGGCGCTCAGCGAGACGTTCCGGTTGATCGTGTCGATCAGGTTGAGGCCGTAGTGCTTGCGGTCCTCGGTGACGTACGCGATGCCGTGCCCGACCGCCTCGGGGACCGTACGGGTACGGATCTCCACGCCGTCCTTGAGGACCGAGCCGCCGCCGTACCGCCCGTAGCTGCGCCCGAACACGCTCATCGCCAGCTCGGTACGGCCCGCGCCCATCAGACCGGCGACCCCGACGATCTCGCCGCGCCGGACGGTCAGCGAGACACCGTCGACGACCTTGCGGTTCCGGTCGATCGGATGGTGCACCGTCCAGTCCCGGATCTCCAGTGCGGGTGCCGCGTCCCGCTCCGGCTCGTGCGGGGTGCGCTCGGGGAAGCGGTGGTCCAGGTCGCGGCCCACCATGCCCCGGATGATCCGCTCCTCGGTGGTCTCCGGAGCCTTCACGTCGAGGGTCTCGATCGACCGTCCGTCCCGCAGGATCGTCACCGAGTCCGCCACCCGGGCGATCTCGTTGAGCTTGTGCGAGATGATGATCGACGTGATGCCCTGACCCTTCAACTCCTCGATGAGAGCGAGGAGTTTGCCGCTGTCCTCGTCGTTGAGCGCGGCCGTCGGCTCATCGAGGATCAGCAGCTTCACCTCTTTGGCGAGCGCCTTGGCGATCTCCACCAGCTGCTGTTTGCCGACGCCGATGTCCGCGACCCGGGTCTGCGGATGCTCGTCCAGACCCACGCGGCGCAGCAGCTCCGCCGCGTGACGCAGGGTCCGGTCCCAGCTGATCACGCCGCGGGTGGCGTGCTCGTTGCCGAGGAAGATGTTCTCCGCGAGGGAGAGGTACGGCACCAGCGCCAGCTCCTGGTGGATGATGACGATGCCGCGCTTCTCGCTCGCCCCGATGTCCCGGAACCGGCAGGGCTCACCCTGGAAGAGCACCTCCCCCTCGTAACTCCCGTGCGGATGCACCCCGCTGAGGATCTTCATCAGCGTCGACTTGCCCGCTCCGTTCTCCCCGCAGACGGCGTGGACCTCGCCCGCCCGGACGGTCAGGGAGACGTCCGACAGCGCCGTCACGCCGGGAAAGGTCTTGATGATCGAGCGCATGTCCAGGACGGGTCCCGCCATGGCACACCCACCCCTCTCCGGTCGAGGTCTAGTTGAGGTCGCTCGCCTTGATGTAGCCGGAATCGACCAGCACGGCCCGGTAGTTGGACTTGTCGACGTTCACCGGGTCGAGCAGGAAGGCCGGGACGACCTTCTTCTCGTTGTCGTACGTCGTGGTGTCGTTGACCTCCGGCTTCTTGCCCTCGAACAGCGCGTCGACCATCTGCGCGGCGACCTTGGCCAGTTCGCGCGTGTCCTTGTAGACGGTCTGCGTCTGCTCGCCCGCGATGATCGACTTCACCGAGGCGACCTCGGCGTCCTGCCCGGTCACGACGGGCAGCGGCTTGCTCGCGCTGCCGTAGTCGTCGGACTTGAGGGCGGACAGGATGCCGATGGAGATGCCGTCGTACGGCGAGAGGACCGCGTCCACCCGCTCCTTCGCGTACGAGGAGGTGAGCAGGTCGTCCATGCGCTTCTGGGCCTGGCCGCCGTCCCAGCGCAGGGTCGTCACCTGGTTCAGCCTGGTCTGACCGGACCTGACGACCAGCTGCTTCCTGTCGATGTACGGCTGGAGGACGTTCATGGCGCCCTGGAAGAAGTAGCGGGTGTTGTTGTCGTCGTTCGAGCCGGCGAACAGCTCGATGTTGAACGGGCCCTTCTTGCTCCCGTCCTTCAGACCCAGCTTCTCGACGAGGTAGCCGCCCTGGAGCTCGCCGACCTTCTCGTTGTCGAAGGAGGCGTAGTAGTCGACGTTCGGCGAACCGAGGATGAGCCGGTCGTAGGAGATCACCGGGATCTTCGCGTCCGCCGCCTGCTGGAGCACGTTGGCGAGGGCCCGGCCGTCGATGGCCGCGACGACCAGGGCGTCGACGCCCTGGGTGATCATGTTCTCGATCTGCGAGACCTGCTGGTCCGGGTCGTCCTCGCCGTACTGGAGCGAGGTCTTGTACCCGTACTTCTCCAGGCTGCTCACCATGTTCCTGCCGTCGGCGATCCAGCGCTCGGAGGACTTGGTGGGCATCGCGATGCCCACGGTCAGCTCCTCGGCGCCCTTCTCCTCCTTGGCGCCGCCCGCGCCGCTCTGGCCGCAGGCGGCGAGGACGACGGCGAGGGCGGTCGCGAGGACGGTGGCGGAGGCGGCACTGCGGATACGCATGGCATCAGTCCTTGTCGGTGTGGTGGATCGGGTCGGGGAAGCGGTTCAGCGGGCCGGGCAGCCGCGAGCCCAGCGGGGACATCCCGCCGTCCGCGCCGTGCCGGGCCAGCAGATCAAGGGCGAGCCGGCCACGCCGCACCCGCTCGCGGGCGGTGGCGAGCACCGTCCGGCGCAGATGCAGGCCGGAGGGGTAGAGCGAAGGCGCCTTCGACAGACCGAACTTGAGGTAGAGCGGTGCGCCCCGGCGGATCAGCTCGGCGACCTCGTACATCCGCACGTAGCCGCCCAGGTCGTCAGGCGCCTCGATGTACATGTCCATCGGCGCGGCGCTCACCCGGCGGATCTCGGTGAGGTGGGCGAGCGGCAGATCGCTCGGCACGTTGACCGAGTCGGCGCCCAGGCGCTCGTGCACGGCGTACGCGGCGGGGTTCACGGGGCCGATCAGCGCGGAGACCTTCAGCGTGGTGCCGGCCGGGATCACGCCGTGGCACCGGGCCCGGTGCAGCGTCCACAGCACGCCCTCGTCGGCCACCAGCAGGCATCGGACGCCCAGTTCGGTGGCGCGGACGGCGTCCTCCACGCAGCCGGCGACCGCGTCGTGCCCACGGGCGCGCAGGCCTCCGCCCCGGGAGTCGCTGCGGACCGAGCCGCCGATGTCCCAGGTGCCGCGAGGGCCGGTGAACAGGCAGACTTCGACGGAGCGTTCGGCGGCGGCCCGGACCATCGCCGAGATCTCGTCGTCCGTCAGCATCCAGACGCCGCTGCCCTGGCTGACCCGGTGGACCGGCACGTCCAGCCGCGCGGACTCCTCGAGGACCGCCTCCAGCGCCTCGGGCCCCTCCACGGAGGGCACCTCGGTCCGCCAGGTGCCGCCGTCCGGGAAGGCGTGCGGGGAGGCGTCGGCGGGGGAGAGGGCGGGGGAGCCGAGCCCGAGGAGGGCGAGGGCGTGTTCGCCGGGCCGGCGGGGCGGGGAAGGCGGAGCGTCGGTCACGAGCGTTCCTCCGTGTTCGGTATGTCGGACAGGGTTCGGAAGCGGCGGTACGGGTGGGTCGGTTCGGGACAGGGGACCGCGGGGCATGCGGTGGGCGCTCGGTTGTCGGGCGGGCGGGCGCGGGCGTCCGGGCGCGGGCGTCCGGGGTCGTCAGGGCCGCAGCAGCACCTTTCCGACCTTGGGGTCGCCGGAGCCCACCAGCTCCATCGCCTGCGGGAACGCCCCGAGCGGCAGCTCGTGCGTCACCAGCCCGGCCAGGTCGAGCAGGCCCGCCCCGAAGACGCGTACGGCATGGGCCCATGCGGCGGGCGGTGCCCCGAAGACCGTGTGCAGGGTCAGCCGGCGGGTGACCAGCTCCGCGGGATCGAGACCGTCCGCCCCGGGGGAGGGGATGCCCGTGAGGACGACCCGGCCGCCCCTGCGGGCGAGGCCCATGGCGGTGCCGGCGGAACCGGGGGCGCCGGCGGCCTCCAGGACCAGGTCGCACCGGCCGCCCGTCTCCTCGACCGACCGTACGACCGAGGTGGCCCCGAACTCCCTAGCCAGTTCCGCCCGTTCGCGCCGGGGCTCCACGACGTGGAGCTCGGCGGGCGACGAGGCCGCCAGCAGCTGGACGGCGATCAGACCCAGGGTCCCCGCCCCGACCACGGCGACACGCTCACCCGGCCGGGGCGCGGCCGCGAGCGTCGCGGCCGCGACACATGCGGCCGGCTCCAGCAGCGCCGCAGCCGTCAGATCGGCCGCGTCGGGGAGCGGGTGAAGGAGCCGGGCCGGAAGCGTCAGCGTGGGCGCCATCGCGCCCGGCCGGGTGAAGCCGGTCTCGTCGTATCCAGCCGTACAGAGCGTGGCGTCGCCCGTATGACAACGTTCGCATGCCTGGCACGAGCGGAACCCCTCGCCCACCACCTTCCTTCCGGCGAGGCCCTCCGGAACGCCCTCGCCGACCGCGGCCACCGTCCCCGACCACTCGTGGCCCGGCGTGAGCGGGTACCGCACGAACCCCTCGGGCCGGGCGCCCCGGTACACCTCGCGGTCGCTGCCGCAGACGCCGCTCGCGTGCACCCGTACCAGCGCCTCGCCGGGGCCGGGCGGGAGCGGCTCGTGCGGGACGAGACGGTGGCGCCCCGGTGAGTCGACGACGACCGCGAGGCCGGGGCCGGCCGGCGGGCGGCTCACGCCCCGCCGCCCCGCGTCGCGGGGGCGCGCCGCTCCCAGCCGTCGGCCCACAGGTCGAAGCGGGCCTGCTGCTGCGGGAACTCGGCCGCCGCGTCCGTGTCGAGCTCGACGCCCAGGCCCGGCGCGTCCGAGCGGTGGAAGTAGCCGTCCACCACCTGGGGCGCGCCCTTGACCACCTTCTTGATCTCCGCGTCCGCGAAGTCGTTGAAGTGCTCCAGGATCTTGAAGTTCGGTGCGGTGAAGCCGACCTGGAGGGACGCGGCGGTGAGCACCGGGCCGCCCACGTTGTGCGGGGCGACCATCATGTAGTGCGTCTCCGCGGTCGCGGCCAGCTTGCGGGTCTCCCAGATGCCGCCGAGATGACCGACGTCCGGCTGGAGGATGTCGACGGCCTGGCTCTCGAACAGCTCACGGAACTCGATCCGGTCGTGGATCCGTTCACCCGTCGCGATCGGGAGGTCCACCTTGGCCGCCACCTTCTCCAGCGCCTTCAGGTTCTCCGGCGGGACCGGCTCCTCCAGCCAGGCCGGGCGGAACGGCGCCATCTCCCGGGCCAGCCTGATCGCCGTGGCCGGTGAGAAGCGCCCGTGCATCTCCAGCATGAGTTCGGCGTCCGGCCCGATGGCGTCCCGCACCGCCTCGATCAGCGAGACCGCGTACAGCGTGTCCTGATGGGACAGTTCGAGGTGCCCGGTGCCGAACGGGTCGATCTTCAGGGCCTGGTAGCCCCGCTCGATCACCGCCCGGGCCGCCTTGTGGTACGCCTCCGGGGTCCGCTCGGTGGTGTACCAGCCGTTGGCGTACGCCTTGACCCGGTCGGTGACCCTTCCGCCGAGCAGCTGCCACACCGGCACTCCGAGCGCCTTGCCCTTGATGTCCCAGCAGGCCGTCTCGACCACCGCGATGCCCGACATCACGATCTCGCCGGCCCGTCCGAAGTCGCCGTACTTCATCCGGCGGACCAGGTCCTCGATCGCGAACGGGTCCGACCCGGCGATGTGGTTGGCCTCCGCCTCGCGGAGGTAGCCCAGCAGCGCGTCGGTGTGGCCGAGCATGCGGGTCTCGCCCACGCCCGTCAGCCCCTCGTCGGTGTGGACGAGCACATAGGTGAGGTTGCGCCAGGGCGTTCCGACGACATGAGTGCTGATTCCCGTGATGCGCACGGCAGTTGCCCCTCGGTCTCGTTCGATATTTCGTCACACGTTCGAAATGTAGGCGTGACCGTAGGGGCTGGTCGGGGACGTGTCAACGGATCGCGCGGCCGTTGCCGGACGAAGTGCCGTGTGGTTAGCCTGTGTTCGCGATACCGATCGTCGGCCGGAATACCGAACGCGGCCGGACACGAGGGATGTGGGGGAGCGGCGATGGGACGACAGGTGCCCGCGGTGGGCAGAGCGCTGGACATACTGGAGCTGTTCCTGACGGGCGACGAGACGCTCTCCGCCCCGGACGTCGTCCGCAGGCTCGGCCTCCCGCGCACCACCGTGCACGAACTGCTCACCACACTGGCGGCCCGCAACTACCTCGTGCCCGTCCCCGACCAGCCGGGACGCTACCGTCTCGGCGTTCGCACGTACCAGCTCGGCAGCCGGTACGCGGAGCAGCTCGACCTCGCGGCCGAGGGCCGGCAGGTGGCCTGCGAGGTCGCGTCGATGTGCGACGAGACCGTGCACGTGGCGCTCCTGGAGGACACCGACGTCATCTACGTCGCCAAGGTGGACTCCACCCACGCGGTCCGGATGGTCTCCGCAGCGGGCCGCAGGCTCCCCGCGCACTGCACCGCCGTCGGCAAGATGCTGCTCGCCTCGCTACCGCCGGCCGAGCTGGACAGCCGCATCGACGGGCGCGAGCTGGTCGCGATGACGCCGAACAGCATCACGGGGCACGACGCCCTGCGCGCCGCCCTCGCCGAGATCCGCGAGCGGGGCGTCGCCGTCGAACACCAGGAGTCCAACCCGGACGTGAGCTGCGTCGCCGCGCCCGTCCGCGACAGCTCCGGGCGGGTCGTCGCGGCGCTCTCCGTCTCCGTCCCCGTGATCCGCTGGAGCGAGGGCCGGGAACGGGAGCTCGCCGAACTGGCAGCCAAGGGCGCCGCCGACCTCTCCGTACGTCTCGGCCACCGCGGCGCGCGATGAGCGCCGGCCTCGAGATCGCGGTCCGCGCGGAGGCGGCACTCGGGGAGGGCCCCACCTGGGACGCGACCGGGCAGCGGCTGATCTGGGTCGACATCCTCGGCTCGCGCGTCCACACCTACGCCCCGGCGACCGGCCGGCGCACCGTCATGGCGACCGAGCAGCACGTCGGCGCGGCGAAGCCCTGTGCGGACGGCGGGCTGGTGGTCAACCTCCGTGACGGCATAGGGCGTTACGACGCCAAGGGCGCCTTCGGCTGGCTCCTGCGCGACCCCCGGCCCGGACGGCGCGGCAACGACGCCGCCGTGGCGCCGGACGGGGCGCTGTGGGCAGGCAGCATGCGGTACGACGAGGCGCCCGGCGGCGGCAACCTGGTGCGCCTCGCCCGCGACGGCACCGCCCGCGAGGCGCTCTCCGGGGTGACGGTCAGCAACGGCATCGGCTGGAGCCCGGACGGCTCCCTCATGTACTACGTCGACAGCCCCACGCGCCGCATCGACGTCTGCCCCACCGGAGCCGAACTGTCCACCCAGCGGCGCCCGTTCGTGACCATCGAGCCCGGCGCGGGGTACCCCGACGGGCTGACCGTCGACGCGGACGGCTGTGTCTGGGTCGCTCTCTGGGACGGCGGCGGACTCCGCCGCTACACCCCGCGCGGCGATCTGGACCGTGTCGTCCCGCTCCCCGTGACGCGCCCCACGGCCTGCGCCTTCGGGGGCGCCGACCTCCGCGACCTGTACATCACGACCGCCCGCACCGGCGACCCCCGCCCCCACCCGTCGGCCGGCTCGCTCCTGGTCCTGCGCAACGCGGGCCACGGCCTGCCGGGCAGCGCCTTCGGGGGCTGAGGGTTCCGGCGAAGAAGGCCACGGCCCCTCGTCGGCGGTGACCGAGTCACCGGTGCCCGGATACGTCCCGCTCCGCGGCGGTCGCCTCGCGGTGGGCCCTGCGGGCCGCCGTCGACGCCTCCTTCGCCGTCTTCCGCGCCGTCCGCTGGGCCGACTTCGCCTCGCGCAGCCGTTCTTCGAGTGCGGCCACCTGCTCGTCCGCCTCGGTCGCGCGGGCCTCCGCCGCCCGGAGGTCCTCGTCCCTGCGGCGTGCTTCGGCGAGCGCCGCCTCCGCGGCCTCCTTCGCCGCCTTCTCCGCCGCTCGCTCCGCCGCCTTCTCCGCCGCGGCCTCGTCGTCCGCGGCACCGGTGGCGGCGGGCTCGGGGCGGGGCGGGACGGACTCCGGGGCGATCGCGCCGAAGCCGACCGGGCCCTGAGGGGGCTTCACCAGCCGGCCCGACGACCACTCCTCCGCGATGCCGGGGTCGGCGAGCACCGCGCGGAAGAGCTGCTCGACCTCCTGGCGGACCGAGGCGCTCAGCGGATGGCCCGCCTCCTCGGCGACCGTCGCCGTCTCCCGGACCTCGGCGGCGATCACCTTGTTCTGCACACCCGCGGCCTCGCGCATCCTCGCCGCGTCCAGCAGCCGGGTGGCCTCGCGGAGCGTCTCGCCGAGCGCGAGCAGCCGTCCGACGTCCTCGGGCCGCTCCCGTACGAACCGGTTCGAGGCCCAGGCGGCCAGCGTGGGGCGGCGCAGTGCGGCGATCCGCTTCGCCCCGGCCGCGTCCCCGGACTTGCGTGCCTCGGCCGTCCGCGCGTCACGAGCCGCCACGAATTCGTCCGGTGCCACCCCGTACAGCTCGTCGCAGACCTGCTCGACGTCCATGCCCTCACTCCCGTACGGCCGGGGCCGCCGCCCCGGGCTCGCCCTCGGCGGCCTCGCGCGCGTCCCGCAGCTCCGTGTAGACCGACCAGACCACCGACACCAGCGGCACCGCCACCACCGCCCCCACGACCCCCGCGGCGATCGCCCCCGCGATCACCGAGATCGCCACCACCAGCGGGTGCAGCCGTACGGCCCAGCTCATCACGATCGGATGCAGCAGATGCCCCTCGATCTGCCCGATGATCACGATCAGTGCGACGACGATCGCCGCCACCCAGGGGCCCTGCGAGGCGAGCGCCACGACGGCGGCGACCGCCAGCGCGATCGGCGAGCCGATCAGCGGGACGAACGCGGCCGCGAACTCCAGCAGCGCCAGCGGGACGGCCAGCGGAACGCCGAGCAGCCACAGGGCGAGACCGACGAGGACCGCGTTCACGGCGGCCACCAGCACGATGCCGTGCGTGTAGCCGGTGAACGTACGCCAGGCCGCCCGGCCGCCGATGTCCATCCGCACGCGCACCGACCCGGGCAGCTGTTCCCTCAGCCACGCCCACTGCCGGTCGCCCGAGTGGATGAAGAAGACCGCACAGAACAGCGCGAGGGCCAGCGTGGTCAGGACCTCCACCAGCCGGTGCGCGCCGCTCATCGCCTCGCTGAGCAGCGCCGAACGATGACTGGAGAGGAACTGGCCGATCCTGCCCTGGACGTCCGAGAGCGCCTCCGGGTTCAGCCGGAAGGGCGGCCGCTCCAGCCAGTCCTCGATCCGGTCGACGCCGTCCCGGAACTCGCGCACCAGGGTGGTCCGGTCCTGCTCCACCGCCTCGCCGACCAGCGCGAGGATCCCCAGGACCAGCGCGATGCTGCCGAGGATCGTGACGGTCACCGCCAGCGGCCGGGGCAGCCCCTTGGCGACCAGGTCGGCCACCGGGCGCAGCAGCGCGGTGCCCACCAGGCCCAGGAACACGGCCACGCCGATCTCGTGGAAACGCCCGAGCACGGCGAAGAGGCTGTAGATCACCGCCCCGACGACGAGCAGCCGCCACGCGTACGCGGCGGCGGAACGGAGGAACGGGATCACGTGCGGCGGAGTGCCTTGCATGGCCAACGACGTACCACCCCGGGCCGTGCGGGCCACGCAAGAGGCCCGGTATTCGGCCGACCGGGCTCAGGAGGTGCGCGTACAGGGTGAACCCGGGGGCCGGGCCGGTGTCGGCGCCGGACCGCCGACCGGTGCCGGTGAGGATCGGAGGATGGGCGTCGTTCTGCCGGTCCTCTTCGCGTTCTGCGCCGCGTTCAGCAACGCGCTCGCCACGGTGCTGCAGCGCCGTGCCGCACTCACCGTCCGTCAGACCGACACGTTCCGGCCCGGTCTGATCCTCGATCTGCTGAAGCGCCCGCTCTGGCTCGCCGGCATCCTCGCGGTGATCGTCGCGGGTGTCGGGCAGGCGGCGGCCCTGGCGACGGGCCCGCTGTCGCTCGTGCAGCCGCTCTTCGTCCTGGAGCTGCCGCTCGCGCTGCTGATCGCCTCGCTGATGTCACGGGAGCGGCTGCCGTCGGCGCAGTGGCTGGCCGTGGCCGCGGTGGTGGCGGGCCTCGGTGTGGCGCTCATGGCCGCCTCGCCGGACGGCAATCGCACGCACGTGCCTCTGGACCGCTGGGTCCCGGCCCTCGTGGTGTGCGCCGCGGCCGTGGTGGCCCTGGCCTTCGCCGGACTGCGCAGGCCGCCCGGCCGGGCCCGTGCCGGTTGTCTCGGTGCCGCCACGGCGATCTGCTACGCGCTCACCGCCGGACTGATGAAGACCTCCATGCACATCCTGGACGAGGACGGTGTGACCGGCTTCCTGACGGCCTGGCAGACGTACGCCTTCTGCCTCGCCGGGATCGCCGCCCTCCTGCTGCTCGAACACGCCATGCAGGGCGGGCCGCTCGTCGCCTCCCAGCCCGCGCTGACCCTGGGCGACGCCACGGTGAGCCTGATGCTGGGCATCCTCATCTACGAGGAGGACGTGCGGATGGGATGGTGGCTGGTTCCGGAGCTGCTGGGCGTCGGTCTGATCGTCTTCGGCGTCTTCGCCCTCGCACGGGCCGGGGTGTCGGGATGAGCCGCGCGGCAGCTCCGTCCCGGAACGCCCCTCGCCGCGACCGGCACCTCGGCTACGTGGCGGCTGCCGTGGTCTTCGCCATCGGCATGGCCGGCACGACGCTGCCCACGCCGCTCTACGGGCTGTACCGCGAGGAGCTCGGCTTCTCCGAGCTGATGGTGACGGTGATCTTCGCCAGCTACGCCGTGGGCGTCATCGCCACCCTCCTGCTCGTCGGCAACCACTCCGACACGGTCGGGCGTCGCCCCGTGCTCTGGACGGCGCTGGGCCTGGCCGCGGTGAGCGCGGTCTGCTTCCTCCTCGAGGACGGGCTGGCGTACCTGTTCGCCGGACGGCTGCTGTCCGGCTTCTCGGCCGGACTGCTGAGCGGGGCGGGGACGGTCACCGTCCTGGAGCTGGCACGACCGGACCGGAAGTCCCGCGCGGGGTTCGCCGCGACCGCCGCGAACATGGGCGGTCTCGGCTGCGGACCGCTGATCTCCGGCTTCCTCGCGCAGTACGCCCCGAGGCCGCTGGAGCTGCCGTTCCTGGCCCACCTCGCCCTGGTCGCCGTGGGCTGCCTCATCGTGCTCCTCCTGCCGGAGACGGTCGCCCAGCCGCGGCTGTGGACCCGGCCGAAGCCGCAGGGCCTGTACGTACCGGCCGAGGTCCGCGGCGTCTTCACGCCCTCGGCGCTCGCCGCCTTCGCCGGGTTCTCGCTCCTCGGCCTCTTCACCGCGGTGGCACCGAGCTTCGTCTCGCACACGCTCGGGATCACCAACCTGGCCGTCTCGGGCCTCGTGGTCTTCTCGGTCTTCCTCTCCTCGACCGTGGGGCAGTCATGGACGTCCAGGATGGCCGTACGCGTCGCCCTGCCCCTCGGCTGTCTCGTGCTGGTGGCCGGTCTCCTCCTGGTCGGCGCGTCCCTCTGGGTGGAGGTGCTGCCCCTCCTGGTGGCCGGAGCGGTCTGCGGAGGGATCGGCCAGGGGCTCGCCTTCCGCGCCGGACTGATCGCCGTCGGCGAGGCGGCCCCGCCCGCGCACCGGGCGGCGACGGTCTCCTCGTTCTTCGTCGTCGCCTACGCGGGCATCTCCCTGCCGGTCGTCGGCGTCGGCGCGCTGACCGAATGGGTCGGCCTCGACAGCGCCGGGCTGATCTTCACCGGCTGCGTGACGCTCCTCGCCGCGGCCACCGGCCTCCACCTGGCCCGCGGCATGCGCCACCCGGAGTCCTGACCCGCTCGTCCTGCCCGGGCCCGGGAAGGGTCCGGCCCGGGTCTCGTCCGGGGCCCGTCGTCCTGTCCCCGGCCCGGTCCTGCCCCGGGCCGACCCGTCAGCTCAGCTGGCGGCGGACCAGTTCGTGGAAGAGGCCGGTCGAGTCGGCCAGCAGCTCCGCGGGCGTGCCCTGCTGGACGATCCGGCCGTCCGCCATGGCGATCACCCGGTCGGCGTCCATGACCGTGGACAGCCGGTGGGCGATCACCACACGGGTCGCGTTCAGCGCGCGCGTCGACTCGATGACCACCCGCTGGGCCTCGTTGTCGAGCGCACTCGTCGCCTCGTCGAAGAAGAGGATCCGGGGCCGGCGGATCAGCGCCTGGGCGATCATCAGCCGCTGGCGCTGCCCGCCCGAGATGGTGCCGCCGCCGTCGGAGAGCATCGTGTGCAGGCCCATCGGCATGGCCTTGATGTCCTCGGCCAGACCCGCCATCGCCGCCGCAGCCCAGACGTCCTCCAGGGGGAACGTCTCCGCGCCGCAGATGCAGTCCAGGATCGAGCCGGAGAACGGCTGGGCGTTCTGCAGCACGACACCGCACTGACGGCGCACCGCGGCCTGGTCGAGTGCCGCCAGGTCCTGGCCGTCGTACCGGACACCGCCGGAGGTCGGTGCGTCGAAGCCGATCAGCAGCCGCAGGAGCGTCGACTTGCCGCAGCCGCTGGCGCCGACGATCGCGACGAACTCTCCCGGGCGCACCTGGAAGCCGACGCCGTCGAGGACCAGCGGACCGTCGTCGGAGTAGCGGAAGGACAGGTTCTCCGCCTCGATCGCCCCGCTCAGCACGCCCGGCTGGGCGCTGGAGCCGCGGACCTCCGGCGCCTCCCGGAGCACCGGCCTGACCTGCTCGAACATCGGCTGCACGGCGGCGGCCGACAGCAGCGCGCCGGTCAGCTGGGTGACCGACGACAGCAGCATCGTCACCGCAGTGCTGAACGTCAGGAACTCACTGGCGGACATCGACCCCCGGGCCGGACCGGCGAGCAGCATGAACATCACGAGCGTGCACAGCGGCAGACAGACCGCACCGAGCACCGTGAGGACGTTCTTGATCCGCCCGACGCGCTGCTGCAGCTCGCGGGTCCGGGCGAACTCGCCCGCCCAGGCGGCGTACGCGAAGCTCTCTGCCGCCGCCACGCGCAGCTTCGAAAGGCCGCGCAGGGTCTGGAACGCCTGGTTGTTGAGCCGGTTGCCGAGCCGGATCAGCTGTCGCTGGTACCGCAGCTGCCACAGCCCGAGGCCCAGGAACACCGCCGCGACGGTCAGCAGCATCGCGAGCGCCGCGAGGGCCAGCGGCACGCTGTAGACGAGCAGCAGGACCAGGTTGACCGTGCCGACGGTGCCCGCCTGGAGGACGACCGGTCCGATGCCGGACAGCACCCTGCGGATGGCACTGATGCCCATGGCCGCACTGGCCAGTTCACCGGTGGAGCGGCCCGTGAAGAACCGCGTCGGCAGCCGGAGCAGCCGGTCCCACACCGCGGGCTGGAGGGTCGCCTCGATCCGGCCCTCCATCCGCAGGACGGAGATGTTCTGCAGCAGCATGAAGGCGGCCGAGACGACGCTCGTGGCGACGATCGCCAGCGCCGTCTGCACGATGAGACCGTTCTCCGCCCGGGGCACGTACTCGCCCAGCACCTTGCCCGTGGCGATGGGCACCAGGGCACCCAGGCCGACCGCGACGAGCCCGCTCAGCAGCAGGGTCCGCAGCTCCGCGCGGGTGCCGAGCAGACTGAACCGCAGCAGCGCCGGCAGGCTGGACGGCCGGTCGGGCAGCGGACGGTAGAGCATCACGGCGCGTGGCTCGAAGGCCGCCGCGCCGGCCCTGCCGAGGCGCTCCCGCTCACCCGTGGCGGGGTCGACGGCCTCGTACCGGCCGCGCCGCCACAGCAGGGCGACCGGGCTCGCGTCCTCCTCGCGGCGCCCCACCAGCGGCCCGCTGTACTCCCGCCACCAGCGGCCGCCGAGCCGTACGTCCCGGGTACGGACGCGGGAGGCGAGCGCGATCCGTTCGACGGGGTCGAGGCGCCCGGGCAGGGCGAGTGCCTCCGCCTGACCGGCCAGCGTGATCCGGGCCTCGTCGGCCACCAGCCTGCACACGGCGTACGTCGCGTCGTCACCCGCCCGCCCGTGCGGGCCACGGCCGGCGCCCGCACCACCCGGGCCGGACCGGCAGATGGAGGCGAGCAGCGCCTGGTCCGCCTCGGTCCTGGCGGCCCGGCCCGCCTCGATCCCGGCCGCCGTACGGTCCTCGTGGGCGCGCTCCAGCTGATCGATCCAGCTGTCCAGGGCGTACGACAGCCGGAACTGCTGGTCGACCATGCCCTGCCACATCGTCGGGTCGACGAGGAGGGTGCCGGCGGAGTCGTCGCCGTACCCCTCGTACGCCGCTCCGTAGCGCACGCTGCCGGGGGCGATCTGCATCCAGAGCACGTCGTCGTCCGCCCCGCCCGCGTCGTTGCCCGGGCGGTCGTCCAGCGGAGCCTGGTAGAGCACGCGCAGACCACGGCCGATGCCGAGGGAGAAGGCGTGTTCGAGGGGGCTGAGCCGCGCTTCGGCCGAGCCGTACGGATCTGGGTCGGCGTACCACTGTCCGTCGTACCACTGCCCGCCGGCGTACGACAGCTCGCGCAGCTCCACCCGACGCAGCAGACACCCCTCCAACGGCCGTCCGATCAGGGTGTGTTCGGGCCCTTCCACCGGTCCGAGCAGCAGCGCGCCCGCCTCCAGCCGGCCCAGGAAGTGCCAGGGGCCGAGCTGTGCGGCGTCGACGGCGAACAGGTCCATGGCGCCCTCGACGACGAGCCACACCACGTGCGGGCCTTCGAGCGAGAGACTGCGCGCACCGGTGCAGTCGACCGCGGTGCCGAGGCCGCCGAGGGCCGCGACGACGGGGTCCGCCACGACCGCGGCCGGATGGGTAGGCTGATGAGGGAACGTCACCTCAGTGCTCCTTGACCAGTTCGGCGTACGCGCCTCCGGAGGCGACCAGATGCGCGTGCCGGCCGCGCTCCACGACCGTGCCCCGGTCGAGGACCACGATCTCGTCGCTGTCGCGCACCGTGCTCAGCCGGTGGGCGATGACCACGCAGGCACAGCCGCGGCGCCGCAGGTTGTCGATGATGATCTGCTCGGTCGCCGCGTCCAGGGCACTGGTCACCTCGTCGAGGACCATGACGGTGGGCCGGCGCACCAGCGCCCGGGCGATCTCCAGCCGCTGGCGCTGCCCCCCGGAGAAGTTGCGGCCGTCCTGCTCGACGCGGCTGTGGATGCCGCCGGGACGGCGCGCGACCACGTCGTACACGGCGGCGTCCTCCAGGGCGGCGGCGACGGCCTCGTCGGGGACGGAGGGGTCCCACAGGGCGATGTTGTCGCGGACGGTGCCCTCGAAGAGGAAGACATCCTGGTCGACGAAGGAGACGGACGCGGCCAGGGCGCCGCGCGGGATGTCCTCCAGACGCATCCCGTCGATCCGGATGGCGCCTTCCCAGGGGGTGTAGAGACCCGAGATCAGCCGGGAGACGGTCGACTTGCCGCTGCCCGAGCCGCCGACCAGCGCGACCTGCTGGCCGGGCCCCACCGTGAGCGAGAAGTCCTTCAGGAGCGGGGGATCCAGCGGGCTGTAGCCGAAGGTGACGGCGTCCAGCTCGACATGGCCCGTGAGACGACGTGTGCGGGCCGGCGGCTCGCGCCGCGTGTAGACCGGGTCGACGGGGAAGTTCTCGACGTCCTTGAGGCGGGCGACGTCGGCGGCGAAGTCCTGGATCCTTCCCGCCACGCCGTTGAGCCGGGTGATCGGCGCGGTGAAGCTCGTCACCAGGGCCTGGAAGGCCACGAGCAGTCCGACCGAGAGATGGCCCTCCACCGCCCTCAGACCGCCGATCATCAGGATCAGCGCGCTGTTGAGGGCGGCCAGGGTGGGCGCGACGACCGCCAGCCAGGCGCTGGGCACGCCCAGCCTCTGCTGGATGTCGAGCGTGGTGGCGTGCTGCCCGGCCCAGCGCCGGAAGAAGCCGTTCTCGCCACCGGTCGCCTTCATCGTCTCGATGAGCTGAAGACCGCTGTACGAGGTGTTGGTCAGCCGGGCGCTCTCGGCGCGCAGCTTCTGGGTGTCGGTGGCCCGCAGCCGGATCACGATCCGCATGGCCAGCACGTTCAGCAGCGCGATCAGCACGCCGACGACGGTGAGCTGCGGGTCGTACGTCCAGAGGAGCACCGCGTAGAGGAGCACCACGACGGCGTCCACGCCGGCGGCGGCCAGGTCGCGGGCGAGGGTCTCGGCGACCGCGTCGTTGGACTGCAGGCGCTGGACCAGGTCGGCCGGGTTGCGCTGGGTGTAGAAGGTGAGGGGAAGTCTCAGCAGATGCCTCAGGAAGCGGGCGCTGCCCAGTGTGGAGGCGATGATGCGCCCGCGCAGCAGGTTGGCCTGCTGGAGCGCGGTGAGGGTCGCGGTGAGGACGAGGGCGGTCGCCATCGCCGCGAAGAGCACGCCCAGCAGCGACGTCTGGTTCCCGATCAGGAACATGTCGATGTACGTGCGGCTCAGCGCGGGCACCCAGGCGCCGACGACGACGAGCAGCAGGCTGGAGATCACCGCGGCGGCCATCGTGCCGGAGGTGCCGCGCAGCCGGGCGGGCAGGGCGCCCATGACGCCCGGCTTGCGGCCGCCGCGCCGGAAGCCGGGCCCGGGCTCGAAGGTGAGCACGATCCCGGTGAAGCTCGTGTCGAACTCGTCCATGGGCACGAACCGGCGTCCCTTGCCCGGGTCGTTGATGTACACGCCCCTGCGGCCGAAGCGGCGCCCCATGCCGTCGTAGACGACGTAGTGGTTGAACTCCCAGAACAGGACGGCCGGGGCCGCCACGTCGGCGAGGGCGGCCAGGTCCATCTGCATGCCCTTGGCCTGGAGTCCGTAACCGCGTGCCGCCTTCAGGAGGTTGCTCGCGCGCGAGCCGTCGCGGGAGACGCCGCAGGCGATGCGCAGCTCTTCGAGCGCCACGTGCCGGCCGTAGTGGCCGAGCACCATCGCCAGGGCGGCGGCGCCGCACTCGACGGCCTCCATCTGGAGCACCGTGGGGGTGCGCACGGTACGCGGCCGACGGCCCTTGGGCGTGGGCCCGCGACGGCGTCGGGCGGGCGGCAGCCGGCGCGCCGATGCCCGGGAACGGGAGCGGCTCCGGTCGCGGGCGGACTCCGGCGGGGCGGTCACGGCAGCAGCCAGTCGACGGGGCGCTGCGCGGAGAGGTGGACGGCGCCCGTGACGGGCGTACCGGAGTCGACCGGGTGCGGGGGGCCGTCCGTGGAGGACCAGCCGTAGCCGGAGGCCGTCGAGGGGGAGCGGTCGAGGCGGACGACCACCGCGACCGGGTTGCCCTGCCGGGAGAGCTGCGCGGCGAGCCCGCTGTCGCCGAGGAAGGCGCCGATCTGGTCCCGTGTCTGGGGTGTACGACCCACCGCCTCGACGCGTCCGCGCAGGAGGCCGTAACGGTCGCGGGGGACGGACTGGACGCCGAGGTCGACCCGCGCACCCGCCCGGATCGCCGTGGCGTCCTCGCCGGGGAGGTACAGCACGGCCACCAGCGGGTCCTCGGGGTCGGTCACGCGCTCCACCGTCGCCACGTCCGCGCCGGTCGTGACGACCGCGCCCATCCGGGCGTAGAGGGTGGTCACCCGGCCGCCCGCCACCGCGCGCACGGGCCGGTCGCCGTCGTCCGTACGGACGGTCAGCACCGGTGTGCCGGGGGAGACGGACCGGCCCTCCTCGACGAGGACGTCGGTCACCTGCCCGGCGACGGGGCTCTGCAGGAGATAGCTGCCCTCGCCGTGGGTGAGGACACCGGGCGCGTTGAGCTTGGCCGCCACCGTGCCGGTGAGGGCCCAGTAGCCCGCGACGGCGATCACGACGACGGTGACGGCCAGCACGAGGCGCCCCTGAGGGCGCGCGAACCGTACCGGCACATCGAGTTCTTCGGGTGATTGCAGCTTGGAAAGCGCCTTCTGGCGGAACTGCACGGACTATTCCCTCGACTGCATTCGAATCGTTCGGATACGGGGAGCCCGTGAACCCCGGAACCGTTGAGGGTTCCGGGGTTCACGGGCGATATTCGGCTCAGAGACCGGCGAGACCGGTGATGCCGGCGGTGTTCACCGAGACGCCGGTGATGCCCTGGGCCAGGCCGGGGACGCCGGTGGCCAGGCTCTCGACACCCTGGACCGTGTTGAGGGAACCGACGGTGCCGAGCAGGCCCGTGACGTCGCCGGTCACGGCGCCGGCGAGGCCACCGGAGACGGAGACGAGACCGCCGGACACGGCGTCCAGGTCGGCGTCGGAGATCTCTACCGTCTCAAGGTCGTGACGCATGATGCGCACCCTTCATTCGTTGGGGGGGAATCCGTTTCTGCGGCCGCAGGTGGCCGATCAAAGCATGCGAACGGGTTACCGGACCAATTCAGTTGACGCTTCGTCGCGGACGTTTGTGTACCTGAGGCGACGTCCGTGACCCCATATTCACGGAATGCCGACACCTTCTTCGCAGGAACGAGTAACAGATTCCGGAGCCACTGAACGCGGGTGGAATGTAACGGACATAACCGGGCCACCCGGACGGCTTCCGTCACCTCCCGGTCGAGGAATCGTGAAGGGGGCCGCTCCCAACACGCTCGCGATGTGCAGGTTTTCGGCAGGCGCGCGGGCGGGGACCGGCGGCACAATGCGGTGTGTGAACGATGACGATCCGTATCTGTGGCTGGAAGACGTCGCGGGTGAGGCCGCGCTGGCGTGGGTGGCCGAGCGGAACGCCGAGACGGCGGCCGAACTGGCCGCCGACGACGGCTTCGCCTCCCTCGAACAGCGCCTGCGGGACGCCCTGGACGCCTCGGACCGCATTCCGTACACCACCCGGCGCGGCGCGTTCCTCTACAACTACTGGCGGGACGCCGAGCGGGTACGGGGCGTGTGGCGGCGCACGTCGCTGGAGCGGTACCGCAAGGACGAGCCCGAGTGGGAGGTCCTCCTCGACCTGGACGCGCTCGCCGAGGCGGAGGGCGTCGCCTGGGTGTGGGCGGGCGCGCGGGTGCGGCGGCCCGAGGACGACCTGGCGCTGGTGTGTCTCTCGCGCGACGGCGGCGACGCCGTGGAGGTCCGCGAGTTCGACCTCGCCACCCGGTCCTTCGTCGCCGGGGGGTTCGTGGTGCCGGAGGCGAAGACGCGGATCGGGTGGATCGACGCCGGCACCGTCTTCGTCGGCACCGACCTCGGCCCCGGCTCGCTGACCGACGCCGGCTATCCGCGCACGGTGCGCCGGTGGCGCCGGGGCACGCCGCTGGAGGAGGCGGCGGTGGTCTTCGAGGCCGAGTCCTCGGACGTGTCGGCCTGGGGGATGCGCGACACGACACCGGGTTTCGAGCGCGACTTCGTCGGCCGAGCAAGGGACTTCTACCGCGGCGAGACCTTCCTGCTGACCTCCGGCGGGGACCTCGTGAAGATCGACGTTCCCGAGGACGCCGAGGCCTACGCGCACCGCCGGTACCTGATCGTCACCCTGAGGTCCGCGTGGCTGGGCCGGCCGGCCGGCTCGCTGCTGGCCTTCGACTTCGACGCCTTCCTGGCCGGCGACCGTACGGCGGAGGTGCTCTTCACCCCCGACGAGCGGACCGCGCTGGCCGGACACTGCTGGACCCGGCACCATCTGCTCCTGGAGACGATGCGCGACGTCAGCACCCGCATCGAGGTCCTCACCCCGGCCGCGGGAGGTGGCGGCTGGGCGCGCGAACCGCTCACCGATGTGCCGCCGCTCTCCGCGGTCACCGTGGTGGACACCGACCCGGACGTCTCCGACGAGTACTTCCTCGACGTGTCGGGCTTCCTGCAGCCCTCCACCCTCTACCGGGGCCGGATCGGCTCCGGGACCGAGATCCTCAAGCGGGCCCCGGAGCGCTTCGACACGGCCGGCCTGGCGGTGGAGCAGTTCTTCGCGACCTCCGCCGACGGCACGCGCGTGCCGTACTTCGTGATCGGCCCCGACCGCGCCCTCACCGGCCCGGGTCCCACGCTGCTCTACGGCTACGGCGGGTTCGAGGTCTCCCTCACCCCCTCCTACGGCGCGGTGCGGGGCCGGGCCTGGCTGGAGCGCGGCGGCACCTACGTGATCGCGAACATCCGGGGCGGCGGTGAGTACGGACCCGACTGGCACCGCGCCGCTCTCGGGGCCGACCGGCCGCGGGCCTTCGAGGACTTCGCGGCCGTCGCAGGGGAACTCGTCGGGCGGGGCATCACCACCCCGGCCATGCTCGGCGCCGCCGGCGGCAGCAACGGCGGCCTGCTCATGGGCGCGATGCTCACCCGGTACCCGGAACTCTTCGGTGCGATCGTCGCCCAGGTGCCGCTGCTCGACATGATCCGTTTCCACCGGCTGCTCGCCGGCGCGTCCTGGATCGCCGAGTACGGCGACCCGGACGACGAGGCGGACCGCCCGCATCTGCGCGAGCTCTCCCCGTACCACCGGCTCGCCGCCGACCGCGTCTATCCGCCGGTCCTGCTGATGACCTCCACCCGGGACGACCGCGTCCATCCCGGGCATGCCCGGAAGACCGCCGCCCGGCTGCGGGAACTCGGGCACCGGGTGCTGCTCCACGAGAACACCGGCGGGGGTCACGCGGGCGCCAGTGACAATGAACAGTCCGCCCGCAAGGACGCCCTGATGTACGCCTTCCTCTGGCAGCACCTCTCACGACGTGAAGAACCCGCGCACATTGTGTGACGCATTCGCGCCAAAAGGGTCGCGATTCGTCGCCAACTCGCCATGAATCTCTCGGTCCATCGTCCAAAAAACCGCTCTGACCAGGGGTGACCCCGGTCGGGCGGTGGGGGCTGAATCGAGCCTTCATGGAATCCCGGGTGCGGGGTAGGGTCATGCCCGTTCGCACATCCGTGCCCCATGTCGAGGGCGGGATATACCACCATTTCGCAGTGACGGGTGCGCTTACGTCGAATTCCGATACGGAGAGGGAAATCGGGGCACACTCGGACCCCATGTGCGAAGACCGACCGAAAGACGTTCGAGGCGAGGCAAACCGATGGATGGTCCGACCACCATGTCGGCCGACGGCGCGAACTCCGGCGGGAACGGCCGGGAGGGGGGCTGGTTCGGTCGCAGCCCGGGAGACACCCCGGGCGGTCCGGCACCCACCCCCCAGGCACCGCCCACCAGGCCCGCGAAGGCCACCGGGCCCTCCGCGCCCTCGGCGCCCGTAGACCCCGCGCCGCCGATGCCGAGCGCACCCGTCGCACCGCAGACGCAGAGCGCACCGAGTACGCCGAGCGCACCGTCCGTGCCCGGGCAGCGGACCGCACCCTCCGCGCCGTTCCGGGCGTTCGGATCCTCCCCCGCCGCGGCCCCCGAGGACACGTCCGACGCCGCGCTGCTGCGCCGTACCCTCGCCGAGATCGAGCCGATCGCCGACAAGGTCACCTCGCACTTCTACGCCCTGCTCTTCCTCAAGCACCCCGACCTGCGCGCCCTGTTCCCCGCCGCGATGGACACCCAGCGGGACCGGCTCTTCACGGCGCTGCTCACCGCCGCGACGCACGTGGACGACGCCGCCACCCTCACCGCGTACCTCTCCGGGCTCGGTCGCGGCCACCGGAAGTACGGCACGCTCCCGGAGCACTACCCGGCCGTCGGCGAGGCCCTGCTCGGCGCCCTCTCCCAGTACGCCACCGAGACCTGGGGGCCGAAGACCGAAGCGGCCTGGGTGGGCGCCTACACCGCGATATCCCAGATCATGATCGACGCGGCGGCCGAGGACGAACTTCGCGCCCCCGCCTGGTGGCAGGCGGAGGTGGTCGCCCATGAGATGCGCACCCGCGACATCGCCGTGGTGACGGTCCGGCCCGACCAGCCGTACCCCTTCCTCGCCGGCCAGTACACCTCGGTGGAGACGCCGTGGTGGCCGCGCGTCTGGCGGCACTACTCCTTCGCCTCCGCGCCTCGCTCCGACGGACTGCTCTCCTTCCACGTCAAGGCCGTGCCGGCGGGATGGGTCTCCAACGCCCTCGTGCACCGGGCCCGTCCGGGGCACGTGATCCGGCTCGGCGCGCCCGCGGGATCCATGACCGTCGACCACACCACGGACAACGGTCTGCTCTGCCTCGGCGGCGGCACCGGGATCGCCCCCATCAAGGCACTGGTCGAGGACGTCGCCCAGCACGGCAGACGCCGTTCCGTGCAGGTCTTCTACGGCGCCCGCCGCGACCACGACCTGTACGACATCGACACCATGCTCCGGATGCAGCAGTCGCACCCCTGGCTCTCCGTCCGTCCCGTCGTCGACGACGCGGCAGGCGGCGAGCTGTGCGGCCAACTGCCCGACGCCGTCTGTCAGTACGGGCCGTGGCACACCTACGACGCCTATCTCTCCGGCCCGCCTGGCATGATCCGGCTCGGCGTCGACACCCTGGTCGGCATCGGCATCCCGACCCACCGCATACGGCACGACTCCATCGAGGAACTGGTCGGGGCAAGGAATTGAGCACTTTCGAACACACCGGCTACCGGCAGCCGACACCGGTGCGCTCCGTCCGCCCGGGGAGCGACGGCGAGCATCTCGTCCAGCAGCGCATGGGCACCACCGAGCGGGCCGACAGGTTCTACGCCGACCAGGTCCTCGAGCGGCTCAACACCCGCATGCGGGAGTTCGTGGCGCGCCAGGAGATGTTCTTCCTGGCCACCGCCGACCGGCACGGCGAGTGCGACAACACCTTCCGGGCCGGCCCGCCCGGCTTCCTCCACGTCGTGGACGACCGGACCCTCGCGTACCCGGAGTACCGGGGCAACGGAGTGCAGGCCAGCCTCGGCAACATCGAGGAGAACCCCCATGTCGGCATCCTCATGATGGACTTCGTCCGGGACCGCATCGGGCTCCACGTCAACGGCCGGGCCCGGGTCGTGCCGGACGAGGTCATGCGCCGCGCCCACGAGGCTCTCCCGTACGACTCCGTCCCGGGCCGCCGCGCCCAGGTCTGGGTCGAGGTCGCCGTGGAGGAGGCGTACATCCACTGCGCCAAGCACATCCCCCATCTGCAGAAGGTGCCCCGGGACGGGAACGGACGCGCCTGGGGGACGGACGACGTGAAGCGCAAGGGCGGGGACTTCTTCGGCGCCGCGGCAGAAGCGCCGGCGCGCGGTCCGTTCCTGCCCCCGCCGCGCGCGGACGCCGCGACCTGGCGGGCGGAGGCGGAGAGGGTCCTGCTGGAGGCTGAGCAGCGCCGGACGGCCGACGAGGCGGACGTGTTCACGGGCTGGTTCGACAGGAAGGTGACCGTCTGACCGTCCCGTCCCCGACGGCGCGCCGCGCTCCGTACCCCCATTCGGACTCCACCCGCCCGTGTACACGCGGCGGAGGCCGCCGAGCGGCTTACGGTGGGCCGATGCGACCTGTTCCTCGATGGGCTCTGGTGTCGTCGGGGTGTGCCCCTGTCGTGCTGGTCAGCGGCTGGATGCTCGCGGCCCATCTGGAGGGGCCCGCCTACGATCCCGTCACCCAGAACATCAGCGTGCTCGGGGCTTACGGGTCCAAGGGCTTCTGGGTGATGACCGGAGCGCTCCTCGCGCTGGGTGTCTGTCACCTGTTCACCGCCTGGGGGCTCCGCCCCGCCGCGCTCGCCGGTCGGGTGGCGCTGGCGGCCGGCGGTGTGGCGGCCTTCGTCGTGACGATGCTCCCGGCGCCCAGCAGCGGCGGGTCCCTGGAGCACGGTTCGGTCGCCGTCGTCGGCTTCGTCCTGCTGGCGGTGTGGCCGGTCCTGGCCGCCGTCCGGACCCCGGCCGCGCCCTGGGGGCTGCGGCTCGCACCCTCGATCGCGGCGACCGTCCTGATGGGCGTCGCCGCTGCCTGGTACCTGATCGAGACGGAGCGTCAGGGGGCTCCGGGTGTCGCCGAACGGCTGGTGACCTGCATGCAGTCGGTGTGGCCTTTCGTCGTCGTCGCCTCCTGTGTCGCCTTCCGGGACCTGAGCGGCGCACGGACGACAGTGGACGCGCGGAGCGACGAGGACCACTCCTTGCCCGACTGAACCACACGCCCCGAAAGGGAAGTTACAGCGGTCCGTAGAGCGGTCGGTGTTCACATCACTGAATTTCGCGACGGCTCGAACCTTGTCAGCCGAACGGACGGCGCCCTATCGTCGCACGGCAGAAAGCGCTTTCTCTCGCACGGGACACCCGGCGGAGGTGACCGACGAGTCGCCTCCGATCCGGCATGCGACGACGCGTGCCGAAGACGAATGGGAGACGAGAATGGGACGAGCAGTCGCACCACGACTCGGCGCGGCGCTGGCCGCAGCGGCGATGGTGGCGGCGGGTGCCACGGCGCTGTCGGCGCCGGAGGCATCGGCGGCCGCCGGCGGCGCCACCGGCTATGCGACCCAGAACGGCGGGACCACCGGAGGTGCGGGCGGGCAGACCGTACGCGCCACCACGGGGACCGCGATCCACGCGGCGCTCTGCGCCCGCCCCGCCACGAGCACCCCCCTGGTCATCGAGGTCGAGGGAACGATCGACCACGGCAACACCGCCAAGGTGTCGGGCGCCGGCTGCAACACCGCGGACGGGGTGATCGAGCTCAAGCAGATCAGCAACGTCACGATCGTCGGCGTCGGAGCCGGTGCGGTCTTCGATCAACTCGGCATCCACATACGTGAATCCAGCAACATCATCATCCAGAACGTGACCGTACGGAACGTCAAGAAGTCGGGCTCGCCCGTCTCCAACGGCGGCGACGCCATCGGCATGGAGAGCGACGTCCGCAACGTGTGGGTCGACCACGTCAGCCTGGAGGCGTCCGGCGGGGAGTCGGAGGGGTTCGACGGCCTCTTCGACATGAAGGACGGCACCCAGTACGTGACCCTCTCCTACAGCACCCTGCGCAACTCCGGCCGCGGCGGCCTCGTGGGCTCCAGCGAGAGCGATCTGTCGAACGGCTTCATCACGTACCACCACAACCTGTACGAGAACATCGACTCCCGCGCACCCCTGCTGCGCGGCGGGACGGCGCACATCTACAACAACCACTACGTGAGCCTCAACGAGTCCGGCATCAACTCCCGGGCCGGGGCACGCGCCAAGGTGGACAACAACTACTTCGAGGACTCCAAGGACGTCCTCGGCACCTTCTACACGGATGCGGCCGGCTACTGG
The DNA here is from genome assembly GCF_055563155.1 of Streptomyces sp. NPDC013317. Taxonomy (NCBI): domain Bacteria; kingdom Bacillati; phylum Actinomycetota; class Actinomycetes; order Kitasatosporales; family Streptomycetaceae; genus Streptomyces; species Streptomyces sp. NPDC013317. The sequence continues at coordinate 657,731 of NZ_JBVHDX010000001.1, forward strand.
CAGGTCGGCGGGAACGTCTTCGACAACGTGACCTGGTCGAGTCCCGGCACCGACAACAACCCCGCCGGCCCCAACCCGCAGTCCAACACGACGGTCGCGATCCCCTACGCGTACAGCCTCGACGACGCGAGCTGCGTACCGGACGTCGTGAGCCGGACGGCCGGCGCGAACAACGGCCTGCGGGTCTCCGACGGCAGCTGCTCCCCGCAGACACCGGCGCCGACCACCCCGCAGCCGAACCCGACCACCCCGCAGCCGACCACCCCGGCTCCCACGACCCCCGCCCCGACCCCGACCGCGCCCGCCGGGACCAACCTCTCTCTCGGGGCGGGCTCCGACGGATCCGGCAAGGCGGACGGCACGAGCTACGGGAACGTGCGGGACGGCGACCTGAGCACGTACTGGTCACCGGCCGGCCCGACCGGCGCCGTCTCGATCAAGTGGGGCTCGGCGACCACCGTGTCCCGGATCGTCGTACGGGAGGCGACCGGCTCGGCCGGCGCCATCGGCTCCTGGCGGGTCCTCGACGGCGACACCGGAGCGGTCCTGACGTCCGGCAGCGGGGCGGGCGTCATCACCTTCCCCGCGACCTCGCTGAAGAAGGTCACCTTCGAGATCACCGGCTCCACCGCCACCCCGAGAGTCGCCGAGTTCGAGACCTACGCGTCGTAGTCGGTACGCACGCGGCGAGGCCCAGCCGCCGTCCCGCCGAGGCTCACCCGCCCGGCGGGGCGTCCCAGGCCTTCGCCAGCCCCTCCAACCAGACGGGAGGGAGCTCCACCCGGTCCCACTCCTCCCGCAGCGCCTCGGGCGCCGAGACGAGGCGCTCCAGTACGGCGACGCTGCTGGGGGAGTGGAGGAGGGAGTAGCGGCCGTGGATCGAGACGTCGCTGCCGGGGCCGTACTCCGCGTAGAGCCGGCTCAGCCGCTCGCTCCAGGAATCGGCGAACGCGTCCAGATGCCCGGCGTACCCCGCCCGGTCCGCGGTGCTCATCGTGCCGAGGACGGCGACGAGGACGTCCTCCGACACCTCCGGGTCGAGGTCGGAGACATGCGTGAACGCGAGGTAGAGCGGGGTCACGGCCACCTTCGCCCGCTCCACGTCCACCCCCGCGACCGGGGGGTGGACGTGTGCCGTCTCCTCCGGTCCCTCGGCGCCGCCCGGCTCGTCGGAGCCGAGCGCCCGCCGCAGCGCGCGCTCGGTGGCGCGCAGGAGCGCCTCGTCGACGGCCCGGGCGCCGTCGAGCCAGCCGAGGCGGAACCGCTCTCCCCGGTCCTCGGGAGGGCTCGACACGACCCGGGTGACCTCACCGTGGGTCTCCGCGAGGGCACCGGCCTCCACGAGGGCGATCAGCCGCCCCGTCTCGTCCTCGGGCACGCCCGTGCGGGCGAGGAGCCCGAGGAGGGTCGTCCTCGCGTTCCTGACATCGGCCTCGTTCGGAAGGGTGGCCGTGGGGACGTCTGTCGCTCCGTGCGACGGCGGCTGTTCCGAGTTCATGGTCACCATGCTGCCTGACGGCCGTCACGCGCCGACTCCTGATCGCTGGAGTCGGCGCGTGAAGGTGTGGTGTCCCGGCGGATCGCGGTCCCGGCCGGGCCACGGTCTCAGCTGAGCGTCAGCGGCGTACCCGGCGCGAGTTCGGCCGCGATGCGCTCGGCGACGACCTCGGCCGTGTTGCCGGCGGGCGTGTCCGCGGTCTTGGTCGTGGAGACGGCGATGGCGAGACGCTCCGAGGGCAGGTACGCCTGGATCGCGGCGTAGCCGGAGAACGACGGGTTCTGGACCAGCCAGGTGTTGGCCACGATGACGCCGAGCCCGAAGTGCCAGCCCTCGGTCTGCGGCAGACAGATCGTCGCGGGGCAGGTGGCGGTCCCGCCGCCCAGGCCGACCGTGCCCGGATTGACGAAGGTGCGGTACGAGCGGGGCGAGAGCAGCTCACCGGCGCCGATGGCGCGCGCGGAACGGGCCAGATCGCAGATGTCGGTGGTGATGACCGCCCCGGGCGCCGTCGTCCACGAGGGGTTCCAGAAGGTGGACTCCTCGTAGAGACCGCGGTCGGAGGTGAAGGCGTGCAGGACGGGGTCGGGGATGTCCGGGGTGAAGTTGTTCCGCGTGTTGCGCAGCCCGAGGGGGCGCCAGATCCGCTCCTCCAGGAGCCTGTCGATCCGGGTGCCGGTGATCTTCTCCAGGGCGATGCTCAGGAGCAGGTAGTTGGCGTGGGAGTAGCTCCAACTGGTGCCCGGCTCGTACCAGAACGAGTGGCTGAAGGGGTACGCGAGGAGCTCCTGCGGGGTCCACTGGCGGAACGGATGCGACCCCAGCTCGGCGCCGAACGCCGGGTCGGTGACGTAGTCGTGGAGGCCGCTGGTGTTGGTGGCCAGCATCCGCAGGGTGATCCGGTCCGCCTTCGGTACGAAGGGCAGCCAGCGCTCCACGGTGTCGTCCAGACGGACCCTCCGCTCCTCCACCAACTGGAGGAGGGCGGTGCCGATGTGGGCGAAGGCCACGGAGCCGGCGCGGAAGTGCATGTCCGGCCGGGCCGGGACGCCGGTCATGGACTCGCCGAGCGCGTCGGTGACGACCTCGCGTCCGCCGACGGTGACCCGCAGCTCCACGGAGTTCAGCTTGAGGTCGTCCTTGGCCCTGCGGGCGATGTCCAGGACCTCACGCCCCGGCCCGTCGAGGGGGCGTGCGGTCCTCGCGCAGTCCCGCCCGCCGGGGCCGCCGGGCCCTTCGGCGAGCGCAGGTGCGACAGCGGTGGTCTGGACCGTGACGGCGAGGAGAGCCGCGCAGAGCAGGGCCGCCCGGCGGGCACGCGCCCGGACGGGCGCGCGTGTGGGGGAGGGGGTGCGTGTCATGAACCGCACTATGGAGGGAGCCCGGCGGGAAGGCGGCCGAACACTCCGGGGACGGTCCGAGACCCGCCCATGTGGGGCAGGGACACGGCGCCGCAGTACCCCCGGAGTACCGTACGGGACCCGCCCCCGGCGCGCACCCGGGGGCGTCCTGGAGCACGGCCCCTGCCCCCCGGTGGTCCCGGGGGCCGGGCCCCCCGCCCGTGGGCGCGGAGCCCGGCCGACCGCGCGGGTCTACCAGATCGCCTCGACCCATTCCGGGTGGTCGATGAACGGATTGCGGTTGCCCTGGTAGGTGCCGAAGATGATGTCGTTGCGGCGCTCCTCGAAGGCGCTCGGCGGGTCCTGCTCGTTCCACTGCTTCAGGACCGAGAGCCGGCCGTGCCAGGGCACGCTGCCGTTGGACGTCGACTCGTTCGGCTCCAGGTCCGCCCAGGCGTCGTCGCCCTCGTAGCGGACGGCCATGTAGAGGATCATGCGGGCCACGTCGCCCTTGTCCGCGTTGCGCGGCTCGAAGGAGTTGGAGTCGGTGTAGCTGCCGGGCGCGCCGCTGACCGCGCTGCCGCCGTTGTCGAAGTCCTTGTTGCCGCGGATGCTGTTGACCTGGACGTCCGCAGCGCGCAGGTGGTGGAGGTCGGTACCGGGGCCGGCCGAGGTGCCGAAGCTGCCGTGGGACTGGGCCCAGACGTGCTCACGGTTCCAGTCGCCCACGTCGCCGCCGTTGAGGCTCTTGCTGCGCGAGGTGCCGCTGTACAGCAGGATCACGTTGGCGCTGTTGTTCGGGTCCTGGTCCGTGACCTTGAGCGCGTTCCAGACCGCGTCGTACGAGATCCTGCTCTGGCTGCCGATGATCGTGTGCAGCGAGGACTTCAGGCTCGTACCGGTCTTGCCGATCGCGTTCTTGTAGTACGTGCTGTCGTACGCCGTGGTGGTGGCGCTCGCCGGGGTCGCGGCGACCGCCGGGAGGGTGAGACCGATGAGGACCGCGGATATGGTCGCGGCCACAGCCTTCCATCTGCCGTTGGGCACAAAGGACATGGGGGGACCTTTCGGGGGGATGGGGACACGCATGGCGTGGGGCTTCGGCTCAACAGGGGCGTGATCTACGCGTGTTGAATCTCCGCCAGCGGGAGCGTGCCACGGGGCGGTGGCCGAATGTGTAACCCCGAGAAGGCTTTTCCGTGACGTTCTCGCATACGGCGGCCGCCGGCGGCCCGGTACCTCCGAAGATCACTTCCGAACGGTGATCGGTATCGTGAGGAGTCCGGGCTCCCGCACGGGGAGACAGTGGTGCGAACCGCCCCCGGCGCGAGGACGGATGGTGTGCTGTGAAGCGATCCAAGGGCGGATCACGGGCGGTCGGCGGTTCCTGTGCCGCGACCGTGTGTGTCATCGGTGCGGGTCCGTCGGGCCTGGCGACCGCACACGCGCTCGCGGGTCGTGGCATCGACTTCGTCTGCCTGGAGCAGGCGTCGGACGTCGGCGGCATGTGGCGGCGGCCGGGGGCGGGCGAGCCCGGTCCGGGCTACCGGTCGCTGCACCTGAACAGTTCCAAACAGCTCACCGCCTATGCCGACTTCCCGATGCCGGACGCGTTCCCGCTGTACCCCGGGCATGCCGACGTCGCCGCCTATCTGCGCTCGTTCGCCGAGTGGGCCGGTCTCCTCGACCGGGTGGAACTGCGCACCGAGGTGCTCGCCGTACGCCCGGACGGGGACGGCGCCTGGACGGTCACCAGCCGGGATGCCGGGGGAGAGGTGACGGAGAGGCGCTTCGCGCATGTGGTCGTCGCGTCGGGCCACAACACCGAGGCCCTTCCGCCGAACCCCCTCCCGCCGGGTTCCGACTCCTTCGCCGGATCGGTTCTCCACTCCATGGACTACAGCGACGGCAGCGACTTCGCGGGACGACGGGTCGTCGTCGTGGGCATGGGGGCCTCGGGTGTCGACATCGCCGCGGATCTCTCCCGGCACGCCGCGCGGACGTCACTGTCCATCCGCCGCGCGCTGCACATCGTGCCCAAGCAGCTCTTCGGCATGTCCGTGGACCTGATCGCCGACGCCCCGTGGTGGGGTGAGATGACGATGTCCGAGAAGCGCGCCTTCATCGGACAGGCGCTGCTCGTGGCCCGTGGCCGGCTCTCGGACTACGGCCTCCCGGAGCCCGACCATCCGCTCTTCTCCTCGGCGGTCACCATCTCCGACGAGATACTCAGCCTCATCCGGCACGGCGGGGTGATCCCCCGGCCGGAGATCGAGTCCCTGGACGGCGACCGGGTGATCTTCACCGACGGAACCGAGGAGGAGGCGGACGCGATCGTCTACTGCACCGGCTTCCGGATGGCCTTCCCCTTCCTGCCGGCGGGATGCCCCACGGACGGGCCGAACGGACAGGTCCGGCTGTACCGGCGCATGGTCCCGGCCGGCCTCCCCGGCCTGTACTTCGTCGGCCTGATCCGTCCGGTGGGTTCGATCACCCGTCTGGTGGAGGCCCAGGCGCGCTGGGTGGCGCGGGCCGTGGACGGCGACGAGCCCCTGCCGGCCGAGGACGTCATGCGCGAGGAGGTCGACACGTATCTGAAGGGCGTCGAAGAGCGCTACGGCACCAGCCAGGGCGCCTCCGTCCAGGTGGACATCCCGGCCTATCTGCGCGAGTTGCGCGAGCCCCAGGACGCGTAGCACCGCAGGGGCGTACGAGGCTCAGCCGGCGGCTCGCGTCCGCTCGGCCGGCGAGGCCGCGACGGCCGGCGGCCTGACCTCGTACGCCTCGGAGGAGATGTACGCCGTCACCCTCGTCGGCCGGCCCTCCTGGTGGGCGAGCCCCACGTACGCGACGAGCCCCACGCCGTCCCGCAGGCGTCGCGGGGTCACGGCGGAGAGCGAGCGCAGGAGCGGGGCGGAGTCGATGCCGTACCGGTCGAGGACCGCCAGCGCCCGGTCGAGGGACTCCCCGTCGTGCCGGGCGTAGTCGCGGACCGGGATGTAGAGCGTGAAGCCGCTCGGCCGGCCGGTCGCCGTCTCGGTGAAGGCGTGACAGGACTGCACGGGGCGCAGGTCGAGCCGTGGGCCCCGCCCCCCTCCGCCCTCGGCCCCGTCGGCGTCATGGCCGGCCATCGTACGGAAGAACGACGCGATCTCCGCCCGGCCGGGCCCGCCGTTCACACGGGACAGACGCGCGGCGTCCGGGGCCGACAGATCGTGGTGCGCGAGGTAGACCTTCACCCGGGGCTCATCCCAGTCGCCGAGGTCCAGGGCGAAGAACAGATGGCGGTCACCCTCCGGCAGAGCCGCGAAGGCCCGCCGGTGGCCGAGTCGGCTCAGGGCCTCCCGCACCGTACCGGCGGAACGTTCCTGCCCGGACGCCGCCGGGTTCAGGTACACCTTCACCCTGGGCCTCCCACCGGGGACCATCTCCAGCGCGCACCAGAGTGCGAACGGGCCCTGCGGGTCGGGCGGGAAGAACAGGTCCTCCAGCTGGTCGAGACGACCGGTGTCGAAGCCCCAGCGCCGCCCCATCGCACGGACGGTCTCCAGACCGGTGCGACCGTTCCGCGCCAGGCCGGGGGCGCCGCACCCCGGTTCGAGGACGACGCGCAGCGTGGGCGCGGCGCCCGGTGTGAAGGCGAGCGAGAACTCCACCGGAGTGTGATCGTCCGAGAGGAACGAGTCGTCGGGGGACGGCAGATCGAGCGAGCGCTCCCCGACCGGCCCCAGCGCGGTCAGCAGCGTGCGGGCGTACGACGCGGCGTCGGACCCGCTCAACCCGGCGGCCCCGCACAGCCGCAGGAGCTGCCGCGCCGTGTGACCGCCGAGCGTCTCCGCGTCGCGCGGGAGGCCGTAAGCAGATACCCGCCCGGAGGGGCGGGTATCGAGGGGATCGACCGCGCTGGGTCTGTACGGAACACCGGCATCGACGGATATGTGTTCCAACAGATCTCTCCTCATGAGCACGCCGGGAATATTCGGCGTGCTCACTACCCCGGCGCCGGATCGGTCATGCGAGGGGGCGGAGATGAACCGGAGTGGCGTCCGTCACTTCGCCAGCCAGTTGAGGAACTGGCTCCACATTCCCCCGCGTTCGCGCCTGCGCCCCGTCTCGTGCTGGCCCGTGCCCGGGTGCGCCGACGTGTCGGGGTGGGGCTGCGTGTCGTTCCGGCGCGCGGTCTCGACCGGCGTGAAACGGGCGGGCAGCGTGGCGAGACCCCGGTTGAACGGCCCCGGGCGCCAGGTGAGGCTCTCCTCCGGCACCGCGAGTTCGACGTCGGGGAGCTGGTTGAGAAGGTTCTCGATGGCGATGACGGTGATCTGCCGGGCGGGGTCCTTGGACGGGCACGCGTGCGGGCCCGCGCTCCATGCCAGATGGGCCCGGTTGCTTCCGGACTCGCGCGCGGCCGTCAGGGCCGGCCCGGTGTTGGCAGCCGCGAAACTGACCAGCATGAGGTCGCCCGCCTGCAGTTTCTGCCCGGCGAACTCCATGTCGTGGGCCGGATAGTGCGGGGCGAGGTTCGGCATGGGCGGGTTCTCCCACAGCGTGTCGTCGATCGCCTCGTCGATCAGCCCGCCACGGTGGGCGTACGCGTCATGGGTGAGCAGCCGGTGCAGGGTGTTGCCGATGAGGTTCCGCAGCGGCTCGTTGCCCGCCACCAGCAGCACGGCGAGCTGATGGATCATCTCCTCGTCGGTCAGCCTCGCCTCGTGCGCCAGCAGCCAGGAGGTGACGTCCTCGCCCGGCCTGGCGCGCTTCAGCGTGATGAGCTCGCCGACGGCGCCCCACAGCACCTCGACGGCACGTTCGGCGTTCACACCGTCGAACATGCCGTTGATGCCGAACAGCATCCGGTCGCCGATGTCGGCGGGGCAGCCGAAGAGTTCGTTGAAGACGAGGAGCGGCAGCTGCTTGGCGTAGTCGCCCAGCAGGTCGGCGGAGCCGCGGGCGGCGAACTGGGAGACGAGGTACGCGGAGACCTGCTCCGTGGTCCGGCTGAGCTTGCGCGCGTCGATCCGGGCCATGCTGTCGGTGACCGCCTGGCGCAGCCGCAGATGCTCGGCGCCGTCGCTGAACATGCAGTTGGGCCGGTACGCGAGCACGGGCACGACCGGGTTGTCCGGGCCGATGAGCCCCTCGTCGAGGTGCCGCCAGCGGCGCGCGTCCTTGCGGAAGGAGCCCGAGTCCTGGAGCAGTTGCAGCGCGGTCGCGTAGTCCGTGACGAGGGTGGCCTCCACCCCGGGAGCGAGCTCCACGGGCGCGGTCGGACCGAAGTGGCGCAGGTAGGCGTAGTACGCCTGCGGATCGGCCTGGAACTCCGGCCCGTACAGCGGTACCCGGCCGCCGTCGGCGTGCGCGGGGCACCCGGGCGGGGGTACGGGTGCGGTGGAACGAGCGTCCATGATTTCTCTCAGCTTCTAGTGAGCCCGGTCCAGCAGGTAGCGGACGAGGGTGATCAGCGCGTCGGCGGACGACTTCTCGTCGCGCGCGTCGCAGGTGACGACCGGGGTGTCGTCGAGCAGGTCCAACGCCTCGCGCAGCGCCCGCTCCTCGCGGTCCTGCGTGCCGTCGAAGTGGTTGACGGCGATGGCGTAGTCGAGGCCGTACTGCTCGATCAGATCGATGACGGCGAAGGAGTCGGCGAGCCGCTCGGGGTCGACGAGCACCAGGGCCCCGAGCGCGCCGCGGGCCATGTCCTCCCACATCTGCACGAAGCGCTGCTGACCGGGCGTCCCGAACAGGTACAGCACCACGCGTTCGCTGATGGTCAGCCGTCCGAAGTCCATGGCCACCGTGGTGGTGGTCTTGCTCCGGACCCCCTTGAGGTCGTCGTACGACTCCCCGGCGCGGGTCATCGTCTCCTCGGTGGTCAGCGGAGGGATCTCCGAGATCGCACCGATGAAGGTGGTCTTGCCCACGGCGAAGTGACCGACGACGAGGATCTTCACGGCGGTCTGTGTCGCTCCGCCGCGCACATAGGCCTGCTCATCCAAACTTGGCGCGGAGCCCATTCAGGACCTCCTCGAGAATGTCTCGGTCCGCGAGCGCGGCACGCTGCACGGGTGGGCGGGTGATGAGGTAGCCGCCCTCGTCGAGGGCGGAGAGCAGGATCCTCACCACCCCGATGGGCAGCCGCGTGTGGCCCGCGACCTCGGCGACCGAGAGGTAGCCGGCGGTGCACAGGTCCAGCAGGCTCTGCTCCTCGGGAGAGAGACGCGTCGGGCGCCGCCGCTGCCCCTCCTCGGCCGCGGTGACCAGGGTGACCAGCGACAGCTGTGCCTCGTCCGGCAGACCGCGGCCCTTGGTGATGACGTACGGGCGGACTAACTCCGCCGCCTCGGGGCCCAGTTCGTCGAAGCCGCTCATGAGCGGACCCCGAGGTTCTCGCGCGGCGGTGTCGTCAGCGCCTTGCCCAGCTGGCCGACGAGCTGCTGCATCCGGAACGTGATGTCCTGCATGTCGACGTCCGGCGAGGCCGAGACGCCGAGGTACGCGCCCTCTCCCGCGGAGATCAGGAAGACCCAGCCGCCGTCGAACTCGACCAGCGTCTGGCGCCACTGCAGGCGCCCCTCCTGGACGAAGAACCCGAGCGAGCGGCTGAGCGACTGCATGCCGCTCATGGCGGCGGCGACCGTGTCCGCGTTGTCCTTCCCGAAGTCCCTCGTCCGGGCCATCAGCAGACCGTCGGCGGAGACCAGGACGGCGTGCAGCGCCCCCGGTATCTCCAAGGCACTGTCAAGCATCCATGACAGATCGTCGTTCACGAGATCTCAGGCCCTTCGCTGCTCGCATCACGTGTGCTGATCGTCTGGTCCGCCGCGTCCGGGCGCGTGGCCCGACCGGACTGGGTGCCCCGCTGGAAGGCGCCCATGATCGCCGCGGTCTCCGCTCCGGAGCGGGTGGCGGCGGGTGCGGGCGCCTGGGTGCCGCTCACGATGGCCATCGGCCGCTTGCGACGGCGCCGCGGCAGACCGTCGTCGGTCGTGGACGCGGTGACCGCGGGCGTCGGACCGCTCGGGTCGGTCACGGCGACGGCCGGGACGGACGGCGCCGGGGCCTTCTTCTCGGGCATGCCGGTGAGCATCTCGTGCGGCAGGAGGAGGACGGCACGGACACCTCCGTAGGGGGAGCTGGAGTCCACGGACACCTCGAATCCGAAGCGTTCACAGAGCACGCCGATGACGGCGAAACCGAACTGCGGCGGGCTGCCGAGGCCGGAGACGCCGGAGACGCGCTCGCTCGTGAGGAGTTTCGCGGCACGGGCCCGCTCCTCGTCGTTCATACCGACACCGGCGTCGTCGACGACGATGCAGATGCCCTTGGGCACGGTACGGATATTGATCTCGACGACGGTGTCGGGGCTCGAATAGCTGGTGGCGTTGTCGAGCAGCTCGGCGAGAGCGAGTGCCACCGGTTCGACGGCCCGGCTGGTGATTCCGAAGTCGACCTGCGACAGGATCTCGACCCGGCGGTAGTGCCGGATCCTTCCCTGGGCGCTGCGGACCACGTCGTACACCGACGCGACGTCACGCTGCCGTCCCAGCCAGCCGTCGCAGAGGACGGCGATGGACTGGGCGCGCCGGCCGAACTGGGAGTTGGTGTGGTCGATCTCCAGAAGGTCGTGGAGAATGACGGAATCGCCGTACTTGTTCTGCAGACCCGAGATGACCAACTGCTGCTCGGCGGCGAGGCCCTGGAGCGTCCGCATGGCGGACTTGAGGACCGTCTTCGTCGAGTCCTGGGCCCTCTCCTTCTCGTCCTCGACGGACTTCGAGTAACTGTTCTCCAACTCGGCGTAGTGGGCCTTGAGCTCCGTGGTCTCCTGTCGTAAAGTCCGTATCGCTTTGCGCTGGCGAACGATTACGGCCACAGCGCCGAGCACGGCGATCAGGAGGACCCAGAGTGCTGGGTTCTGTGCGTAAGACGTCATAAGGCTCTCTTCAGGCGACTGACGGTCAGTTGCTGAATTCCGTCAATACGGGTGGACCGGCGGACCGTCCGTACCGGGGTGCGTGCCCGGATGGTCGCCGTGGTCGGAGATGTTCGTTTTGCATCCATCCACCGCTCCGCAAGCGTCGTGATCTTATCACCGGGCGCGAACAGGTGACCGATCGTCAATATGGGGACGACTGCGGCCCATTGCTCTCAATACCTGACCGAACCCTCGTGTGAGATCGGCCGCTCACGACGACTCCGCACGCGGAACCCGGCTCACAGCCAACCGGCGCGCTGCGCCTGCAAAGCCAACTGGAAGCGGTTCGCGGCTCCCAGACGGGCCATCAGGACCTCCAGCCGGCGGAACAGCGTGCGGCGGCTGACGCCCAGCTCCCGCGCGATGACGTCGTCCGTCGCACCGCCCGCGAGGAGCCACAGCAGGCGGCGGTCGCCGGGAGGCGGACCGCCGGGTCGGGTGGTGCGGCCGTGGAAGGGAAGGGCGTTCGTCCAGGACTGCTCGAACAGCGCCACGAGCGCGGAGAGCAGCCCGCTCGGCTGCACCACCAGCAGCGTGTTGACCACGTCCGCCTCCCTGATCGAGAGCGACACGAGCGCGTACGCGTCGTCGATGATCAGGAGCTTCACCGGCACCGAGGGCAGCACCCTGGCCTGTTCGCCGGCCTCGACGCACGGTTCGATGGCCTCCCTCAGTCGGCCGGGGTACTCCAGCGACTCCCGCGCGTACACGACCCGCTGCGTCACCCCGCGGGCGAGCGTGGCCAGCGCGTCCTCCGTCGCGCCCGAGTGCGGGAAGTAGGGGGGTGACTCGAGCTGCCGGATCTGCTCGCGGGCGCTCGACCAGGCCCGGCGCATCCTCGGGCCCACGGCGTCCCCGGTGACGACCTCGACGAGATGGTCGTCGTACGCGGCGGACCGCCGCCGGAACGACTCGAACGCGCCGCCGACCGCGATCCGCGACTCCTCCAGCTCGGCCGCCCGGTGCCGAGCGAGGATCTCCAGGCCCGCGGCCGGCGACACCGGAGCCACCACGTCCGCATCCCCCTCCGCGGCGCCGGCCAGCCCCGCGTCGGAGAGTTCTGCGTACGCCACGACGAGCTCCGCGCCGCCCAGGCCCACCGCCCGGCCGATCGCGCTCAGCGGAGCGGGCGCCTGTTCGAGCAGCGCCAGATAGACCCGGCCGGCGGACTCGCCGATGCCCAGGAGCCGGAGGGCCTCGCCGAGTTTCGCGTTCGTCATGGACGCATTATCGACCGCGCCCACGCCCTCGTCGTGGCCGATCCGTGCCAGTGGCACTCCTGGGCACCCGGCGCGCGCGTCCCGGACTACCGTCCGGGGCGCAGTCCAGGAACGCACCACCCACCGGTACCGACGGGAAGAAGGGGAACGCCGTGGCCAAGGGCCGAAAGAACGGTCTGTACACAGGGATCTCCGAGGAGCTGTCCGCCCTCATGCGCACGGGGTGGGCCGACACGGAGCGGCACGACCTGACACTCGACGAACAGGCTCCGTACGCCGCCCGCCGCCGCGCCGCGCTCTCCGCGCGATTCCCCGGCGAGCGCCTCGTCATCCCCTCGGGGAATCTCAAGGTCCGCTCGAACGACGACCCCTACCCCTTCCGGCCGTACTCCGGCTACGTGCACATGACCGGGGACCAGGCACGGGACGGCGCGCTCGTCCTAGAACCCCGCGCGGACGGCGGCCACGACGCCTACTGCTACCAGCTGCCGCGGGACGGCAGGGACGACGACGAGTTCTGGACGGGCGCCACGGCGGAGCTCTGGATGGGCCGGCGGCGCTCCCTCGCCGAGGCGGAACGCGTGCTCGGGCTCGCCTGCCGCGACGTCCGTACCGCCGCCGAGGACCTGGCCGCCTCCTCCGGCGTGCCCACCCGTATCGTCCGTGGCGTCGACCCGTCGCTGGAGGCCGCCGTCACCACCGACGAGGAGCGCGACGACGCGCTGGAGGAGGTGCTCAGCGATCTCCGGCTCGTCAAGGACGCGTGGGAGCTGGCGGAGATGCGCAAGGCCGTGGACTCCACCGTCCGCGGATTCACCGACGCCGTCGGGGAGCTCTCCCGGGCGATCGCGTCCTCCGAGCGCTGGATCGAGGGCACCTTCTTCCGCCGGGCGCGCCTGGAGGGCAACTCCGTCGGCTACGGTTCGATCTGCGCCGCGGGCGAGCACGCCACGATCATGCACTGGACGGACAACGACGGACCGGTGCGTCCGGGGGAGCTGCTCCTGTTCGACGCGGGCGTCGAGACCCGCACGCTCTACACCGCCGACGTCACGCGCACGCTCCCGATCAGCGGCACGTTCACCCCGGTGCAGCGCCAGGCCTACGACGCCGTGTACGAGGCGCAGGAGGCGGGCATGGCCGCCGTCAAGCCGGGCGCCGCGTACCGCGACTTCCATGAGGCGTCCCAGCGCCACCTGGCGGCCCGGCTCGTCGAGTGGGGCTTCATCGAGGGCCCCGCCGAGCGCGCCTACGCACTCGGACTCCAGCGCCGCTTCACCATGGCCGGCACCGGTCACATGCTCGGCCTGGACGTGCACGACTGCGCGCACGCCAGGAACGAGGAGTACGTCGACGGAGTCCTGGAGCCCGGCATGGTGCTCACCGTGGAGCCCGGTCTCTACTTCCAGCCCGACGATCTCACGGTGCCGGAGGAGTGGCGCGGCATCGGGGTCCGGATCGAGGACGACCTGGTCGTCACCGAGGACGGCCACGAGAACCTGTCCGCGGGCCTGCCCAGGTCCGCCGACGACGTCGAGGCGTGGATGGCCCGGACCGCGGGCTGAACCGTGGCGGACGACCCCCGCCCGCCGGGTTCTCCACAGATCCGGCGGGCGGGCCGGGGGTGTCCGCGCCCGCCGTTAGGCTTGTCGAATGGCCCTTCCGGAAGCTTCCCCCGCGATCTCCGACCCTCTCCAGGTGCTGCACCGCGTCTTCGGATACAGCTCCTTCCGCGGTGAACAGCAGGAGATCGTCGAGCAGGTCGTCGGGGGCGGCGACGCCCTCGTCCTGATGCCCACCGGCGGCGGCAAGTCGCTCTGCTACCAGATCCCGGCGCTGGTCAGAGACGGCACGGGCATCGTGATCTCGCCCCTCATCGCGCTGATGCAGGACCAGGTGGACGCGCTCAACGCCCTGGGGGTGCGGGCCGGATTCCTGAACTCCACCCAGGACCCGTACGAGCGGCAGACGGTCGAGCAGGCCTTCCTCGCCGGTGAGCTCGACCTGCTCTACCTGGCCCCCGAGCGGCTGCGCACCGAAGGGACGCAGCGGCTGCTCGACCGGGGCACGGTGTCGCTCTTCGCGATCGACGAGGCGCACTGCGTCGCCCAGTGGGGCCACGACTTCCGGCCCGACTACCTCGCGCTGTCGATGCTGCACGAGCGATGGCCCAAGGTTCCCCGGATCGCGCTGACCGCGACGGCCACCGAGGCCACCCACGCGGAGATCGCGGCGCGCCTCGGTCTGCAGGAGGCCCGGCACTTCGTCGCGAGCTTCGACCGGCCCAACATCCAGTACCGCATCGTTCCCAAGAACAGCGCCCAGAAGCAGGTCCTGGAGCTGATCCGCACCGAGCACGAGGGGGACGCCGGAGTCGTCTACTGCCTCTCCCGCGCCTCGGTCGAGAAGACCGCGGCCTTCCTCGTCGAGCACGGGATCGACGCCCTGCCGTACCACGCCGGCATGGACGCCCGGGCCCGTGCGGCGAACCAGGCCCGCTTCCTGAGGGAGGACGGGGTCGTGATGGTGGCGACGATCGCCTTCGGCATGGGCATCGACAAGCCGGACGTCCGCTTCGTCGCCCACCTCGACCTGCCGAAGTCGGTCGAGGGCTACTACCAGGAGACCGGCCGGGCCGGACGCGACGGGGAGCCGGCCACGGCATGGCTCGCGTACGGGCTGCAGGACGTGGTCCAGCAGCGCAAGATGATCGACGGCTCCGAGGGCGACGAGACGCACCGCCGCTCGCTGGCCGCGCACCTGGACGCCATGCTCGCCCTGTGCGAGACGGTCGAGTGCCGCCGGGTGCGGCTGCTGGCGTACTTCGGACAGTCGGGCGAACCCTGTGGCAACTGCGACACCTGTCTGACCCCGGCCGAGTCCTGGGACGGCACGGTCGCGGCGCAGAAGCTGCTGTCCACGGTCTGGCGGCTCGCGAAGGAGCGGCGCCAGAAGTTCGGCGCCGGCCAGATCATCGACATCCTCCAGGGCAAGAAGACCGCCAAGGTCATCCAGTTCGACCACGACGCCCTGTCGGTGTTCGGCGTCGGGGCCGACCTGGGCACCGCGGAGTGGCGCGGAGTCGTGCGCCAGCTCCTCGCCCAGCGGCTGCTCGCGGTCGAGGGCGACTACGGAACCCTGGTCCTGACGGACGCCAGCGGCGAGGTGCTGGGCGGACGCCGTCCGGTACCGATGCGCAAGGAGAAGGCCCCCGCCGCCGCGGCCCGGACCGGTTCGGGCTCGCGCTCCGGCAAGGGTGCCCGCGTACCCGTCGACCTGCCGTCCGAGGCGGTCCCGGTCTTCGAGGCCCTGCGCGCCTGGCGGGCCGCGACGGCCAAGGAGCAGGGCGTCCCGGCGTACGTCGTCTTCCACGACGCCACCCTGCGCGACATCGCGACCCGGTTCCCGGCGACGGCCGCGGAGCTGGGCACCGTCGGCGGCGTCGGGGAGGCCAAGCTCGCCAAGTACGCCCAGGGCGTCCTGGACACCCTGGGCGAGTGCCGCGCTCCCGGAGGAGGGACCCCTGCCTCCGGAGAGACCTCGGCCGCCGCGCCGTCGTCCCTCGCGACGACGCCCGCGCCCCCTGCTCCCTCCGGATCCGCTCCGTCCGGATCCGCCCGGCGGGGCCCGGAGCCGGAGCCGGACCTGTTCGGCGACGAGCCGCCCGCCGACCCGGACGAGGAGATGGCTCCACCGCCCTGGGACGACGACTGGCGTTAGCGGGGCCGGGTGCGGCGGGGGACGGGGTGGCCTGTCCCGTCAGGGCTGGTGGGCGAGCAGCTCCCCCTCGGAGGGGAAGTACTCCTCCGCCGACATCTCCCGGCCGGCTTCGGTGCGTAAGCGGCGCAGCACGAGCCCGCGTTCGCCGCTCGTGGGGGCATCGGCTCCCGTGACGATCACCACGCCCTCGTCCTCGTGGTGGAGCACGAGGCCGGGGGCGCCGGAGTAGGTCCGCTCGGAGACCGTCGCCGCGAGGAGTTCCAGCCGCCGGCCCTGGTGGTGGGTGTAGGCGGTCGGAAAGCGGTCTCTCCGGGCCTCGACGAGCCGGGCGATCCGCTCGGCCGGGTGCGTCCAGTCGATCCGGCCGTCCTCGACGGAGTCCGTACGCGCCGGGGGGTCGTACCGCGTGGGCTCGTGGACGACGCTCGCCGGTGCCGGTTCGAGGTGACGGTGGACCCGGCGGAGGAGAGAGGCGAGCTGGTCGCGTTCCTCCGCGTCCAGCGGGGCCAGGATGTCGTCGTCGGTCGAGGCGATGTCCGCGTTGAGCAGATCGAGGAACGAGCGGCCCTCGGGCGTCAGCCGTACGACGACGCGGCGCCGGTCGGCCGGGTCCCGGCCGCAGTCGACATGGCCCGTCCTGACCAGATCGTTGACGATCTTCACCAGGTCGCTGGCGTTCATGTCGAGGCGGGACGCGAGGACCGTCTTCATCTGGGGGCCCAGGTCGGCCACCATCGCCATCACGGTCAGATGCCACAGGCGCAGTCCGTGGGCGGTCAGCCGGTCCGTGAGTCTGCGGCGCGCGGCCTTGCCGATGGCGTACATCAGGTAGGCGTTGAGGTTCAGCACGCTCGGTGGTGTCGTACTGAGCGAGGGCGGGCCGGAGGCGACGGGGGTGCGGGGCTCGTCGTCTCCGGATGTCCCGGCGCCGTCGGCTCCCCGCCTCGTGTCGATGCCGGGACCCGTGGCGGGCGACGGGACGGGGGCCGCGGCGGTGATGTCGACGTCGAGGGTGCCGAGCGTCAGATCGGCGTTGGCGAGGGAGCTGAAGACCTGAGCCCAGTCGGTCGGCATGTTCGATATGCCGACGACGGCGAACCGTGTGCCGTTCGCATCGTGCGCGGTGCCGGAGGTAACCCGTGGTTGCATCGATGTACCTGTTCGCAGTTCAAGTTAGGTGACCCTAACCTACTCGTGCCGGAAGGGGAGCCGGCGCCCCCAGGACCGTCTGGGGGCGCCGGAGTTCAGCGGGGCGCGGCGCGGGGGCCGTCAGGGGCGGCTGGTGAGGTAGCCGCCCATCGAGGTGAAGTAGTCGGTGGCGGACAGCTCCTGGCCGTCCTCGGTCCGTACGCGAGTGATCGCCAGACCGTGGTTGCGGCCGGTGCGGGCGTCGGCGCCGGCGACGATCGCCACGCCCTCGCCCTCGCGGTAGAAGATGCGCCCGGGCGTACCGCCGTAACGGCCCTCGGACACCACGGCGGAGAGGACTTCGAGGCGCCGGCCCTTGTGGAAGGTGAACGCGGCCGGGTAGGGCGCGGACTGGGCGCGGACCAGGCGCTCCAGGGCGTCGGCGGGCCAGTCCCAGTTGATCCGGATGTCCTCCTCGGACCGCTTGTGGAAGAAGCTGGCCTGGGAGCGGTCCTGCTTGGTGAACTCGGTCTGCCCGGAGGCGATCAGGTCCAGGGCGCCGACCGTGACGGGGGCGATGAGATCGACGGTCTTGTGGAACAGGTCGGTCGCCGTGTCCGTGGGTTCCACGGTCACCGCGCGCTGGTCCACGATGTCGCCGGCGTCGAGCACCTCGTCCATCATGTGGGCCGTGACGCCGACTTCGCGCTCGCCGTTGATGAGGGCCCAGATCAGCGGCGAGAAGCCCGCGTACTTGGGCAGCAGCGAGTCGTGGACGTTGAGCGTGCCGTGGCGGGGGAGGGTGTAGATCCGCGGCGGGATCCAGGTGCGCCAGTTGTTGGCCACGATGATGTCCGGGTCGGCCTCCTTGAGCCGCTGGAACAGCTCTTCGTCGTCAGGCCTGTTGCGGATGACGACGGGGACGCCGTGCTCCTCGGCGAGGTCGGCGACGGAGTCGCTCCAGATCTTCTCGTAGGCGTGCTCGCTCTTGGGGTGCGTCACGACCATCACGACGTCGTGCTCGGAGTCCAGGAGAGCTTGCAGGGTTCGATGCCCCCAGGTCTGGTAACCGAACATGACGACCCGCATGGAGTTCCTCCTCGGAAGAGCGAATGACCGTCGCCAAGTAAAGCAAGGCTTACCTAAGGATGCAACGGCCCCTGTTTTCACGCGTGTTCAGTGCTGCTTTCTCGCGCGTGACCGATTCGTCCGGTCGACAGCTCGGGGCAAGTCAGGTTAGCTTTACCTAAGTTCGCCCTGGCTGACGCCACCGGCGGGCTCGGCGTCTCGTACTTTTCATCCTCGCCTGACAGGCGGCTGTCCCGCACGATGGGAGTGACATGTCACAGGTTCTTCCTGGCGACGCACCTCTGATCCATGACCTCATAGGAATCGGCTTCGGGCCGTCCAACGTGGCCATGGCGATCGCGCTCAGCGAGCACAACGCTCGCGTCGGCAGGCAGGAGGCGGTCACTGCTCACTTCTTCGAGCGCCAGCCCAACTTCGGCTGGCACCGCGGCATGCTCATCGACGACGCCACGATGCAAGTGTCCTTCCTGAAGGACCTGGTGACGCTCCGTAACCCGTCCAGCGAGTACACCTTCCTGCGCTATCTGCAGAGCAAGGGCCGGCTGATCGACTTCGTCAACCACAAGAACCTCTTCCCGCTCCGCGTCGAGTTCCACGACTACTTCGAGTGGGCTGCGGCGAAGGTCGACGACATGGTCTCCTACGGCCACGAGGTCGTCTCCGTCGAGCCCGTCGTACGCGACGGAGTCGTGGAGTACCTCGACGTCACGGCCCGCTCGGGCTCGGAGACCGTCGTCCACCGCGCGCGAAACCTCGTCATCGGTACGGGACTTCGGCCCCTCATGCCCGAAGGCGTCGAGCGCGGCGACCGCGTGTGGCACAACTCCGACCTGCTCGCCAAGGTCGACGGCCTGGAGGGCACCGACCCCACGCGCTTCATCGTGGTCGGCGCCGGCCAGAGCGCCGCCGAGAACGTGGCGTACCTCCACCGCCGCTTCCCGCAGGCCGAGGTCTGCGCCGTCTTCTCCCGCTACGGCTACAGCCCGGCGGACGACAGCAGCTTCGCCAACCGCATCTTCGACCCCGAGGCGGTCGACGAGTACTACACGGCTCCCGACGACATCAAGCGCCGCCTGATGGACTATCACGGGAACACCAACTACTCGGTCGTGGACATCGATCTGATCGACGAGCTCTACCGGGTGGCGTACCAGGAGAAGGTGCTCGGTGCCGAACGGCTGCGCTTCCTCAACATCTCCCGCCTGACCGGCGTCGAGGAGACCCCGGACACGGTCCGCGCCACCGTCACCTCCCTGGTCACCGGCGAGGAGAACGTGCTGGACGCCGACGTCGTGGTCCTCGCCACCGGCTACAGCCCTGCCGAGCCCCTGAGGCTCCTGGGGGAGGTCGCGAAGAGCTGCCACCGGGACGAACAGGGCCGGGTCCGCGTCGAGCGGGACTACCGCATCTCGACGGACCCCGCGGTGCGCTGCGGCATCTATCTGCAGGGCGGTACCGAGCACACCCACGGCATCACCTCGTCCCTGCTCTCCAACACCGCGATCAGGGTCGGAGAGATCCTGGACTCGATCCTCGACCGCGGTCAGGAGCCGGCCCTGGACGAGCCCCGGCCGGTCGCCGACGGCATCGGCTCGATCCGCTGACCCCGTCCCCGCTCCGCCAGGCCTCCGCCGCCTGCCAGAACCCCACCCCCCATCGCCCCACCAGCTCCACCCGCCCCGGCTGTCTCGTAGCGTCCTCGTACGCGGCGGTCGTGGCACGCACCGTGTGATCCCCGTGAAAGGAACCTCCGTGTCCACTGGTACGCGCCCCGCTCTGACGCGGTTCGTCAGACACTTCCCGCAGGTGGCCGTCGCCACCGTCGCCGCGCTCGCGCTGTCCGCCTGTGGGGGCGGCACCGAGAAGACCGAGTCCAAGCCCTCGGGCGAGGCGAGCAAGTCCTCCGCCGCCTTCCCCGTGACCGTGGAGCACAAGTACGGCTCCACCACCATCGACGCGGAGCCGAAGCGGGTCGTCACCCTGGGCCTGTCGGACCAGGACGCGGTGCTGGCGCTGGGGATCAAGCCGGTCGGCGCGGTGGACTGGTTCAAGGAGCAGCCGTACGGCAAGTGGCCGTGGACGAAGGACAAGTGGGGGTCCGCCAAGCCCGAGATCGTCGGTGAGCGCGACGAGTACAACATCGAGAAGATCGCGGCCCTGAAGCCCGACCTCGTCATCGCGCAGTACTCGGGGATGAAGAAGGAGCAGTACGACACGCTCTCGAAGTTCACCAAGGTCGTGGCCCAGCCCAAGGACCTGCCCGACTACGGCGCGTCCTGGCAGGTCATGACGCGGCAGATCGGCAAGTCCCTCGGCAAGGACGCGGAGACCGAGAAGCTGATCTCCGGCATCGACGCCCGCTTCAAGGCCGTCCGCGACAAGCACCCCGAGTTCGCCACGAAGACCCTCGCCGTCGCCGACAGCTTCGAGGCCGGCAAGTACTCGGCCTTCACCAAGACCGACCCGAAGGCGATCTTCTTCTCCGAGCTCGGCTTCAAGCTGAAGCCCGAGATCGACACCCTGGCGAAGCCGGGCTGGAACGTCGCCGAACTGAGCGCCGAGAAGCTGAACGTGCTCGACGTCGACCGGCTCGTCTGGGTCACCTCCAGCACCGAGGCCAACGACCGCATCAAGGCCGAGCCGCTCTACAAGAAGCTGAAGGTCAACTCGGAGAAGCGCGACCTGTTCGTGCCCTACCAGGACCCGGACATCGGCGCGGCCTTCTCCTTCAACACCGTCCTGTCGATCCCGTACGCCATCGACGAGGTCGAGCCGCTGATCGCGGCCGTCAAGTAACGCCCGTCACCGGCATCCGGCCCGTCCGCCACCCGGCGGAACCGCGCCCCGCTCCCGGCAGCCCCGCGCCACGCCACCGCACTCACGGTGGCCCCCCTCCCCGGCGCGGGGCCCGGGAGCGGGGCGCGCCGGACACACCTCACCGACGCACACCAGGGAAAGGCCCATTCGAACGATGTTTGACGTCGAGTCGGACCGGACGTCCACCTCCGGCATACCCGTCACGGGCGGGCAATCCGGCATCTGGCTTGCCCAGCAGATCGACCCGGACAGCTCCGCCTACAACATCGTGTTCGCCCTGGACCTGCACGGCGACGCCGACGTCGACCGCCTCACCGCCGCCGTGCGGCAGGCCGTCGAGGAGGCCGAGGGCCTGCACGTGCGCGTCCGCGCGGGCGACGGCGGGCCCCGTCAGACCCCCGCCCCCGCCCCCGTCGACCTTCCCGTCGTCGACCTGCGCGGTGCCGCCGACCCCGAGCGGGCCGCCGCCGACTGGATGGCCGCCGACCGCGAACGCCCCATGGACCTCTCCCAGGGCCCCCTCTTCGGCCACGCGGTGCTGCGCCTCGCCGACGACCACGTCGTCTGGTACCAGCGCTACCACCACATCGTCGTCGACGGCATGGGCGTCGCGCTCGTCACCCGCCGGGTCGGCGAGCTGTACACCGCCGGCGACGATGCCCCCGCCCCGCGTGACTGGGCGGTCTCCCGTCTGGTCGACGCCGACCTCGCCTACCGCGCCTCCGCCGCACACCAGGAGGACCGCGCCTACTGGCTGGCCCGCATGGCCGACCGGCCCGAGCCCGTACGCCTCGTCGAGCGCGCCCCGGTCCCCATGACCCGGCGCGTGCGCCGTACGTCCGAACTGAGCTCCCGGCAGGCCGAGCGGCTGCACGCCGCCGCCGAACGCGCCGGCACCCGGCCGTCCCGCCTGCTCGTCGCGGCCGTCGCCGCCTACCTCCACCGGGTCAGCGGCGAGCAGGACCTCGTCCTCGGCCTGCCGATCGCCGCCCGCCAGGACGCGGCCTCCGCCGACGTCCCCGGCATGGTCTCCAACATCGTGCCGCTGCGGCTCTCCGTCCGCCCCGGCACCACCGTCGCCGGACTCCTCGCCGAGGTACGGCGCGCGGTCGGCGAGGCGGTCGCCCACGGGCGCTACCGTGCCGAGGACCTGGCCAGGGAACTGGGTCTGCCCGACGGCGTGCACGAACTCGTCGGCCCCACGGTCAACGTCCTCCCGCGCCCGGAAGACCTGCGGTTCGGTGACCTCGCGACCGAGCTCGAACCCGTCTGGCTCGGCCCGGTCAGCGACCTGGCCCTCAGTTTCGCCGAGTGCGGCGACGGGCGCGGCATCTGCGTCCACCTCGACGCCGACGCCGAGGTCTGCGACGAGGCGACGCTGCGGGACCACGAGCGCCGATTCCTCGCACTGCTCGACGCCTTCGTCGAGGACCTCGACCGCCCGGTCGGCCACATCGACCTGACCTCGTCCTCCGAACGGACGCGGCTCCTCGACGAGTTCGGCGACAAGCCCCGGGAGTCGCCCGAGCTCTCCTGGCCCGCCGCGTTCGAGCGGCAGGTCCGCCGTACCCCGGACGCCGTCGCCCTCGTCTGCGAGGATCGCGAGCTCACCTACGGCGAACTGAACGCGGCAGCCAACCGGCTGGCCCGGCTCCTGGCCGCCCGCGGCGTCGGCGCCGAGGACATCGTCGCCGTCGCCGTCCCGCGCTCCGCCGACCTCGTCGTCTCCCTGCTCGCGGTGATGAAGGCGGGTGCGGCCTACCTGCCGCTGGACGCCGACCACCCGCAGGACCGGATCGCCTACATGCTCGACGACGCCGGCGCGCGCACGGTCCTCACCACCCGCGAGCTGTCGGGCGCGCTGCCCGACGCCCCCGGCGTCGCCCGTCTGCTTCTCGACGAGCCTGCGCTGACGGCCGCGAACGACGCCCTCGACGGCTCCGACCTCGGCCTCGACATCGCCCTGGACCGCGCGGCGTACGTCATCTACACCTCGGGCTCCACCGGCCGCCCCAAGGGCGTGGTCGTCTCCCACGACGGCGTCGGCAGCCTCGTCGCCACCGCCACCGACCGCGTCGGGATCACCGCCGAGAGCCGCGTCGTCCAGTTCGCCTCCGTGGGCTTCGACGTGACGGTCTGGGACCTGATCATGTCCCTGTGCGTCGGCGGCCGGATCATCGTCGTCCCCACCGAGCGCCGTGTCGCCGGTCCCGCGCTCACGGAGTACATCGCCCGCCACGGCGCCACCCACATGATCCTTCCGCCGTCCCTCGTCTCCGCCCTCCCGCAGGACTGCGAACTGCCGGACGGCGCCGTCCTGATCGTCGGCACCGAGGCGGTCCCCAGCGAGCTGATCGCCCGCTGGGCCGGACGCCTCCAGGTCGTGGTCGCGTACGGACTCACCGAGGCGACCGTCAACTCCACCCTCTGGGTCGCGACGCCCGACCGGCCCGGGCCCGCGCCGATCGGCGAACCCGACCCCAACACCCGTGCCTACGTGCTCGATGCGGCGCTCCGCCTCGTCCCCGTCGGCACCGAAGGCGAGCTGTACGTCTCCGGACGCGGCCTCGCCCGCGGCTACCTGGGCCGGCCGGGCCTCACCTCCGAGCGCTTCGTCGCCGACCCGTACGCCGACGAGCCCGGCGCGCGGATGTACCGCACGGGCGACCGCGTCCGCTGGAGCGCCGACGGCAACCTGGAGTTCCTGGGACGCGCCGACGGCCAGATCAAGATCCGGGGCCACCGCATCGAGCCCGGCGAGATCGAGAGCGCCTTCATGGCCTGCCCCGGCGTCGCCCAGGCCGCCGTCCTCGTCCGTGAGGACCACCGGAGCGCCAAGCGGCTCGTCGCCTACCTCGTCGCGGAGGCCGGTACGGACCCGGAGGCCTCCGTCGCCGAGGCGCGGGCCCGGATCGCCGGGACACTGCCCGACTACATGGTCCCCTCCGCCGTCGTCCGGCTCGACGGGCCGCTGCCCCTGACGCCCAACGGCAAGCTCGACAGCCGCGCCCTGCCCGAGCCCCGCTGGACCGCGACGGCCGGTGGCGACGCGCCCACCACCCCGGCCGAGACCGCGCTCGCCGCGCTCTTCGCCGAGGTGCTCAGTCTGCCGTCGGTCGGGGTCCACGACAGCTTCTTCGAACTGGGCGGCGACAGCATCGTCGCGATCCAGCTCGTCAACCGCGCCCGTGAGGCCGGGCTCGTGATCACCCCGCGCGACGTCTTCCGGCAGCGGACCGTGGCGGCGCTCGCCCGGTCCGCCTCGGACACCGCCGAGGCGGCCTCCGAGGCCCCCCGGGCCGTGGAGCTCGACGCGGACGCGCTGCCCGTCTCCCCGCTCCAGGAAGGTTTCTTCTTCCACGCCGAGTTCGACCGGGAGGCCGCCGACCTCTACGTCGTCCAGGAACTCCTCGACCTCGAGGGCACGGTCGACCCCGACCGGCTCAGGCAGGCGCTCCAGCTGCTCCTCGACCGGCACGCGCTGCTGCGCGCCTCCTTCCGCCAGCTCCCCGGCGGCGAGGTCGTCCAGCGGATCTCCGACCGCACCGACCTGCCCTGGCGCGAGGCCGACACGGCCCGCACCCCGGTGGCGGACATCCTGCGGGACGACCGTGCCGAGGGCTTCGACCTCGCCCGGCCCCCGCTGATGCGGGCCACCCTGATCCGGGACGGGCAGCGCCACCGCCTGCTGCTCACGCTGCACCACATCATCGCCGACGGCTGGTCGGTCTCGGTCCTGCTGCGCGAACTGACCGCCGCCTGCGCGGGCGACGCCCTGCCCGAACCGCCCGCCCCGGACGCGTACCTCGCCTGGCTCGCGAGCCGGGACCTCGACGCCGCCCGCGACGCGTGGCGCCAGGCCCTGGCCGACCTGGACGGTCCGACCCGGCTGCCCGCCCTCGCCTCCGCCGTGGGCGAGCAGGCGGCGCCGGCCGCCCGGCCCGAGCACGTCGACGTCCGGCTGCCCGAGTCGCTCACCGCCGACCTCGCGGCCCGCGCCCGCAGCCACGGGCTCACCCTCAGCACCGTTCTGAACGGCGGCTGGGCCCTGCTCCTCGGTGGTCTGACCGGCAGCCGGGACGTGGTGTTCGGCACCACCGTCTCCGGACGTACGACCGAGGTCAGGGGGCTGGACTCGGCGGTCGGCCTGTTCATCAACACCGTCCCCGCCCGGGTCACCCTGCACGGTGGCGAGACCCTCGTCGAGCTGCTGCGGCGCCTCCAGGACGAGCACGCGACCCTCCTGGACCACCAGCACCTCGGGCTCGCCGAGATCCAGCGGATCGCCGGTGGCGGAGAACTCTTCGACACGCTCGTGGTGTTCGAGAACTTCCCCTCCGGCGAGCTCTCCCCGGCACCGCGCCAGGAGACGCTGCGCGTCACCGGCGCCGAGGTCTTCGACGCCGTCCACTACCCGCTCGCGCTGATCGTCGAGCACGACGGCGACCACCTCGCCCTCAGGTTCAAGTACGACGCGGCCCGGCTCGACCAGCTGACCGTGGCCGTCGTCGCCCACCGGTTCGAGGCACTGCTGCGGACACTCGTCGACGATCCGGCCCGGCCCGTCGCCCGTGTCGGGACGCTCTCCGGCCGGGAGGAGGAGCGCCTCGCCGGGCTGAACGCCACGACACACCCGCTCCCCGACCCGGACGCCACCCTGGCCTCCCTCTTCGCCGCACAGGTCGCCCGGACGCCGGACTCCCCGGCCGTCGTCTTCGAGGGCACCACGCTGTCCTACGCCGAACTCGACCGGCGCGCCGAGGCGCTGGCCCGACGGCTGCGGGCGCGGGGCGCCGGCCCCGAACACTTCGTCGCGGTCGCGGTGCCCCGCTCCGCGGAGCTCATGGTCGCGCTGCTCGGCGTCCACAAGGCGGGCGCCGCCTACCTGCCCCTCGACCTCGACTACCCCGCCGACCGGGTCGCGTTCATGCTCGCCGACTCGGGTACCCGTACGGTCGTCACCACCGCCGCCGCGTCCGTCCGGCTGCCCGACGTCCCCGGACTCGCCCACGTCCTGGTGGACCGTGACGAGGAGACGGCCGGCACACCGACCGCGCACGCGGGTCCCGACCACCCCGCGTACCTCATCTACACCTCGGGGTCCACCGGCCGCCCCAAGGGCGTCGCGGTCACCCACCGCGCGATCGTCAACCGGCTCGCCTGGATGCAGGACGAGTACGGGCTCACCGTCCACGACCGCGTGCTCCAGAAGACGCCGTCCAGCTTCGACGTCTCCGTCTGGGAGTTCTTCTGGGCCCTCGTCGAAGGCGCGACCGTCGTCCTCGCCCGGCCCGACGGCCACCGCGACCCGGCGTACCTCGCCGAGCTGATCGCCACCGAGCGGATCACGACCACGCACTTCGTGCCCTCGATGCTGGCCGCGTTCGTCCAGGTCATGGAGGCCGCGCAGGAAACCCCCGAGTGGGCCAGGAGCCTGCGCCGCGTCTTCTGCAGCGGCGAGGCCCTGACCGGAGCCGACGCCCGCCGCTGGGCGGAGCTGACCTCCCGCCGAGGCCACGGCCCGGTGCCGCTGCACAACCTCTACGGCCCCACCGAGGCCGCCGTCGACGTCACGTACTTCCCGTACGAAGGGGACGACGAACTCGCCGTTCCGATCGGCCGCCCCGTCTGGAACACCCGCCTGTACGTCCTCGACGCCTTCCTGCGCCCCGTCCCGGACGGCGTCCCCGGCGAGCTGTACCTCGCCGGCGTCCAGCTGGCCCGCGGGTACCACGACCGGCACGGGCTGACCGCCGAGCGGTTCGTCGCCGACCCGTTCGGGGAGCCCGGTGCCCGCATGTACCGCACCGGCGACCTGGTCGCCCGGCGCCCCGACGGCGCCGTCGACTACCTCGGCCGCACCGACCGCCAGGTCAAGGTGCGCGGCAACCGCGTCGAACTGGGCGAGATCGAGGCCGCCCTGGCCGCGCTCCCGGGGGTCGCCCGCGCCGCCGTCGTCGTCCGCGACGGCACGCTCCTCGGCTACGCCGTCCCGGCGCCGGGCGGCTCCGGCGCCGTGACCGCCCTCGACGGCGAAGCCCTCCACGCGGCGCTCGCCGACGCGCTGCCCGCCGCGATGGTGCCGGCGGCCGTCATGGCCCTCGACACGCTGCCGCTGACCCCCAGCGGCAAGCTCGACCAGAACGCCCTGCCCTCGCCGACCGTCGCCCCCAGGGCCGGCGGACGCGCGCCCCGCGACGAACGCGAGCGCGCCCTCTGCGAGATCTTCACCGACGTCCTCGGTATCGCCGGGATCGGTGCCGACGACGACTTCTTCGTCCTGGGCGGCGACAGCCTCACCTCGATCGCCGTCGCCACCCGGGCCCGTGAAAGGGGACTGACCATCAGCCCGCGCGATGTGTTCGAGCACCGTACGCCCGCCGCGCTCGCCGCGACGGCCGCGGAGGTGCCGGACGGACCCGCCGTCGAGACCGCTCCCGAAGTGCCCGCCGCCGGGGTGAGCATGTCCGCCGCCGACGCCGGGCAGGCCGCCGCCGCCCTCCAGGCGATGCTCGCCGCGCAGGCGCAGTCCGGCGCCGCCGTCGACCCGGCCCTCCAGGCGCTGCTCGCCCAGCTGACCGCCGGCGCCCCCGCCGAGCCCCCGGCCCCGGCGCCGCTCGGCGGCCTCGAACTGACCGCCGAGGAGACCGCCCGCGTCGCAGCCGTCGCGGGACTCCCGGTCGCCGACGTCTGGCCGCTCTCCCCGCTCCAGGAGGGCATGTACTTCCACGCCACCTACGACACCGGCGACGCCCTCGACGTCTACCTGTCGCAGGAGACCCTGGACTTCGACCGCCCTCTGGACGCCGACCGGCTGCGCGCCGCCTGCCGGGCGCTCCTGGAACGCAACGCGAGCCTGCGCGCCGGGTTCACCAGCGACGGCCTGCCCCGGCCCGTCCAGTTCATCGCCGACGGCGCCGAGATCCCGCTGACGGAGACCGACCTCTCCGAGCTGTCCGCCGAGGAGCGGCGCGCCCGGGTGGACGCGCTCCTCGCCGCCGACCGCCGGCAGCGCTTCGACCTGTCCGCCCCGCCGCTCTGCCGCCTCCAGCTGATCCGGCTCGGCGACGGGCGGGACCGGCTCGTCGTCACCCACCACCTCATCCTGTGGGACGGCTGGTCCGCCTGGCTCTTCCTGGAGGAGCTGTTCACGCTGTACGAGCGGGCCGGCGACACCACCGGTCTGCCCGCGCCCGGCTCGTACCGCGACTACCTGGCCTGGCTCGACCGGCAGGACACCGGCCAGGCCCTCGACGCCTGGCGCGGCGCGCTCGCCGGCTTCGACGAGCCGACCCTCGTCGCACCGACCGGCCGCGACGCGGGCCCGGTCATCCCGGCCGACTTCGACGCCGTACTCACCAAGGAGACCAGCGACCGCCTCCGCGCGCTGGCCCGGCAGCACGGTCTCACCCTGAACACGGTGCTCAACGCCGCCTGGGGCCTGGTCCTCTCGGCGATGACCGGCCGTGGCGACGTCGCCTTCGGCACCGCGGTCGCCGGCCGCCCCGCGGACGTACCGGACGTCGCCGGCATCATCGGCATGTTCCTCAACACCATCCCCGCGCGTGTCGCGTTCGCCCCGGACGAGCCGCTGCTGGACCTGCTGCGCCGGATGCAGTCCGAGCGCGCCTCGGTCATGCCGTACGAGTACGTCGGCCTCGGGACCCTCCAGCAGGAGACCGGCCACCGGCGGCTGTTCGACACCCTCTTCGTGCTGCGCTCCGCCGACGGCGAGGACCGTGCCGCGGAGCTCCGGCAGCGGCACGGCATCACCGACGTCTCCAACGTGGACGGCACCCACTTCCCCCTCACCCTGATCGTCACTCCCGAGACCCGGCTGCGGGTCACGCTGGCGGCGCGGCCCGACCTGTTCGACGCGGAGGCCGCGCACACGATCCTCGGCCGGTTCACCACCGTCCTGGAGCGGCTCGGCGAGATCCTCGCCCGCCCGGACGCCGTCACCGCCCGCACCGTCGGCGTGGACCTCCTGCTGCCGTCCGAGCACGCCGCCCTGGCGGCCGAGGTGGCCGGCAGCCGGGAGCCGGTGCCGAACGAGACCATCGCCGACATGCTCACGGCCCAGGTCGCCCGCACCCCGGACGCGGTGGCGCTCGTCTTCGGCGAACGCG
This sequence comes from Streptomyces sp. NPDC013317, assembly GCF_055563155.1. NCBI lineage: Bacteria > Bacillati > Actinomycetota > Actinomycetes > Kitasatosporales > Streptomycetaceae > Streptomyces > Streptomyces sp. NPDC013317. The sequence continues at coordinate 686,647 of NZ_JBVHDX010000001.1, forward strand.
CCCTCACCTACGCCGAACTGGACGCGCACGTCAACCGGATCGCCCGGCTGCTCCTCGCCAGGGGAGCGGGCCCGGAGAAGGTCGTGGCGCTCGCCCTGCCCCGCTCCATCGACATGGTCGCCGCGCTCTTCGCCGTCCTGCGGACCGGCGCCGCCTATCTGCCGCTCGACCTGGACCACCCGGCCGACCGGCTCCGCCTGATGGTCGAGGACACCGGACCCCTCTGCCTGGTCACCACCACCGCGGTCGCCCCCGCACTCAGGGCACCCGAGGGCCCCGTCGCCCCCGAACTCCCGCTGGACGACGAGACCGTGGCCGCCGAACTGGCCGCCCTCCCCGGCGGGGAGATCACCGACGCCGAGCGGCCCGCCTTCGCCCACGACGTCGAGGACCGGCTCGAACACCCCGCGTACGTCATCTACACCTCCGGCTCCACCGGCCGGCCCAAGGGCGTCGTCACCCCCTACCGGGGTCTGACGAACATGCAGCTCAACCACCAGAAGGAGATCTTCGACCCGGCCATCGCCTCTGCCGGAGGCCGGCGACTGCGCATCGCCCACACCGTCTCCTTCGCCTTCGACATGTCCTGGGAGGAGCTGCTCTGGCTCGTCGAGGGCCACGAGGTCCACGTCTGCGACGAGGAGCTGCGCCGCGACGCGGAGGCGCTGGTCGCCTACTGCGACCTGCACCGGGTCGACGTCGTCAACGTGACCCCCACGTACGCCCAGCTGCTCATCGAGGAGGGCCTCCTCGACCACGACGAGGCGGCCGGGAAGCACCGCCCCGCGCTGGTCCTGCTCGGCGGCGAGGCCGTGTCCGACACCGTGTGGAGCACGCTGCGCCGCACCGAGGGCACCTACGGCTACAACCTCTACGGGCCGACCGAGTACACCATCAACACCCTCGGCGGCTCCACCACGGACAGCGCGACCTCCACCGTCGGCATGCCCATCCGGAACACCCGCGCCCACGTCCTGGACGCCATGCTGCGCCTGGTCCCGCCCGGCTGCCCCGGCGAGCTGTACATCGCCGGCACGGGCCTGGCCCGCGGCTACCACGACCGGCCCGGCCTCACGGCCGAGCGGTTCGTCGCCGACCCGTTCGGCGAGCCGGGGGAGCGGATGTACCGCACCGGCGACCTCGTACGGCAGCGGCCCGACGGGCTGCTCGACTTCCTGGGACGCACCGACGACCAGGTGAAGATCCGCGGCTACCGGATCGAACTCGGCGAGATCTCCACGGCTCTGTCCTCGCACCCCGAGGTCGCCCACGCGGCCGTCGTCGTCAACGAGAGCACCGGCACCAAGCGTCTCGTCGGCTACTTCGCACCCGAGGACGGCACCGCGCCCGGCGAGGAGCTGCTCCAGCGGCTCCGCGACCACCTGAAGGCCGCGCTGCCCGACTACATGGTCCCCTCCGCGCTCGTCCCCGTGGACACCCTCCCGCTCACCGTCAACGGCAAGCTCGACGTACGAGCCCTGCCCGCACCGGACTTCGCCGGAACCGGCACGAGCCGCGCCCCGCGCACGCCGCGCGAGGAGACGCTCTGCGCGCTCTTCGCCGAGGCGCTCGGCCTGCCGGAGGGCAGCGTCGGCATCGACAGCGACTTCTTCGAGCTCGGCGGCCACTCGCTGCTCGCCACCCGGCTCGTCAGCCGGGCCCGTACCGCGCTGGACGCCGAACTCGCCATCCGCGACCTCTTCGAGGCACCCACGGTGGCCGAGCTGCTCGAGCGCGCGGACCGCTCCGGCGGCGCCGCACGGCCGGCTCTGACCGCGGGGGAGCGGCCCGACGAACTCCCGCTCTCGCACGCCCAGCAGCGCCTGTGGGTCATCCAGCAGATCGAGTGCACCTCGGCCGCGTACAACTTCCCGCTGGTCATGCGGTTGCGCGGCGCCCTGGACGTGGCGGCGTGGGAGACGGCGCTCGCCGACGTGACCGCCCGGCACGAAGCCCTGCGGACGGTCTTCGTGGAACACGAGGGTCAGGCCGTCCAGCGCGTCCTGCCCGTCGACGAGGCCCGTCCCGTCGTGGAGCGGCTGCACGCCACCGAGGACCAGGTGCCCGACCTCGTCGAGGCCGCCGTCAACCGGCCCTTCGACCTCGCCGCCGAACTGCCCGTGCGCGCCACGGTCGTCGAGCTGGCAGCCGAGGACCACGTGGTCGTCCTGCTGCTCCACCACATCACCACCGACGAGTGGTCGGACCGTCCCTTCCTCCGCGACCTGGCCACCGCCTACGCGGCCCGCGTCGACGGCGAGGCCCCGCAGTGGGAGCCCCTGCCCGTCCAGTACGCCGACTACGCCCTGTGGCAGCAGCGGCTGCTCGGCGACCCGGCGGACACGGAGAGCCTGGCCGCCCGCCAGCTGGAGTACTGGCGCACGACCCTGGAAGGCGCACCCGAGGAGCTGGAACTGCCCACGGACCGGCCCCGCCCGGCCCGGCCGGCGTTCACCGGCGCCGAACTGGACATCGCCTTCGACGCCGACGTCCACGAAGGCCTGAAGCGGCTCGCCCGCGAGACCGGCGCCAGCATGTTCATGGTCGTCCACGCGGCCGTGGCCGCCCTGCTGCACCGCATGGGCGCCGGTACGGACATCTCCGTCGGCTCGCCCATCGCCGGGCGCGGCGACGAGGCCCTCGACGACCTCGTCGGCTTCTTCGTCAACACCCTGGTGCTGCGGACCGACCTGAGCGGCGACCCGAGCTTCACCGAGCTGCTCGCCCGGGTGCGGGAGACCGACCTCGCCGCCTTCTCGCACGCGGACGTTCCCTTCGAGTCCGTGGTGGAGAAGCTCAACCCGACCCGTTCCCTCTCGCGGAACCCGCTGTTCCAGGTGATGGTCGGCTACCACGCCCGCACGGGCGACGGCCTGGAACTGACCGGTCTAGGCGTCGAGTACGTCCCCTTCCGCATCCGCTCGGCCAAGTTCGACCTCGTGTTCAGCTTCACCGAGCACACGCCCGCCGACGGCGGCACCGGCTCCCTCGGCTGCCGTCTGGAGTTCGCCACCGAGCTGTTCGACCACCGGACCGCCGAGCGTCTCGGCGAGGGCCTCCGCACCCTCGTCGCGGCCCTCGTCGCCGCGCCCGGGCAGCCCGTCTCGCGGGCCGAGATCCTCGGCGACGACGAGCGGCGGCTGGTCCTGGACGGCTTCAACGCCACCTCCCGCGAGGTCGACGAGGAGTCCTTCCCGGCACTGTTCGCCCAGCGGCTCGGCGAGCGCCCCGACGCCGTCGCCGTCGTCGACCGAGACCGGTCCGTCACCTACGCGGAGCTCGACGCCCGCGCCAACCGCCTCGCCCGACTGCTCGCGGCACGCGGAGCCGGTGCCGAGAGCGTGGTCGGCGTGGCCGTCCCCCGCTCGGTCGACATGGTCGCCACGGTGCTCGCCGCGCTGAAGCTGGGCGCCGCGTTCCTCCCGCTCGACCTGGTCCACCCGGCCGACCGCCTCACGTACATGATCGAGGACTCGCGGGCGGCGCTCGTCGTCGGCACCGAGCCGGTCGCCGGGAAGATCCCCGAGGTGGCGGGCGTGCCGGTGGTGCTGCTCGACGAACCGTCGGTGGCCGCCGAGCTGGAGACCCTGCCGGAGACCGCGGTCGGCGGGCGGCCGGTCCTTCTCGACCAGGCGGCGTACGTCATCTACACCTCCGGCTCCACCGGACGGCCCAAGGGCGTCGTCGTCCCGCACGAGGGGATCTCCAGCCTCGTCGCCACCGCCGTCGACCGCATGGGGCTCGAACACGACAGCCACGTCCTGCAGTTCGCCTCGATCGGCTTCGACGTCTTCGCCTTCGAACTGTCCATGGCACTCTGCCACGGCGGCCGGCTCGTCCTCATCACGGACGAAGCACGGGTCGCGGGACCGGCGCTCACCGACTTCCTCGCGGAGCAGCGGATCACCCACATGATCCTTCCGCCGTCCCTCGTGTCGGCCCTGCCTCCCGGCTGCGAGCTCCCGGAGGGGTCGACCGTCCTCGTCGGCACGGAGACCGTGCCGCCGGACGTCTTCGAGCGGTTCGGTGCCACGGCCCATCTGATCTGCGCCTACGGACTCACCGAGGCGACGGTCAACTCCACGCTCTGGCCCTCGCGCGAGCACGGAGGCCGCCCGTCCGGCCGGGTGCCGATCGGCCGGCCCGACCCGAACACCCGCGCCTACGTCCTGGACGAGCACCTGCGGCCGGTCCCGCCCGGCGTCGTCGGCGAGCTGTACGTCTCCGGACGCGGCCTCGCCCGCGGCTACCTCGGCAAGACCGCGCTGACCTCCGAGCGGTTCGTCGCCGACCCGTACGCCACCGAGCCCGGCGCGCGGATGTACCGCACCGGCGACCGCGCCCGCTGGCGCGCCGACGGCAACCTCGACTTCCTCGGCCGCGTCGACACCCAGGTCAAGGTGCGCGGCTTCCGCATCGAGCTGGGCGAGATCGAGGCGGCCCTCGCCGGTCACCCCGCAGTCGCCCAGGCAGCCGTGCTGCCCGACCGCGACGGCGACATCGTCCGCCTCGTCGGCTACGCCGTCCCGGAGGCGGGGGAGTCCGTGGAGCTCGACCCGCAGGAGCTGCGCGCCCACGTGGCCGGGCTGCTGCCCGAGTACATGGTCCCCGCGCTCGTCGTGCCGCTGGACGGCCCGCTGCCGCTGACCCCGAACGGCAAGCTGGACCGCAAGGCGCTGCCTACACCCGACTGGGCGTCGATGACCGGAGACGCGTCGCCCGTCAACGAGACGCAAGCCCGGCTGGCCGCCCTGTTCGGTGAGATCCTCAAGCTGGAGCGGGTGGGCGTCCACGACAACTTCTTCGCGCTCGGCGGCCACTCCATGGCCTCCATGCGGCTCCTGGGCCGCATCCGGGCCGAGTTCGGCGTCGAGCTCAGCATCAGGGACGTCTTCGACGCGCTGACCGTCGCCGGCATCGAGGGCAAGCTCAAGGGAGCGTCGACGGCCCGCCCGGCACTGCGCCCGGCGGAAGTCCGGCAGGAGTCGCACCGACGGGAGGGCCACCGTGAGGAGGACCACCGCCAGGAGGAACTCCTCGCCGCGCCCGTCCAGCGCTGGCAGTGGGACGCGTACCGCCGTACCCCCCGCTTCGACCACGCGCTGGTGCTGCGCGCGCCCGGAGGCCTGGACGCGGACGTGCTGTCCGCGGCCCTCGCCGACGTGGCGGCCCGGCACGAGCCCCTGCGCACGGCGTTCACGGAACGCGGCCGCACGCTCCACCACCGGGCCGTCCAGCCCCCGGTGCTCGTCCTGGAGGAGTGCGCCGACCTGGACGCGCGCCTGACCGAACTGGCCGGCGGAGCACCGGATCCCGGCCGTGCGGCACCGTTCGGCGCCCGCCTGCTGACAGCGCCCGACGGCGCGCAGGCGCTGCTGCTGACCATGCACTACCTCGCCGTGGACGAATGGTCGGTGGTCCCGCTCTTCCGTGACCTGACGGCGGCCTACACGGCGCGTTCGGAAGGCCGCGCCCCCGCGTGGCGGCCGCTGCCCGTGTCGTACACCGACTACGCCCGGTGGGCCCGCGAGGTCCTGGGCGACCTCGACGCCCCGGGCAGCCGCGGCGGCCGGCAGCTCGCCTACTGGCGCGAGACGCTGAAGGACGCACCGGCCGAGCTGGCCCTCCCGGCGGACGGCCCGCGCTCCTCCACGCCCGGTGCGGACCATGTGGGCTTCGTCCTGGACGAGCGGCTGCACGCCGCCGTGGACGAGCTCGCCCGGACGACAGGCACCAGCATGTTCATGGTGCTGCACTCCGCCCTGGCGGCCCTGCTCACCGCCCACGGCGCCGGCACGGACCTGCCCATCGGCACCCTGGTCGCGGGTCGTACGGACGACCAACTGGCCGACCTGGTGGGCTGCTTCTTCAACACGGTCGTGCTGCGCACCGACACCGCGGGTGACCCGACCTTCGCGGAGCTGCTCTCCCGCGTACGGGAGGCCACGCTCGGCGCCCTCGACCGGCAGGACGTGCCGTTCGACGAGGTCGTCCGGGTTGCCGGACTGCCCCAGGAGGGCCCGCAGGTCATGGTGATCCACCATGAACAGGCGGACCTGGAGCAGCTGGAGGGCGGGGTCGGCTCCCTCGAAGCCGTACCGACCGGGTCCACCAGGGCGCGGCTGACCCTCAGCTTCTACGAGCCGCAGGGTGACGGGCCCGTCCACTGCGGACTGATCCACGCGACCGACCTGCTCGGCACCGCGAAGGCGCGGCGACTCGCCGACGAACTTCAGAGGCTGCTGCACGCCGTGGCAGCCGACCCCGGACAGCCGCTCTCCGAGCTGTTCACCGCCATGACCGCGCGTTCGACAAGGAGTGACAACGCATGAGCACCAACCCGTTCGAGGACCCGCAGGGCCGCTTCCTGGTCCTCGTCAACGACGAGAACCAGCACTCGCTGTGGCCCTCGTTCGCCGAGGTACCGGCCGGCTGGCGGACGGTCTTCGGCGAGGAGACGCGTGAGGCGTGCCTGGCGTACGTCGAGGAACACTGGACGGACCTCCGCCCGGCCAGCCTGGCGGCCCAGCAGTCCTGACCGTCACGACCCGACGCCGCCGCCCCGGAGCCCCGCTCCCGGGGCGGCGGCGTTTGGCCGTGCGCCGCCCCCTCGCCTTGTGGGCAATCGTCCCGCAGGGCGGGACGACTGGGCACACGGGACGGCGCCCCTGCGGGCGCGTTCCGCACATGGCCCCCCGGTACCGACGAGGCCGTCGCCTTGACCAGGGACCCACGCGGTGAACGCAGGGGCACGGGGCGGACGGGCCCGCAAGGGCGCCGTCCCGTTGTGCCCACCCTCCCCGACTTCGTCCGGGGGACCCCCACGCCCCAGCGGAACGATTGCCCACAACGCGCAAGGCTCCCGCCCGGAGATCCCGGGAGGGAGCCTTCTTCGACGCGGCGCGCAGCCTACGCCGGGACCGACGGTTCCCGGCGGCTGTCCGACCAGGCCGACCACAGCTCCGCGTACCGTCCGCCCGCCGCGACCAGTTCCTCGTGCGTGCCCGTCTCCACGACCCGCCCCCGGTCCAGGACCACGACGCGGTCGGCGGTCGCCGCCTGGGGGAGGCGGTGGGCCACCATCAGGCCCGTACGGCCCTCCAAGGCGCGCAGCGCGGCCGTCTCGAGGACGCGGGCGCCCGCGCTGCCGGCGTCGGCGGTTGCCTCGTCGAGGATCGCGATCGGCGGGTCCGTGAGGACCAGCCGGGCCAGGGCCAGGTGCTGGGCCTGGGTCACCGTGAGGCGGTGGCCGCCCTCGCCCACGACCGTGGCCGCCCCCTCGGGCAGCGCGTCGACCCACTCCAGGGCGCCGACACGGTCCAGCGCGGCGCGCAGCTCCTCCTCCGTCGCCCCGGGGCGGGCCAGCCGCAGGTCCTCGGAGAGCGGTCCGGCGAAGACGTGGACCTCCTGGCTGATCAGGGTGACCGCCCGCCGGACCCCGGCCGGGCCCAGCTCCCGGGAGTCCACGCCACCCAGGGAGATCGCGCCGGTCGACGGGTCGTGCACACCCGCGATCAGCTTCGCCAGCGTGGTCTTGCCCGCGCCGCTGGCACCGACGAGGGCCACCCGCTCGCCCTCCCGGACCTCCAGGTCCACCGAGGCGAGCACCGGGTGGCCGTCCACGTACGCGTGGCCGAGGTCCGTCACCTTGACCGAGCCGTCGACCGGCACGGCGGCCCGCTCGTCGGTCTCCCGCTCGGCCGGGAGGCTCGACACGCCGACCAGGCGGGCGAGGCTCGCGCCGGCCGACTGGGCGTCGTCGATGAGGAAGAGCGCGGCGTTGATCGGGTTGAACAGACCGTGGAAGTAGAGCGCCGCAGCCGTCGCCGTACCGATGCTCACCGCGCCGTTGTCGACCAGGAAGAACCCGGTGACGAGGATCGAGGTCATGCCGATGAACTCGGCGATGTTGAGACGCGAGAAGAACCCCGAGACCAGGCGCATACCGCGCGCCGCCAGGTCCACCGCCGTCTGCGAGCGCTGCTCCAGGAGTTCCGCGTGCCGGCCGTTGAGACGGAACGCGCGGACCGTACGGACGCCGCCGATGCTGTCGAGCAGCTGGTGCTGCAGCGCGCCCGTCGCCACCCGGTGCTCGCCGTAGATGCTCGCGGCGCGCGGGATGTACCAGCGCACGGTGAGGACGTGGACCGGGACGGCGATCAGCACGGCGAGCAGGAAGCGCCAGTCGAGGACGGTCAGACCCACGAGGGTGAGCACGATCGTGAGGAAGGCGCCGGCGAACTCGGGAAGCGCCTGCCGTACCGCCCGCGCGATCAGGGTCACGTCGCCCGTCACCCGCGAGGTGAGGTCGCCCGAACCGGCCTGCTCGACCCGTTCGAGCGGCAGCCGCAGTGCCCGGGCGATGAACCGTTCCCGCAGGTCCGCCAGGACCGTCTCGCCGAGCCTGGCGACGAGCGACTTGCCGATCGCGGTCGCGATGCCGCGGGCGACGGCGACCGCGAGGAGGAGCAGCATCGGGACGGTCAGCGCGGACGCGCCGCGCTTCTCCACGACGAGGTCCACGATCCGGCCCAGCAGCGGCGCCGTCAGCAGCCCGATGGCCGTGCCGACGACGAGGACGGTCACCGCGCCCACGGCGAGGAGCCGGTGACGGCGCACCAGCTCGCGGACGACGGCGAGGGTCCGGGCGCCGCTCGCGGTGGGCAGCAGCTCGCGTTCGGGTGTGCCGGGTCCGCTCATCGTCCGTCCTTCGTCCTGCGGGTCTCGGTCCTGCGGGTCTCGGTCCTGGCCGGCCCGGTCCGGGGCGGTCGTCATGCCAGCACCGCCGAGCGGTACGTCTCGTGCTCGGCGACCAGCTCCGGGTGGCTGCCCTCGGCGGTCACCCGGCCGTCGTCGAGCATGACGACCACGTCGGTCCCGGCGAGCAGCGCGGGGCTCGTGGTGACCAGGACCGTGGTGCGGCCGCGGCGCAGGTCCCGCAGCCGGCCGGCGATGCGGGCCTCGGTGACGGTGTCGACGGCCGTGGTCGGGTCGTGGACGACGAGGACCGGCGGGTCGGCGGCGAGAGCCCTGGCGAGCGCGACGCGCTGGCGCTGACCGCCGGAGAGCGACTTGCCGCGCTCGGTGAGGACGGTGTCCACGCCGTCGGGCAGCGCCTGGGCGACGTCGTCGGCGGCCGAGGCGGCGAGTGCCGGACCCAGGTCCGCGCCGTCGAGCTCCGCCCCGGCGCGCACGTTGGCGAGCAGGCTGTCCTCGAACAGGTCGGCGTCGTGGTGCGCGACCAGGATCGCGCGGCGGGCGTCGTCCGGGCCGAGGTCGGTCAGCGGTACGCCGTCGAGCTCGACGCTCCCCTCGGCGGGGTCGAGTTCGCGGCCCAGACAGAGCAGCAGGTCGTTCGCGGCGGCCGCGTCACGGGCGACCACGCCGACGAGGCTGCCGGGCGCGATGTCGAGGTCGACCCCGCGCAGCGCGCCCTGGGTGACCCCCCGGAGCCGCAGCCGCCCGGCGACCGGGTCGGCCAGGGTGACCGTGCCCGCGGGGACGGCGGGCGGCGAGGCGAGGACCTCGGCGATCCGCTCGGCGGAGGCCCGGCCCTGGGCGAACTCGCCGTTGACGTAGGTGAGGAGCTGGAAGGGGCCGAGGAGGTACTGGGCGAGGCCGACGGCAGCCACCAGCTCGCCCACGGTGATGCTGCCGTTCATCGCGAGGTGCGCCCCGACGAGCCCGATCGCCGCGATGAAGATGCCCGTCAGGGCGAGGATCGCGCCGTCGTGCCACGCCCGGCTCGTCGCGGCGCGCAGCGCCGAGGCCAGCGAGCTGCGGCTCGTCTCCCGGTACCGGGAGACCGCCGCCGCCTCGGCCCCGATGCCCTTCAGCACGCGCAGGCCGGCGACCAGGTCGGCGGCGACCCCGGAGGCGTGGGCGGCGTGCTCCTGCTCCGCCTCGCTGCGCCGTTCGAGCGGGCGGCTGATGACATGGCCGAGCCACAGCAGCGGCGGGACGCCGAGGAGGACCAGCAGGCCGAGCGGTACGGAGATGCGGAGCAGGGCCACGGCGCTGATCGCCAGCCCGGCGACGGCGGACAGGGTGTACGGGAGCGCGGCGGCGACCGATCCGACCCGCTTGGCGTCGCCGGTCGCGACGGCGGTCAGCGCTCCGGGCAGCCGCCCGCTGTCGGCGCCGCCCCGTGGGTCGAGCACCCGGGCGGCGAGGTCCTGCCGGATGCGGTGCGCCGCCGACTCGCCGGCGCCCTCGGCGAGCCGTGCCGAGTTGCGGTAGCAGGTGGAGAGTACGAGGAAGAGGCCGGCGAGCACGAGCAGCCACCGCAGCAGGGCGCCGGAGGAGCCGGTCGCCACCGCCTCGTCGATGACCAGACCGATGACGACCGGGACGAGAGCCTCGCACACCTGATGCGCCATGCCGAGGAGCGAGGCTCCGGTGACACGGCGCCGTTGATCGGCGAGTGCTCTGCGGAGGACGAAGCCTCCCGTTGGTCCTCCAGCGGGCATGCGACGCCTCCACAGAAACAGAGCTGGATTATTAGGTAAGGCTACCTTAAACACCGCCGGTGCCAAGGGTGCCCGGGGGCTCTCCCGGCGCGTGCGCGTGTGGCTGAAATGCCATGCTGCGCAGCCACGTTGACCTCTTCACGGCTGTACGGTTAGGCTCACCTAAGTTCGATTGGCGGTGTGTCATGTCGCGTGCCGCACCACCGTGTTCCACGCTTCGCGCCGCTCGCGGAGCGCTCGATTCCGCCGCCAGGGGAGTGGTCGTTGTCCGTCGAAACCCGGGCGGCGCCCGGAAGCGAGAGCGCGGGTCCCGCCGATCCGGTCGCGCCCACGGCGCGTCCGGCCGCGATGGCCCTGCGGAGCCTCGGACTGCTCGTGTCGCTCGGCGCACTGGTCCTCGTCTCGCTGCTCAGTGTCTGGGTGGGCACCCGCGGCATCCCGTTCGCCGCGACCTGGGACCTTCTCTGGGCTCCCGACACCTCGGAAGCCGCCACCATCGTCCATGAGTACCGGATCCCCCGGACCCTCCTCGGACTGCTCGTCGGCGTGGCCCTCGGGCTCTCCGGGGCCCTGATGCAGGCACTGACCCGCAACCCGCTCGCCGACCCCGGACTGCTCGGCGTGAACCTGGGCGCCTCCGCGGGCGTCGTCGTGGCCGTCGCCTTCCTCGGTGTCGCCCAGCCGCTCGGCTACCTGTGGTTCGCCCTCGCCGGCGCCGCCGTCGCGTCGGTCGGCGTCTACCTCCTCGGCTCCTCAGGGCGGAAACTGGCCACCCCCGACCGGCTCGTCGTCGCGGGCGCGGCGGTCACCGCCGTCCTGTACGCCTTCAACTGGGCGGTCCTGCTCTTCGATCCGGAGGCGTTCGACCAGTTCCGCTTCTGGACCGTGGGGTCCCTCGCGGGCCGGTACTACGACATCGTCCTGCTCGTCGTGCCGTTCGTCGTCGTCGGGCTGGTCGTCGCCTTCCTGCTGGCCCCCTCCTTGAACGCCCTGGCCATGGGCGACCAGATGGGCCGCGCCCTCGGCGTCCACGTCGGCCGGACCCGCGTGCTCGCCGCGGTCGCCGTGATGCTGCTCTGCGGGGCGGCCACCGCGGCCGTCGGTCCGATCAGCTTCGTCGGCCTGGCCGTCCCGCACATCGCCCGCTTCATCGTGGGGGCCGACCAGCGCTGGGTGTTCGCGTACTCGATGGTCCTCGCCCCGGTCCTGCTCATCGGCTCGGACGTCATCGGCCGCGTGCTCGGCGCGCCGGGCGAGGTGCAGGTCGGCATCGTCACCGCCTTCATCGGGGCCCCCTTGTTCATCGCGCTGTGCCGTCGTCGAAAGCTGGTCATGCTGTGAGCGCCGTAGGGGAGTCGACCGGCTCCGTGCCCGTGTCCACCAAGGACCACGCCCCCCGGGCCCCCCGGGTCATCAGCGGCCGCGTCGTCCGGACGGGCGCGGTCTCGCTCCGCGTCCAAGGCCGCACCCTCGCCGTCACCACCCTGCTGGCCGCCCTGCTGGTCGTCGTCATGGGCATCACCCTGACCACCGGCGACTTCCCGCTCACCGTCGGCGAGGTCGTCGGGGCGCTGACCGGAAACGGGTCCGGCGCCGCCGACTTCGTGGTCAACACCTTGCGGATGCCGCGCCTGCTGACCGCGGTCTTCGTCGGCGCGGCCCTCGCCGTGAGCGGGGCGATCCTGCAGAGCCTCACCCGCAACTCCCTCGGCAGCCCCGACATCATCGGCTTCACCAACGGCTCGGCCGTGGGCGCGCTCGTCGTCATCATCCTGCTCCACGGCAGCATGACCCAGATCGCGTTCGGCGCGCTCGTCGGCGGCCTCGCCACGGCCCTCGCCGTCCATCTCCTGATGATCGGCCGCGGGCTGCAGGGCTTCCGGCTGATCGTCATCGGCATCGGCGTCAGCGCCCTGCTGCTCGCCGCCAACTCGTACCTGATCACCCGGGCGACCTTCCAGGAGGCCCAGGAGGCCCAGGCCTGGCTCATCGGCAGCCTGGGCAACCGGCTCTGGACGCACGCCAACGCCATCGGCATCGCGCTCGCCGTCCTGCTCCCGCCGGCCCTCCTGCTCTCGCGCCGGCTCGCCATGGTCGAGATGGGCGACATCACGGCGACGGCCCTCGGCGTCGACGTGGCCCGCACGCGCACGGTCCTCCTCGTCATCGGCGTCGCCCTCGCCGCGTTCGCCACCGCCGTCACCGGCCCCATCTGGTTCATCGCCCTGGCCGCGCCGCAGGTCGTCCGCAGACTCACCGCGTCCTCCGCGCCCTCGCTGCTGTCCTCCGCCTTCATGGGCGCCCTCCTGCTCGTCGTGAGCGACCTCGTCGTGCAACGGGTCTTCGCGCCCGCGCTCCTCCCGGTCGGCACGGCGACAGGCGCCATCGGCGGGCTCTACCTCATCTGGCTGCTGATCACCGAGTCGCGAAAGAGCCGCGCATGACTGGAACCAACGCCCCGCAGCCCCGGCTCCGCGCCGAGGAGCTGACGCTCTCCTACGACCAGCGGACCGTCGCCTCGTCCCTGAGCGTCGACATCCCCGACCGCTCCTTCACGGTCATCGTCGGACCGAACGCCTGCGGCAAGTCGACGCTGCTCACGGCGCTCGCGCGGATGCTCAGGCCCAAGGCCGGGCAGGTCTACCTCGACGGCGCGGCCATCGCCTCGTACCGCTCCCGCGAGGTGGCCCGGCGGCTCGGTCTGCTCCCGCAGACCTCCAGCGCTCCCGGCGGCATCACCGTCGGCGACCTGGTGGCCCGCGGCCGCTATCCGCACCAGCGGCTCCTGAAGCAGTGGTCCGCCGAGGACGAGACGGCCGTCGTCGAGGCGATGCGCCAGACCGGTGTGCTGGAGCTCGCCGACCGCCCCGTCGACGACCTCTCCGGCGGTCAGCGGCAGCGCGTCTGGCTCTCCATGGTGCTGGCGCAGCAGACGTCCATCCTGCTGCTCGACGAGCCGACCACCTTCCTCGACATCGCCCACCAGGTCGAGGTGCTCGACCTCTGTGCCGAGCTGCACGCCCGCAAGGGCCACACCGTGGTCGCGGTCCTGCACGACCTCAACCAGGCGTGCCGCTACGCGACGCACCTGATCGTGATGCGACCCGGCGGAACCATCGCCGCCGAGGGCGACCCGGCCACCGTCATGACCGCCGACCTCGTCGAGGACGTGTTCGGCCTGCCGTGCCGGATCATCGACGACCCCGAGACCGGAACCCCGCTCATGATCCCGGCCGCGCCCCGGCGCTTCGAGCCCGAGCCCGACGCCGCCCCGGCCTGGGACGCGGCCGACGACGCCGTACTCGCCGAGACCCCCTAGGACGGACTGCGCATGATGCTCTGCACGAGGCTGACGAACGCGCGCATCCTCACCATGGACCCCGACCACCCCGTCGCCCACGACCTGGGCATCTGGCAGGGCAGGATCGTGGGCCTCGACGAGGCCGTGACCTCCCTGCCGGCCCGTGAGGTCGTCGACCTGCAGGGCGCCACCGTCCTGCCCGGCTTCATCGACAACCACGTCCACCTGTCCTGGACCGGCCTCAGGGCGAGCTCCCCGAGCATCGCGGGCCTCGACCGCGTCGAGGACGTCCTCGACGTCGTGGCGGAGGCCGCCTCCCGCAGGAACACCCCCGGCGCGTGGGTCAGCATCGGCGGGTACGACCAGCGGACCCTCGGGCGGCACCTGACGGCCGAGGACCTCGACCGGGTCGGCCAGGGCCACAAGATCTTCGTGATGCACGACTCCGGTCACGCCTGCGTCGTCAACAGCGCCGTGCTCGACCTGCTCCCGCCGGAGGTGCCGCACGACAACGGGGTCCTCGTGGAGAGCGCGATGGGCGCCGTACGCAGGCTCCGGCTGCCGTACGCGCAGGAGGAGCTCGCCGACGCCATCGAGTACGCGGCCCGCGTGTGCCTCGCCGAGGGCGTCACCGCCTGCGCCGAGGCCGGGATCGGCGGGGGCCTGCTCGGGCACAGTCCGGTCGAGCTCGGCGCGTACCAACTCCTGCGGGACCAGGGCCGTCTGCCGCTGAGGGTCCAGCTCATGCCCGGCGGCGACACGCTTCGGCCGCAGGGCGCGCACGAGCGCGACGGCATCCCGCGCGCGCTCGACCTCGGCCTGCGCACCGGGTTCGGCGACGACTGGCTCTCCGTCGGCGCCCTGAAGATCTACACCGACGGCGGCATGATGGCCCGTACGGCCGCGCTCACCGCCCCGTACGAGGGCATGGACCACACCGGCCAGCTCCAGGACGACCCCGAGCGCCTCACCTCCCTCATCGTCGACGGCCACCTCGCCGGATGGCAGCTCGCCGTCCACGCCATCGGCGACCGGGCCGCCGACCTCGCCCTGGACGCCGTCGAACGGGCCCAGGAGCTGCGACCCCGCACCGACGCGCGCCACCGCATCGAGCACGCCGGGCTCATCAGGCCCGACCAGCTCGCGCGCTTCGCCCGGCTCGGGCTCAGCGCCGTCGTCCAGCCCAACTTCCTGCGCTACTTCGGCGACGACTACGCGACGATCATGGGCCCCGAGCGTGCGCCCTGGATGTACCGCGGCCGGGGCTTCCTCGACCACGGGGTGACGCTCGTCGGCAGTTCCGACCGGCCCGTCACCGACGGATCGCCCCTGCGGGCCGTCCAGTTCATGGTCGAACGTGCCTCGGTCTCGGGGCGGCTCATCGGCCCCGACGAGGCGATCACGGTCGACGAGGCGCTGCGCGCCTACACTGTCGCCGGTGCGTACGCCTGCCGCTGGGAGGACAGCGCCGGCACGCTCAGCCCCGGCAAGCGCGCCGACCTCGTCGTCCTCGGCGACGACCCGCACCGCGTCGACCCCTCGCGGATAGGCGACATCGAGGTCCTCGCGACCTTCGTGGACGGACGAGAGGCGACGGAGGGGCGGAAGCTGTGAACAGGCGGACCGACGCCCTGGCAGTCCACTCCGACCTGTGGGAGGTCCCCGCGGTTCCGCCCCGCTGGGTCGTCTGGCACGTCCGCGAGGGTGAAGTCCTCGTCTTCGACCGTGAGTTGAACATTCCGGTCGACGTGGACGACGCCGCTCTGGCGGAGGTCGTCCGCCGGATGCGCGAGGCCGGTGCGCCCGAGAGCCACGACTACCCGGGCCGTCCGTGCTGACCGGGGCGACCCCGGCCCGCCTGGGCGAGGACCCGCTGCCGGGACCCTGGCGGTCCGGTCAGGGGCCGCGGCTCTGGATCGTGCCCGTGGGCGCGTACGGGCCGCGGGCGGACGACCTGCGCGAGCTGCTCGACGAGGGCGAACGGACCCGCCTCCAGGGCTTCGTACGGGCCGCCGACCGCGCCCGCTACCGCGTCGCCCATGTCGCTCTGCGGCAGCTCCTCGGCGCGTACCTGGACACGGACCCGGCGAAGGTGGGCTACGTCCGCGAGGCGTGTCCCGGGTGCGGCGGCCCGCACGGCCGCCCGGCCGTGGCCCCCGCCCTGCGGTCCGTTCCGCTCCACTTCTCGCTCTCCCACTCCGGCGACGTCGTCCTGCTGGGTTTCGCGGACACGGCGGTGGGTGTCGACGTCGAGGCGGTACCGGCCCCGGACGTGGCGGCCGAGGTCGCCGGGCTGCTCCACCCGGTCGAGCGGGCGGAGCTCGCGGCCCTGCCGGAGCCGGCCCGCGCCGTCGCCACAGGGCGCTGCTGGGCCCGTAAGGAGGCGTACCTCAAGGGCGTCGGCATCGGCCTCGGCGAGGATCCCTCCGTCACCCGCGTGGGGGCGGGGGCCGCTCCCGCCGCTGTACCCGGCTGGTCGGTGAGCGACGTGCCCGTGCTTCCCGGATACGCGGCGGCGTGCGCCGTCCGGTCGGCGGGCGGGCCGGCTCCGGACGCGTCGACTTGGTCCTCAACTTAGCCAAGGCTACCCTTAGTTCGACTGTTCCACCGGGTTGGGCGGCGACCCCACCGCCCCTTCGCGCACGGTGGAACCGAGGAAGGAAAGCCTTGACCACGGCCCCGCCGCGCCAGGCCACGCTGTCGCCTCGCGTACCCGCCACTCCCGGCCATCCCCCGCTCTCCCTGCGACCCGCCCGGCCCGAGGACGCCTCCGCACTCGCCGCGCTCTCGCGGCCCTTCGTCCGCTCCGGAGCCCTTCGCGCCCGCCCGCTCTCCCTGTACGCCGACCGGGCCGCCGACTTTCTCGTCGCGGAGACCCCCGGCGGCACGCTCGACGGCTGCATCGGCCTCCGCGCCCACCCGCTCGGGGCGGGCGTCCTGTACAACTTCTGCGTCGCCGGCCGCCGTCAGGGATGCGGCCTGGGAGCACGGCTGCTGACGGCCGCCCTCGCGCGGGCCGGGAACGAGTCCCTCCGATCCCTGTTCACGGCCACGACCGGCGGGGGCCATCTCTTCCTCCGCCACGGCTTCGCGCCGTCCCGCGCGGACCTCGCACCGGCGGCCTGGGCCCGCTCCCTCGACCCCCGCCGCAACGCCCGGATCCTGGCCCGCGCCGTCCGGTCCGATCCCTGACGTCACTGCTTGGGGGCGCACGACGCCACCGGCTTGGCCGCGCCGAGGAGTTTCAACGGCACCGGCACCTCGCCGCTCTCCGTCTTGAGGACCAGCGTTCCCCCGGTGATCCGCACCACCGTCCCGCAGGTCGTCGTGGAGCCGTGTTCGACGCGCAGCGCCGGCTCGTCACGGGGCGGCCCGTACCAGGTGGTGGCCACCGCTGCGACGAGCAGCGCCGCGCACGCGGAGGTGGCGACGACGCCGCGCCTGAGCGCGACCACCGAGTCCAGTGCCTCTGAGTGGGCGCGGACGGCGGCAGGTGGCAGGTCACGCAACGGGACGACGCCGAAGCGGCCGTGTGCCGCCCGCAGCAGCAGGGCCGCACCACAGCCGCCGCAGGCCAGCGCCGCGAGGAGCATGGCGCCGACCGCCTCGGACCAGCCCTCGGCGAGCTGGCCGACGTCGGACCGGCCCTTCACGAGGCCGAACCCGACGAGCCCGGCGAGCAGGGCTCCCAGGCCGTTGCGCCACGCGAGGGCGGCGGACCTGATGCGGGGCAGTTCGCCGCGGATCAGCTCCTCCCGCTCCTCGGCGCGGCGCAGGTCCTCGGGTGTCGCGGCGGGGCCCGGCCTCGGTCGGCGGGTCACAGCAGGAAGTTCCAGTAGGCACCGCATCCGGTGCGGCCGTCCGGGCGTCCGGGGTGTTCCTCGCGGCAGTCGCAGACCACCAGCAGAGGGTCGGCGCCGCCGACGCCACGGACCACCTCGTCGAAGGCGGGTATCTCCAGGGAGACGCCGCATCGCGGGCACGGCCCGCGAAGTACCGTGGCACCGTCGCCGTAGTCCTCGACGGTGAACACCGCGGCCGCCGTCGAGGCGTAGGAGGGATCGTTCGACAACTGGTACTGCAGGGGAAGATGGCTCACGCTTCAAGGTCCTGTGTGGGTGAAGGGGATCCAGACGCTCGGCCGGTCGCGGTGGCGGTCGCGCAGCCGGACGAGGGCGGAGTGCAGTGCGCGGGCGGCGGCGTCCGTGTCCAGCCCGTCGTCCCGCTTCAGCTGTCGGTACACGTGGTCGGAGACGAATGCAGCGGCCGGGTCGTACACGGACCAGAGAGTGGCGATCACATGCCTGCATCCGGCGTGGTGGAGCGCCGCCGCCAGCGTGATCATCTCGTCGGAGAGCCACACGCCACCGGTCGCGGTCTTGCACGCGGACAGGAAAGCGAGGTCCGTCTCCAGAGGGCCCGCCAGCAGGTCGGTCACCGACAGCATGCCATCGGCGAGCAGGAGCCCGGCGCGGGACGGCATGTTGAGATTCTGGGTGCCGTGACAGCTGAAATGGACGTACTGATGAGTCCTCAGGTTCGCCAGGACCTCCCCGGTGACGGCCTCCGACTGGCTGAGGACCGTGCACCGGTTCTCACCGAAAAGGCCTCTCAGCAGAGCCCGTTCGGATGCCACGTTGGGGAGCGGGGCCTGTCCCGGCGTCTGCTCCATCGCGACGACGAGCATGCGACCGCCGTCCGCCACCCCACGCCGCCTGGCATGGTGCAGCGCACGTAAGGACGGCGTGTACGAGGATACGACCGAGTCGAGCACACTACGACCGGGCTGGTCGTGATGACCGGCCGCGTGGAGCGGGAGGAGCGCGAGCTGTCCGGTGGGGCACCACCACAGCCGGGGCGGAGTCCCGTCCGGTCGGGCAGCGAGCCGCAGGCCGGCCAGGACCGGGCCGGCGACCCGGTCCCACAGCCGGCCGAGAGTGCCCCGCAGGCCCGCCTCGGTCACGAGCCGCAGCTCTGCGAGTACCCGCTGGGCATCCTGATACGCGTGCAGGTCCTCCGAAGCCGGAACACCCTCCAGCAGTCGGCGACGCAGGGACGAGACCTCTGCCTGCGCTCGTTCCAACCCCTGCACCATGCGCAGATAGTCCAGGGCTTCCCGCTCCACCTCGGCACGGGTCAGTCCCGGCAACTCCAGGGAACGCACGCCGTCGCCGGACACGACGAGGGCGTCACAGCGCTCGCGTCCGACATTCAGAATGACCACCGGCCCGTCGGCCGCGGGTCTCAGCGTGTCGATCCGCAGCGGCCGCAGGAAGTTCTCCAGCCCTTCCACACCGCGGATCTCCCCGAGCAGCGCCTCCCACTCGGCTGCTGCCGCGATCCGGTCGTCCAGCTCTTCGCTCATTGGCCCACGCTCCCCCCAAGCGGCCCGCTACAAAAGAACATTACGGCCCGAGGCCGGACAAGGACGGGGGATTCGTCATGACGTACTCCGATGAAAACGGCGAACTCAGCGAAGCGGCGTTGCTCTCGGGCGAAGGCGCGGCCGCCTTCGCCCGCTCACTGGAGAGCGGCGACCCCGCACAACTGGTGGAAGCCGTCGCGAGCTTGGACCGCGCGGCTCGTCTGTGCACCGAGGACGATCCCGCGCGGTCGACGGTCTTCCACAACCTGAGCCAGGCCCTGCACACCTGCCACCGCGCTTTCGGCGAGCCGGTCATGCTGGCCAGGGCGGTGTCAGCGGCTCGCGCGGCGGTGAGCCACCTCGACGACCATGACCCGACCGCCGGTCTCGTACTCACCCATCTCGTGCGCGTCCTTGGGGTGTCGTTGTCTACGGGGACGAAACAACCGAGGGTGCTGAGTGAGGCGCTGCGCGCCGCCCGGCGGGCGGTACGCCTCACTCCCGCCGACTCGCCGCACCTCGCCGCCCGCCTCGAGGACCTCGTACGGCTGCTGTACGTCGCTGTTCGAGACGGGGGCGGCAACGACGTCCGTGCCGAACTCGTCGCCGCGCTCGGTCGACTGCTCGACGCCCTGCCCGCTTCCCATGCCCACCGCCCAGCCGTCCTCGCCCCACTCCTCCAGGAGTTGAGGAGGCAGTACGAGATCACGAAGGATCCGGCCGCCCTCGAGGCAAGCATGCCGGTGGGAAAGGAACTCGCATACGGGTTAAGGGAGTCCGCCCCCGAGCGGTACGCGGCCGCATTGAGTCTCGTGGCCGTCACCGCCGGGGACCTCTACCGCACCACCGGGCTCCGTCCGTGGCTCGTCGAATCCATCGCCCTGTGGCGCGAGACCCTCGCCGCAGCACCCGAAGGACCGCACACCGTGGTGGGCCACATGGAGCTCTGCGCGCACCTCGTGGAGTCGGGGCGTCTCGACGACGACCGCGAGGCGTTGGAGGAGGCGGTCCGAGCCGGCAGGAATGCCGTGGCGGGCGGTGGCGGTGCGGAGGCGAGTGGGCGGCTTGGCGCCGCCCTGGCCGCGCTCGGCGATCCGACAGCCGCCCAGCGGCACTACCGTGACGCGATCCGCGCGAGTGGCACAACAGGCGCGCACACCGCCCGGTGGCGGTCCGAACTGAGCGAGCTCATGGCCGAGTCTGGTCAGGGGGACGCGGCCCTCGGTCTCGCCCGTGCGGCTGCGGAAGGGTACCGGGGCCGGCTCGGCGAAGTCGTCGCGCTCGCACGGCTGACCGGTCTGCTCAGCCGGCTGGCACGCGAACGCGATGATGTCGGGCTGATGAGGGAGGCCACCGCCACGGCCCGGCGGATGGCCGCTCTCGTACCGGCGGAGCAGCCCGGCAGGATGACCACGCTGCACGAACTCGGGCAACAGCTGTTCCTGCACTACAAGTCGGAGCCGGACCGGGCGCTGCTCGACGCTGCGGTGACCGCCGGGCGGCAGGCTCTGGAGGCGTATCGGGGCGAAGTGCCGGGCGAACAGGCTCCCGTCGCTGTCGTCGAGGCAGGGCTGGGCCGCTCGCTGCATCTGCTCGCCCGGCTCACCAAGGACGAGCAGCTGCTCGACGAAGCGGCCGGACTCCTGCGTGAGGCCATCGCCACCCTCAAGGCCGGACATCCGCTGCTCACCTCTTTCCGGGCGGAGCTGGCCACGGTGCTGGCCGGGGCGGCGGACGGCTCGCTCCGTGAGGAACACCAGATCCGGGAGGCCGTCGAGGTGGCACGGGTGGCCGCCCTGGAGGGCGGCGTCGAGGGACTCAACGCCCTCGGTGGAGCCCTGACCCAACTGGCGCGGGCCACGCACGATCAAGCCGTCGTGGACGAGGGGATCGACGTGATCACGCGCGCCATGAGCGTCCACAACCGCGCGTCGTCGGGACGCGCGGGGCACAGCGTGCAGGGGGGTGCACTGCTCGCTCCGTGCGGACCTGCGCGTCCTCCGTTACGAACACACCAACGCCACGGCGGATCTGAACGCCGCTGTCGACGGGTACGAGGAGGCCTCCGCCATCGTCCCTCGGGACCATGTGAGCCGGCCGTACCTGGCGGCGATGCGCTGCTCGCTGTCGGGACAGAGGTGGGCCGTCGCGGGGAGGTCGGAGGACGAGGAGAAGATGCTCCGTGCCGGACGCGAGGCGCTCGCGCTCACCACCGATCCCCACCTGTCGTCATCACTGCGGTGCGCTCTCTCCGACGTACTCCAGCACAGGAACAGCCGCACCGGCGATCCCGGCGACCTGGACGCCGCCATCGACCTGTGCGAGAAGCCCCTTTCCCTCGGCGGTCTTCCGGACGCCGCCCGGCTGCCGCTCCACGCACAGTTGTGCTACCTCCTGCGGGTCAAGTACAGCCGGACCGGGGCCCGCGCCGACATCGACGAGGCCGTGGCCCACGGTCAGGCGGCCGTCGCCTTCCAGGGCGAGGCACCCGCGGAACTGCCCCGCTGGCGGTCGTACCTGAGCGCCGCGCTGCGCGAGCGGTCCGAGAGCACCGGCTCTCACGCGGACATCGACGAAGCTATCGAACAGGGCCGGATGGCGGCCGAAGGCGGAGAGACGGACGGCGTGGGTCACCACGGCTCGGCGGTGCTCCAGCGGTACCGGACCCTCGGGAAGCTCGACGACCTGCACCGAGCCGTCCTGCTCGCGCGCGAAGCCGTGACAAGCGTCGATACGGACGCGGGGGCGGCTCTGTCCAATCTCGGCTCCTGCCTGGCCCAGCGGCATCAGGAGATGGGCACCTCGGAGGACCTGGACGAGGCGATCGCCTCGTTCCGAGAGGCGGTGGAACGGACCGACCCGCAGCACCAGGCCCGGCCCAACCGGCTGATCAACCTCGCTCTGAGCCTGAGCGAGCGCTATCGGCAGCAAGGTGCCGAGGCCGACTTCCGGTCTGCCGAGGCTGCTGCGCGCGAGGCCGTCGGCCTCGCCCCCACCGCCCACCCGCTCAAGGCCCGCGCCTTGGACACGCTCAGCCACGTCGCGGCACAGCGGCATTCCAGAACCGCTTCTCCGGCCGCCCTGGACGAGGCGATCTCGGCAGCTCGCAGGGCCCGGGACGTCAACGACCATCCGGCCCTGGGACAGATGGTGCACAACCTGGCCGTCTACCTGCTCTCCCGGTTCAACCTCACCAGGGCCGTGGAGGACCTCGACGAATCGATCGACCTGTGCAGGGAAGGGCTCGAATTCGATTCCCAGGCCACGGTGAACCTGCGCTACACCCTGGGGCAGGCGCTGGCCGCACGGTCCGACCTCACGGGCGACGCCGACTCGGCACGGGAGGCGATCGAGGTGTGGCGCGCAGGGGCCACGGCACCCACGGGACGGGCCGAGGCACGTCTGGCCGCGGCGGTCGAATGGGCCCGGTTCGCCGAACGACGCTCGGACGCCTCGGCCTTGGAGGCATATGGCCAGGCCATCGCCCTGCAAAGGATTCTCGTCTCACTGGGGGCGGCCCGCTCCGACCGCGAAAGGTTCCTCACCCGATGGCGCGGACTCGCCGGAGACGCGGCAGCGGCGGCCCTCGACGCGGAGCGTACCGAGACCTCGGTCGAGCTGCTGGAGCAGGGGCGCAGTGTCCTGTGGTCCCAGTTGCTGGATCTGCGCTCCGACCTCACCGAGGTGCGGGAACGGGCCCCGGAGCTCGCCCGGCGCCTCATCGCGGTCCGTGAGCGGCTCGACCGTCCGCCCAGTCGCCCCTGATCACCGCTCGCGGGCGGCGCCCCCGCCGGCCGGTACGGCTCAGGGCCCGCCGCCCGCGTGCAGGTGGCGCGGTGGGCGTCAGGCGGCGTCCAGGATCGACGGGAACGCCTTCACCAGCTGGTCGACCTGGTGCTCCGTCACCGTCAGGGCGGGAGCGAGGCGTACGAGGCCCGGTCCCGCCGCGTTGACCAGGAACCCGGCGTCCCGCGCGGCCCGTTGGACGGACGCGGCGACCGGCTCGGTGAGGACGACCGCCAGGAGCAGGCCCGCACCCCGGACCTCGGCGACCCGGGGATGCGCCGCCGTCTCGATGCCGCGGCGCAGCCGCTCACCCGTCCGTACGACGCGGGCGAGCAGCCCCTCGGCCTCTATGGCGTCCAGCACGGCCAGACCGGCCGCGCACGCCACCGGGTTGCCGCCGAACGTCGAACCGTGCTGCCCGGGCTCCAGCAGCTCCGCGGCCCGGCCGAAGGCGACGGTCGCGCCGATCGGAAGCCCGCCGCCGAGCCCCTTGGCGAGGGTGATCACGTCCGGATCCACCCCCGCGTCCGCCTGGTGCGCGAACCAGCGGCCCGTGCGGCCGATCCCCGTCTGCACCTCGTCGAGGACGAGCAGGCTCCCGGCCGCCCGGGTGATCTCGCGGGCGGCCCGCAGATACCCCTCCGGTGCCGGGACGACTCCGGCCTCGCCCTGGACCGGTTCGAGCACGACCGCCGCGGTGTCCCGCGTCACGGCGGCGCGCAGCGCCTCGACGTCCCCGAACGGCACGTGCGTCACATCGCCGGGCAGCGGCAGGAAGGGTGCCTGCTTCGCCGGCTGGCCGGTGAGAGCCAGCGCCCCCAGCGTGCGCCCGTGGAAACCGCCCTGCGCGGCGACGAGGTGAGGGCGCCCCGTCCGGCGGGCGATCTTGAAGGCGGCCTCGACCGCCTCCGCACCGGAGTTGGCGAAGAACACCCGTCCGCGCTCCCGCCGGCCCAGGAGGGCGAGCAGCCGTTCGGCCAGCGCCACCGGCGGCTCGGAGACGAACAGGTTCGACACGTGCGCCAGCCGTCCGACCTGCGCCGTGACGGCCGAGACGACGGCGGGGTGCGCGTGGCCGAGCGTGGTGACCGCGATCCCGCCGGTGAAGTCCGTGTAGGCGCCGCCCGACTCGTCCCAGACCGTGCTGCCCTCACCCCGGACGAGCGCCAGCGGCGGCGTGCCGTAGGTGTCCATCATGACCTCGCTCCAGCGGTGCGCGAGGGGTGCGGCGCCGTCGGCGGTCGTCATGCGCGGGCCTCCTCGGTCACCCGGGTCTCCCCGGACGGCTGTGACGTCTGGAGCTCCTCGGCCCCGGCGACGGGGTCGGGGACGATCGTCGTACCCGGTGCCGCCTCCGCGAAGACGCCGCACAGCAGCGCGTGCGGCACCCGGCCGTCCAGGACATGGGCCCGGCGGACCCCTTCGCGGACCGCTCGCAGGCACCCCTCCATCTTGGGGAGCATCCCGCTCGTGAGCCCGGGCAGCAGGGCGCCCAGTTCGGCGGCCGTGAGCCGGGAGATCACCTCGGTGCTGCGCGGCCAGTCCGCGTACAGGCCCTCGACATCGGTCAGCACCACCAGCCGCTCGGCACCGAGCGCGACGGCCAGTGCCGAGGCCGCGAGGTCGGCGTTGACGTTGTAGATCTCCCCGTCCACGCCGCGTGCCACCGGTGAGACCACCGGGATGCGGCCCTCGTCGAGCAGCGTGCGTACGGTTCCTGGATCCACGGCGACGACCTCACCCACGAGGCCGATGTCCACGGGGCGTCCGTCCACCCAGGCCGGGCGTCGCACCGCCGTCATGGTGTGCGCGTCCTCGCCCGACATGCCCACCGCGAACGGCCCGTGGGCGTTGAGGGCGCCGACGAGGTCCCGCTGGACCTGGCCCGTCAGCACCATGCGGACCACCTCCATCGTCTCGGGCGTCGTGACGCGTAAACCCGCCTCGAAGCGGGTCTCGAGGTCGAGCCGGTCGAGCATCGCGCTGATCTGCGGCCCGCCGCCGTGCACGACGACCGGGCGCACCCCCGCGTGCCACAGCTCCACCACGTCCTGGGCGAACGTCCGGTGGAGCGCCGGGTCCACCATGGCGTTGCCGCCGAACTTGACGACCACCGTGCGGCCCTGGAGCTCCTCGAGCCAGGGCGTCCCGGCGGCACGCGGGCCGGTAGCCGTGCCGGTCGTCCGGCCGGCGGGCGCGTCGGCGCGCTCCGGGGCGAGCGATCTCATCCGTGTGGTCCCCTGCCCCTTCATGAGCTGTACGCGCTGTTCTCGTGGACGTACTCGGCGGTGAGGTCGTTGGTCCAGATCACCGCCGATGAGTCGCCGGCGCGCAGGTCCACCGTGATCGTGATCCGCCGGCCCGACAGGTCGACCTTGTCCCTGGCCTCGCCCGCCGCGCCGCTCCGGCACACCCAGACGTCGTTGATCGCCACGTCCAGCCGGTCGGGATCGAAGGCCGCCGACGTCGTACCGATCGCGGAGAGCACCCGGCCCCAGTTCGGGTCCTCCCCGTGCAGCGCGCACTTGAGGAGGTTGTTGCGTGCCACGGAGCGCCCGACCTCGACGGCGTCCTCCTCCGAGGACGCGCCGACGACCGTCACCTCGATCTCCTTGGACGCCCCCTCGGCGTCCGCCACCAGTTGCCGGGCGAGATCGAGGCAGACGGCGTGCACGGCCTCGGCGAACTCCGCGAGGCCGGGGGCGACCTCCGAGGCGCCCGAGGCCAGCAGCAGCACGGTGTCGTTGGTGGACATGCAGCCGTCGGAGTCCACCCGGTCGAACGTGGTGCGCACCGCCCGGCGCAGTGCCGCGTCGAGCGCGTCCGCGCCGAGGTCTGCGTCCGTGGTGAGGACGACCAGCATCGTGGCGAGACCGGGCGCGAGCATGCCCGCACCCTTGGCCATGCCGCCCACCGTCCAGCCGTCCCCGGACACCACGGCCGTCTTGTGCACGGAGTCCGTCGTCCTGATGGCGACGGCTGCGTCCTCACCGCCCCCGTCCGTCAGCCGGTCCACGGCGGTGTCGATGCCGGCCGTGACCCGCTCCATCGGCAGCCGGAC
This sequence comes from Streptomyces sp. NPDC013317, assembly GCF_055563155.1. Classification (NCBI taxonomy): domain Bacteria; kingdom Bacillati; phylum Actinomycetota; class Actinomycetes; order Kitasatosporales; family Streptomycetaceae; genus Streptomyces; species Streptomyces sp. NPDC013317. The sequence goes on from NZ_JBVHDX010000001.1 coordinate 712,629, forward strand.
GCCGATGAGGCCGGTGGAGCACACGGCCACGTCGTGCGGGTCCACGTCCAGCGCCCGCGCGGTGCGCTCGGCCATCAGCAGCGCGTCGACCGCGCCGGCCTGACCCGTACAGGCGTTGGCTCCGCCGGAGTTGAGGACGACGGCCGTGAGCCGGCCGTCCGCCAGGGCGCGGCGGGACCAGCGTACGGGCGCTGCCTGTACGCGGTTGGAGGTGAAGACGCCGGCGGCGGTGCGCGACGGCCCTCGGTTCACCACGAGGGCGAGATCGCGATCACCGGACTCCTTGATGCCTGCGGCCACGCCGCTCGCAAGGAATCCACGGGCAGCGGTCACACTCACGGAGCCACTCCATTCGTGGGCAGGCCGAGCCACTCCGGCAGGCCGAGGGCGAGATTCATGCACTGCACCGCGGTGCCCGCGGTGCCCTTCACCAGGTTGTCGATGGCGCTCACACAGATCAGGCGGCCCGCGTCCGGGTCCACGGCGATCTGCACCTGGACGGTGTTGGAGCCGAGCACGGCCGCGGTCGAGGGCCACTGCCCGGGCGGCAGCAGACGGACGAAGGGCTCGTCGGCGTACGCGGCCTCGTAGACCGCGCGCACCACGTCCTCCGGTGCGGCCGCCGCGTCGGGGCGGAGCCGGGCCGAGCCGGTGGCGAGGATGCCGCGCGGCATCGGGGCGAGGGTCGGAGTGAAGGAGACGGTGACGTGCTCGCCGGCCACCAGGGAGAGGTTCTGGGTCAGCTCGGGGGTGTGGCGGTGGCAGCCGCCCACTCCGTACGGACTCATGGACCCCATCACCTCGGCGCCGAGCAGGTGCGTCCGGAGCGCGCGTCCGGCGCCCGACGTGCCGCTGGCCGCGACGACGACCGCCTCCGGCTCCACCAGGCGGGCCGCGTAGGCGGGGAAGAGCGCCAGGGTGACCGCCGTGGGGTAGCAGCCGGGCACCGCGATCCGGGTGGCGCCCTTCAACTCCTCGCGCACCCCGGGGAGTTCCGGCAGTCCGTAGGGCCAGGTGCCGGCGTGGGCGGAGCCGTAGAACCGCTCCCAGGCCGCGGGGTCGCGGAGCCGGAAGTCCGCTCCGCAGTCCACGACCACCGTCTCGGGGGCGAGCTCCCGCGCGAGGGCGGCCGACTCTCCGTGCGGCAGGGCCAGGAAGACCACGTCGTGCCGGCGCAGGGTCTCCGCCGAGGTCTCGTCGAGAACCCGCTCGGCGAGCGCGGCCAGCTGCGGCTGTACGGACGAGAGCGGGCGGCCCGCGCTGCTGTGCGCGGTGAGCGCTCCGATCTCCACTCCGGGATGGGCGTCCAGCAGGCGGAGGATCTCTCCGCCCGCGTAGCCGCTGGCACCGGCCACGGCGACCCGTACGGTCATCTTCTTCGTCTCTCCCTGTGCGTGTGGGGCTGCGGTGACAGAGTCGGCGCCGCAGGTCGCCGTCAGGGGGACCCGGTCACGCGTCCCGGTGAACGGCTGGTGGAACCCTGTTGAGCAGGAGGTCGCGGAGCATGGCCTCGGTCGTGCAGACGACACCGCTGCGGGCGGCCCAGCGCAGCGCCATGGCGTGTTCCTCGGGGGAGAAGTCCGCCACGGCGTCCGCGACGACGAAGGGCTGGATGTCGTTCATGAAGGCGTCCGCGGCGGTCAGCAGGACGCCGAGATGGGCGTACACCCCGCAGACGATCAGCTGGTCGCGGCCCTCCGAACGCAGCAGCCTCCCGAGATGGCTGCGGAGGAAGGCGTTCTGACGCACGTTGGGGAGCAGATGCTCGCCCGTGCGGGGGGTGAGCGGCGCGATGATCGCGGCCGCGTCGGGCTCGTCGCCGATGCCGGGACCCCAGATGTCGGCGACGAGCCCGCGCTGGCCGGGCCGCTGGGCGGCCGGCTCGGCGCTGAAGACGACGGGCATGCCGAGGGCCCCGGCGAGCTCGCGCAGGGCCGCGATGTTCTCGACGAGTTCCACGACCGGGCTCTGTCCGGCCGGGAACACCTCCACGAAGTGGTTCTGCATGTCGTGGACCAGGAGCGCGGCGCGGCCGGGGTCGACGGACCAGGAGGCGCAGGACCGGGGGAGGGCCGCGCGGTCGGGCAGGGGGTAGGGGCCGACGGTCGGCAGGCCCATGGTGGTTCCTCCCCCCGGATGGCGTGCGCGTGTCAGCGCCACCACCGCTCGCTCTGTGGTTTGCTTAGCCTAACCTAAGTTCAACTAGGAGGGTGAGGCAACTGAGCTTCAGCTGTGCCGAGTTGGCGTCACGGCCTCGTGGAGGGGCGCCGGTGATGCGAGCAGGAGGGGGTCGTCAGAAGTCGCCGCACCTGCTCCCCGGCCTCGGCCGCGTCCCGCGCCTCGACGGGGAACTGCAGGCGGAGGTCGCAGTGTCCTTCGCGGTACTCGCAGCGCAGGGTGATGCCGTGCCGGTCGACGGCGAGCGGAAGGGCCCGGACCACGCCGAAGGGAAGGCGCGAGCCGGCGAGGACGATCAGATCCGCGACCATGTCCTCGTGCGCGTCGGCGAGATGTGTGAGCATCGCGGCCTCCTGGACGGCGATCGGGTCGGGCTGCGCGAGCGTGAACCGGTCGAGATCGACGTCCTGGGTGCCGGCCGGGGTCCGCAGGGTGACGCGCGCCAGGTCGAGCCGGAGGCCGCCCTCGCCCTCCGGTCCGGCCGGGGTCAGCCAGCCCGAGATCGTCACCCTGGCCCGGACCCGGTCGCGCAGGGGCGTCGGTGCGATGTCGGTGAACTCCAGGAGGGCGGCGAGGCTGCCGCGGGGGGCGGAGGCGACCTGTGCCTCCAGGGGGCTGTCCGGCTGAGGGGTGAGGGTGATCCCTCCGTTGCGGTCGATCGCGTGCATGCCGATGAGGTCGTAGCACTGCGCGTCCGTGGTCAGGGACAGGGAGACCGCCCGGGCCAGCACGGAGCGGACCAGCTCCGCCGCGGACTGCTCGTGCGGGACGGTGTCGGTGGCGGCGTTCAACGGAACTCCTCGCGGGACGGTGGGCGTCGGGGCACGTCCGGCACGGACGGACCGCTCGGACTAAGGTAAGGCTAACCTAAGTCACTCCGATGAGAGGTGTCCAGCCCCCGGGCGTGTCCGGCGATCCGTCGGAACCTGGCCGGATCACCCCTCTCCGTCGGCGCCCCACGCCCGGAGCTTCTCCGGGTTCCGGACCGCCCAGATGTGGGTGACGCGTGCCTCGGTGACGTCGAACGCGGCCACCGTCACGGTCACGCCCGCGTGTTGGGCGACCAGGCCGGGACGGCCGTTGACCGTCCGTTCCAGGAGTGTCAGCCCGGGCGCCTTGTCGGCGATGTGGATCAGGTACTGGGCGATGCGCGCGGCGCCCTCGACCGGCCGTAGCACGGTCCCGACCAGGCCGCCGCCGTCGGCGGTCATCGTGGCCTCGGGGTCGAGGAGGGTGACGAGAGCCCCGATGTCCCTGGCCTCCCACGCCTCCTTGAAGTGCCGCACCAGCCCGGCCTGCCCGGCCGTCGCGGCCGCCGGGGCGCTCGCGGCACGGACGCGCCGCCGGGCCGACGACGCCAGCTGCCGGCAGGCGGCGGGCGTCCGGTCGACGATCGCCGCGACCTCGGCGAAGGGATAGCGGAAGACGTCGTGCAGGACGAACGCCACGCGTTCGGCAGGCGTCATCGACTCCAGGACGACGAGAAACGCCATGCTCACCGACTCGTCCAGGGTGATCCGGTCGGCGGGGTCCGCCGATTCGGCCCCGTCGTCCCCGGCCCGCCCGCCGACCCACTCGGTATGGTCGGGCACCGGCTCGGGTATCCACGCGCCGACGTACCGCTCACGCCGGGCCCTCGCGGAGCCGAGCACGTCCAGGCAGACCCGGCCGGCCACGGTCGTCAGCCAGGCGCCGGGCGACTCGATCGCCTCCTGCTGGCGCCGCGACATCGCGTACCAGCGGGCGTACGCCTCCTGCACGGCGTCCTCCGCCTCGGCGACCGAACCGAGCAGCCGGTAGGCCAGGTTGATCAGCCGGCGCCGCTCGCCGACGACCGCGCCCTGCTCCAGCTCGACCGGTGTGCTGCTCATGCTCGTGCGCTCCTCGCCACCCCGGGCGGCTTCCGCTCCCGCCGCCCCCGCCTCTCCGACGACACACCGCCTCACATTTCGCGGGGCCACGTCGTCGAACAGTCGAGACAGTACCGATCAAGTGCCGAGAGGCAGACAAGGGGTTGGCGACATGACCACAGCCACGGTGACGGCGACGCGGCGGGACGGCACCGCCTTCGTGAGGACCGCGATCGCCCTGCAGACCCTCTCCCTCTTCTTCCAGGCGGCAACCGCCGGAATGCTGCTGTCCTCATCGCACGGAGAGGTGCTGCACAGCGTGGGGGCGCGCGTGATGTACGGGGCCTCGATGCTGTACGTGCTCGCCGCCGTCCTGGCGTGGCGGCCCGGCGGCGGGTCGCCACGCCCGATCCTGTACGCGAGCGGCTTCCTCGTCCTCGCGTCGGTGCAGGTGGTGCTGGGCATCGCCCACATGCCCGCGCTCCATGTTCCGCTGGGCACCCTGATGTTCGCCCTCAGCGTGCTGGCGCTCGGTCAGGCCGTCAGCGAGCGGCTGAAGGGTCCGGGCCGGGACCTCACGTCGCGCTGAGGGCGATCGTCCGATCGGACTGCCCGGGCTCGCTCGGACCTGCTCCGGACCTGCCGAGGCCGGCGGCCCCCGGAGGGTGCCGCCGGCCCGTGTGGCCTTTCCGCGCGGGCTAGAAGACGCTCACGCCGTACGCGCTCAGCGCCTCCGTCACCGGCTGGAAGAACGTGGTCCCGCCGCTGCTGCAGTTGCCGCTGCCGCCCGAGGTGAGCCCGAGCGCGGTGGTGCCCGAGAACAGGGCGCCGCCGCTGTCGCCCGGCTCGGCGCAGACGTTGGTCTGGATCAGGCCGTACACGATGTCGCCGCCGCCGTAGTTGACGGTGGCGTTGAGGCCGGTGACCGTACCGCCGCGCAGCCCGGTCGTGCTGCCGCTGCGCTGCACGGACTGACCCACGGACGCGTTGCCGGCGCCGGTGATGTCGCGGTAGCTGCCGTTGTAGAGGTAGACCCGGCCGTCGGCGGCCGAGGCGTTGGAGTGCCGGATGATGCCGTAGTCGTTGGTCGGGAAGCTGGAGCCGGCCCGGGTACCCAGCACGGTGGTGTTCGCCGAGTTGGTGTACCAGGTGCTGCCGATGTTGGTGCAGTGGCCGGCGGTCAGGGCGTAGTAGGTCGAGCCGCTGCGGACGTTGAAGCCGAGCGAGCAGCGTCCGCCGCCCGCGTAGATGGCCTGGCCGCCCGCGATGAGCTTGTTGAACGTGCCCGGGGTCCGCTTGATCTCCAGGTCGGCGGCACGGTCGCCCGCCGCCTTCCTGATCTTGGCGATCTCGGCGGCGGAGACGGTGGAGTCGGCGGTGACGACGACCTTCCCGGTCGCCGCGTCCGTGTACCACGCGGTGCCGGGCACGTCGGCGCCGCGTACGGCCTGGTCGGCGGCGGCGAGCTGGGCGGTGGTGGCCCGGCCGTCGTCGACCGTCGCCGCGGACGACATGGGGGCGGCAAGCGCTGAGGCGGCGAGGAGCGCGGAGGCCACGGCGATCAGCCGTGCGCCCTTCGCTACGCCGCCGAGGGGGGACAGGCGCTTGAGGTTCACTACATCCTCCGGTGGGGGAGTGGTGGGGGGACCCGCTGGGTGGGCGGACCCTTGCCGCGGAGCCGGCAGGTTCAGGGGCGGCGGGTGGGCACCCGGGATCTCCGCCATGGACCTGTCAAGCTCGACAAGGGGAATCCTCGAGTCCGAACGCGTCGGCGACAAGCCTGCCTTTCGGCCGATCTACGCGCGTTCATGTGGTCCGGAGTGTGAGCGGAGTAGGTGTGAGGGTGCGGCGGCGCTCGTCGCCGGGCTGCAGGAAGCAGCTGCTGCAAATGCTTGCGACAGTTTACTGATGGGCTTTCAGATTTGTTTATGCGGCAACGATTTGACGTCGCGAGGGTGCGATCCGGAAGTGGAAGATGTCGCACCGTTTCTCCTGCTCACCCACCCGGGGTCCCTCGTTCCGCGTCCGGAGCGCGCCCGGCGGCGGCGTACCGGCCGACGGGCCCTCGGTCGTGCGCGGGAGCGGTAGCGGCCGCACAGATCCGGCCGCGGATCGACTTGGGGCCGCAGACGAGAACGATCGGGGACGGTGCGGGTGCGCGGCGGTGGGACGGTCCTTCCCGGACCGGTGGGCGTCGGGTGGTACACGTGCCCGGTGCCCCCCAATGCCGCAATCGTTCGTTCCGTCCCCCCGACCCGATGTCCGGATTCCGTGTCTTGCCGTCAGAGCGCCTCGTAGACGGCGGTCACCAGAGCCATCTTGCGGGGGTCGTCCGCGATGGCCGGGCCCATGCGGTTCATCACGTACCCCAGCGAAATCCCCGACTCCGGGTCGGCGAGGCCGCAGGAGCCGCCGAAGCCGTCGTGCCCGAAGGCCCTCGGATTGGGCCCGTACGAGCCGTTGGGGCCGCTCAGCCACAGCCCGAGGGCGCACTCCGTGTCGTGGGCGAACCCCGCACCGAGCACCAGGTCGCGGCCGGCCCCCTGTCCCTCGCGGGCGCGTTCGACGGCCGGTCCGGAGAGGACGCGGTGCTCGCCCAGGAGGCCGCGCCCCGCGAACACGCCGTAGAGTTCCGCGACCGCCCGGGCCGTCCCGTGCCCGTTCGCCGCGGGCAGCTCGGCGGCGCGCCACTCGGGGCTGTTGGCGTGGTCGGCGCCGACGAGCGGGTTGGCCAGCGCGGCCTGTGCGGCGGGCTCCAACTGGGCGAAGACCGCCGCCTGTTCGCTTGCCGACGAAGTCCGCGGATGCACCAGCTCGGCCACCCGGACCGCTTCTCTCTCGGGCAGGCCGATGGTGAAGTCGATGCCGAGCGGTCCGGTGATCTCCCGCCGGAGGCAGGCGCCCGGCAGCTCGCCGGTGATCCGCCGGATCACCTCGCCGACGAGGAAGCCGTACGTCATCGCGTGGTATCCGGAACGGGTTCCCGGCTCCCACCACGGCTCCGTCGCGGCGAGGCGGGCGGTCGTCACCTCCCAGTCGTAGAACTCCGCCAGGCTGAGCGGTTCGCGCAGGCCGCACAGCCCCGCGCGGTGGGAGAGGAGGTGGCGCACGGGGAGGGTCTCCTTGCCCGCGGCGGCGAACTCCGGCCAGTACGAGGCGACCGGCGCGTCCAGGCCGAGCAGCCCGCGGTCCGCGAGCAGATGGGCGCAGAGCGCGGTCACGCCCTTGGTCGTGGACCACACGTTGACCACGGTGTCGCGTTCCCAGGGGCGCGTGCGGGCGGAGTCCGCCCAGCCGCCCCACAGATCGACCACGGTCTCGCCGTGAAGGCGGACCGACACCGCGGCGCCGAGTTCGTCCCTCGTGCGGAAGTTGGCCTCGAAGGCCTCGCGTACGGCGCCGAAACGGGGATCGCAGTGCCCCTCGATCGCGGGGGCCGGCGAGCGGAGCGGTTCGGGCGCGGGCATGACGTCCTCCTGGGGTCCGGCGGTTGCGAGCAACATACCGACTGGTCGGATCGGTGGGAAGGGAGCCGCCGCCGAGGGAGCCGCCGCGGCCCGTTCGCCCGCTCGGTCGGCTCCTGTTGCCGAACCGGGCCGCTGCGGGTTGCGTGGGACCGAGACGGCGCGCGGCACCGGAACGCCCGGCCGCGGCGGAAGCGAGGTCCCGGGTGCCCGGCTATCCACCGATCGCGGACCACGGCCTGATCGGCGACCTCCAGTGCGCGGCCCTCGTCTCCGCCGGCGGCGCCGTCGACTGGTTCTGCGCACCCCGCTTCGACTCGCCGAGCATCTTCGCCTCCCTGCTCGACCAGGAGCGCGGCGGCCACTTCACCATCGCTCCCGTCGCGGACGACGTGACCGTCCGCCAGCTCTACCTGCCCGACACGGCCGTCCTGATCACCCGGTTCCTCACCCCGGAGGGGGTGGGCGAGGTGGTCGACTTCATGCCGGTGAACGAGCAGCCCGACGTGGCGACCGACCGGCACCGCGTGGTGCGCGCGATGCGCGTGGTGCGCGGGACCCTGACCTTCCACGTACAGTGCCGGCCGCGCTTCGACTACGGCCGCGCACCGCACACGCTCAGCCTCGACGGCGCGGCCGCCACCTTCCACGGCCCTGGCCTCGACGTGCACCTGCGGGGCACCGTGCCGCTGGAGGCCGACGGCCAGGACGTCCGTGCCACCGTCACCCTCCGGCAGGGCGAGATCGCCGGAATCGCGCTGGAGACCACCTCCTCCGGAGCGGAGCCCTCCCCCGTCACCGAACGGACGCTGGAGGCGGACGTCAAGGAGACCCACGCCTTCTGGCACCGCTGGATCCGGCGCTGCCGCTACCGGGGGCGCTGGCAGCACATGGTCAACCGCTCGGTCATCACCCTCAAGCTGCTCATCTACGCTCCGACCGGCGCGCCGATCGCCGCCGCCACCATGGGCCTGCCCGAACAGGTCGGCGGGGAGCGGAACTGGGACTACCGCTACACCTGGATCCGTGACGCGTCCCTCTCCGTGCGCGTCCTGCTCGACCTCGGCTTCGTCGAGGAGGCCGACTCCTTCCGCCGCTGGCTCGGCCTGCGCGCCCACTCACCCCGCGCGCCGGGCTCCGAGCCGATGCAGATCATGTACCGCATCGACGGCGACCCCCATCTCTCCGAGGAGACCCTGGACCACCTCTCCGGCTACCGCGACTCCTTTCCCGTACGGGCCGGGAACGGCGCGGCCGAGCAGCTGCAGCTCGACATCTACGGCGAGCTCGCCTACGCGATGACCCACTCCCCGGATCTGGCGGACCTCGCCGGCTACGAGGGATGGCAGCGGTTCGCCGGGCTCCTCGACTGGCTCTGCGACCACTGGGACCGTCCGGACGAGGGCATCTGGGAGACCCGCGGCGGCCGGAAGGACTTCACATACAGCCGGGTGATGTGCTGGGTCGCCCTCGACCGCGGCATCCGCCTGGCCAACGAGTACGCCCGCCCGGCCGACCTGGCGCGCTGGACCGCGCAGCGCGACGCGATCCTCACCCAGGTGATGGAGCGGGGGTGGAACGCCGGGCGCGCGGCGTTCGTCCAGCACTACGACAGCGAGGTCCTCGACGCGTCACTGCTGCTCATGCCGCTGGTCGGCTTCATCTCCCCGAAGTCGTCCCGGTGGCTCTCCACGCTGGACGCCATGGACCGCGAACTCGTCACGGACAGCCTCGTCTACCGCTACAACCCCGAGGCGTCCCCCGACGGTCTGCGCGGCTCCGAGGGCACTTTCTCGCTCTGCAGCTTCCTCTACGTCGAGGCGATGGCCCGGGCCGGCCGCCTGGACAAGGCCCGGTACGCGATGGACAAGATGCTCACCTACGCCAACCATGTCGGGCTCTTCGCCGAGGAGATCGGTCCGTCGGGAGAGCAGCTCGGCAACTTCCCCCAGGCGTTCACCCACCTCGCCCTGATCACGGCGGCGATGGCCCTCGACGAGGAGCTCGACAGGGATGCCGACCGCGTCTGACGCCCGGAGGGCCGTTGCCCAACGCTTCGGGCTGCGGTGACCGCAGGGTGAGCCGCGTCTCACCCGGGCGGTCACGCTTGCCTATGCAACGAATTGCATAGAAGGATTCGGGTGTGGCGATCGAACACGCGATTCTTGTGTCCCTGCTGGAGAAGCCCGGTTCCGGCTACGAGCTGGCCCGGCGCTTCGAGCGGTCCATCGGGTACTTCTGGACCGCGAGCCACCAGCAGATCTACCGCGTGCTCAAGCGGATGGAGAGCGAGGGCTGGGTCGACGTCCGGGACGTGCCGCAGCAGGGGCGCCCGGACAAGAAGGAGTACTCCGTCGCGGCCCTCGGACGGACCGCCCTGGCCGCCTGGCTGCACGAGCCCATCGAGCCCGAGAGCATCCGGCACGACCTGGCGGTGAAGATCCGCGGCGCGGCCTTCGACGACCCCGCCGCGCTGATCGGCGAGGTCGAGCGGCACCGCCAGGCGCACACCGAGCGCCTCGCCCGCTACCTCGCGGGCGAGGAGCGGGACTTCACGGGACCCGACGCGCCCGGTGCGGCCGACGAACCGGGCGACGACCCGTCCGATGCCGGGAGGGAGCTCCAGCACGTCGTGCTGCGCGGAGGCATCGCGTACGAGCGGATGACGCTCGCCTGGCTCGACGACGTCCTCGCCACCCTCCACCGGCTCGGTTCCGGGCGCTGACTCCCGCGACCGTCCGCGCCACCCTGCCCACCGCACCCTCAACGGACCGAAAGACGGAGCCCATGGCCGACTCGCTGCTCTTCAACCCGCACACCTACGACCCGGCGCACTTCGATCCCGAGACCCGCCGACTGCTGCGCGCCACCGTCGACTGGTTCGAGCAGCGCGGCAAGCGCCGGCTCATCGAGGACTACCGGACCCGGGCCTGGCTGGGGGACTTCCTCGCCTTCTCCGCGAAGGAAGGCCTCTTCGAGACCTTCCTGACGCCCTCTTCCGAGACCGGCGAGGGGCAGCGGGACAAGCGCTGGGACACCTCCCGTATCGCCGCCCTCAACGAGATCCTCGGCTTCTACGGGCTCGACTACTGGTACGCCTGGCAGGTCACCATCCTCGGCCTCGGCCCGGTCTGGCAGAGCGACAACGCCGCCGCCCGCGCCCGCGCCGCGGAACTCCTCTCCCAGGGCGAGGTGTTCGCCTTCGGTCTCTCGGAGAAGACCCATGGCGCCGACATCTACTCCACCGACATGCTCCTGGAGCCCGACGCCGCGGGCGGCTTCCGGGCCACCGGCTCCAAGTACTACATCGGCAACGGCAACGCGGCCGGGCTCGTCTCCGTCTTCGGCCGCCGCACGGACGTCGAAGGCCCCGACGGCTACGTCTTCTTCGCCGCCGACAGCCGCCACCCCGCGTACCACCTGGTGAAGAACGTCGTCGACTCCTCGAAGTTCGTCAGCGAGTTCCGCCTGGAGGACTACCCCGTCGCCGCCGAGGACGTCCTGCACACCGGCCGCGCCGCCTTCGACGCCGCGCTCAACACCGTCAACGTCGGCAAGTTCAACCTGTGCACCGCCTCGATCGGCATCTGCGAGCACGCGATGTACGAGGCCGTCACCCACGCCCAGAACCGCATCCTCTACGGCCGTCCCGTCACCGCGTTCCCGCACGTGCGCCGTGAGCTGACCGACGCGTACGTCCGTCTCGTCGGCATGAAGCTCTTCAGCGACCGCGCGGTGGACTACTTCCGCTCCGCCGGTCCCGACGACCGCCGCTACCTCCTCTTCAACCCGATGACGAAGATGAAGGTGACCACGGAGGGCGAGAAGGTCATCGACCTGATGTGGGACGTCATCGCCGCCAAGGGCTTCGAGAAGGACAACTACTTCGCCCAGGCGGCCGTCGAGATCCGGGGCCTTCCGAAGCTGGAGGGCACCGTCCACGTCAACCTGGCGCTGATCCTCAAGTTCATGCGGAACCACCTGCTGGACCCGGCGGCGTACGAGCCGGTACCGACGCGCCTGGACGACGCCGACGACACGTTCCTCTTCCGCCAGGGCCCGGCCCGCGGTCTGGGTTCCGTCCGCTTCCACGACTGGCGTCCGGCGTACGACACGTACGCGCACCTGCCCAACGTCGGCCGCTTCCGCGAACAGGCCGACGCCCTCTGCGAGTTCGTCACCACCGCCGCACCCGACGAGGCGCAGAGCCGCGACCTCGACCTGCTCCTCGCGGTCGGCCAGCTGTTCGCGCTCGTCGTCCACGGCCAGCTGGTCCTGGAGCAGGCACGCCTCACGGACCTCGACGAGGACGTGCTGGACGAGCTCTTCGCCGTCCTCGTACGGGACTTCTCCGCGCACGCCGTCGAGCTGCACGGCAAGGACTCGGCCACCGAGCAGCAGCAGGCCTGGTCGATGGGGGCCGTCCGCCGCCCGGTCGTCGACGCCTCGCGCTCGGAGCGCGTCTGGCAGCGCGTCGAGGCGCTCTCGGGCGCGTACGAGATGGCCGAATAGCCCACCCACCCACCCCCCCATCCACCCGGGCGCGCCTGGCACGGCGCGCCCCGGGCCCTGCCCCGCCCTACCCTGCCCCGCCCTACCCTGCCCCGCCCCGTCACGTCAGCGTCCGCCGGACGTGACGGGGGGACGGGGAGGGGGAGGCATGCGGAGCCGACGTGAGGCCGACCGGCACCCGGCTCAGGTTCCGGGGAGGATACGGCGCGTTTCGTAGGCCCACATCGCGATCTCGACCCGGTTGCGGGCGCCGAGTTTGGCCATCAGGCTGGCCAGATGCGTCTTCACCGTGCTGAGGCTGATGTGCAGAGCATCGGCGATCTCGGTGTTGGTCAGCCCGCGAGCGACGGCGAGGAGCACCTGCTCCTCGCGGGCGGTGACGGGGGAGACCGGCTGGGCCGCGGGCCGGCCGGCGGGCAGGTCCGCGAATGCCTGGAGCAGACGGACGGTGACGCTGGGCGCGATGAGAGCCTCACCGTCGGACGCCGACCGTACCGCCTGCGCCAGAAGGTCCGGTCCCGTGTCCTTGAGGAGGAATCCGCGGGCGCCGGCACGGAGTGAGCCGTAGACGTACTCGTCGAGGTCGAACGTGGTGATGACGACCACGGCCAGCGGGTCGGCGACGCCCGGGCCGGCGACCAGCCGGGTGGCCTCGAGACCGTCGAGTACGGGCATACGGATGTCGAACAGGCAGACGTCAGGGCGTAGTTCGCGGGCCAGACGTACCGCTTCCCGCCCGTCGGCGGCCTCGCCGACCACCTCGATGCCGGGCTGGGCGTTCAGCATGATCCGCAACCCCGTGCGGATGATCGTCTGGTCGTCAGCGACGAGGACGCGAATGGACACCGCTCTCGCTCCTGGCTCTCGGCAGCTCGGCTTCGACGTGCCAGCCCCGGTCGGTACCCGGGCCGGCTCGTAGTGTGCCGCCGAGCAGGGTCGCGCGCTCACGCAGTCCGGTAAGTCCGTATCCGTCGCGACCCCGGCCGGTGCGCCGGCCGTTGTCGCGCACGCTCACCCGTACCGTGTGCCGTTCCGCGGCGACCCGAACGGCGAGCTCGGTCGCGTCGACCGCGTGGCGCAGCGCGTTGGTCACCGACTCCTGCACGATCCGGTAGACGGCCGCGTCCACGGCCGGGGGCAGCGTGTCCAGTTCGCCGTCGAGCCCCAGGTCGACCCTGAGGCGACCGCCCGGGGTGCGCACCAGGCGCTCCAGATCCGCGACTCCGGCAGGGGGCGCCAGCTCGGCGCCTACCCCGCGGTCGCGCAGCGTGGCGACCATGGCGCGCATCTCCTCCAGCGTGCGCGCCCCCTCCTCCTCGACCCCCTCCAGGGCCTCGACGGCGGCGGAGGGGTCGGTGCCCGCGAGCACCCGGCCCGCCTGGGCGATGATCACCATGGCCGACACGTGGTGGGCCACCGTGTCGTGCAGCTCCCGGGCGAGCTGCTCGCGCTCGCGGGAGCGCACCTGCTCCAACTGCCGCTCGCGAGCGGTCCCCCGGAACCGCACGGCAGCCCCGACCACGCCGGGCAGCAGCAGGAAGGCGAGGCCCACGACCTTCTCGACGACCGGGGTCCCGTCCGTGACGACACACACCGCGCCGGCCGCGAGGATCACCGCGCCGCCCTGCACGATCTCGCGTCCCGATCCCCAACGGGGCAGCGCGTACACCAGCACGAGAACGACCGCGCCGGTGTACAGGCCGACGGGCTCGCGCGGTGCGGCGACGAGCGATGCCACCGGAAGCAGGATCACCGAGCCGAACGCCAGCGTCACCATCGCCAGCGGACGGGTCCGGCGCCACAGGAGCAGCAGGCACAGCCATACGGCGAACACCACCGCCACCGGCCGCCACACGACGTCCTCGCGCAGGGTGGCCTCCAGCGCCACACAGGCGAGGCCCGCGGCGAGCAGCGCCCAGTCCCGCCGCACCCGGGCGGGCGCGTCGGGCGGCCGGGGTTCGGTCCACAGGGTTCGCAGGTCGTCTCGGAGCACGGTTCTCAGCCTAGGGACCGCGGCGCGCCGCGCATCGGCCGAAAGAACGGGTCGTCACTCCGCCCCCGGGCCTACGGATCCGCGGCCCGCGAGCCGATGCCGCGGAGCGCCGCGGCGACGAGCCTCGGCATCAGCGGCCGTACACGCAACGGCCGACGAGGTGGTTGGAGGACCCGATGCTCTCGAAAGCCCTGTTGCGCCTGGGCGCAAACGCCGCCCGCCATCCCTGGCGGGTGATCGCGACATGGCTGATCGCCGCCACGCTCGCCGTCCTCGCCGCCGTCGCCTTCGGCGGGCGTACCGCGGACTCGATGACCGCTCCGGGACTGGACTCCCGACAGGCCGCGGAACTGATCGAGCGGGCAGGCACCGGCCAGGACGGGATGACCGCCCAAGTGGTCGTCACCCCCGTCGACGACAATGCGACGTTCTTCGACGACGACGCGCGCACCGCTCTCACGCGGCTGCGGGCCGAGGTGAAGCGGCTGCCGCACGTGCTCGGCACGAGCGACCCGGCGCGGGCACTCGACGCGGGACGGGACACCGCCGTGCGCGGCGGCCTCGTTTCGGCCGACGGACGGATCGCCGTCGTCCGGGTGCAGTACCCCGACCAGAGCCGGCTGTCGGCCGACGACCTCGACGCCCTCGTCGATCTCGGCGACCGGCTGCGCGCCGGGCTGCCCCTGCGCATCGAGATGGGCGGGAACCTCTTCTACGCCTTCTCCGACCCCGACGGCGGCGTGAGCGAGCTGATCGGGATCCTCGCCGCGGCGGCGATCCTGTTCCTGGCGTTCGGTTCGCTCGTCGCCGCCGCGCTCCCGATCGGCATGGCGGTCTTCGGGCTGACCATCGGAGTCGCCACGATGACGGTACTGGCGGGGGTGACACAGGTCCCCACCTTCGCACCGGTGCTGGGCAGCATGGTCGGGCTCGGAGTAGGCATCGACTACGCGCTGTTCGTGCTCGCCAGGCACCGGGAGTACCTCGCGCGCGGGCTCGATCCCCACGAGGCGGCGGGGCGAGCGGTGGCCACGGCGGGGAGGCCCGTGGTCTTCGCCGGCGGCGTCGTCGTCGTATCGATCCTCGGCCTGGCGGTCGCGAACGTGCCGTTCATGACGGTGGGCGGGCTCGCCGTCTCGATCGTCGTCCTGACCATGGTGCTCGCCTCGGTGACGCTGCTGCCGGCCTTCCTCGGCGCGGCGGGCCCGCGTCTGGCCCGGGCCGGCCGGATCGGCCGGGCTCTGCAGACCAGCCGACTCGCCCGGCGGCGGGACACGGCGGCGGGCTCCGCTCCCGCCGCCGGGTGGCGTCGCTGGATCGGGCACGTCGGCCGGCACCCGGTGCCGTACGCGATCGGTGCGGCGGCCCTGCTGGTGACCGCGACGCTGCCCGTGCTCGGCCTGCGCGTCGGCCTGCCGGACGACGGCTCACTGCCGCAGACTCGTACGGAGCGCCGCGCCTACGACCTCGTCGCCCAGGGGTTCGGCCCGGGGACCAACGGTCCCCTCGTCATCGCCGCGGACCCCACCGGTGATCCGATGGTGCTGGACCGACTCGTCGAGGCGGTCTCGGCGGATCCGGGCATCGCGTCCGTCGCGCCGACGCACGTGGACCGGGCCACCGGCATCGCGACCCTCGTGGTGTTCCCGACCACCAGCCCTCAGGACAGGGCCACGGCCGACACCATCGCCCGGCTGCGCACCGAGGTGCTTCCCGCGGCGATCGGGCACGGCCCGGCCAGGGCCCACGTCGGCGGCGCCGCCGCGAGCCTGTCCGATGTGGGCCGACGCACCAGCGAGCGCCTGCCGGCGTTCGTGGCCGCCGTCCTGGCGATGTCGTTCCTGCTGCTGATGCTGATCTTCCGCTCGGTACTCGTACCGCTCAAGGCGGTACTGCTGAATCTGCTGAGCATCGGCGCGGCCTACGGCATCATGGTCGCGGTCTTCCAGTGGGGCTGGGGAGGCGCACTCATCGGGCTGGAAGCGACGGTTCCGATCGTGTCGTTCATCCCGATGTTCCTCTTCGCCATCCTGTTCGGCCTGTCGATGGACTACGAGGTGTTCCTCCTCTCCCGCGTACGCGAGGAGTACCTGCGCACCGGCGACAACGGCACGGCGATCGTGGAGGGCGTCTCGCGCACCGCCCGGATCATCACCTCGGCCGCCCTCATCATGGTGGCGGTCTTCCTGTCCTTCGCCGTCGCCGACGACCCCTCCACCAAAATGTTCGGGCTCGGCCTGGCCACCGCGGTCTTCATCGACGCCACGGTCGTACGCATGGTGCTGGTACCGGCGACCATGACCCTCCTCGGCCGGACCAACTGGTGGCTGCCGAAGTGGCTGGACCGGATGCTTCCCCGCGGCCCGGTCGGCACCGACGAGACCGACGCGGAATCCACGGGTGAGGCCCCGCGTCCGCGGCTGGTCGACCGTTGACTCAACTCCTGCCCCCCTTGGCGTCCGGCGCCTCGGCGTGTCACCTGGGGGGCAGGTCCACCTCCCGGCCGCAGAGGTCGTCCAGCGTCTCCCGCCGTACCAGGAGACGGGCCGTGCCGCCGTCGACCGCGACGACCGGGGGACGGCCGACCAGGTTGTACCTGGAGGCCATGGACAGCTGGTACGCGCCCGCCACCGGGACCGCGAGCAGGTCGCCGGGGCGGATGTCACCGGGCAGTCCGACGTCCGCGGCGAGGATGTCGCCCGCCTCGCAGTGCCGTCCCACCACCGTGGCGGTACGGGTGCCCACGGTGGAGCGGCGGCCGACGAGCCGGGGGGAGTAGCGCACGCCGTACAGCGCCGGGCGCGGGTTGTCGCTCATGCCCCCGTCCACGGCGACGAACACCCGGTCGCCTGTGGTCTTCACGGCGAGCACCCGGTAGAGCGCCACCCCCGCGGGGCCCGCGACGGCCCGCCCGGGTTCGAGGGTGAGCCGGGGTACCGGGAGTCCGGCCGCCGCGCAGCTCGCCGCGAGTTCGGTGCGCAGTCCCCGTGCCAGGGCCGTGAGGTCGAGGGCGGCTTCGCCCGGGCGGTACGCGATGCCGTGGCCGCCTCCCATGTCGAGCTCGGGCAGGACGAGACCGTGGGTGTCGCGGATGCGGGCCATCAGGCCGACCATGCGGCGCAGGGCCGCGACGTACGGTCTGACGGTCGTGATCTGGGAGCCGAGGTGGCAGTGCAGCCCGGCCAGCGGGAGTTGAGGCTGCGTCAGCAGACGGGTGATCGCGTGCCGCGCGCTGCCGTCGGTGAGAGAGAGGCCGAACTTCTGGCCGTCCGTGCCGGTGCGGATCTTCTCGTGCCCGCCGGCCGAGACGCCGGGCACGACGCGCACCAGCACCTTCTGCCGGACGTGCGGGCCCACCGCGGCGGCCAGCCGCGCGATCTCCGACGGGCTGTCGATGACGATCCGGCCGACCCCGAGCCGCAGGGCCGCCGCGATGTCGCGCGGCGACTTCGCGTTGCCGTGCAGGACGATCCGGTCCGGCGGAAAGCCGGCGGTGACGGCGAGTTCGAGCTCGCCCGCCGAGCAGACGTCGAGGCCGAGGCCTTCCTCGCGTACCCATTGGACCATGGTGCGGGAGAGGAACGCCTTGGCGGCGTAGAGCACGTCGGCGTCGGGGAACGCGGCGCGGTAGGCCCGGCAGCGGGACCGTACCTCGCCCTCGTCCAGGACGTACGCGGGGGTGTCGAAACGCGCGGCGACGTCGGCCAGCGACACTCCGCCGACGGCGAGGTCACCGTGGGGGAGCGGGGTCGTGGACGCCGGCCACACCGACAGATCGTCCGCGTCCGCGGCGGTCTCGGCGGCCATCACGACGGTCATGTGTCTCGTCCCTTCTCAGACGGCCCGCAGGACCCGGACCGGGACGAGCCCCGGCGTGCGCGCGGCGCCCCGGGGAACCGCCGGAGCCGACAACGCCGGGTCGACGGTGACCAGGCGCGCGCCGAGCGGCCCGCACAGCGCCCGCAGAACGGACTCCGAGAGCCGGATGTACGGCTGGTGCTCCCCCAGCACGGCGGTCAGTCGCTGTGTGCTGGTGAACCCGACGGCGGTACGCGCACCCAGCGGCGTGCGGAACAGCCGGATCACGCTCCGCGTGCCGCTTCCCGGCCGGACCGGTACGTACAGAGGTCCGGCCGGGACCTGTTCCTCGGGTTCGGGATCGTCGTCGTACCGGAACAGACACATGGTGCCTCCCTGGGGAGCCGTGAACGGTGGGTGGGCCCCCGATCGCCGTGAGGCGGACGCGGGGCCCGCCCCGAAGCTATGCCCGGCGCCGCACCGCCGGGGCGGTTCCCTGACGCCGTCTTGACGGCGATCGGCCGGTTCCGTACACGCCACTGACGGCCTGCGGGTGGGCGTGCCGGACTCCTCAGTCCAGCCCGGAGATGCGGAAGACCGTACGAGCGGTCTCTCGGTCGAGGCGCAGGGCCAGCAGGTCCAGTTCGGCGCCGCCGTGGACCAGCGTGCCGCGGGCCGCGGAGACGCGGGCGTCCGCCTCCAGGCGGTGCCAGAGCGGTGGATTGGCGAAGAAGACGCGTGGATCGACCTCGGCCCGGGTGCCGGTGGTGTCGCAGAGGATCACCCGTTGGGCGACACCGTCGCACCAGCGCACGGAGGTCAGCCGGTCCGTGCGCACCGTCCGCCGCGTGAGCGGGCCGCGGACGGTCAGCCGGCCCGGGACCGCCTCGACCCGCGGCGGCAGCAGGATGGCGAACATCAGGACCGAGAGCCCGCACCACAGCAGGGCGTGGACGGCGTTCAGGCTGCTGTTCCCCGCCTCGACGGCGAGCGACACGCCGAGCAACACCGCCGCGAACCCGACGGCCGCGCGCGCCTCCGAGGGCCAGCCCACGTCGTGGACGGCGTCGGCCGGGTGGTCCTCCGACGGTATGAAGGGGAGTTCCATGCAGGGGACGGTAGGCCGCGGACCGAGTCCCGTCCCGGCGTTTTACGGACTCTCTGCGCGCCGGACGGCCTCACCGGCGCGCTGTCCGTTTTCGCCCGACCATGACGGGAAGGCGACGGGACATGGATCAGTCGAAGACGCCCGTACTCGATGCCCTGGCCGCCTACCACGAGAGCGGTCAGACGCCGTTCACGCCGCCCGGGCACAAGCAGGGCCGGGGCGCCGACCCCCGGGTGCGCGCGGTGCTGGGCGACGCCGTCTTCCGGTCGGACGTGCTCGCCACCAGCGGCCTGGACGACCGGACCTCCTCGCAGGGCGTCGTGGAGGAGGCTCAGAAGCTGATGGCCGACGCGGTCGGGGCCGACCACGCGTTCTTCTCCACCTGCGGAAGCTCCCTGTCCGTGAAGTCGGCCATGCTGTCCGTCGCCGGGCCGCACGAGGAGCTCCTCGTGGGCCGGGACGCCCACAAGTCGGTCGTCTCGGGGCTCATCCTCTCGGGCATCCGGCCCGTCTGGGTGGACCCGCAGTGGGACCCCGAACGCCACCTCGCCCATCCGCCGTCGGCCGAGGCCTTCGCCGCGGCCTTCGCCGAGCACCCCGACGCCCGCGGCGCGCTGGTGACCACGCCGACCCCTTACGGCACCTGCTCCGACCTCTCTGCCATCGCGGAGGTCTGCCACCGCCACGGCAAGCCCCTGATCGTCGACGAGGCATGGGGCGCGCACCTGCCCTTCCACCCTTCCCTGCCGACCTGGGCCATGGACGCGGGCGCGGACGTGTGCGTCACCTCCGTCCACAAGATGGGCTCCGGCCTGGAACAGAGCTCGGTGTTCCACCTTCAGGGCGACCTGGTCCGTCCCGAGGTGCTCAAGAGCCGGGAGGACCTGCTCGGGACGACCAGCCCCTCCGTGCTCGTCTACGCGGCCCTGGACGGCTGGCGGCGCCAGATGGTCGAGCACGGAAAGGCCCTCTACGGCGACGCCTTGGCCCTCGCCGCGGACGTCCGCGAGCGGATCGCGGGCATCGACGGTCTCCGGCCTCAGGGGCGGGAGGAGTTCTGCGGACCCGGTCTGGCGGCGGACATGGACCTCCTCCAGGTCTTCGTCGACGTCAGCGACTTGGGCGTCACCGGCTACCGGGCCGCCGACTGGCTGCGCCGGCACCATCGGATCAACCTCCACGTGGCCGACCACCGGCGGATCAGCGCCCAGCTGACCCATGCCGACGACACGGAGACGACGGGTGCCCTGCTGGCGGGGCTGACCGAACTGGCCGCCAAGGCCCCGCGGCTCCGTACGGGACAGCCAGTCGACGTGCCGTCACCGTCCGGGCTCCGGCTGGAACAGGCGGCACTGCCCCGCGACGCCTTCTTCGGGCCGACCGAGCAGGTGCCCTGGGAGCAAGCCGAAGGCCGGATCGTCGCCGATATGCTCACCCCCTACCCGCCCGGAATCCCCGCCGCGCTGCCCGGTGAACGGCTCGACAAGGCCGTGCTGCGCTATCTGAGGTCCGGGGTCGACGCCGGCATGGTCGTGCCCGACGCGGTCGACACCGCGGTCACCAGCATCCGGGTCCTGCGCGAGGACACGTGAAGCCGAGGGCGCCTGTGAACTCGAAGCTGACGGCTGTGACGGCTGTGACGGCTGTGGTGGCCCTGGGACTGTGACGGCTGTGGCGGCTCTGCTCTGCGGAGGTGACGGCGTACACCGTGCCGAAGCCGTCGGCCGAGGCTGTCAGAGGTCGTCGGGATCCCGTCGTTCCAGCGGCTTCAGTGCGGGCCCCTGCAGGATCTCGCCGTCGATGCCGAAGCGGGAGCCGTGGCAGGGGCACTCCCAGGTCCGTTCCGCGTTGTTGAAGGCGACAAGGCAGCCCATGTGCGTGCAGACGGCGGACACGGCGTGCAGTCCGCCCCGGTCGTCGCGGTGCACGGCACACGGCCGCCCTCCGGCCCGTACGACGGTGCCCTCACCCGCAGGCAGCTCGTCGACGGGCCCGTTGGTGCCGTCGCCCAGCGTCTCCAGGCGGTCCTTCACGAAATGCTTCCCCGTGTCCCACTGTGTCTTGAGGAGCGCGGGCGCTGAGCGGAGGGCGGAACCGATCCTGGCGGGGTCGTAGAGCGCGGACCACGGCTCGCGGCCGCCCGTGACGAGGGAGGCGATGAGACGTCCGGCCAGGACGCCCCCCGTCATCCCCCACCCGGCGAACCCTGTCGCCACGTAGACGTTCTTCCCGGCCGTGGGCAGGCCCCCGATCAGGGGCAGAGCGTCGGTCGAGCTGTTGTCCTGCGCCGCCCACCGATGCGTGATCCCGACGCCCGGGAAGCGCTCGGCGGTCCAGGCGGTCAGCCGCTCGTAGCCGGCTTCGGTGTCCTCGCCGCCACCGGGGGTGAACGCCTCCCCGGTGACGATGAGTAGACGGGCGCCGTCCGCGAGCGGCGCTGTGCGGACCGACCTCTTGCCGCCCTCCTCGGTGATGTACATGCCGCCCGGGTCCTGACCGGTGGGCAGTGGCCCGGCGATGACCAGGTCGCGGTGCTGCGTGAGCCGGGCGGCCAGCAGGGCGTGGTCGAAGAGCGGATGGTGCGTGGCCACGACCACGTGACGGGCCGAGACGCCGACCCCGGAGGCCGTGGTGACCCGGCACGGCTCGCCCCCGTGCACACCGGTGACGCGCGTGTTCTCGTACAGCCGGACGCCGCGCGCGACGAGACCGTTCACCAGGCCCCGCAGGTAGGCCACGGGGTGGAACTGTGCCTGGTCCTCGACCCGGACGGCGCCGGCAACGGGGTAGGGGAGACCGGTCTCGGTGACGAAGGAGGCGTCGAGCCCCGCTGCCCGGGCGGCTTCGGCCTCGGCCCGCAGCGCCTCGGCTCCGTCGGGTTCCTCGCAGTAGGTGACGGCGGGGCGGCGTTCGAGCGAGCAGTCGACACCGAGTTCCTCGGCCACCTCGACGACGCGGCGCATCGCGGCGCTCTGGGAGGTCGCGTACAGGCGGGCGGCCTCCGCGCCGTGCTTGGTGCGCAGCGTGTCGTAGACGGCGGTGTGCAGCGCGGTGACCTTGCCCGTGGTGTGGCCCGTCACGCCGCCCGCGAGGCGATCGGCTTCCAGAACGACGACGTTCAGGCCCGCGCCGGCGAGTTCCCAGGCCGCGCTGAGCCCCGCGATGCCGCCGCCGACGACCGCCGCGTCCGCTTTCACGGCGGCCGTCAAGGGGTCGAACGAGGGGAGGTGAGCCGTATGGGTCCAGTAGGAGCCGGGGGCGATGGCGTTCATACCCGCGCGGCTGCCCTGAAACACGGCCACGATGCGCGGGACGGCGGCCGCGATGCGCGGTCCGTGTGCGCGGCCGATCGCGGGCGGTGCCCGCGCGAAACGCGGGTGGGAAATCCTGGCTCTTCCCGGTTCGGCCGCACCGCGTCGGGCAGGCGCCGCGAAGGGAGCGTCGGGCATCTGCCGCGAATCCCCGCTGGTGCGGGTGAGACCTGATCCGGCCCCGTTTGGCAGGTGAACCCTCCCGGCCATTTCTGATACGTCCGCCGAACCACCTTGGGAGAGACCATGACCACCCAGTCTGCCGGTACGCGACCGACCCCGGACGACGGCGACGTGCCGGGTAAGCCCGGTCCGGTCTCGCCCGACGTGGCCGAGCCCACGCGGCCGACGGGGCCGCTCCCTCCGAAGGCGGACCAGAGCGGACCGGAGACCGTGAGCCCGACCGGTCAGGCCACCGGGGCCGAGCAGACCCGCATGGCGCAGAGCGGCGCCCATCTGACGACCGCGCAGGGCGCGCGGCTGTACGAGACCGACCACTCGCTGAAGGCCGGAGCGCGTGGTCCGGTGCTGCTCCAGGACCACCATCTGCGCGAGAAGATCACGCACTTCGACCACGAGCGGATCCCGGAGCGGGTCGTGCACGCCCGCGGCGCCGCCGCGCACGGCGTCTTCCTGGGATACGGCAGCGCCGGCGGGGTGAGCAAGGCGGCCTTCCTGGCCAAGGACGTGGAGACCCCCGTATTCGTACGCTTCTCCACCGTCCTCGGCTCGCGGGGCTCGGCGGACACGGTGCGGGACACCCGGGGTTTCGCGACGAAGTTCTACACCGAGGAGGGGACGTTCGACCTCGTCGGCAACAACATCCCCGTCTTCTTCATCCAGGACGCGATCAAGTTCCCCGACGTCATCCACGCGGGCAAGCCGCACCCCGACCGCGAGATCCCGCAGGCGCAGAGCGCCCATGACACGTTCTGGGACTTCGTGTCGCTGCACACCGAGGCCACCCACCACACCCTCTGGAACATGTCCGACCGGGGCATCCCCCGGTCCTACCGGATGATGGAGGGTTTCGGGGTCCACACCTTCCGGCTGGTCGACTCCGGCGGGGACACCGTGCTGGTGAAGTTCCACTGGAAGCCGAAGCTGGGCGTGCACTCCCTCGTCTGGGAGGAGGCCCAGCTGATCAACGGCATGGACCCGGACTTCCACCGGCGGGACCTCTTCGACGCCATCGAGTCGGGGGCCTTCCCCCAGTGGGAGCTCGGCATCCAGGTCTTCCCCGACACCCCCGACCAGACGTTCGAGGGGATCGACCTCCTCGACCCCACGAAGATCGTGCCGGAGGAGCTGGCCCCCGTGCAGCCCGTCGGCCTGATGACGCTGAACGCCAACACCAGGAACTACTTCGCCGAGACCGAGCAGGTCGCCTTCCACCCCGGCCACCTGGTACCGGGCATCGACGTGACGGACGACCCGCTGCTCGCGGGCCGGCTCTTCTCCTACCTCGACACCCAGATCAGCCGGCTGGGCGGCCCGAACTTCGGCCAGATCCCGGTCAACCGGCCGCACGCGCCCGTCAACGACATGCTCCGTGACGGCATGCACCAGACCGCCGTGCACACCGGCGTCGCTCCGTACCGGCCCAACAGCCTGGACGGCGGCTGCCCCTTCCTGGCCGGCGCCGACACGGGAGCGTTCGTCGAGACGCCCGTCGCGGTGCCCGAGGCGAGGAAGGTCCGGGAGGCGCCCGCCTCGTTCTCCGACCACTTCACGCAGCCCAGGCTCTTCTGGCTCAGCATGACCCCGCCGGAGCGTGAACACATCATCGCCGCCTACACCTTCGAGCTGAACAAGTGCTTCGAGCAGGCGGTCAAGGAACGCGCGCTCCAGGTGCTCGCCAACATCGACCCGCAGCTGTGCGAGCAGGTCGCCGCGGGCCTCGGACTGCCCGCGCCGGAGGCCACGGTCCCCCTCGCGGAGCCGGACGCCAGTCCGGCCCTCTCCCAGCTGGGCGGGACATGGCCCACGGAGGGCCGCGTCGTCGGGATCGTCGCCGACGGGTCGGCCGACCTCGACGGGGTGCGCTCCGCCCGGCAGGCCGTCCTGGAGCGAGGCATGGTGCCGCTGGTCATCGCCCCGGCCGGTGGCACGCTCGACGCGGACGGCGACCCGATCACGGTCCGCCGGACCTTCGCCACGGCCCGTTCCGTCGAGTTCGACGCCCTCCTGTTCGCCGGGGCGCCCGCGCCCGCCGCCGACGCCCACGGCGCCCGCGACGCGAAGGCAGGGACCCCCGGACGGCGCGACATCGACCCGCGCGTCCTGCTGCTGCTCACCGAGGCGTACCGGCACGGCAAGGCCGTCGGAGGCTGGAACGGCGCCCGGGCCGTCCTCGACGCCGCCGGCATCGAGGACGGCGGGCCCGGCGTCGTCGTGGGGGAGAGCGGTACGGCCGCCGTGACCGCGGCCGCCGCGGCGCTGGCGGAGCACAGGGCCTGGGACAGGTTCCCGCCCGCGGTCTGAGGCGCGAGCACCGCGCGCCTCAGACCGCGGGGGGCGGCCGGGGACGGAGTCCGGCATGCTCGAAGCGCGGGAGGGCAGACGTAGGGGCGTACCGGCCGGGTGACTCTAGGTGGCGGCATGCGCAGCGTAGGCGTGGAAGAAGAGCTCATGCTGGTCGACGCGCGCAGCGGAGCGCCGCTCGCCGTCTCGGGGGCGGTCCTCGCGGCCGCCGACCGCCAGGCGTGGCGGCGGTCGGACGGGGACGGCGAGAAGCCCCACGAGTTCGAGGGGGAACTTCAGAAGGAGCAGTTGGAGTTCGCCACCAAGCCGGTCACGGATATGGGCGAACTCCAGGACGAGATCACCCGCATCCGGGGCGAGGCCGCCCGCCACGCGGCGCACTCCGGCGCCCTGGTGGCGGCCCTCGCGACATCGCCCCTGCCCGTGCGGCCCTCGCTGAGCGCGGGCAGGCGGTACCAATGGCTGGGGGAGCAGTTCGGGATCACCGCCCAGGAGCAGCTGACGTGCGGCACGCACGTCCACGTCTCCGTCGACTCCGACGAGGAGGGCGTCGCCGTCCTGGACCGCATCCGCCCCTGGCTGGCCGTCCTGCTCGCGATGAGCGCGAACTCGCCGTTCTGGCACGGCGAGGACAGCGGGTACGGCAGCTACCGCAGCCGGGTGTGGAACCGGTGGCCCTCCGCGGGCCCGACGGAGGCCTTCGGCTCGGCCGACCACTACCACGCGCAGGTACGGGCCATGATCGGGACCGGCGTGCTGCGGGACGAGGGCATGGTCTACTTCGACGCCCGGCTGTCGGCCACGTATCCGACGGTGGAGGTCCGGGTCGCGGACGTGTGTCTGGACGCGGAGACCCCCGTCCTCCTGGCGGCGCTCATCCGCGCCCTGGTGGAGACCGCGGCGCGCGCGTGGCAGGACGGTGAGCCGCCGGCCCGGGTCGGCACGAGCCTGCTGCGGCTCGCGTCCTGGCGCGCCGGCCGCTCGGGCCTCGACGGACCGCTGCTCCATCCGGCGACGATGCGGGAGACGTCCCCCGCCCACGCGGTCGACGTGCTCCACCGGCACGTGCGGGAAGCGCTGGCCGACCACGGCGACGACGAGCGGGTCCGCCAGGGAATCGCCCACCTCCACGAACGCGGCAACGGCGCCCGCGTCCAGCGGCGGCTCCTCGCGAGCGAAGGCGGCCTCGCCCGGATGGTGACCCGGTGCGCGCGGCTGACCACCGGCGGCTGACCACGGGCGGCTGACCGCCAAGGGCTGACCCCCGAGGGCTGACCCCTGAGGCCTGACCCCTGAGGCCTGACCGCCGAGGGCTGACCCGCGAGGCCTGACCGCCGAGGTCTGACCACGCAGGGCTGACCCGGAAGCTGTTGCCCCGGACCGTCGTACAAGACGCGTCAAGAGCGTGCTGAGCGGCGTATGGGAGCCGTTAACGAAGGCCGGGCCCTGGCTGAGAAGCGGTTTCCTCGTCACGTCAGAGAAACCGTTCTTCACTCAGGAGCCCACGATGGCCGACATGGCCTTCGTCCTCGCCACGGTCGCGGTCTTCGCGCTGGTGGCCTTCATCGCCAAGGGGGTGGCCAAGCTGTGACTGCCGAGAACGTCGTCGGTCTGATAGTGGCCGCCGCCCTGCTGGGCTATCTCGTCCTCGCCCTCGTCAAGCCGGAGAGGTTCTGAGTACGACCATGAGTCCCGTTCTTGCTGGTGTGCTCCAGCTCCTCGCGCTGGTCGGCGCCCTCGGTCTGGCCTACCGGCCGCTGGGCGACCACATGGCCAGGGTCTACTCCTCGGAGAGGCACTACAGGCCCGAGAAGTGGATCTACAAGGCCATCGGCGCCGATCCGGACGTGGAGATGCGCTGGCCCGCCTATCTGCGCGGTGTCCTCGCCTTCTCCGCGGTGAGCGTCCTGTTCCTGTACCTGCTCCAGAGGGTGCAGGGCTCGCTGCCCGGCTCGCTGGGCTTCGCCTCGATCGACCCGGACCAGGCGTTCAACACGGCCGCCTCGTTCGTGGCGAACACGAACTGGCAGTCGTACTACGGCGAGCAGGCCATGGGCCATGTCGTACAGACCGGCGGCCTGGCCGTCCAGAACTTCGTCTCCGCCGCCGTGGGCATCGCGGTCGCGGTCGCGCTCGTGCGCGGTTTCGCCCGGTCGCGTACCGGGGAGCTGGGCAATTTCTGGGCCGACCTGGTCCGGGGCACGGTACGCGTCCTGCTGCCGATCTCGGTCGTGGGCGCGCTCGTCCTGGTCGCCTGCGGTGCGATCCAGAACTTCGTCGGCATCCACGAGGTCGGCCGGTTCACGGGCGGCACGCAGCAGTGGAACGGCGGGGCGGTGGCCTCGCAGGAGGTCATCAAAGAGCTGGGCACGAACGGCGGCGGTTACTTCAACGCCAACTCGGCCCACCCCTTCGAGAACCCGAACGGTCTCTCCAACCTCTTCGAGATCTTCCTGATCCTCGTCATCCCGTTCGCGCTGACCCGCACCTTCGGCCGCATGGTCGGCTCCCTCAAGCAGGGCTACGCGATCCTGGCGACGATGGCGACGATCTGGCTCGGGTTCACCGCGCTGATGATGTGGACCGAGTTCCACCACGGAGGTCCGGCCTTCGACCTCGCCGGCGGCGCCATGGAGGGCAAGGAGACCCGGTTCGGCATCGGCGGCTCGTCGATCTTCGCCGTGGCCACCACGCTGACCTCCACGGGCGCGGTCAACTCCTTCCACTCCTCCTTCACCGGCTTCGGAGGCGGCATCACCATGCTGGGCATGCAGCTCGGCGAGATCGCCCCCGGCGGTGTCGGCTCCGGTCTCTACGGCATGCTGATCATGGCGGTCGTCGCGGTGTTCATCGCCGGGCTGATGGTCGGCCGCACGCCCGAGTACCTGGGCAAGAAGATCGGCACCCGCGAGATCAAGTTCGCGGCCTGCCACATCCTCGTCACCCCCGCGCTGGTGCTCTGCTTCACGGCGGCCTCGTTCGTCCTGGACACCCCCGCGAACTCGATGACGAACTCCGGCGCCCACGGCTTCTCCGAGATCCTCTACGCCTACACCTCCGGCGCCAACAACAACGGCTCGGCGTTCGCCGGCCTGAACGCCGACACGCAGTGGTTCAACTCGACGATCGGCATCGCGATGCTGCTCGGCCGCTTCCTGCCGATGGTGTTCGTCCTGGCACTGGCCGGTTCGCTGGCCGAGCAGAGCCCCGTGCCGGAGACCGCGGGCACCCTGCGGACCGAGAAGCCGCTCTTCACCGGGCTCCTGGTCGGCACGATCATGATCATCGCCGGTCTCACCTACTTCCCGGCCCTCGCGCTGGGCCCGCTCGCCGAAGGGCTCGCGGCATGACCACCGACGTAGAGAACCACGAGGACACCATGTCCACCACCGCCACCACCCCCGCGCCCCCGGCCGAAGGGCCGCACGGCGACCTGACCGGCGGTCCCAAGGAGGCCGGGCGGGTCGGAGGGGGTCTGTTCGACCCGAAGCAACTGCTCAGGTCCCTCCCGGACGCGCTCAGGAAACTCGACCCGCGCGTGATGATCAAGTCGCCCGTGATGTTCGTCGTGCTGATCGGCTCGGTGGTCACCACCGTCCTCGCGGTCAGGAACCCGGGGGACTGGTTCGGCTGGGCGATCACCGCCTGGCTCTGGCTGACCACGGTCTTCGCCAACCTGGCGGAGGCGGTCGCCGAGGGCCGCGGCAAGGCGCAGGCCGACACCCTGCGCAAGGCCAAGACCGACACCGTCGCCCGCCGCGTGATCGGCGCGAGCGAGGAACGCGTGCCGGGCACGGAGCTGCGCGTCGGCGACCTGGTGGTCTGCGAGGCAGGCGACATCGTCCCCGGCGACGGTGACGTCGTCGAGGGTGTCGCGAGCGTCGACGAGTCCGCCATCACCGGCGAGTCGGCCCCCGTGATCCGAGAGTCGGGCGGCGACCGGTGCGCGGTGACGGGCGGTACGAAGGTCCTTTCCGACCGGATCGTCGTCAAGATCACGACGAAGCCCGGCGAGACCTTCATCGACCGGATGATCAGCCTGGTCGAGGGCGCGGCCCGGCAGAAGACCCCGAACGAGATCGCACTCAACATCCTCCTGGCGTCCCTCACCGTCGTCTTCCTGCTGGCCGTCGTCACGCTGAAGCCCTTCGCGATCTACGCCGGCGCCGACGAGCAGACCTCTCTCGTCGTCCTCACCGCGCTCCTCGTCTGCCTCATCCCGACCACGATCGGCGCGCTGCTGTCCGCCATCGGCATCGCCGGCATGGACCGGCTCGTCCAGCGCAACGTGCTCGCGATGTCGGGCCGCGCCGTCGAGGCCGCCGGCGACGTGAGCACCCTGCTGCTGGACAAGACGGGCACGATCACGCTCGGCGACCGCCGGGCCGCCGCGTTCGTCCCCGTACACGGGACGACGGAGGCCGAACTGGCCGATGCCGCACAGCTCTCCTCGCTCGCGGACGAGACGCCCGAGGGCCGCTCGATCGTGGTCCTCGCCAAGGAGAAGTACGGACTCCGCGAGCGCCACCAGGGCGAGCTCACGCACGCCGCCTGGATCGAGTTCACCGCCCAGACCCGGATGTCCGGCGTGGACGTGGACGGCAGGAAGGTCCGCAAAGGAGCGGCCGGGTCGGTCGTGGCCTGGGTGAAGGAGCGCGGCGGCCATGTCCCGGACGACGCGCAGGCGCTCACCGACCGGATCTCCCAGGCCGGCGGCACGCCGCTGCTGGTGGCCGTGGAGGACGACAAGGGCGCGCGTGTCCTCGGTGTCGTCCATCTGAAGGACGTCGTGAAGGACGGCATGCGGGAGCGGTTCGAGGAACTGCGCCGTATGGGCATCAGGACGGTCATGATCACGGGCGACAACCCGCTCACCGCGAAGGCCATCGCCGAGGAGGCGGGTGTCGACGACTTCCTCGCCGAGGCCACCCCCGAGGACAAGATGGCGCTGATCAAACGGGAGCAGGCCGGCGGCAAACTCGTCGCGATGACCGGCGACGGCACCAACGACGCCCCGGCCCTCGCGCAGGCGGACGTCGGCGTGGCGATGAACACGGGCACGTCGGCCGCGAAGGAGGCCGGCAACATGGTCGACCTCGACTCCGACCCGACCAAGCTCATCGAGATCGTCGAGATCGGCAAGCAGCTCCTCATCACCCGGGGCGCGTTGACGACCTTCTCGATCGCCAACGACGTGGCGAAGTACTTCGCGATCATCCCCGCGATGTTCGCCGTGGCCCACCCGTCGCTGGACAGGCTCAACATCATGGGCCTGACTTCGCCCGAGTCCGCGATCCTCTCCGCGGTCGTCTTCAACGCGCTGATCATCGTCGCGCTGGTGCCGCTCGCCCTCAAGGGCGTCCGCTACCGGCCCACCAGCGCCGACAGGATGCTCCGTCGCAACCTCGGGATCTACGGCCTCGGCGGCCTGATCGCCCCGTTCATCGGCATCAAGCTCATCGACGTGCTCCTCACCCTCATCCCCGGAATCGGCTGACCACGATGAACAACTCCGCAGGAAACGCGGGACGTCTGATCTGGGCCGGGCTCCGCGCCCTGCTCGTCCTGACCGTGATCACCGGCGTCCTCTACCCGCTGGCCGTCACCGGGATCGCCCAGGTCGCCTTCCACGACAAGGCCAACGGCTCCGAGATCAAGAGCGAGGGGAAGGTCGTCGGCTCCGAGCTCATCGGTCAGACGTACAACCTGCCACTCAAGGACGGGGAGGAGACAGCGGCCCCGGACCTGAAGTGGTTCCAGCCCCGTCCGTCCAACGGCCTCGGCTCCAACAGCGTCAACACCCAGTACGCGCTCATCCTCTCCGGCGCGACCAACCGGTCGGGCGACAACGAGGACCTGATCCAGTGGGTCAAGGACGCCAAGGCCGCCGTGGTCAGGGACAACTCGGTGAGCGGCCACACCGTGAAGCCGTCCGACGTCCCCGCCGACGCGGTCACCTCCTCCGGCTCCGGCCTGGACCCGCACATCTCCCCCGAGTACGCGAAGCTCCAGGTCCACCGGGTCGCCGAGACGAACCACCTCACCGTCGCCCAGGTCGACAGGCTTGTCGCCGACCACACCGACGACCGCATCCTCGGCTTCGTCGGTGAGCCCCGCGTCAACGTCCTCCAGCTCAACATCGCCCTCCAGCGACTGGCGGACAAGGGCTGACGGGCCTGACGGCCCGACTCGACACACCGTCGGGGGGGGGGGGGGGCGGGGGGGGGGGGCCCCGGGGGGGGGGGGGGGCCCCGGGGGGGGGGGGCCCACCCCCCCCCCCCCCCCCCCCCCCCCCCCCCCCCCCCCCCCCCGCGGGCCGCACAGGGGGGGCGGGCCGGCCCGCCCCCCCCCCACCCCCCGGCGGCCCGGCCCCCGGGGCCCCGGCCCCGACGGTGTGCGTGAGAGACCGTCAGGAGCGGTCGAGAACGGCCGCGAGCACCGCTCGCAACTCCGCCTCCGGATCGGCCGACGCCCCCTCGGAGCGCCACGCGACGAACCCGTCCGGGCGCACCAGCACCGCCCCGTCCGTCGCCACACCGTGGACCTCCGCCCAGTCCCCGCTCTCGGGCGACAGCTCCAGATCCGAACCGTCACCGATCCGGTACGAGTCCAGGGGCACCGACAGCTCCTCCGCCACCCGGACCGCCGCGGTGTGCCACGCCCCGCTGCCGTCCCCGGAACTCAGGAGCACCAGGGACCGCTCGTACAGATCCAGGGTGGAGACCCGGGCCCCCGCGCGGTTCAGCCACATGTGGGGCGCCCGGCTCCCGGGCTCACCCGTCAGTCGCACGCCGTCCGGCACGACCGGCACCGTCACGTCGGCACCGAACACCGCACCCTGCGGATAGCGGTAGCCGAGCGCCACGTTGAGGATCCCGCCCTTCCGCCCGCCGGGACCGCCGGCGCCCGGCTCGGGGGCGTACCCGGGGTGGCTGTGTTCCACCGAACGCGACGAGGCACGGGAACTCGTCTCCTCCGCGACCGGTCGGCGCTCCACGTCGTACGACGCCAGCAGACCGGGACCGGCCCAGCCGCCCAGCACGGCGGCCAGCTTCCAGGCGAGGTTGTGCCCGTCCTGGATCCCCGTGTTGGAGCCGAACGCCCCGGTGGGCGGCATCTCGTGGGCGGCGTCGCCGACGAGGAACACCCGCCCGTCCGCGTACCTCCGGGCGACCCTCTGCGCGGCGTGCCAGGGCGCGCGGCCCATGATCTCCACATCGAGATCCGGCACCCCCACGGCACGCCGGATGTGCTCCGCGCACCGCTCGTCCGTGAACTCCTCCAGCGTCTCCCCGCGTTCGGGGTGCCAGGGCGCGTGGAACACCCAGCGCTCCCGGTTGTCGACGGGCAGAAGCGCCCCGTCGGCCTCCGGATTCGTCAGGTAGCAGACGACGAAGCGCCGGTCACCGACGACATCGGCGAGGCCCCGCGACTCGAACATGACGCTCACGTTGTGGAACAGGTCGCCCGGGCCCGTCTGACCGATGCCGAGCTGTTCGCGTACGGGGCTGCGCGGGCCGTCCGCCGCGACGAGGTAGTCCGCCCTGATGGTGACGTGCTCGCCCGTCTCGCGGTTCTTCACGCGTGCGGTCACCCCCTCCGGGTCCTGCTCGAACGACATCAGCTCCGAGGAGAACCGCAGGTCCCCGCCCAGCTGCCGCGCGCGCTCCAGGAGCACCGGTTCGAGATCGTTCTGGCTGCACAGGCACCAGCCGGCCGGGCTGAAGCGGGCGAGCCCGCCGCCCGGGTCGATCTCCTTGAACAGCCATTCGCCGACGTCGCCGACCAGGCTCGGCGTCTGCAGGATGCCGTTGTTCCTCCCCAGGACGGACGCGGCCGCCTGGATCTGCGGCTCCACACCGGCTCCCCGGAACAGCTCCATCGTCCGGACGTTGTTGCCACGCCCCCGCGGGTGGATCGAGGTCGCCGCATGGCGCTCGACGAGGGTGTGCGGCACACCGAGTCGCCCCAGGAAGAGCGATGTGGACAAGCCCACCAGAGAGCCGCCGACGATGAGGACGGGCGTGCGGTGAACAACCTCGCCGGCGTCTTCGGATCGGTTCATTTAAAGCCTCCAGCGTCTTGTGCGACGCGAGTCAGGGGTGGGATGCAGATCCATTCCCTCCGGGGAGCACCGCGCGCGCTCGGAGCACCCGATTGACGCGGGGTTCACTCGTCCGCCCCGTGGGGCTCGCGTCGATCGGGGCGCCCGCCGACGATCGGCACATGACGACCCCGGCGCCCTCCTCGGGCACGGCGGTCCCTCCCGACCCTCCCGTGAAGAGAGAAGAGGTGCGCCGGATGACGAACTCGGGACGCATATCTCAGTCCGCTTTCGACGGTTCCAGGCTGCGGGTGATCCTGCTCCTCGACCTGTACGAAGGCGCCCAGGAGCAGTTCCTGGACGCGTACGAGCTGATGCGCAAGCAGGTCGCCTCCGTCCCCGGACACATCAGCGACCAGCTCTGCCAGTCCATCGAGAACCCCTCGCAGTGGCTCATCACCAGCGAGTGGGAGAGCGCCCCGCCCTTCCTCGCCTGGGTGAACAGCGAGGAGCACGTCGAGACCGTCCGGCCGATGCACAGCTGCGTCCGTGACACCCGTTCGATGCGCTACAGCATCGTCCGCGAGACCGGTCCCCGACAGCCGCAGGCGCAGGAGACCGTGGCGCGGCGCGAGCAGGTCGCGGCCCGGGTCGGCGACGGCGTCGCACGCCACGCCCTCACCTTCACCGTCAAGCCGGGGTCCGAGTCGAAGGTCGCGGAACTCCTGGCGGGCTACCAGTCGCCGAAGGCCCAGGTCGACGAGAACACCCGGCTGCGCCGCACCTCGCTCTTCATGCACGGCAACCGCGTCGTACGCGCCGTGGAAGTGGAGGGCGACCTCCTCGCGGCCCTGCGTCACGTCGCCCGCCAGCCCGAGGTACGGGCGGTCGAGGAGGCCATCAACCCGTACCTGGAGCAGGACCGGGATCTGACCGACCCCGAATCGGCCCGTGTCTTCTTCACCCGGGCGGCCCTCCCGGCCGTCCACCACGTGGTCTCCGCCCGGCCGGCCCCGGACGGGCTGCGGCGTCACGCGCTGTACTACCCGGCGAAGGAAGGCCGCGGCATGGACCTGGCCCGCCTGCTGGCACAGCAGGACGAGGCCGCTGCGGAGGACCCCGAGAACCCGGTGTGGGGCAGCACCGTCTTCCAGCGCGACGACATCGTGGTGCGTCTCATCGACATCACCGGCGACCTCGATCTCGACCCCGTCGCCTCCCTGGGACTCAAGGGCACCCGCAAGGCGGCGGTGCTCGAGCGTCTCCTCGACGGCGCCGCGATCGGCGTCGAGGGCTCCCTGGACTCGGAGCGCAACATCAACCGGCTCCTGTCGCACGCCGACATGCTGCCCGTCACCGACCGCAGCTCGGCGGACTCCTGACGTACGGCCGTGGCCCCGGCCGCGGCCGTCCCCCGCACGTCACTGCCACACTCGGAGGTATCAGAACCATGCTCAAGCAGCGTCCACGCATCGTGACCCTGAGCGAGACGGAACCCAACCGCAGGCGCGGAGGTGATCTGCGTGCCATGCTCACGCCGGCCACCGTGGGCTCCACCAGCGGCTTCATGGGGCTGGCCATCGTGCAGCCCGGCGAGCGCATCGGGGAGCACTACCACCCGTACTCCGAGGAGTTCGTGTACGTCGTCTCGGGCGCTCTGGAAGTGGACCTGGACGGCGAGACGTACGGGCTCCAGCCCGACCAGGGGCTCCTGATCCCCATCGACATGCGGCACCGCTTCCGCAACGTCGGCCACGTGGAGGCCCGCATGGTCTTCCACCTCGGCCCGCTCGCCCCGCGTCCCAGCCTCGGCCATGTCGACACGGAGGTCACCGAGGAGGGCGAGCTCGCCGCGGCCGGTCCGCACCTGACCGTGCACGACCCGGCCCAGGTGTCCGAGCGAAGCGGGGCCATCGAGTGACCCGGCGAGTGGCCGTCACCGGTATAGGTGTGGTCGCTCCGGGCGGCACCGGAGCGAAGGCGTTCTGGGACCTCCTCTCCAACGGCCGTACCGCGACCCGAGGCATCACGCTGTTCGATCCGACCGGCCTGCGCTCCCGCATAGCCGCCGAGTGCGACTTCGACCCGATGGCGCACGGCCTCGACCCGGAACTGAGCCTGCACGCCGACCGGTACATCCAGTTCGCCGTCGTCGCCGCCGGAGAGGCCGTACGCGACTCCGGGCTCGACACCGGCGCGGAGGACCCCTGGCGGGTCGCCGTCTCCCTGGGCAGCGCCGTCGGCGGCACCACCCGGCTCGAACACGACTACGTCCTGGTCAGCGAGGGCGGACGGCGCTGGGACGTGGACCACCGCGCGGCCGATCCCAAGCTGCACATGGCGTTCTCGCCGAGCACCCTGGCCTCCGTCGTCGCCGAGCAGTTCGGCGCCCGCGGGCCGGTGCAGACCGTCTCCACGGGATGCACCTCCGGCCTCGACGCCGTCGGCTACGCCTTCCACACCATCGAGGAGGGCCGGGCGGACGTCTGCATCGCCGGGGCGTCCGACTCGCCGATATCGCCGATCACCATGGCCTGCTTCGACGCCATCAAGGCGACGTCACCCGACAACGACGACCCCGAGCACGCCTCCCGGCCCTTCGACGACCACCGCAACGGGTTCGTCATGGGCGAAGGCGCGGCGGTCCTCGTCCTGGAGGAGTACGAGCACGCCAGGGCCCGCGGTGCGCACGTGTACTGCGAGATCAGCGGCTACGCCACGTACGGCAACGCGTACCACATGACCGGCCTGACCAGCGAGGGGCTCGAGATGGCCCGGGCGATCGACACCACGCTCGACCAGGCCCGCCTCGACCCCACCCTGATCGACTACGTCAACGCGCACGGCTCGGGCACCCGGCAGAACGACCGGCACGAGACCGCCGCCGTGAAGCGGTCCCTGGGCGCGCACGCCTACGACACGCCCATGAGCTCCATCAAGTCGATGGTGGGGCACTCGCTCGGCGCGATCGGCGCGATCGAGGTCGTCGCCTGCGTCCTCGCGCTCCAGCACCAGGTGGTGCCTCCGACGGCGAACTACGAGACCCCCGACCCCGAGTGCGACCTGGACTACGTGCCACGCACCGCCCGCCCGCGGAAGCTGAGGAACGTCCTCTCCGTCGGCAGCGGATTCGGCGGCTTCCAGTCCGCGGTCCTGCTCACCGGGGCGGGTGGGAGGTCACGATGAGTACTGAGCGCCCGCAGCGGGCGGTCGTCACCGGCATCGGTGTGATCGCCCCCAACGGACAGCACGCGGACGCGTACTGGAAATCCGTCCGGGAAGGCCTCGGCGTCCTGGACCTGATCACCCGGGAGGGATGCGACCAGCTCCCGCTGAAGGTCGCGGGCGAGGTACGGGGCTTCGACGCCTCGACCCTGATCGAGGAGCGGTTCCTCGTCCAGACGGACCGCTTCAGCCACTACGCGATGGCCGCGGCCTCCCTGGCCCTCGACGACGCCGGTCTCGCCCGGGACGACCCGGAGGAGCCCTTCTCCATCGGCGTGGTCACCGCCGCCGGCTCCGGAGGGGGCGAGTTCGGCCAGCGGGAGCTGCAGAAGCTCTGGGGACAGGGGTCCAAGTTCGTCGGCCCCTACCAGTCCATCGCCTGGTTCTACGCGGCGAGCACCGGCCAGATCTCCATCCGGAGCGGCTTCAAGGGCCCCTGTGGCGTGGTCGCGAGCGACGAGGCCGGCGGCCTGGACGCCGTCGCCCACGCCGCCCGGGCCGTACGGCGCGGCACGGGCGCGGTGATCGTCGGCGCCGCCGAGGCGCCCCTCGCCCCGTACTCGATGGTGTGCCAGCTCGGCTACCCCGAGCTCAGCACCGTCGAGGAGCCGGACCGGGCCTACCGCCCCTTCACCGCCGGAGCCTGCGGCTTCGTCCCGGCGGAGGGCGGCGCCATGCTCGTCGTCGAGGACGAGGCGCGCGCCCGCGACCGGGGAGCGGCCGTCCGGGCCGTCGTGGCCGGGCACGCCGCCACGTTCACCGGCGCCTCCCGCTGGGAGGAGTCCCGGGAGGGACTCGCCCGCGCGATCCGGGGCGCCCTCGACGAGGCCGGCTGCGCCCCCGAGGAGATCGACGTCGTCTTCGCCGACGCCCTCGGCGTACCGGAGGCGGACCGTGCGGAAGCGCTGGCGATCGCCGACGCCCTGGGTCCGCACGGCCGCAGCGTGCCGGTCACGGCACCCAAGACCGGCATCGGCCGCGCGTACTGCGGGGCGCCCGTCCTCGACGTCGCGGCCGCGGTCCTCGCCATGGAACACGGCGTGGTGCCCCCCACCCCCAACGTGTTCGACATCTGCCACGACCTCGATCTGGTGATGTCGCGCGCTCGCCCCGCCGAGCTGCGCACGGCCCTCGTCCTCAGCAGGGGACTCATGGGATCCAACGCGGCGCTGGTCGTGCGCCGCGGCGGCGACTCCGCCCGGTAGGACCGGGCGGGAAGGAGAACACACATGATCACCACCGCACTGACCTTCGACGACCTCGCCACGCTGATGAAGCAGGCCGCCGGCGTGACGGTCGACCCCAAGGAACTGGCGAAGGCGCCGGACGCGCCCTTCAACACCATCGGCCTCGACTCGCTCGGCCTGCTCGGCATCGTCGGCGAGCTGGAGAACCGCTACAGCGTGGCGCTGCCCACCGACGCGGAGCGCTGCAAGACGCCCGCGGAGTTCGTCGACATGGTCAACACCACCCTCAAGACGGGAGTCTGACGTGTCCGGTCACACCGACAACAGCATCACCATCGACGCTCCGCTCGACCTCGTGTGGGACATCACCAACGACATCGAGAACTGGCCGAACCTCTTCAGCGAGTACGCGTCCGTCGAGGTGCTCTCGCGGGAGGGCGACTCCACGACGTTCCGCCTGACCATGCACCCGGACGACAACGGGAAGGTCTGGAGCTGGGTGTCGGAGCGCACCGTCGACCGTCCGAAGCGGACCGTCCGCGCCCACCGCGTCGAGACCGGTCCGTTCGCCCACATGGACATCCGGTGGGAGTACGAGGAGACGCCGGCCGGCGTCCACATGCGCTGGGTGCAGGACTTCGCGATGAAGCCCGAGGCTCCGGTCGACGACGACTGGATGACGGACAACATCAACCGCAACTCGCGCACCCAGATGGCGCTGATCCGGGACCGCATCGAGCAGGTCGCCCGCGACCGCCGGAGCGCCTCGGTCCTGCCCGGCTGACATCCGTACCCAGGGCGCCCGCACCCGGGCGCCCGTACACCGCACACCCAGGAAGGACGCTCGATGCACCACGCCCTGATCGTCGCCCGCATGGCGCCAGGCTCGGCACCGGCGATCGCCGACGTGTTCGCCGCCTCCGACCGCGGCGAACTCCCGCACCTGGTCGGCGTCACCCGGCGCCGTCTCTTCCAGTTCGGCGACGTGTACCTGCACCTCATCGAGTCCGAGCAGGACCCGGCGCCCGCCATCGCGAAGCTCGCGGGGCACCCCGAGTTCCGGGACGCCAGCGAGAAGCTGTCGGCGTACGTCAGCGCCTACGACCCGGCGACGTGGCGCAGCCCCAAGGACGCCATGGCGCAGTGCTTCTACCGCTGGGAGCGCGACGCGGGTTCCTGAACCCCGAGCGCCCGCACGACAGCGAAACCCGAGGCCGCCCGCCCCGCGAACCCAGCGGAGCGGGCGGCCTCGGGTTTCCGGTCGTCCCGTCAGGCGGGGACGGTGCACTCGAAGGCGTGGAGATACGCGTTGACGGGGCGGATCTCGCCGATGACGAGCCCCGCGTCCGTCAGCCGGTCGACCATGCTCTGGCGGGTGTGCTTCGCACCCCCGACGTTGAGCAGGAGCAGCAGGTCCATGGCCGTGGTGAACCTCATCGACGGAGTGTCGTCCACGAGGTTCTCGATCACGATCACGCGCGCCCCGGGCCGCGCCGCCTTCCGGACGTTGGCCAGCGCCCGGCGGGTGCTGTCGTCGTCCCATTCGAGGATGTTCTTGATGATGTACACGTCCGCCTGGACGGGGATGTCCTCACGGCAGTCCCCGGCGACGACACGGACCCGCGGGCCCAGAGCCTTCGCGTCCCGCAGACGGGGATCGGCGTTCTCCACCACGCCCGGCAGATCGAGCAGGGTGCCGTG
This sequence comes from Streptomyces sp. NPDC013317, assembly GCF_055563155.1. Classification (NCBI taxonomy): domain Bacteria; kingdom Bacillati; phylum Actinomycetota; class Actinomycetes; order Kitasatosporales; family Streptomycetaceae; genus Streptomyces; species Streptomyces sp. NPDC013317. Next base: position 751,484 of record NZ_JBVHDX010000001.1, read on the forward strand.
CAGGGCAGGGTGCCTCTCCAGCAGACTCGCCAGGACGTGCCCCTGACCGCCGCCGATGTCCGCGACCGAGCCCACCCCCTCCAGGTCGAGCAGGTCGGCCACGTCCTGCGCGGACTGCCGGCTCGACGTCGTCATGGCCCGGTTGAACACGTACGCGGACTCGGGGGCCTCTTCGTTGAGGTAGGTGAAGAACTCCCTCTCGTACACGTCCTCGAAGACGTTGCGACCGGAGCGCACCGCCTCGTCGAGCTTCGGCCAGACGTCCCACGTCCACGGCTCGGTGCACCACAGCGCGATGTACCGCAGGCTGTGCGGGTCGTCCTCGCGCAGCAGCCGGGACATCTCCGTGTGCGCGAAGGTGCCGTCGGGGTGCTCCGTGAAGACGCCCTGGCAGGACAGCGCGCGCAGCAGCCGGCGCAGGGTCCGCGGCTGGGTCTTCACCGCCGCCGACAGGTCCTCCACGGTCATGGGCGTGTCGTCCAGGGCGTCCGCCACACCGAGACGGGCGGCCGCACGTACGGCGGCGGCGCACGCCGCCCCGAATACGAGCTCCCTCAGCCGCATGGGCGGCGGGGGAGCAGGATCAACAGTCGTCATCTGTCGCCTTCTCTGTGCTGTGGTGCCGTGGTTGGGGGAGCGGAGCCGACCGTTCAGCACATGCCCGCGGGCTCCGAGACTCCACAGGTGTTGCGGCTGAAGGTGTTGCCCTTGCCGGTGTCCCGGTTGGCCAGGTCGGCCGCGCCGTTGCGGAGCACGACGTTGTCGCGGATCTCGTTGCGCTCGTTGAGGGCGCCGACGAAGCTCTTGAACAGCACGATGCCGCCGGAGAGCGGCGAGGTGCCCACGTTGTCCTCGATGCGGTTCTCCGCCACCAGCGTCTCCTCGGCGCCGGTGAGGACGATGCCCGAGCCCTGCAGGAAGGGCAGCCGGGGGGTCTTGGGACAGTGCTTGTTGTTCTCGTGGATGTAGTTCCGGCGCAGGGTCATGGCCCCGGCGCGCGGAGTGGACTCGTCGCCCACCACGAACACCGCAGCACAGTTCCCGGTCGCCTCGTTCCGCTCGACGGTCAGGTTCCGCAGGCGCCGCACCGTGACGCCGATCCGGTTGCCGGACACACGGTTGTGGGAGATCACCGTCCCCCGCGCGTCGACGGCACCCGCCTCCGTGTCGGTGGTGTTCGACACGAAGAGACCGGCGTCGCCGTTGTCCCGGGCGACGTTGTGACTCAGCACGCTCCGTACGGAACGCTCCTGGGCGATGCCCCAGGTGCCGTTCTTCTCCGCCGTCACCCTCTGCACCTTCAGGCGGTCTGTCCGGGAGGCCCACAGGCCGTTCTTGGCGAAGCCCCGGACGGTCAGGGAGCGCACGGTGACGCCCTCGACGGGGCTGCCGTCCGCGCCGGTCACGCAGATGCCGTGGCCGGCCTTGGCGCACGTGTCGGTGGCGGCGGTGTCGGGCACGAGGACGGAGGGGAAGACGATCGAGCCCCGCAGGGTCACGTTCGGCGTGGTGATGCGGACGCTCTCGCGGTAGGTGCCGGGAGAGAGGACGACCGTGTCCCCCGGCTTCGCGGCGTCCACGGCTTGCTGGATCGATTCGCCGGGCTTGACCCGGTGCACGGTTCGCTTCTCGGCCGTCGGTGCGGCGGCACCCACTCCCGAGGCCACGAGCGCCACGGTGCATGCCAGGTAGGCGATCTGTCGTTTGGTCATATGCCGAAGCTATGAGGGGGCGTTCCGGCCCGCCACCGCTGATCCCCCGGCCGGGCAGCGCTTCCCCCGAACGTCGGCGGCGCCCCCCGCTCCGCCGCCGCGGCTAGCCCGTTCGCCTCCCGCGAGCGGTCGATCGTGCCGCGCCGGGTCCGCCACCGTGACCTGCGGTGACGGGGCGACAGATCGTGATCACGCCGCCGACCGGGCGACACCCGCGCGGGCCGCTCGCGTTGCGGGGACCGTGGGCCGGCGCTTGCCTCGTGCACGGAGCACAGCACAGGCGCCGCGCAGACACGCCGGCCGAGAAGGCTCCGCCGAAGGAGAAACCATGCGTCTCGCACGTACCGGCCCCGTGGTCGCCCTGATCATCGCCGCGCTCGCCCTGTCCGCCCCCATGGCCTCGGCCGCGGAGGGGGAGTCCACCGCGGAAGCGTCGGCGAACGTCCGCATCACCCCGGGGAAGGTGTCCCCGGGCACCACCGTCACCGTCAGCACCTCGGCCTGCGGCAAGGAGACCTACGGCAAGGGCGAGTCGGAGCTCGCCGGGCAGTTCCACCTCTTCCCGGGGGACCGCAAGGGCGTCCTCGTGGGCGAGTTCCAGGTGCCGGACGGCGCCGCCTCGGGCACGGACACCGTGACCCTCAAGTGCCCGCCGCGGGTGAAGCTGACCGCCACGTACCAGATCGCCGGCCGTCCGAACGGTCCCGTCGACGCCGGCTTCGGAGGAAGCGCCGACAAGGAGACGGAGTCCGGCCTCGGCTGGCTGCTGCTCGGCGGCGCGGTCGCGGGCGGAGCGATCGTCCTGCGCCGTCGTGCGTCGGCCGCCAGGACGTCGGCCTGACCGTATGCCGGGACACGACCGTGCCACCCCGGCCGAGCGTACGTCCGCACCGCGCCTCCGTCCCCCTGCCTCGCGAGGAGGCCTGGGGACGGAGGCGTTCGGGCGCCGAACGAAGGCACCACGACCATGAGAAGAGACTCCGGGAGGACGCCCGCCGCCCCGCCGCCGCGCGCCGCCCCGTCGTTCGGGTGGCTGGTCTGGGCCGCGCTCGCCGGAGCCCTGCTGCTCGCCGACGCGACGCGCGACGACGAACCGCCGCGCCCGACGGCCGGCACCGGGCAGCCCGCCGCACGGATCGCCGGCGGAGTCGGGACCGCCGGGGGAGACGCCTCCGGCCGTCCGGCTCCCGAACCGCTCTCCGCCTCACCGCCGGTACGGATCCGGATCCCGGCCGTCGGCGTCGACGCCTTCCTGACGGACCTGGCGCTGGACGCGAAAGGGGTGCTCCAGCCGCCACCCGCGACGGCCCCCGCCTTCGCCGGCTGGTACGCCGACGGGACCCCGCCCGGTGCGCTCGGGACCGCCGTCGTGGCGGGTCACGTGGACACTCCCGGGGGCCCCGCCGTCTTCCACCAGCTCGGTGCGGTGAAGCCGGGTGCCCGGATCGAGGTCGACCGCAGGGACGGCCGTACGGCCGTCTTCACGGTCGACGCGGTGGAGGAGCACGAGAAGGGCCGGTTCCCGGACGACAAGGTGTACGGCGACTCGGGCCGCCCGGAACTCCGGTTGATCACCTGCGGCGGCGCCTGGTCCCAGGGCACCGGATACCAGGCCAACACCGTCGTCTACGCCACGCTGACCGCGACGAGGCGGATGGGCGAGACATCGGACGGTTGACACGCAAAAGTGTGAGTGATTGAGTACTCACATGAAGAGCGAACGTCCCCGTCAGTTGTCCACCGCCGAAGAGCGTCGCGAGACGGTGCTGAGCACCGCCATCGGCGCCTTCGCCGCCCGGGGCTACTGGGGCACCACCACCACCGAGGTGGCCAAGGCGGCCGGCATCTCGCAGGCTTACGTCTACCGCCTCTTCCCCAACAAGGAGCTGCTGTTCACCGCAGTGGTCGAGCACTGCTTCGTGCGGGTGAGGTCGAGCCTGGAGCAGGCCGCGGCCGAGGCGCGGGGCAGCTCGGCGGAGGTGGTCCTCGCGGCGATGGGGGACGCCTACGCCCAGCTCATCAGTAACAACGACCTGATGCTGATCCAGCTGCACGCGCAGGCGGCGGCGGTGTCCGAGCCGGCCGTCCGTGAGACGGTCCGCCAGGGGTACGCCCGGCTGGTCGAGTACGTCCGGGGCGCCTCCGGCGGTACCGAGCGGCAGGTCCAGGAGTTCTTCGCGACCGGGATGCTCTGCCATCTGATCGTCTCCATGGGGGCCGACGAGGTCGACGCGCCCTGGACCCGGACGCTCGCGGCCGGTATCACGCACTACTGAGGCCCGTCGCGGCAGCGCGACGGGCGGACCGGCGGGGCCACCGGGCCCCGTCCTTCTTCAGGGCGTTTTTGTGAGTGGTCAACCACACAGGGGGGAATCGATGAAATCCCACGTCATCAGCAGCCGCAGTCCGGGAGTCGCTCTCGCGGCCCTGGCCGGGGCACAGTTCACGGTCATGCTGGCCACCTCGATCGTGAACGTGGCCCTGCCCGGGATCCGCGCCGGCGTGGGACTCTCCGACAGCGGAACCCCCTGGGTCGTCAACGCCTACGGACTCGCCTTCGGCGCCCTGCTGCTGGCGGGCGGCCGGGCGGCGGACCTGCTCGGACGGCGCCGGGTCCTGCTCGCCGGGCTCGCGGTGTTCGCGCTCTCCTCGGTCGCGGCGGGCCTGGCCGCCTCGCCGGCCGAGCTGATCGCGGCGCGATCCGTACAGGGGATGGGCGCGGCGGCCATCGCCCCCGCCTCGTTGGCTCTGGTCATGGGGCTGTTCCCGCCGGGAGCCGGCCGAGGACGGGCGCTGGGCGTCTGGGGAGCGGTCTCCGGCGCGGGAGGCGCGGCAGGAGTCCTCCTCGGCGGTGTCCTGACCCAGGCGTGGGGCTGGCCGTGGATCTTCCACGCGGTGGCCGCCGGCGCCCTGGTCGTCCTGGCCGCCACCGCCGCGAGCGTGCCGCCCGCCCCCGTCACGGAGACCGGTGGTCGGTTCGACCTGCCAGGCACCCTCACCGTCACCCTGGCGCTCACCGCTCTCGTGTGGGGCCTGACGGCGGCCCGCGGCTCGGGCTGGACGGATCCCACGGTCCTCGGCGCGTTCGGCCTGGCCGCCCTCCTGCTCGCCCTCTTCGGCCTGGTCGAACGCCGCCACCCGAACCCGCTGGTCCCGCCCCGCCTGTTCCGCACGGGGCGGGTCGCCGCCGGCAACGTGCTGATGGCGCTGCTGGGTTCGGTGTGGATCGCGCTCTTCTTCTTCCTGCCCCTCCACCAGCAGCAGGTTCTCGGCCTGAGCCCGCTCGTCACCGGAGCCGGCCAACTCCCGCTGGCCTTCGCCATCATGCTCGGCTCCGCCCTCGCACCCCGGATCTCCCGCCACGCAGGACCCACCGCTACGGTCACCGGCGCGCTGCTGGCGGAGGCCGCCGGACTGCTGTGGCTGGCCAGGATCGGCGTCCGCGGCGGCTATCTCGCCGACGTCCTCGGCCCCAGCATCCTGATCGGCCTGGGCCTGAGCGTCGCCTTCGTCCAGCTGACCGCCCTGGCCGTCGACGACGTCCCGGAGCGGGACGCCGGCCTGGCCGGCGGTCTGGTCAACACCACCCGTCAGATCGGGGGAGCGGTCGGACTCGCCGTCCTGGCCACCCTGGCCGGCGCCACGACCGGCCGGGCGGAGGCCGCCCACCAGCCGTACCTGGAGGCACTCACCGCCGGTTACCGCACCGCCTTCGCCGTCTCCGCCGCCGTACTCGCGGCGGCCGCGGGCCTCGCTCCGCTCCTCGCCCGCCGCGGGCCCGCCACTCCCCTCGGCGAAGCGGGGCCACGCCGGACACCCGCAACGGACCACTGACGCACCGACACGCACCCGCCGACACGCACCCACACGACCCTGCCCGTCGACCGAGCACCGACCGAGAGGAACGAACGCCATGTTCACCATCGACGAGACCGCCCCCGTCATCGCCCGCCTGTCCATCGTCATCGACGCCCCGCTGGCGCGCGTCTGGTCCCTGCACACCGACATCGACGCCTGGGCGGACTGGAACGCGGACATCGACCGGGCCGAACTCGACGGCCCGCTGCTGCCCGGCAACTCCTTCGCCTGGCTGACCCACGGGATGGACATCACGTCCACCATCCGCGAGGTCGTGCCCGGCGAGCGCGTGGTCTGGGGCGGCCCCGCCCTCGGCATCGAGGGCATCCACGTCTGGACCTTCGAGCGGACCGGGGACGAGGTCACCACCGTGCACACCGAGGAGTCCTGGAGCGGCGCCCCCGTCGACGCCGCCACCGAGGAGCTCGGCCAGGCCCTGAACGCCTCGCTGACCAGCTGGCTCGCCGGTCTCAAGGCACGCGCCGAGCAGCGCGACTGAGGTGCCTGAGTCCGCCTTGGCTCCCCCTTCCGACCCCGCCCGAGCCACCCGCACCCTCCCTGTCCTCCCTGCCACGGAATCGAGGCTCCTGTCATGACCGTGCACACGAACACCGAGAAGCCCTACCTGATCGGCCACCACACCCCGGCCGTGGACGAGATCACCGCCACCGGGCTGACCGTCGAGGGCACCCTGCCGCCGGAGCTGACCGGCCGGCTGATCCGTAACAGCCACAACCCCAAGCCGGGTGTCACCCCCACCCACTGGTTCAAGGGCAGCGGCATGGTCCACGGCATCCGGCTGAGCGAGGGCCGCGCCGAGTGGTACCGCAACCGGTGGGTCCGCACCCCGGCCCTCGACGGCGCGCCCTACATGACCGAGCACGGCCCCGACCTGACGGCCAGCACCGCCGGTACGCACGTCATCGAACACGGCGGACGGCTGCTGGCCCTGTGTGAGGCGAACCTCCCCTTCGAACTCACCAGGGACCTGGAGACCGTCGGTGCCTACGACTTCGGCGGCACGCTGCGAGGCGCGATGACGGCTCACCCCAAGGCCGACCCGGTCACCGGCGAGCTGCACTTCTTCGGTTCCTCGCCCTTCCCTCCCTTCCTCGTGTACTACGTCGCCGACGCGAGGGGCGAGGTCACCCACACCGCCGAGATCCCCGGTGCGAGCCCGGCCCTCAAGCACGACTTCGCCCTCACCCGCCACCACGTCGTCTTCGTCGAGGGCTCCGTCACGTTCGACCCCACCGAGCGCTCCGGGATCCCGTACGCCTGGAGGGGCGACCAGCCCGCCCGTATCGGCGTCATGCCCCGTGGGGCCGACGGCGCCGGCGAGATCCGCTGGTTCCCCATCGAGCCCGGGAGCATGCTCCACGCCGCCAACGCCTACGAGGACGCGCAGGGCCGGATCGTCCTGGAGGGGCCCACCGTCGACCGGGAGGGCTTCCAGCTCTCCTGGAACTGGTGGGTCGGCGCCCCGGAGCGCGGCACCGAGCCCAACACCCGTTCGTACACGCGTCGTTGGGAGATCGACCTGGCGACAGGCAGCGTCGACGAGCGCATCGTCGACGACCTGGCCGTCGAGTTCCCGACCCTGAACGAGGACCTCCTCGGCTCGGAGCACCGCTATCAGTACGCGGTCTCCTTCCCCGACCAGCGAGGCTTCGGCGGCTACGGCATCGTCAAGTACGACCGCGCCTCCGGTGCCCGCCGGATCCACGAGGCCGGCGACGCGCGCCTGCCCAGCGAGGCGGTCTTCGTGCCGGCGGCGGGCGGCACCCGCGAGGACGACGGCTACCTGCTGACGGTCGTCTCCGACCTCAAGCAGGACGCGTCCCAGCTCCTGGTCCTGGACGCCTCCGGGCTCGACCGGATCGCCACGGTGCATCTCCCGCGCCGGGTGACGGCCGGCATCCACGGCTCCTGGATCCCGGACGCCGCCCACTAGCCACCGGACCGGCCGGGTCCCGGGGAGTACGCTCCCCAGGCCCCGGCCCTCCCATGTCCGGCACCGGGTCACGCCGCCGTTGCGCTGCTCAGTCCCCGGCCGTCAGAGCGGCGCGTGCCCTGGTGAGGATCTCGTCCGAGAGCGGGGAGCCCGTCGTGGCGCGGGACAGGATGAGGGCGCCGACCATCGTGCAGAGGCGGGCGATGCCGTCGTGGTCCTCGGTGGCGAGCCAGTCGGCGAACTCCGCCACCCCCTCGCGGTAGGCGCGGTGGGCCTCGCTGTCTCCGGGATCCCGTGCCATGTCGGTGGCGAGGCCCGCGGCCGGGCAGCCCCGCGCGGCGTTGTCGCGGTGCGCGGGGGAGAGGTAGGTGTCGATGAGGGCCTGCCGGGCGGTGTCCGGTTGCTCCGGTCCGGCGAGGCGACGCTGTGCGAACTCCTCGAAGGCCTGGACCGTGGCTTCGTCGATCAGCGCCTCCTTGGAGGCGAACTGCTTGTAGAAGCCGCCGTGGGTCAAGCCGGCCGCCTTCATGAGGTCCGCCACGCTGACCTGCGTGCCCTGCTCCCGGAACATCCGGGAGGCGGTCGCCACGACCCGCTTGCGGTTCTCCTCGGCCTGCGCCTGCGATACGCGCCCCACCGGCCACCTCCATATTGGATGTCGATTGACATCTATCCTACCCCCGACTTAGATTGTCACCATCATCTAACGTGCGTCCGGTCGCTGCCGGACCCGCAACGCCGGGAGTCGGACATGGAACTGAAGGACGCCGTCGCCGTGGTCACGGGTGCCAACCGGGGGCTGGGCCGTCATCTGGCCGAGCAGCTCCTCCAGCGGGGGGCGAAGGTCTACGCGGCCGCCCGCCGCCCCGAGACCGTCGACCTGCCGGGTGCCGTCCCGCTGCGGTTGGACGTGACGGACGCGGAGTCGATCCGCTCCGCCGTCCGCACCGCGTCCGACGCGACGCTGCTCGTGAACAACGCGGGGATCTCCACCTCCACACCACTGCTCGCGGGCGATCTGGATGCCGTTCGCCTGGAGATGGAGACGAACTTCTTCGGTCCTCTCGCCGTGACGCGCGCCTTCGCCCCGGTCATCGAGCGAAACGGCGGCGGCGCCGTGCTCAACGTCCTCTCCGTACTGTCCTGGCTCCACCCGGCCGACCTCGGGTCCTACGCGGCGGCGAAGGCGGCGGCCTGGGCCCTGACCGGCGCGGCCCGGGAGGAACTGGCACCCCACGGCATCACCGTCTCCGCGCTCCATGTCGCCTACATGGACACCGACATGGCCGCCGCGGTCCCCGCCGAGCAGAAGACCGACCCCGCCGACGTCGCCGCCCAGGCGCTGCTCGGCATCGAGGCGGGCGTGACCGAGATCCTCGCCGACGAGACCACCCGGTACGTGAAGCGGAGTCTGGCCGCCGCGCCCGCTGCGGCATGAAACCGCACACGGCTGCGACCGTGCCCAGGTCTCCCAGTCCCAGCAGCCGAAGTACGCCGGCGTCCCCGTGCGGCGGGCTTCCATCACGGCTGTGAGCCGGGCGAAGCCTGGGGCGGCATGAGCGGACGCCACTCCGGCAGCGGGCGGGCGCGGACCTCGGCGTACTCCTCGGGCGGGAGCCAGGTGCGGTCGGCGGCCATTCTCGCGGTCTCCCTCAAGGGTCAGGGGCGGAGGGCGTAGAGACGGAGCACGTCGAGATCGGCGGTGCGTACCAGCGACCAGCCGGCGGTGAGCGTCTCGGCCTCCGCGGCCGTGATCCCGAGGCCACGCTCCGTCAAGGGGTCGTCCTCCCCGCGGCGGCCCGCGATCTCGGTGACGACCCAGAAGGTGCCGCCGGGAGCCAGGAGCCGTCGAACACGGTCGAGGAAGGCGGGCTTGTCCTCGATCCACCGGTAGACCAGACGGCAGGAGACGACCGCGTACGCCGGGTCCGGCAGGCGGTCGGGGCCGTCGGCGGTGATGTCCAGGCACCGCCAGACCGGGCCGGGACCGTGTCCCTCGTCGAGCGCGGTGGCGAGGGCCACGGCGCTCGGGGCGCAGTCGACGCCGGTCGTGCGGTAGCCGAGCCGGTGGTGGAGGTGGCGGGCCAGCGTGCCGTCGCCGCTTCCGATGTCCAGCGCCGGACGCCCGCGGCCGGGCCCCACGTGCCCGGCCAGCAGCCTGAACTCGTCCTCGCAGGGCTGCCGGTAGCGTCGGCCCTCCGCCCACCGCGCCTCCCAGTCGGTGGCGGGCCGTGCGTCGCGGTGCGGTTCTTGGTGCGTCTGGGCCGAGGTCAACGGAGCCCCCTGGGCGGTCGCGGCTGGGTCGTCCGGTTCAACGACTCCACCGCGATTTCGAACGCCTGTTTTTCGGTCGGAGCGCCGTTGGCCGAAACGCCGACACCCGCACCGCGCGGGTCAGCCCCGCAGCCCCGTGACCTCGGCCACGTGCCGCAGGCTCGGGTCGAGCAGGATGCCGTGCAGCCGCTGGAAGGTCTGCCGGGCGGCCACCGCGTTCCAGTCCGCCGGGAGCAGCTCGGTCGGCAGCCCCGGGTCCAGGTACGGCAGCCGCCGCCACTGGGTGAGCATCGGAACGTAGTGGCGGAACGCCTCCGCCGGACCGGGCTCCGCCTCGGCCGCCGCCCACCGGGCGGCCACCGGCGCGTACGTGTCGGTGAACGCCGCGTACTGCTTCTGGATCGCCGGGAAGTCCCACCACGAGCTCACCGTGCCCGGCAGATCGCTGAAGGCCGCGTACTCGGCCGCGAACAGGTGGACGTAGTCGCTGAGACCGAGCCGTACGAGCATGGCGCGCGCGTCGTCCAGGAGCCGGCCCGGCGCCAGCCACACCCCCGGCGCGATGTTGCCGAAGCCGAGCCACGTCAGGCGCGTGCGCAACTGGTGGCGGTGGGCACGTTCCGACTCCGGCACGGAGAACACCGCCATCGCCCAGCCGTCCGCCAGGTCGGCCGGCTCCAGGCTGGCGAAGATCCGGCGGTCGCCCTCGTCGAACACGGGAAGGACGGCCGGGCTCAGCCGGTAGCCGGTGGCGCCCCGGCGCTCCGGTTCGAGGACTCCGCGCTTCTTCAGCCGGGAGATCGCCGAGCGGACCGCCGGGCCGTCGACGTCCAGTTCCCCCATCAGCGTGATCAGGTCGGCGATGGAGATCCAGCCGCCGAGGCGCCGCAGGAACGCCCCGTAGACCGTGTTGATCAACGAGCTGGGCCTGAGGGGGCTGTCCGACATGATCGCCTTCCGTTGTACGCGGTCGCGATCATATCGAGGCCCCCTCGAGGCCCGTCCGGCTCAGGCGTACGCCCCCGAGAGCAGGTGCCCGGCACCGGGGGCCACCGCGCTCAGACCGAGGGTGCGCAGCATCTGGTGGGCGGTGCACACGGCGGCCGACACGACGGGCTTGCCCAGGAGCTGTTCGGTCTCCTCGATCACCCCGAGCGAGGGCATCTGGACACAGGCGGAGAGGACGACCGCGTCGGCGTCCGCGTGGTCGAGCGCGCGGGCGAGACCGGGCAGCCTGGCCGGGTCGTGGGCGGCCACGGCCAGGTTGTCCGGGATCTCCAGGGCCCGGTGGTCGAGGACCTCGATGCCCTCCCGGACGAGGTAGTCCACGACGGTCCGCGTAAGCGGCTTCATGTACGGGGCGAGCAGGGCGATCTTCCTGGCGCCGATGGTGTCCAGCCCGTGGACGAGAGCCCCCGCGCTGGTGACGACCGGCGCCGGGGCGCCGTTCTCGACCGTACGCAGGTGCAGTCGCTCCTCGGAGACCCGGTGGTATCCCGGACCCATGCTCATGATGGCGACGAGACAGGCGTAACCGAGCACGTCGACCCGTGCGTCGGAGAGTTCCACGGCGCAGCGGTCGGAGTCGGCGTCCATGGCCTTGAGCTGCTCCGGTGTCACATGGGTCATGCGCATCCGGCTGGAGTGGAAGGTGAAACGCTCGTCCGGCGCGACGGCGGCGCGGGCGCGCAGGATCGCGGGGACCTCCGTCTCCATGGTGACGTTCGAGCTCGGCACGATCTGGCCGATGCGGTAGGTGCGGGGGGACACGGGTGCTCCTCGGTTCTCGTACGGACGTGTCCGACGCGTCGGCGGGACGTCCACGACCGGGTCAGCGGGCGTCGACGACGGCGTCGGCGGGCGTCGGCCATCGGGTCAGCGGGCGTCGACGACGGCGTCGGCGGGCGTCGGCCATCGGGTCAGCGGGCGTCGACCACGGGGTTGGTCAGGGTGCCGATCAGCTCGACCGTGGCCTCCACCGTGTCACCGGGCGTGAGGAACTCCGGCGGGACCATCCCGGCCCCGACCCCTGAGGGCGAACCCGTGGCGATGACGTCGCCGGGCTCCAGGGTGACGCCGGAGCTGATGTCGGCGATCAGGCGGGCGATCGGGAAGAGCATGTGACGCGTGTTCGACTTCTGCTTGGTGACGCCGTTGACGCGCAGCGAGAGGTCCAGATCCATCGGGTCGGGGATCGCGTCGGCGGTGACGACCACCGGGCCGAAGGGCGCGTACGAGTCCTGCCCCTTGGAGAAGAACCACTGACCGGAGCGGCGCTGGTCCCGGGCGCTGATGTCGTTGACGATGCTGAAGCCGAAGACGTGGTCGTACGCCTCCTCCTCGCTCACCCGGTACGCCGTCCGGCCGATGACGACCGCGAGTTCGCACTCCCAGTCCAGCTGGGTGGTGAGGTCGGCGTTGTGCAGGATGGGCGCGCCCGGACCGGTGACGGCGGTGGCGGGCTTGCCGAACAGCACCGGGCGGGGCGGGAGTTCCCTGTCCGTGTCGAGACTGCGGCTGGACTCCTCGACGTGTTCGACGTAGTTGAGACCGACGCCGATGATCTTGCCCGGGCGGAAGGGCGCGCTCAGGCGGACGTCCTCGGTCCGGTGGACGGCGTGCGCCGGCAGGTCGCCGTCGAGCAGTCGGCGAGCGGTTGCCAGCCCGTACGGGCCGGCCTGGACCAGGCCGAGCAGGTCGTGCGGGAGCGGTACGCCCGCGTGGTCGGCGAGGGCGGCGAGGTCGAGGACGTGGCCGTCGGTCTCGGCACCCGGCCGGGGATCGGCGCAGGTGGTGGTCGTGAAGGTCAGCAGACGCATGGCAGGTGCTCCTTGCGGGTCGGACGGAGGGCGGACGGCGTTTCAGCCGACGGCGGAGGCAGCGGCGGAGGCGGCGGTTCGCAGGGCGGTTCAGCCGGCGGGGGAGGGGGCGACGGGCTGGTGGCCGCCGTTGTCCGGGTACGCCTCCTCCCGGTGGAAGCCGAGCGAGCGCATGACGGGGAAGTCGTCGAAGGAGAAGAGACAGGCGTCCTCGGACGCGTCGAGGTTCTCGTGCTCGTGCCAGGCCCAGGACGGCACGCAGAAGATGTCCCCCTCACGCCACTCGAACCGCCGTCCGGCGATCACCGACGCGCCCCTGCCCTTGGCCACGGTGTAGATCACCGAGCCGGTGTGCCGGTGGGCCGCGGTCGCCTGCCCGGGGCGCAGGAGCTGCATGTGGGCGCCCATCGTCGGCATCACCGAGCCGCCGGTCACCGGGTTGGTGTACTCGGCGATGACCCCGTCGTACGGAGAGCCCTCGGTCGCCCGTGCGAGGCCGCACAGCGCCTCGTACGTCGGTTCCCACGGGTAGGCGAGGAGCGGTGAGCAGGGCCGGGTCCACTTCTCCGCGCCGTACGGGAGGAGGGTGCCGGAATAGGTGAGGACGGAGGCGTTCACCACCTTCCCCGGCGTCTGGTGGAGTTCGGGGTGCACCTCGTAGAACCCGGCGTCCAGCGCGTTGACCAGGGGGATGTCCAGGCCGTCCTGCCAGATCACCGGGGCGTCGGTCCCCTCGTTGCCGTGTTCGTGCCAGGTCCCGTTCGGGGTGATGGCGAAGTCGCGCGGCCCGACCCTGAGCTTCTCGCCGTCGACGATCGTCCACGCGCCGGTGCCCTCGTGGACGAACCGCAGCGCGGCTGCCTGGTGGCGGTGAGCGGTCATCGCCTCACCCGGGCCCATGATCTGGAGGCCGGTGTAGAGGAGTCCGGCGGCGGCGCTGACGTCCCTGCGGCCGGGGTTGACCAGCATCACGACCCGGCGGCCCGCGTCGTCGGCGTCCACGAGCCCGAGGGCCTTGTGGACGAGCGGTCGCAGCTCCTCGTAGCGCCACAGCACGGGAACCGACCGTGGCCGTGGATACCAGGGTTCGATGTCGTTGGCGACGGTCCACAGGGCGCCGGCGTCCAGCGCCTCCAGTTCGCCGTAGTAGCGCCGGAGTTCGGGGGTGTCGGAGACCCGGGCGCGGCCGGGCATCGTGTCGTCCTGCTCGATGGTCATACGTCCTCCTCAGGTGCGGTGGTGGTCGGGGAACCCGTCGGCGGCACGGTGAACGTCACCGGCCGGCGCGGGGTGTTGTCGACTTCGAGGCGGAAGACGTCGAAGCGGTTGTAGTGGCCGGTGATGTCGTGCATCTGCTTGGGCTGGATGCAGCGGCCGAGGTCGATCTCGCCGTAGACGATGCCCTCGTCGTCGACGAGCGGCTCGGTCACGGGACGGCCGTCCGGGCCGAAGACGCCGGAAAGGGCGCTGCGCGGGCGCCGGAACAGCGCGCGCAGTTCCTCGTCGTCCCCGGCGAGCGTGTCGACGATCTCCGGGGAGACGGTGGAGCATGCGACGACGGAGAAGACCTTGCCCTCGAAGCTGTGGGCGGCGGTGCGGACGGCGATGGCGTCGGCCATGTCGTAGTCGGCCGGGGCGACGGGCAGCGCGATGTAGCAGGAGGCGTGCACGAGTTCGCCCTGCGCCAGGAGCGTGAAGCGGGCCAGGGTGTTGGTGTTCTCCCCGCAGGCGAGGGCGCCGAGCGGACCGACGGGCGTGCGATGGACGCGCAGCGAACTTCCGTCGCCGCCGGTCCAGGTGAGCTTCTCGGCCCAGGTCGGCACCAACTTGCGGTGCACGCCCAGGAGTTCACCGTCAGGGCCGATGGTGAGCAGGGTGTTGTGAAGGACGCCGAGGCTGTGGGCGGCGCGTTCGTTGACACCGATGACCAGGACCACGCCGTACTGGCGGGCCGCCGCGCGCAGCGCGTCGACGTGCGGGCCGGGGATGTCGACCGAGGCGCGCTGGAGACGCTCGAACCACGGCGAGCCCTGGACCGGGTTCATCGTCCAGTTCCAGTACGGGTATCCGGGGACGAACACCTCCGGGAACACGACCAGCCGGGCCCCGTTCCCGGCCGCCTCGGCGATCAGGGCGACCGCCTTGTCGACGGTGGCGGCGGGGTCGAGATAGACCGGTGATGCCTGGACGGCGGCGGCTGTGAACCGGGGAAGGTGGTCAAGCGGCTGTGATGACAAGGAAGTTCTCTCCTTCCGGCAGACGGGCGAGGTGGCGGCTTTCAGCGTGCGAGCGAGGCGGAGGCATCGGCCGGCCCGCCACCGGCCGCGACGGCTCCGGCGGCGGCGCGCGGCAGCCACCGCTGGTGCACGGGCGCGGCGGGCCGCCGCAGGAGTTCGAGACGTGGCGGCACCCGGTCCGTACGGGCCGCCGGCGGCCGGCCGCTGCCCGCCCTCCAGGACGGTGCCCACGGCGCGGCCGGGCCGCGGTAGCCCTGGGCGGCGGCCGCGTGCAGGGTCCACAGCGGGTCGTGGAGCTGGGCCCGGCCCACACCGCACAGGTCGGCGCGGCCCGCCAGGATGATCGAGTTCACGTCGTCGTACGTGGAGATGGCGCCGACCGCGATGGTCGGGACCCCGGTGGCGTTACGGATCAGGTCCGCGTACGGGGTCTGGTAACTGCGCCCGAACCGTGGCCGCTCGTGGGCGACGACCTCGCCGGTGGAGACGTCGATGGCGTCGGCGCCCGCCCCGGCGAGGGCACGCGCGATGCCCACGGCGTCCTCCTCGCTCAGCCCGCCCTCGGCCCAGTCGGCGGCCGAGATCCGGACCAGCAGCGCCTTCCCGGCGGGCCACGACTCCCGCACACGGCGCAGCACTTCGAGGGGGAAGCGCAGCCGGCCGGCCAGGCCTCCGCCGTACTCGTCGGTGCGCCGATTGGTCAGCGGTGAGAGGAACCCGGACATGAGATGCCCGTGCCCGTACTGCAGCTCCAGGGCGTCGAACCCCGCCCGGTCGGCCCGCTGGGCCGCGCGCACGAAATCCCGTACGACCAGGTCCATGTCGCCCCGGGTCGCCTCGCGTGGCACCGGACCCCCCGCTTCCCAGGGCAGCGGCGACGCGGCGACGAGCCGACCGGCGGCCGCACGGCGCCCCGCGTGGGTGAGCTGGAGGCCGAGGCAGGTGTCGCTCTGGCCGTGCACGAAGCCGGTGATGCGCCGCCACGCGGCCTCCTGGTCGTCGTTCCAGAGTCCGGGGCAGCCCTGGTCAGGGCGGGCGTCGGCGCTGACGGCCGTCATGCCGGCGACGACCAGGCCGGCCCCGCCGAGGGCCTGCGTGCTCAGATGGACGAGGTCGAAGTCGCCCGGGACGCCGTCACGGGCCGTGGCGAGCGCGGTGGGTGGGACGACGACACGGTTGCGCAGGTGCAGCCCGCCGACGCGGAAGGGCCGGAACATCGGCGGCACGGACGCGGTGCCGTTGACGGCCGTGGTGAAGGCCTCGTCGCGGACGCGCAGATTGTCGTACGTGACGCGACGGCTGCGGGTCAGCAGGTTGAAGGCGAACTGGTGCGGGTCCTGACCGGTGTAGCGGTCGATGTTCTCGAACCACTCGAGACTCGCCTGCGCGGCCCGCTGGGTGGACTCCACGACCGGACGGCGCTCGTCCTCGTACGCGGCGAGCGCGCCGGGGATGTCCGCCGGATGCTCGTGCAGACAGGCCGCGAGGGCGAGGGCGTCCTCCATGGCGAGCTTGGTGCCCGAGCCGATGGAGAAGTGGGCCGTGTGGGCCGCGTCGCCGAGGAGGACCACGTTCTCGTGCCGCCAGGTGCGGTTGCGCACCGTCGTGAAGCGGAGCCACTTGGAGTTGTTGGGGAGCAGCCGGTGTCCGTCCAGGTGCCCGGCGAGGATCTCCTCGCACACCCGGATGCTCTCCTCGTCGCTCGCCCCCGGCGGGGACGCCCGGTCGGCGGAGTCGGCGAACCCGGCGCGGTGCCAGGCGTCCTCGTCCAGTTCCACGATGAAGGTGGAGCGCGTGTCGTCGTAGGGGTACGCGTGCACCTGGAGGGTGCCGAACTCCCGCTCCTCCACGATGAACGTGAAAGCCTCGAAGACCTTGTCCGTGCCGAGCCACATGTACCGGCCCGAGCGCTCGTCGAGGTCCGGGCCGAACGTGCCGGCGTAGGCGGCCCGGGTGGCCGACCGGACTCCGTCGCACGCCACCACCAGGTCGTACGCGGCGGCGAGCCGGTCCGCGGCCGGCGCCTGCGTGCGGTAGCGGACGTCCACGTCGAGCTCGGCGCAGCGGTCCTGGAGGATCCGCAGCAGACTCCGTCGGCCGAGGGCGGCGAAGCCGTGGCCGCCGGAGGTGAGGGTCCGGCCCCGGTAGCGGACGTCGATGTCGCTCCAGCGGGCGAACTCCGCGGACATGGCGGCGTGGACGACCGGGTCGGCGCTCGCGATCCCGTCGAGCGTCTCGTCGGAGAAGACGACGCCGAAGCCGAAGGTGTCGTCGGGCGCGTTGCGCTCCCAGACCGTGACCTCCCAGTCCGGGGAGAGCTGCTTGGCCAGCGCCGCGAAGTACAGGCCGCCGGGCCCTCCTCCGATGACCGCTACGCGCACGGGGTACCTCCAGTGGTTCCGGTGATGAGCTCGGGGGCCTGCGGGCCCGCCATGGTGAGGACCTCGCGCACGTCCGCGGGCCAGGGTGAGGTGCCGGTGGCGCGGGCCGCCGAATGGGCGACGACCATGCGGCCGGTGGCGGCCACCGTCCCTTCCGCGCCGCGGACGGTGAAGGCGTAGTGCAGGGAACTCGTACCGACCTTCGTGACGCGCAGCTCCGTACGGACGGCCTCGCCGAACCAGAGCCGGGCGCGGTAGTCGGCCTCGAAGTGCACCCGGGGCGTGCTGCCGAAGAGATGGGACAGACCCAGGCGGCGCAGCAGCACGGCCTCGGCCGCCTCGACCCAGCGCACGACGGTGGAGTGGTGGTAGTGCCCGGCGGCGTCCGTGTCCGGCCATTCCACCCGGCGCTCCACCGTGACACCGGGCAGGCGCGGGGACGGCGGCACGGCGGCTCCGGCGGAGCGACCGCCCTCGGCGGCGCGGCCGGCCCGGGCCTCGGCCCGTGCGCGCTGTCGCAGTTCTCCGCGCTGGAGCTTGCCGTTGGCCGTCCTCGGCAGTTCCGCGACGAACTCGACGGCGCGGGGGTACTTGTACGGAGCGATGGCCTGCTTGACGTGGGCCTGGAGCTCCCGGGCGGTGGCCTCGGCCGCGCGGGTGCCCTCGCGCAGGACGACGTACGCCTTGACGATCATGCCGCGCCCCACGTCGGGAGCGCCGACGACACCGCACTCCTCGACGTACGGATGGGCGGCGAGGGCCTTCTCGACCTCAGGGCCGGCGATGTTGTACCCGGAGGAGACGATCATGTCGTCGCTGCGGGCCACGTACCAGAAGTACCCGTCGGCGTCCCGTATGTAGGTGTCGCCGGTGATGTTCCAGCCGTTCCTGACGTACGTGGTCTGCCGCGCGTCGGAGAGGTAGCGGCAGCCGGTCGGCCCCGTCACGGCGAGCAGCCCCGGCTGCCCGTCCGGCACCGGATCGCCCCGGTCGTCGACCACGGCGGCGCGGTATCCGGGGACGGGCCGGCCCGTGGAGCCGGGCCGGATGTCCTCGTCGGCGGCGGAGATGAAGACGTGCAGCATCTCCGTGGCACCGATGCCGTCGATGATGCGCAGGCCCGTCGCGGCGTGGAACTCCTCCCATACCGTGGCGGGCAGGGGTTCTCCGGCGGATACGCAGCGGCGGAGACCGGACAGCTTCCCGGTCGCCCCGGCGGCCATGATCGCCCGATAGGCGGTGGGCGCGGTGAACAGGACGGTCACCCCGTGCGCGGCGACCAGTTCGGCCAGCTCCTCGGGGGCGGCCTGTTCGACCAGCAGGGTCGCGGCGCCCACGTGCATCGGGAAGACCACGAGTCCGCCGAGGCCGAACGTGAACGCGAGCGGCGGCGTGCCGGTGAAGACGTCGTTCGGGCCGGGCTTCAGGACGTGCCGGGAGAACGTGTCCGCGTTGGCGAGGACGTCCCGGTGGAAGTGGAGGGTCGCCTTGGGGCGGCCCGTCGTACCCGAGGTGAAGGCGATCAGCGCCACGTCGTCCGCGGCCGTCTCGACCGCGGTGAACCGGCCTTCCTTCTTCGCGCAGAGGGCGGTCAGATCGGCGTCGCCCGGGCCCCCGTAGGAGATGACGGGCATGCCCGGCGGCCCGGGACTTCCCGGAGGATCCGGCGGAGCCGCGGCGGCGAGTTCCGCGACGTAGCGGTGGTCGCACAGGGCGACCGACGGCCGGCTGATCTCGCACAGCTCGGCGAGTTCGGCGGCGCGCAGCAGCGGCATCGTCGTGACGGCCACACCGCCGGCCTTGAGGACGCCGAACCACGCGGCCACGAGCCAGGGGTTGTTGGGGCCGCGCAGGAGTACGCGGTTTCCGGGTCGGAGCCCGCGATCCTCGGTGAGCACCTGGGCGACCTGATCGGCGCGCCGCTGGAGCTCGCCATAGGTCCAGCGTCCGGTCGGGGTCAGCAGACAGGGCCGGTCGGGGCCCCAGCGCTCGACCGCGTCGTCGAGCAGGCGGCGTGCGCAGTTGAGGCGGTCGGGATAGGCCAACTCCGGCAGATCGAAGTGGAGTTGAGGCCAGAGCGAGAAGTCGGGAAGCCGGTCGCGGCAGAAGGGGTCGGCATGCGCCGAGGGGGAGAGCTCCATGGGGCGGCACCTCAATCAGGGAGCAGCGGGAGATGGGGCAAGTATCTCGATAATTTGGCGGCCGTCAACTTTCCGCGATAAATCTGAACCCCCTCGGCGCCCTCGGAACCCCCCTCGCCGCGCCGCGGCCGGCTCATGCGAGCGGCAGCCGCACCCGCACGCACTTGCCCAAGTCGTGGGCGATGACGAGGAGTTCGCCGCCCGCCTCGGCCGTCAGCAGCTGGATCAGGAGCAGGCCCCGCCCGCACTCGGCGTCCGGGTCGACCTCGGCGGGTTCGGGCAGGCGCGGCGGAACGGCCGCTCCGTCCGCGACCTGCAGGCACAGCCAGCCCTCGCCGCGTGAGACGCCGACGCGCATGCGGTCCGTCGCGGCGGCGGCGTGCCGGACGACGTTGCCGACGAGCTCGCTGACGGCGAGCAGGAAGGTGTCCGCGACGTCGGAGGTGATGCGCCACCCTTCGAGCAGAGTGCGGACGCGCGAGCGGACCACGGGGACGGTCGCGGCGGTGGGATCGGGGACCCAGCGGACGAAGGCCTGAGTGGGGAGCGGGGTCCGGGCGCGTTCCGACGGGCGGCTCGGCGCGTGGGGCGTCGAGTGAGGCATCGGGTGAGGGGCCGAGTGTGGCGTCGAGTGAGGCGTCGAGTGGGCCGGCGTATGGCCGGAGGCGTGCGCGGCGGCCGGAACGCGGGGCGCGGGACGGGCGGTGGCGGTGAGCATGACGTGCTCCCAGAGGGGCTGCGCAACGCGACCGCTCGGTCACTCGTGTAACTAACTCGAGAGTCGGACAGCCGTTGGGCTTGTCGTCGGCGGAAACGCGTCGCTAGAGTTTTGATAACACGTGTAACACGTTACGTCTCCCCGGGCTCCGGGCGCAAGCATTTCGGACAAAGCGCTACGAATCCCGGGGCCGGCAGAAGGGCCGCAATGACGCAATCCCACCCGGCCGAGTTCGACCTGGCCGACATGACCTGGCCGCCCCCGCCCTACCAGTCCCCGGTCCCGCCCGTCAGGGACGAGCACGGGGTACGCCACTTCCACGGGGTCACGTACGCCACCACGCCCGGGTACCGCCCACGCCTCCTCGATGTCCAAGTGCCCGCGGGCGAAGGGCCGTTCCCTGCCGTCGTCTGGATCCACGGCGGCGGCTGGCTGGACGGCGACCGCCGCTACCCGCCGCCGACCGTCCCGGCGCCCCTGCTGCACGGATCCGTCCTGGCCGCCGGGCTCGCGCTCGTCTCCGTCGACTACCGGCACAGCCTCGAAGCCCCCTTCCCGGCCCAGCTGCACGACGTGAAGGCCGCGATCCGTTACGTTCGCCGGTTCGCCGACGCCCTCGGCATCGACCCGGACCGGATCGCCGTCTGGGGCGAGTCGGCGGGCGGCCACCTGGCGGCCCTCGCCGGCCTCGTCGGCCCCCACAGCGCCGACGCCGAGGCGCTGGAGGGCGCGCACGGGGTGGGTGCCGGGGACACCGGTGTCAGGGCTGTCGTCGACTGGTACGGAGTCTCCGACCTCGCCGCACTTGCCGGTCAGCCCCTGCCGGGAATGCCTTCCGGCGGCGACTTCCCCGACCCGTACGAAGCCCTCCTCGGCGGCACCGAGGCGGAGCGCCCGGCGCTGGCCCGGGTCGCGAGCCCGGTGACGTACGCGGCGGGTTCCAACCCGCCGCCGTTCCTGCTGGTCCACGGCACGGGAGACGGTCTGGTCCCGTACAGCCAGAGCGAGGCGCTCGCCGAGGCCCTCGCGGGGGCGGGCGGCGAGGTGACCCTGCGCGCCGTCGAGGGCGCCGACCACATCTTCCTGGGCTCCGCGGACATCCCGGGGATCGTCGCGGAAAGCGTCGCTTTCCTGGCCCGGCACCTGGACGCGAAGGTCTGAGGGCCACGGGGGAGGGGCGGGTCGGCCCGGGGCCCGAGGCTTTCCCGTGCCGGTACGCCTCAGGTCATGCCTGAGGTTCTCGTGCCGGTACGCCTCAGGTCATGCCTGAGGTTCTCGTGCCGGTACGCCTCAGGTCAGGCCCGAGGCTCCCGGCGCCCGGTACGCCTCCGGTGAGGGCTCCGAGGCTCCCGGCGCGGTACGCCACCCCTACCCGTTCCCCCTCGCCCTTGCCCGCCCCCTTCCCAGCCCCGTTCCGTCTCCTCCCTTTCCGTATACCCCTCCCCTTTCCGTTCCCGTCGGCACTGCTCGTGCGCCCGAACAGGCGGTCCCTGTACGGCCCTTCGGAGTCGCCGACCCCCCCAGAGCCGCTGGCATCCCCGCGGCCGCGAGAGGCACACCCATGTCCACGACACCGGTCACCCCTTCCCCGCACTCCGAGAGACCGCCGCGCACCGAGACGTCGGCAGCGCGCAATCAGGGCGTCCTCGCCGCGGGGTTTCTCCTGCTCGGGTTCGCCACGCTGCCGGCCTTCGCGGTCCGGCCCGACCCGGTGAACCCGCCGTTCCAGGCCCTCGACGACCGATGGCTGGCATGGATGGGCGGCCCGCACGACGGGCCGTACGCCGTCCTCGCCGCCGTCCTGAACTGGTTCGGAGGGCCGCTGGGTGTCGTCGTACCGCTGGCCCTGCTGTTCTTCCTGCTCCTGCGCCGACGGTGGGTCTCGGCCGGTTTCCTGCTCGGCGTCTACCTCGTGGGCAATCTGCTCGTCGTCCAGGGACTCAAGCACCTGGTGGACCGGCCCCGCCCGGCGAACCCGCTGGTCCGCGTCGACCACGGCTCGTTCCCGTCCGGCCACGCGGCCGGAGCGGCTCTGCTCGTCGTGCTCGTCGGGGTGCTGCTGGTCCCGGCTGCCAGGCGGCGGGCGTGGTGGCTCGGTGGCGTGGTGTTCACGCTGGCCATGATGTGGAGCCGTACGTGGCTTCACGCGCACTGGCTCACCGACACCGCGGCCGGTGCGGCCGCAGGTGCGGGGGCGGGTCTGTTGGCGTGGTGGCTCTGTGCCCCCGCGCTCGCCCGGGAGGCCGCCCGCGACCGCCGGGGGGCGGCCGCGACGGTCCCGGACGCCGCCCCCGCGCTTCCGTAGCCGACGCGTCGCGTGTGCTTCGGTCGAGCATGCCTGACCGAAGCACGCGCAGCCCGAGCGCACGCGCTCAGGCGGGCGCGGTCCGCGGTTACGCGGCGGGGGCGCGGCACGGTCCGAAGCGGCACGGTCCGACGCCGCGTGGTCCGGCGGCGGTGGCCGATGAGACGGAGGCCGTCGAGCACGCAAGGCGCGCTCGACGGCAGCCCGGACGCGGGCGGCGGCCGGTGTCCGACGACGCGCGGTCCGGTATCGCGCCGTCAGGCGGTCCGGCTCGGTGTCGTGCGGTCCCGGACCGCGCGTTCAGGCGGTCTGGCCCGTATCGCGAGCGGTCCGGAGCTGAGCGGTTCGGAGCCGAGCGGTCCGGCGTCGTGCTGTTCAGTCGCGCGCGCTGCGGTGAGCACGGCTGCGTGCCTCGCGGTCGGCAACGCCCGGCCTGCGGGTCCAGCGATCAACGGCGCCGCGGCCGCAACCCGGCCCCGGCTGGCTTCGACGAGGCCGGCGCCCGGATCGGAGCGCAAGCGCCAGCGCGCCCCCGGCAGCGCGGCGACGGTGGCTCGCTGTCCCGGGCCGCTCGCGCCGGAAGCCGTCGTGCGACCGGCTCAGGACGTCTGGCGGTGGACGAGTACGGCCTCTATGGCCGGGAGGGGCGCGGTCGACCCGGTCTCGATCAGCTCGTGCAGCGCGTCCGCGACCTGCGCGGGCGTGGCCAGGTCCAGGCGGACCGTCGTGAGCGCGGGCTGCTGGAGACCGGACAGGACGAGGTCGTCGGAGCCGACGATGGCCACGTCGTCCGGGACGGCGATCCCCTCGGCCTGGAGCGCGTGCATCAGCAGCGCGGCGTACTCGTCGTTGTAGGCGAAGACGGAGTCGAGACCCAGACCCGCCCAACGCCGGGCGAGCGCGGTGGCCGACTCCCGGGAGTAGGCGAGCTCCAGCGGGGTGACGGTGGCCATGTGCCGGGCGGCCACCGACTCCGCTCCCGCGAGTCGGGGCGCGGCGAGCACGCCGAGGCCGCGCTCCTGGGGCATGACGACGCCGATCCGGCTCCGGCCGCGGGTGATGAGGTGCTCGGCGGCCGCCGCGCCGATGTGGGCGTGGTCGAAGCCGATCGTGTGGACGCCGGGCACCGGTCGGGAGGCGAAGGCCAGCACCCCGCGTACTCCGGCGCGGCGCAGCAACTCGGCGGCGTCCCGTGTGAGTCGGTCGCCGTCGAGGGCGACGACCGCCGCCGGGCGCAGTTCGGCCCACGCCCGGGCGGCGTCGACGGCGTCCGTGAAACGACCCGCGTGGAGGACGGCCGTGTAGCCGTGGCGGTCGAGTTCGCTGTGCAGGTCGTCGACCCAGTCGCTCACGAGCCGGCCGATCGCGGAGATCGACGCAGGCATCAGGACGAGGTTGGTGCGTCCCGCGCGCAGGGACCGGGCGGCGGCGTGCGGGACGTAACCGAGCCGGTCGGCCGCGTCGAGGACGCGGGCACGCGTGTTCTCGCTGACCCGGTGCCCGGGGGTGTTGTTGAGGACGAAGGAGACGGTGGCGCGCGACACGCCCGCAAGGCGTGCCACATCGGCGCTCGTGATCGAGGCGGGGACGGGGGTTTCTTCTGCCATGACGTCCCGTGACGCTCCTTGCGAGGCTCGTGTCTGCGCGGATGCCTTCCGTAGCCCCAAGGTTACACGAGTTAGATCACGAGCATGGTGGGTCGCGTGCGACATTCACGCGACCCCTCCATGCGCCGCCTCCTTCACGCTCCCTCTCTCTTACGTCGCCAAGCCTCACGTGCTTACGTCAGCGGGCCTCGCGTGGCCGCTCCGTGCAGACGGCGCGTGTCACCGGCGAGGTCCCCGACGGCGGTCACCGTCGAGGCGAAGCGCATCGTGGTGCGCGTCGCCGTCTCGTACGGGTCCCACGCCGGCATCTCCGCATGGTCGGGGTCGCCCGTACGGGCGAAGGCGATCCATGCCCGGTGCATGGCGCGCGCGAGGCGGTCACGGACCGCGGGGTCGAGCCCGTTCAGGAACGGCGCGTGAGCCCACCGGTCGAAATTGGCGAAGACGAAGGGGAGTTCGAGACAGTGGGCGGCGCCGAGACGGCCGTCGTACGCGGGCGTGGGCAGGTCGAACTGGTACGCCCTGACCGGCCGCCCGGCCTCCGCCCTGCCCTCCGCGAGTCTCAGGGCGGGCACACGGAAGAGTTCGTCCGTGATCAGGTCCATCAGCACGTCGGCGGGGCGAGCGCCGGGGCGGGCCCGCTCGTACGCCGCGTACACCTCGGGCGCGGCGTCCGCCCCGAAGGTCTCGGCGATCCGGGCGGTCACCCGCTCCCGGTCGGCGGCGGCGTACCCGGGGTCGAGGGCGAAGCCGAAATTGGCCTCGTCGCGGGTCCAGCCGATCATCACGTCGATGCCGGTCGCCGCGCCGTGCAGCAGGGCCTCCACGGGGTGGCGTGTCAGGGTGACCCCGTCGATGACGGGCAGGAACGGGGTCGGCCAGTAGCCCCAGCGCGTCGTGTGGGCGAAGAGCCCCGCGGTCGCGCCGATCAGCGCCTGCCAGGGCAGCTCGCGCAGTTCGGCGACGGTCTTGACGCCCGCCAGTTCCATGAAGGCGGCGGTGCGCTCCGCGTACGCGTCCGGGCCCGGGAGGTCGAGGCCGAAGGGCGGGCTCTGCAGGATCACGCGCTTGATCAGCCCCTGCGCCTCGGGAAGTCCGGCGAGTGCGGCGGTGGAGACGGCGCCGCCCGACTGTCCGGCGACCGTGATGTTCTCCGGGTCGCCGCCGAAGGAGGCGATGTGTGCCGCGATCCAGCGGAGCGCCGCCAGCTGGTCGCTGAGCCAGGGGTTGCCGGCGCCCGCGGGGTTGCCCTCCTCGGGTCCGGTGTAGAGGTAACCCAGCGGCCCGATGCGGTAGTTGACGCTCACCATCACGAGGTCGCCGTCCCGGGCGAAGGTCTCGCCGGAGTAGTTGGGGAGCGATCCCGACCCCGATACGAAGCCGCCACCGTGGATCCACACGAGCACCGGCCGCCGGGCCCCGTCGGCCGCCGGGGTCCAGACGTCGAGAGTGAGGCAGTCCTCGTCGAAGGGCGGCGATCCGTGCCCGCCGAGCACGGGGTCCCCGCCCTCCATGTAGGGCTGTGGAGCGCTGGGGCCGTCGGCGGTCGCGTCCCTGGTGCCGGCCCAGCCCGGGTGCGGCCGGGCCGGGCGCCAGCGCAGGTCGCCGACCGGGGGAGCGGCGTAGGGGACGGCACGGAACACGGTGATCCCGCCCTCGACGGCGCCGCGCAGGTGCCCTGAGGGGAGGTCGACCAGCGTCCGGTCCGGGTCCGGGGTGAGAGCCATGAGCCAATCCTTCCTGGATCGCGCGCCGAGCACGCGCCGACCCGCCGAGAGTATTGCGGAAAATCGACGACCGTCAATTGTTCTCCATATAGCGCCCGTTCGGGGTTCGCCCTGTCACAGCCAGAGGCTGTTGTCGGCCGACCGCTCGGCCTCCGTTCTCAGCAGGGGCGCGAAAGCCCGCCACAGCACCAGGCACGTTCCGGCTCCCGCCACCGCGCCGACCAGGGTGTCGCTGAGCCATTGGGCGTGCAGCCAGGTGCGGCTCCACATCATGGCGACGACGTAGGAGGCGCCGACGGGCCACCACCAGCGTCGCGCGCGGGGCGGGAACAGCACGATCGCGGCCGCGACCACCAGTGTCACGGCGCTGAAGACCTGGCCGGAGGGGAACGAGCCGTCGTTGACGAGGACCCAGGGGTGGGGCGGTCGCGGGCGTTCGACCAGGTGCTTGAGCGGCAGCACCACGACGACGCTGGAGGCGACGGCGGCCGAGCAGACGAAGAGCGCCGAGCGCCAGCGGCCGTAGACGCACAGGCAGGCGCTCACGATGAGTGGGAGGACCACCCCGATCGGGCCGCCGAGCCGGTCGAGGACGGTGGCGAACCCGGTGGCCGCGTCGACGCGTGAGCCGTTCATGGCCGCCGCCCAGCGATCGTCGAGTGCTTGGGTGAACGGGCGGTCGCCGGCCAGGAGCAGCAGCCCGAACAGCAGCGACGCGGCGAGCAGCGCGAGACCGGCGGTGAGCGCGTGGCGTGGCGGCGCTGACGGGAGGTGGTGGACGGGGAGAGAGGGCGGGGCGCTGGGGAGACGGGCGTCGGACGGACGCGACATGGCGGGCCTTTCACGGTCGTTCACCCCGGGCGGTGGGGGCACGCGGGAAGGCGGTCGCGGGGTGCGGGGTGTGGGGTGTGGGGTGCGGGAGTGCGGTGAGTAGGAGTGCGGCAGTGCGGTGAGCGGGGGTGCGGCAGTACCGGATTTGCGGTGAGTGGCAGCGCGGGGCACGGGGTGCGGTGGTGCACCCAAGGGGGTGGCGTGGTGCACCGAAGGGTGTGCGGTGCGCGACAGCGCCGACGGCGGTACGAGTCGGCTTGAGTGCCGGGGCCGTGGGGGCCCTCGCGGTGGGGGCGGCGCGATGGTGCCGCAGTGATGGGCACGGAGTATTGCGGATGCGTGACCGCCGCCACAAGGGCAAGAGGGTTTCGGGACGCGATCTCCCTGGTCAGTGCGGCGCCAGGTTGGTTACACGTGCTCGACGTGCGCATCTCTCGTCGGTCACGATCCGTGCAACGACCCTGCGAAAGCTCTAGCCGAGTCCGGAAATGGGTGCTACACAGTGTCCAAGCGCTGCGGGTAACACGTGTAACAACATCATGTTGCCGCAGCCGCCGGCGGCGGCTTCCGGTGACACCGCGGTCCCGCGCGACCGCTCACGCGGCCTCCCTCCTCACCGGGACCCACCGCTCACCCGCCTATCCGGAACCGGTGCGGTGCCCGCCCGTACCGCGCGTCCCCGTACTCCGTTTCCGCACCACAGCCGGTCCCGCACACCTCCACCTCCCCACTCCGTCCTCCCAGGAGTCGTCATGGCCACGAACGAGCTGACCGATCCGATCGATCCGCCCACGCCCGGCACCGGGGCCCCCTCGGCCACCGCCTCGGAACCGGAAGCTCCGCGCCAGCGCGCGCTGATGTTCCTCCTGCTGGTCGCCAACTCCGCCATGATGGCGGTGTACATGGGAGTCGGCTCCGTCCTCCTGCCCACCCAGGTGGCAGCGATCGCACCGGACGACAAGGTGGCCGTCCTGGGCCTGATCGGGGGCATCAGCGCCGTCTTCGCCACGGCCTTCAATCCGATCGCGGGCGCACTCTCCGACCGCAGCGGGCGCCGCAACCCCTGGATCCTCGGCGGCGCCCTCGGCGCGCTGATCAGCCTGGCCGTCCTCGGCAGCGTCTCCACCGCGCTGTTCGTCGGCATCGGCTGGTGTCTGGTCCAGGCGACGATGAACACCTTCCAGGCGGCGGTCACCGCGATCGTCCCCGACCGGGTGCCCGCCGCCCGCCGCGGCACGGCCTCGGCGCTGGTGGGGCTCGGGATGCCGATCGGCGGTACCGCCGGCGTCCTCGTCGCCTCGCAGACCGTGACCCACCTTCGTACCGGATACCTGGTCTTCGGCGCGATCGTCGCCGTCGCCGCCCTGCTGCTTTCCGTCTTCTGCCGTGACGTTCCCCGCGCCGAGCCCGTGACGAAGGCCCCCAAGGGATCCCAACTCGCCGCCTTCCTCTCCGCGTTGGCGAACCACGACTTCCGGTGGGCCTTCATCGGCCGCGCGCTGATGGTGCTCGGCTACTTCTCCGTCGTCGGCTACCAGCTGTACATCCTGGGCGACCACGTCGCGCTGCCCGCCGGGCTCACCCCGCCCGCGGCGATGGCGATCCTCACCCCGGTGTCGATGGTCGCCGTGGCGCTGTCCACCGTCGTCGGTGGCCTGCTGTCCGACCGCTGGGACCGGCGCAAGGTCTTCGTCGGCGTGTCGGCCGCGCTGGCCGGACTGGTGATGGTGGTGCCGGTCGTCAGCCCGACCTGGACCGGCATGCTCGTGTTCAGCGCCCTCAACGGCCTCGCCTTCGGCTGCTTCATGGCCGTCGACACCGCGCTCGTCACGCTCGTCCTGCCCCGGGCGGAGGACGCGGCCCGCGACATGGGCGTCCTCAACATCGCGAACGCCGGCCCGCAGATCATCGCCCCCTTCGTCGCCTCCGCCATCGTCACCGGTCTGGGCGGCTACACCCCGCTCTTCCTGGCCGGCGGCGCCCTCTCGCTGATCGGCGCGCTCGCCATCCTCCCGATCCGCAGCGTGCGCTGACCCCTCCCGGCCGGCCCGCTACGGGCCCACCTTGCTCCGGCGGGCACCTGCCGAGGGTCACGTGCCCGCCGGTAACAGCACCACCACCCTCGCTCCACCTGCACCACCCCGCACCACCACCCTCGCCTCGCACCACCACCGGCACCTCCCTCCCTCTACCTAGGAGCCTTCTGTGAGACGCAAGCGAGTTCTGCCTCCGGCCATGCTGATGCTGTGTGCGGCGGCCCTCGCCGGCACCGCGCCCGCCGTCGCCTCGCCGCAGACCGCCCCCCAGGCACCCGCGCGGCCCGCCGCCCCGCTGCGGATCCTGCTCACGAACGACGACGGCTACAACGCGCCCGGCATCCGCAAGGCGTTCGAACGGCTCACCGCCGCCGGACACGACGTCACCATCGTCGCCCCGCTCACCAACCAGAGCGGCACCGGCACGAAGATGTCGAACGCCCCCACCATCACGGTGAAGCACCCGGAGCCCAAGGTGTGGGCCGTCGACGGATCCCCCGGCGACTCGGTGGCCTTCGGCCTCTCCGAGGTCTTCGAGGGCCGCGCCCCTGACCTGGTGGTGTCCGGTACCAACTTCGGGCCGAACGTCGCCGGGCTCGCCACCCACTCCGGTACGGTCGGCGGCGCCGTGACCGCCCTGGAGTCGGGCGTGCCCGCCATCGCGCTGAGCACGGGCGGCGTTTCGGTACCCGACCCCGTCACCACGGTCAACGCCATGGGTCCGACCCTCGACTTCGCCGTCAAGCTCATCGACCGGCTGCGCGCGCGGGCGAAGTCGGGCCCGCTGCTGCCCGAAGGGGTCGGCCTGAACGTCAACCACCCCGTCGTCGGGGCCGACGGGCGGGGCACCGCCGCCGGGGTGTCCGCGACCTTCCAGGACGCGCAGACGATTCTCGAACCGGACTTCACCGACTCCGGCGACGGCACCTGGAAGGTCGACGTGAAGGTCGACCTGGGCTCACCCGCGAAGGGAGGCGACCTGGAGGCCGTCAGCGGCAACCGGATCGCCGTCAGCCCGATGAGCGGCGACTGGAACACCGGCCCCGCCGACCACGCCATCGCCTCCGCCCTGATCGTCGGTCTGCGGCCCTGACCACCTCGTGCCACCAGCCCATTCAGGAGGACGGATGAAGAGGCCCGGAGAGCGGCCCACTTCGGCACGATCCCTGCTCGGTACGGCGCTCGCGCTGCTGGCGCTGTTCACGGCGACGGCCCCCGCGTCGGCGGCCACCACCGCCGTGGGCGCGGCGCCGCGCCCCGTGGTCACCGTCGCGCAGGGCAAGCTGCGTGGCCAGAACCACGATGGGGCGCAGGAGTTCCTCGGCGTTCCGTACGCCGCGCCCCCGATCGGCGAGGCCCGGCTTCGGGCGCCCCGCGAGCCGCGCCGCTGGAGCGGCGTGCGCGAGGCGGACAGCCAGGCTCAGGCCTGTGTGCAGTTCTCGCCGTTCGGCCTGGCGGACCCGTCCGCCGCCGGCGAGGACTGCCTCTACCTGGACGTGTACCGGCCCCGGGGAGCCGGGGCGGGATCCCGGCTCCCGGTGATCCTGTGGATCCACGGGGGTGCGTACAGCCAGGGCACCGGAACCCAGTTCGGCGGCCGGACGATGGCCGACCTCACGAACAGCGTCGTGGTCAGCATCAACTACCGCCTGGGGCAGCTGGGTTATCTGGCGCTCCCCGAAGTCGTACGGGAGGGCCCGCGGCGCTCCGGCTCGTTCGGCCTGCTGGACCAGGTCGAGGCGCTGCGCTGGACGCGGCAGAACATCGCGGCGTTCGGGGGAAACCCCGGCAACGTGACCGTAGCGGGGCAGTCGGCGGGCAGTGGTTCGGTGTGCGGACTGCTCGCGGCGCCCTCTGCGGCGGGTCTGTTCCACCGCGCCGTGCTGCAGAGCGGCCCGTGCACGATGATCCGCACGCCAGACAGCGCGCGGGCCGCGGCGCAGGCGCGGGAGTTCGCCGAGGCGGTCGGCTGCGCCGATCCGGCTCGGGCGGCCGTGTGCCTGCGCGCCGCCCCGGTCGGCGCGCTGGTCGAGGCGGCGCGCACACGGCCGACCTCGGGTCCCGCCTCGGGTGACGGGCTGCTTCCGGTGGATCCGGCGGAGGCGATCGGAACCGGGGAGTGGAACAGGGTGCCCGTGCTCATCGGGAGCACGCGCGCGGAGTCCCGGCTGTTCGTGGCGTTCTCGCAGCCACGACTGACGGAGGCCGAGTACACGGCACAGATCCTCGCGGGGTACGGGACGGCGGGTCCTGAGGTGCTCGCGCACTACCCGGTCTCGGCGCACGGCTCGCCGTACCTCGCGCTGTCGGCGGTCATGACCGATTCCTCCTTCGCCTGTCACACGGCCTGGACGACGCGGCTGTTCGCCTCGCAGGTGCCGACCTTCGCCTACGAGTTCGACGACCCCGAGTCGCCGACTCTGGCGGGTGCGCAGGTTCCCGGGCTCGACATGTCGAACGCGCACAGCGCCGAGCTGGCCTACCTGCACGACTTCACGGCGGGCGACCGGCCGCTGACGCCGGTCCAGACGGCGCTCGCGACACGGATGAAGCGCTACTGGGGAGCCTTCGCCCGCTTCGGCGCGCCGGCCGTCCCGGGCCAGACCGCCTGGCCCGCGACCGGCATCGGACCCGCGACCGGCATCGGAAAGGGGGAGGGGGAGGGGAGCGGACGCGGAACCGGGCCGGTCACGGTGCTGACGCTCGATCCGGAGGCGACGCGGCCCAGCTCGTCGTTCGAGACGGACCACCAGTGCGCCTTCTGGCGGACGCACCCGAGCGGACCGCCGCTGTAGTCACGACGGCAGTAGCGACACGGCAGTGACGACACGGCAGTCACGACACGCCGGGCATCGCGCACCCGCTCCCGGTGCGCGATGCCCCGGCGTGGCGCCCGCATGGCTGCCGTACCACTGCGACACCTGTGGGCCGCATGAAGCGGCATGAAGCGGCACCAAGCGGCACGAAGCCGCATGAATGCGCACCCCACGGGTAGCCGCCGCCCGTGGCGGCAGGAGCGCGTTCCCGGCACCGGTCGCCCGCGAGGCGAGTGGTCGGTGGAGACGAGCGATGTGTCGCCGGACTCGGGGTGCGCGGCACGTCATGCGGTTCGCGGAGGCGAACGATGAGTTTTCCCTTGCCCGACAGTGTCGATGCCCTCAAGAGCATGATCGAACGGGAGATCTCCTCCCTGCGCGGGGCGGTGCGCCGTACCACCGGGAGCCAGCTGCGCGGCCCGGCCGCCAGAGAGCTGGCCTCACCCGTGCAGACTCTGGCCCTGCTGCCGCCCCACGTCGGCGCGGACGGGGCCCCACGGTGTCTGTGCAGTACGCATGAGCCCGGCGGCAGCGGAGTCTGTACGGTGCTCCCGGCGATCCCCGCGTCGGCCGTGCTGCTCGAACCCGTGTGGGACGAGCTGGACAGCGTCCTGGACTTCCGGATCGTGGCCGGCAACCGCGTGCGGTCGGCGGACTGGCTGGAGCCCCCGGACCATCTGGTCGGACAGCGGTTCCTGGAGGCGCGCCCCGGCGCGGCCCACTCCGGGCTGCTGACCGCTCTCGCGGACGTGGTGGACACCGGCAGGCCTCTGGACGGGCGGGTGGTCGACTACACGGAGGAGCGCCTCGGCCGGATCCACCGGACTCCGCTGCTCTACTCCGCGGCCCGCTGCGGCGAACAGATCCTCGCGACCTGGCGTCCCGTGCAGAGCCAGGCGGAACTGCTGACGATCGACGCGCAGTACCTGGCGTCGCTGGGGTGGGGCAACTGGGACCTGCTCTCGGGGAAGGTGACCTGGTCGGAGGGGCTCAGCCGGATCTTCCACGCCGAGGTGCGCATGCCGTGGTCGCTTGAACAGCTGTGCGACGCGCTGCTGCCGGACGATCTGACGGCGTTCTCCGAATTCCTCACCTCCGTCCTCGCGGGCGAGGAGCCCGCCTGGACGAGGATCCGCTTCCTCGTGCTGGGCGAGGTCCGCACGCTCGACCTTCTGGGGCGGCCGGTCGCCGGTACGGACGGCAGACCGTGGGCCGTCAATCTCGTGGCGCGCGACCTCACCCCGCAGATCCGCAGCCGACGGAGACTGGCCGAGACGGAGCGGGAGTCGGACTGGCTGCGGCGCCGGACGGAGGCGGAGCGGAAGGTCGCGGACGCGCTGCGCGAGGCGATTCTCCCCACCGTCCCGGAGGCGCTGGCGGCGGTCGGCCTGACGGTGGCGGCCTCCTACCGGCCGGCGGAGTCCGACGCGGCGGTGGGCGGCGACTGGTACAAGTGCCGGCTGCTGCCGGACGGCCGGGTGTTCGTCGCGATCGGCGACGCCTCGGGGCACGGCCTGGAAGCCGTGGCGCGTATGGCGCAGCAGCGGCACGCCCTGGCGGGTCTGGCACAGACCGGCGCCTCCGCCGGCGAGATCACGACCTGGCTGAACGAGCTGGTGTGCAGTGATCCCGCCGGGCAGACGGCCACGGTCGTGGCCGGCCACATCGACCATGACAAGACCCTGCGCTGGGCCGACGCCGGGCATCCCGCGCCGCTGCTCCTGCGCGACGGCGGCGTGGAGCCACTCGTGACCGACCACCGCGGCCCGCTGCTCGGAGCGTTGCCGGGGTACGCGTACGAGACCTCGTCGATCCCGCTGCGCTCGGGCGACGTGCTGGTGCTGTACACCGACGGCATGGTCGAGCGCCGGGACGAGGACGTGAGCGTCGGGATCGACCGGCTGGAGCGTGCCGTGGCCGCCTCGGCCGCGCTGGACCCACCCCAGCTCGTCGACACACTGGTGGCCGACCCCGAGATCGCGGGCCAGGAGGACGACGCGTGCCTGCTGGCGGTCCGGGTCGACTGAGCGCCCGTACCCGGAATCGGGTCGTCCACCGCCCACGGCGACCTCGCACCGCCGGCGGGATCCACGCCGCGGTCCGCGCGCCGAATCGAGGACGGCGCTGCATGATCGGAGAGCCCGGGTCGTGCCGCGCCCGGCGTGGAGCCGGAACGAAGGAGTGCCGCACGGTGCGCATCCTCATGGTGGGGGCGGGAGGTGTGGGCACGGCGATCACCAGGATCGCGGCCCGCCGCTCGTTCTTCGAACACGTCGTCGTCGCCGACTACGACCCGGCCAGGGCGGATTCGGCCGTCGCCGCCCTCGGGGCGGACGAGCAGCGGTTCACGGCGGCCCGGCTCGACGCCTCGGACACGGGCGCGGTACGCGCGGCCCTGACCGAGCACCGCTGCGACGTCCTGCTCAACGCCACCGATCCCCGCTTCGTGCTGCCCCTCTTCGAGGCCGCGCTCGCCGAACGCGCCCACTACCTCGACATGGCCATGTCCCTGTCCCGGCCCCACCCCGCGCGCCCGTACGAGGAGTGCGGCGTGAAGCTGGGCGACGAGCAGTTCGCCCGTTCGGCCGAGTGGGAGGCGGCCGGCCGGCTCGCGCTCGTGGGCATGGGCGTGGAGCCGGGCCTCGCGGACGTGTTCGCCCGGTACGCGGCCGACGAACTCTTCGACGAGATCGAGGAGATCGGCGTCCGCGACGGCGCGAACCTCACCGTGGAGGGCTACGACTTCGCGCCGTCCTTCAGTATCTGGACGACGATCGAGGAGTGCCTCAACCCGCCCGTCGTCTACGAGGAGGGCCGCGGCTGGTTCACCACGACGCCCTTCAGCGAGCCGGAGGTCTTCGACTTCCCCGAGGGCATCGGGCCGGTGGAGTGCGTGAACGTCGAACACGAGGAGGTGCTGCTGGTCCCCAGATGGCTGAAGGCCCGCCGCGTCACCTTCAAGTACGGTCTCGGCGACGAGTTCATCGGTGTCCTGCGCACCCTCAACAGACTCGGACTGGACCGCACGGAGCCGGTGACCGTGAACGGAGCGGACGGCAGGGTGGCCGTTTCGCCGCGTGACGTCGTCGCCGCCTGTCTGCCCGACCCGGCGACCCTCGGCGACCGGATGCGCGGCAGGACCTGCGCGGGCACCTGGGTCAAGGGGACCAAGGACGGCAGGCACCGGGAGGTCTACCTCTACCACGTGGTCGACAACGAGTGGTCGATGCGCGAGTACGGCTCCCAGGCCGTCGTGTGGCAGACCGCCGTCAACCCCGTCGTCGCCCTCGAACTCGTCGCCTCCGGCGCCTGGCAGGGCAGGGGCGTCCTCGGCCCCGAGGCACTGCCGCCGCAGCCCTTCCTGGATCAACTCACGGAGTACGGGTCGCCATGGCACATGCGCGAGCAGTGACGGGCCGCCCGGCCGCTCCTGCGCATGCAGGGGCGGACCACCCTCCCTACGATGTAGGCGTAGGTCTCGCTGTTCTGTCTGGCTCGACGGGAGCGAGGGAACATGGCCGCTGAGGATGGAGCGCCCACGGGGCGCCCCGTGGGCCTGAAGGCCAACGCGATCGGCTTCGTCGACGCGCTCGTCATCGGGCTCAACTCGACATCACCCGCGTACTCGCTCGCGGCCGTCATCGGCCCGATCGTCGCCCTGGTCGGCATCTACGCCCCGGGCGTGATGTTCGCGTCCTTCGTGCCGATGCTGCTGATCGCATCGGCGTTCTACTACCTGAACAAGGTCGACCAGGACTGCGGTACGACCTTCTCCTGGGTCACGCGCGCGATGGGTCCCTGGGCCGGCTGGCTGGGCGGCTGGGCCATCGCGATGACCGGCGTCCTGGTCGTCGGCTCGCTCGCCGACGTCGCCGTGAGCTTCGCCCTGCTCGCGTTCGGACTCGACAGCTGGGTGGACAACACCTTCGTACGCCAACTGCTCACCGTGCTCCTCATCCTGGTGATGACGGCCGTCTGCGTCATCGGCACCGAACTGTCGGCCAAGGTGCAGAACGTCCTCATCCTGGCCCAGGTCGCCTGTCTGCTGATCTTCGTGGGGGTGGCGCTCTACAGCGTCTACGCGGGCACGAGCAAGTACCCCGCGATCGATCCCCAGTTCAGCTGGCTGAATCCGTTCGGCGCCGGCGGCGCCGCGCTGAGCGGAGGCCTGCTCCTGGGCGTCTTCATCTACTGGGGCTGGGAGTCGGCGGTCAACCTCACCGAGGAGGTCGAGGACTCCGCGACCGCCCCGGGGAAGGCCGGACTCTGGTCGACCGTGATCCTGCTCGTGACGTACGTGTCCGTCGGCTTCGCGGTCGTGGCCTACGCCGGGCCGACCTTCCTGGCCGAGAACGCCGGCGAGGAGGAGTTCATCTTCGCCCAGCTCGCCGGGGACGTGATGGGCGGCTGGGACTGGATCCTGCTCCTCGCCGTCTCCACCTCCGCCATCGCCTCCACCCAGACGACGATCATCCCGGCCTCGCGTACCGCGCTCTCCATGGCGCGCCGTCAGGCGCTGCCCGCACACTTCCGGCACATCAACCCGCGCTTCCGCACCCCTGACGTGAGCACGTGGTGGGTCGCAGGGATCGCCATCGCCTGGTATCTCGTGGTGAGCCAGATCAGCGAGAACGCGCTCTTCGACTCGCTCACCGCGCTCTCCCTGCTCATCGCCTTCTACTACGCGCTGACGGGGCTGGCCTGTGCGGTCTACTACCGCCGCCATCTCTTCGAGAGCGTCCACAACTTCCTGCTCATCGGCCTGGGCCCGCTGGTGGGCGCCGGGCTGCTGACCTGGCTCCTGGTGAAGTCCGTGATGGACATGTCGGACCCGGAGAACTCCTACAGCGGCACGTCGTGGTTCGGCCTCGGACCACCGCTCGTCATCGGGATCGGCATCGCCGTCGTCGGTGTGATCATCATGCTGGTATGGCGTCTGCGGGCGCCCGCGTACTGGCGGGAGCGCCCCGGCGTCGCGGACCCCGAGCTGGTCCACGGCCACGGATCCGGGCACGCCGCCCCGGGCAAGGAGACCTGAGATGTCGGTCGTCCTGGGTTACGACGAATCCCCCGGCGCCGCCCGTGCCCTGCGCATCGCGGTCGAGGTGGCCGCCGCCTTCGACGAGCGTCTCGTTCTGGTCTACGGCGCGGCGGCCCCCGGCCCCACGGGCGAGGAGACCGCGTCCCACCGCGAGGCGGTCCGCCAGGCCGGCCGGATCGGTCTGGAACACGCGGTCACGGAGGCCGACCGCGCGGGTGTCCCGACCACGGTCGAGGTGATCGACGACAAACCCGCCCCGGCCCTGATCGACGCGGCGAACCGCCATGGGGCACGCGTGATCGTGGTGGGCAGCTGGGGCGAAAGCCCCATGCGCGGCGCCCTCCTGGGCTCGACGCCCCACAAACTGCTGCACATGTCGACCGTCCCGGTGCTCTGCGTCCCGCCGGAGGAGTGAGCACCGGGCGTCGAAGGCGGCGGGCACGCGAGGCGAAGGCGGCCCGGACTCCGTACGGATGCGCCCGATGAGTTCCGGCGTGATCCACGGTCATAGATCATGGCTGGTGACGAACGAGCCCGCCGCGAAGCCGACGAGATACCGAGGAAACCATCATGCGTACTCTGATCAGCACCGCCTTCATCTCGCTCGACGGCGTCGTCGAGGCCCCGGGCGGCGAGCCCGGCTACCGGAACTCCGGTTGGACCTTCAAGGACATCGACTTCGTCCCCGAGGCGTATGAGATCAAGGGTCGTGAACAGAAGGAGGCCGCGGCGATGATGCTGGGCCGGACCAGCTACGAGGCCTTCAGTGCGGTGTGGCCCGGCATGGCGGAGTTCGCCGACTACAAGGTGATGCCGAAGTACGTCGTCTCCACCACGCTCACCGAGGACGACCTCGTCACGAACTGGGGCGACACCACGATCCTGCGCACGCTCGACGACGTCGCCGCGCTCAAGGAGACCGAGGGCGGCCCGATCATCGTTCATGGCAGCGCGTCCCTCAACCAGGCTCTTTCCGACGCCGGCCTGATCGACCGCTA
This sequence comes from Streptomyces sp. NPDC013317, assembly GCF_055563155.1. NCBI lineage: Bacteria > Bacillati > Actinomycetota > Actinomycetes > Kitasatosporales > Streptomycetaceae > Streptomyces > Streptomyces sp. NPDC013317. Next base: position 788,939 of record NZ_JBVHDX010000001.1, read on the forward strand.
CCACCTGCTCGTCTTCCCGCTCCTGCTCGGCGCGGGCAAGCGCCTCTTCAGCGCCACGGACAAGGACGCCCAGAAGCTGAAGCTCGTCGAGCACGAGGTGTACGCCAACGGCCTGCAGAAGAACGTGTTCGACGTCGTCCGCTGACCGGGCGCGCCGCCTGCGGCCCCGCTCAGGCTCCCTGTTTCTTCAGGGAGGTCAGGTGGGCGAACACGACGACGTTGGCCGAGTAGCCGTGCTTCTTGTCGAAACGCCCGCCACAGGTGATGAGCCGGAGCTCCGGACGGCCGACGTGCCCGTACACCTTGCTGTTGGGGAACTTGTCCTTGGTGTACGTCTTCACCTCGTCGACCGTGAAGACCGCGACGCGTCGGTCCGCCCGGGTGACCTTCACCGCGTCGCCGCGCCGCAGCATCTTGAGATTGAGGAAGATCGCCGGGCCGGTGGCGGTGTCACGGTGCCCCACCAGCACGGCCGTTCCCGCATCCCCGGGCGACGGGCCGTGCCGGTGCCAGCCCACCGTCATGGGCGCGCTCAGCGACGGAGCGCCGAGCTGCCCCTTCTTGTCGAGGCCGAGCGGGGTGACCGCGGCCTCGATGAAGATGGCCGGGACGGCGACCTTGACCGGCCGCGAGCGCACCTGGGGTGCGTGCGCGGCCGGTCGGACCGGCGTGGCGCCGCCGCCCGCCGCATCATCTGCGGGGACGGCGGCGACCACCGGTCCGGTTTCCTCGGACGGTCCCGAACAGGCCGACACGATGCCGGTCAGCAGCGTGAACGTCACGGACAGCGTGATCGTGAGTCGGCAGGCGCGGCTCGGTCCACGCCTCCGGGGCCGTCGGTGGGGCCGGGGCCGTGGGCGGGGCGAGCTATGCCTCGTTGCGGGCACGGCGCCGGGCGGATCGGCGGACCAGGACCAGCGCGGCGAGCCCGGCCACGCCGGCCGTCACCGCAGCCGCCGTCCCGACGCCGGACTCGCTCTCGGCGGCGCTGAGGTTCTCCAGGTCCGGAACACCGCCGGCACCCGCGGGCACCGCACCGGACGGCTCGCGGTACGTGGTCCCGGGGTCGATCTCCTGCGCCGGGCCGTTGCTGGGACGGCTGCTGGGACGCTCGGCCGACGGCCGGTTCGGGCCCTGGTCACCGGCGCGCGTGGCGCAGTCGACCTTGAAGGTCCTGTTCTTCGTGCCCGCCGGGACCGTCCACACCAGCTGGTAGGTGCCCTCGGGGAGCAGGTACCGCTCGCTCACCGCCGCGCCGTTGACGAGCGGCAGCGTGCTGACCAGGGTGTCGCCGGGCGGAACCGTCGGCGGCTGCGCGGTGATCGTCCATGGGACCGCGGGGAAGGACTCGAAGTTGCTTGCGACGAGAGTGAACGCACAGACCTCGACTCCGTCCTGGCCTCGCGAGTGCCACCCGGCCGAGCGGATGTTGAGGTCGCCGCTGTCTCCGGGAGCCGCGTGCGCGGCGGGCGCGCCTACCAGGGTGGCTCCGGCGGCGGCGACGAGTGCGGCCACCGTGGTACCCGTGCGGATGCTCCGCAGGCGCAGGGGAGTGGACAGGATCATGCTGAACTCCTTGAAGCCGGGGTGATTGTCGTACTTATCGACCGCCGCCCATCAGAATCCAAAGATCTTCCGAAACGCGGTAGGCGGTCCGTGCCGACACGCGCAACCACCTGCCTGGCCGATAGCCCCGCCCGCGGCCCCGACCGGTCGACTCCCGGTGCCGGGATGGCCCACCGCCGGGAAACGTGCAGCTAGGAGGCCTGTCGGCCGCCGGTATCGAGCTCGCCGAGCCGCCGTCCCCGGCCCACCGAGCGCGCGATGCCCCGGCGTGTCGCACGTCCCACCGGCCCCGCGGTCCCGCCCGGCGCGGTCAGCGCGTGCCGTTCTCGTCACCGCGGCGGGGCCAGACCGCCACGGCGAGGAGGACGGCAGCCCACACTCCCAGCGGGGCGGCCGGCCAGTAGTACGTCAACTCCCCCTGGTGCAGGCAGCGGACGCCCCACACGGCCGACATGATCACCAGCCCGCCGAGCCAGTACCGCCACTCCGCGAGCCACTCCGCCATGTCCTTGCGGTCCCTCTCGGCCCGGGTCGGGCTCGGAGCCGGCAGGTCGGCGGTGAGGGGGCCGAGGTCGTCGGCGGTGCGTGCCCGCAGGGCCGCCTGGGCCCTGCTCGCGTGTTCCGGCGCGTCGAGCCGGCCTTCGGCCAGCGCCGCGGCCAGGATGCCGAGGGCCCGGTCGCGGTCGGCGTCCGAGACGCGCACCGCGGGTGCGGCGGGTTTGCCGTGGTCGTCTTCCATCGTCTTCCCCGTTCGTCGTCGCCATCGTTAGAATACGACTGTATCTCAAAGAGGGAAGGTGGCCATGCCGAAGACGGTCGACCGACCGGAACAGCGCCGGCAGATCGGCGCCGCGCTGCTGCGCCTCGCGGCCGAGCGCGGCCTGGACCAGGTCAGCGTGCGCACCGTGGCCGCGGCCAGCGGCCGGTCCGCCGGGGCGGTGCAGAAGTACTTCAACTCCAAGGAGGAGATGCTGGTCTTCGCCGCCGAGCTCGCCGGTGAGCGTGTCGAGGAGCGCATGGCGCTCGTGGACACCGGTCTTCCGCCGCGCCGGGCGTTGCGCGAGCTGATCCTCACCACGCTCCCGCTGGACGAGGAGCGCCGCGCCGAGGCCGCCGCACAGCTCGCCTTCGCCGTGCAGGCCGCCCATCACCCCCGCCTGGCCGCGATCCGACGCCAGGTCGACCACGACGTCAGGCAGGTCCTGGCGGCATGGCTGGACGGCGTCGGCTGCCCCGGTGCCGGAGCCACCGCCGACGCGGTGATCGCGCTCAGCGACGGAATCGCACTGCGGATGCTCTACGCGCCCGCCGAACAGGCCGCACTCCTCGGGGCTCTGGACCACGCACTCGACGCCCTGACACCGGACGAGCCGTGGGCCGGGCGATCCCGGTCGGACAGTCGGTGATCCCGCGCCGGGCGGTGAGCCGCCCGGCGGGCGGGCGGTCGGGCGGCTCACCGGATCGGAGCCGGGCGGGCCTCAGCGGCGCGCGTTGAGTTCCGCCACGATCGAGGCGGGGTTGTGGCCGCTGTTGTCCGACAGCCGGTGGAAGTCGACGGAGACGAAGTTCGGGTCGCGGCCACCGGCCGCGGGCCGGCACTGCTCGGCGATCCGGTTCCTCAGCTTGGCGCCGTTGTCGAGGGCCGCCGTGAGGACCGTGGGCACGTTGCGGTGGTGGCTCATCGTGAACAGCCTCCGGAAACCCGGCTCCTGACGGTCCAGCGGGACGTCGGGCCAGCGGGTGACGCACGCCAGGTCGTTGCCCATGTCGCCGAGGCTCCAGTAGTTGCTGACCGTCCACGACCGGTCGTACATGACGCCCAGGTGCTCACGGTCGGGGCGGTCGGAGAAGATCAGCAGCCGCTTTCCGGCCGTGACCAGGTCGGCCACCTTGGGCCAGCCCTGTTGGCGCACGTTCCACGCGTCGGGCCGGAACAGCAGCTCGGGCAGCCCCCGGACCCTGCTGAGGGAGTTCCGCAACTGGTCGGCGCTGACATAGTCCTCCAGGAAGACGGTCACGACCTCCTGGGGGTGCGCCACGAGGAAGTCCACCACGGTCTGCATCGTGCCGTGGAAGGACTGCCGGGGCAGGGCGTAGGTCGCTCCGGCGAAGGTCTTGCAGTCGCCGTGGCACAGATACACGTCGCTGGGGTAGCAGTCGCTGCCGAAGCTGATGACGCAGAGCCAGGTGCTGCGCTCGTACCAGTGCGTGTCCAGGCTCAGACCGCGGACGCCGTTGTCCAGCTGGGCGCGCACGGACTCGGACTGGTTCACCGAACTCCATCGGGAGTCCTGGTAGTTGGTGAACGCGTTGTGGGTGGTCAGGAAGGAGACCTCGTCCAGCCGGCGGTCGCTCCAGCGGGCGTCGGCCGGGGTGGCCCCGGCGGAGGGGGCGGCCGCCGGGACCGAGGAGGCCGATGCGGCCGACATGGCCGGAGGGGCGGTGGGGGCCGAGGCGGTGGCGAGGGTCGGGGTGCCCAGGAGGGTCAACAGGAGGAGGAGTACGAAGGAGTAGCGCCCGGTTCTTCGCGGGGGCGCGGCGTGGACGGCCGAACGGCCCGGTGTCGGTGCGGTGTTCGGGGAGCGCCAAGGGGCTCCCATCCGCAGCATGCTCATGCCAATCATGCGCCGGAGGGTAGCGTGAAGGCCGTGGATTAGCCCCCCCAGCGGACCGGCACGGCCGATATCCGACGTGCGACGAGCCGCGACCCGGGGGCGGGTACGTATGCCGAGCCACCCCGTCCGGGTCAGACGGCGCCGAGTGCGCGCCTCCGCCCCAACCACCCGTCCAGGACGGCGAAATCGGCGTCGGTGAGCCCCCGCCGTGCATCCACCCGATGCAGCAGCGCATCACCCTGATGCTGCGCGGCGACCCACGCACGATCGCGGTCGCCGATCTCGTCGTCGACCCAGACGAACGGGCGCCCCGCCGCCCAGTGGACCAGAGCACGGGTCTTCCAGTGCAGACCGTTCCGCTCGTCGCGCTCGTCCTCCACCGACGGCTCCGGCCACTCCACCACAGGCAGCGGGGGCAGGCCCAGACGTGGCGCGACGGCGTCGTTCGCATCGTCCATCCAGGTCGTGGCCCACACCAGCGTGCACGGCAGCGCCGCCAGCCGGGGCCCGTGCGAGGGATCGATCCTGGCCAGCAGCGGGTTGGCCCCGGTCTCCCGCTGCGCGGGACCGTCCTCGTACGCCGGACACGCCGGCGGCGGCCCGCCGAAGGGAATGAGCGGTCCGTCGACGTCGAGGAAGAGCAGGGGTTGTCCGGGGCCGGTCACGACACCACCGTATTCCTCCCACCGCGCACGCCTCGTGCGGTGGATCCGGCCGCGAGGACCGGGTGAGCCGTCACGGTTCCGGCGGTGTGCCGGCGCTCTCGGCGTCCTTGCGTGCCCCGAGCTCGCCGGTGATCCGCTCCAGGTCCGTCACCAGCGCGTCCAGCCACGACACGGCCGCGTAGAACTGCCACGGCGCGCCGGGCGGTTCGGCCGAGAAGTCGTCGAACGTCCGGGCGCGCAGCGGCACCGTGGTGTCCGGGGTGTCACCGGTCGGATCCAGCCGGGCGGAGACCAGGAGCATGCCCGCCGCCACCCGGTCGCCGATCCGGGTGACCGCCTCGGTCGGACCCCGTTCCAGGGGCGGCACCTCGACCGGTTCGGGTGGTACGAGCATCCGGTCGGCGCCCCACAGCGTGTGATGGCCGGCCATGAGCGTGGCCTGCCAGTCGTACCGGCCGGACGGCACCCCCAGTCCCTTCGGCTCGCTCTGGTACTGCGCGTACGCCGACTCCGCCATGATCAGCGCGTGCTGCAGCGACCTGTGTCCCGGAGCGGTCAGCAGCGGTACGCGCGTCCCGCCCGCCGCGACCTGGGCCGTCGTGTCCACCGCCGTCTCCGCGGCGTGGCGCAGCAGCGCCGCCGCCGCGCGCCGCAGCTCGTCATGGGCGCCCCGGGGCCAGGCGAGCAGCCCGAACACGGCGCCGATCGCGCTGCCGGCCATCACGTCCAGGAGCCGGAACTCCGCGAGCCGCCAGGTGGCGGGCGCCAGCTGCGCGAAGACCAGGGCGACGACGACGGTGAACATCGCCTGCGACCACCCCACTCCCCTCACCGGCCCCACGGTGAAGGTGACCAGCATCAGCGGGGGCAGCACGGCCGCGTACACCTCGATGTCCGTCCCGACGAGCGCCAGCAGCGTCGCGGCGACGAGCGCTCCGGCCAAGGTCCCGATGAGCGCCACCCGCACGGTGGACCGTGTCCCCCGAGCCGTCGTGCGGGTGAGACTGAGCGTGGCGAGAAGCAGCCAGAAGCCGTGCGGGAGGGTGTCGATGCCGGCGATCGCCCGGGCCGCCGCCAGCGCCAGGCTGATGCGTACCGCGTTCTGGAAGAACACGGACCGTTGCCCCAGGTGTCCCGACAGCCGCCGCCACCACAGCTCGGGCGCCCGCATCCGCGCGTACCAGAACCGCCCGGGCGCCGCGGTCACCGCGCCCGCCCGGCCCCGTACGGCGATGTCCGCGGCGGTGGACATCGCCAGCGCGGCGTCCGCCACCTCGAGGGCCGCCGCATGGCGGCGCAACACGACGGGCACGGCGGCTCCGTCCGGCGGGCCCGCGGCCAGGGCCTGCCGCACCCGCCACAGCTCGGCGTGTGCGGCCGTCCCGGCCTGACGGCCGCGCAGACGGTCGGCCGTCTCCCGCGAGCTGTCCCGGACCGCGCGCAGCACGTCGAGCCCGGCGCCCGGCGCGGTGGGGCCGCCGGACAGCGGCGGCAACAGCGCCAGCCGGGCCAGCAGCGTGCGCGCCGCGAGCCCGGTGTGGGCCAGGGCCCGGTCCCGTACGCTCGGCCCCGCCGGCCGGTCGGCCTCCGGAACCTGCGAGGACCGCAGATCCTTGCTCAGCGGCCGCGCCGTGCGCACGGTCGTGTCGGACAGCGCGTACGGGGGCGAGGACAGCGCGTCGGCGAAGCGCTCCGCGCAGTCGGCGGCCCGGGCGGCGCGCTCCGGGTACGGGACGGTCTTCGGGTGATCGGGCAGCAGGAACGCCTCGGCGAGGATCAGCAGAGCGAGACCCACCGTCGCGCCCACCAGCCGCTCGCCGAGCGAACCGGGGTCGTAGGGCGGGAAGGACGGCAGGATGTACATCAGCTGCAGCCCCGGCGCGGCGCCCGCCGGCCGGGGACCGCCCACCGCGGTGAAGGCGAGCACGAAACCGATGACCAGCATCCCGACGGCGGCGCTCCACGTCCGCACGGAGAGGTACGTGCCGATCGTGATCAGCACCCAGCAGGCGGGCACCACCGGGATCAGGACCCTGGCCCGCTGCCGGCCGGTGCCGGGGATGTGCGACAGACCGGCCATCGAGACGGCGGCGAAGAGCGCGTACGTGGCGGCGACGGAGGAGTCGAAGCCGTACAGGAACAGGTAGAAGCCGGCGCTCGCGGCGAGCGTGACCCGCACGGACCGCCGCGCCGTCGCCGCGTAGGCGGTCGGCAGCCGCAGTCTGGGAACGCCACCCATACCACCAGCATCACCCGCCCCGGCGCGCCCGGCACGCGGCGCGCGGCGCACCGGGCGGGTTCCGCGGCCGCGCCCGCACCCGACCGCTGCCGCCCCGGGTCCGTGAGCGGTCGCCTAACATGCCAGGTCATGGCGATGTTCGTGCACGTGACGTCCGCGGCGAACGCGCCGCGCATCAGGCGGTCCGGAATCCGGGCGGTGAGCCACGGACAGGGTGACGCGCGCGGTGTCTACTGCTTCCCGGTGCTGCCCTCCTACGCCCTCACCCATCAGTGGCTCCGTGAGCTGGCCCGCTTCGGCAGCAGGGGCGGGCTCGTGGCCGTCCACGTACGGCTGGACGACGACGAGGACGTGCTGGTCGGGCACTACGCCGACCGGGCGCGCAACACCCAGTCCACCCTCCCCGCCGCCCAGGCGGTGCGGCGGATCGCGGAACTGGACGATCCGCGCGGGTGGGAGGTGTTCGTGCCCCGGGCGATCCGGCCGCGCGAGGTGCACCGCATGCGCACCGCGCCGCAGGTGGCGGGCTGGCGGTACCGGCCGGACGCCCACGGCACGCGGCCCTGCACCTGCTTCGGCTGCCGGGTGCGCGGAGGGTACGGTGCGCGGCGGCTGCGCGAACGGTTGCCGCACCCGCTGGACGGCCCGCCGCCACCGGTCCGCGTGCTGCTCGCCAGGATCGCGGCGGCGGGGGAGCCGGGGGACCCGGTCGTGCTGCGGGAGGTGCTCCACTGGTTCGGCATGCGCCGACGGGGCCCGCTCGACCGACTGACCCACCTCGCCGCCCACCCCGACCACGGCGTGCGGGAGGACCTGGTGTGGGCGGTCGCCGGCTGGTCCACCCCGGGCGTCGGCGAGCTGCTGAACGCCATGGCGGACGACCCCCGGGACGACGTCCGGGACGCGGTGCAGGCGGTGCGGGAGCCGGGTGAGCACGAGGACGCCTGACAGCCACGACCCGAGGCCTCGCGGTGCCTGACGTGTGCTGGGCGGCCCGAGGCCTCCCGAGACCCGACCGTACCCGTCACCGTCGCCCCGACGGGCTTCCCGGGCACGGGGGAGCGTTCCCGGGAAGCCCTGGCCGGCGGCGCCCTCGACGCGTGACCGGTGCGACGTGAGGCCGGTGCGACGTGTGACCGGTTAGACGTGGGACCGGTCGACGGGCCGTCAGGCGGTGTGCAGTGTCAGCCCGTAGCGGCCGAGGATCTCGTTGACCGGCTGGAACCACGTCTCGCCGCCGGACGAGCAGTTGCCCCATCCGCCGGACGTGACGCCCTGCGCCTGGTCCCCGCTGATGAACGCGCCGCCGGAGTCGCCGCCCTCGGCGCAGACGCTGGTCTTGGTCATCTGGTGGACGGCGCCCTGGCTGTAGTTGACGGTCTCGTTCATCGCCAGGACGGTGCCGCAGTGCCACCGCGTCGTGGAACCCGAGCGGCAGATCGACGAGCCGACCGGAGCCACCGCGGAGCCGCGCACGAGCCGGTCGGGGACGGTGCCCCAGCCGAGCACGACGGGCACGGTCCACCAGCCGCTGTGGATGCTCACATAGGCGTAGTCGTTGCCGGGGAACGACGAACCCTGGAATGTGCCCATCGCGGAGCCGTCCCAGCCGCGCACCGCGGCGCCCGCCTGTCCGCAGTGCCCGGCCGTCACGAATCCGCCGTACACGGAGAAGCCGATGGAGCAGCGGACGTTACCGGTGTAGTACGGGTCGCCCCCGACCGTGCCGGCGGCGTACGTGCGCGGCGCCTGCGCCGTCTCGGCGACGGTGACGGGGGCGCTCGAACGGGCCTGCTCGACGAAGGCGCGAACGGCGGGTGCGGAACGCTCGGAGCGCACGACCGTGACGACGACGCTGTTGGCCCGGGGGTCGACGTGCCAGCCGGCGACGCCCGTGGGGGCGGCGAGCGCGTCCAGCCGGGACTTGGCCCGGTCCAGCGCGGCGGCGCTGTGCCGGACCTGCCGGGTCTCGGCGCCGAGGGCGCGTACCTCGGCCTCCTCCGACCGGTCGGTGAGCGCGACGACGAGCCGCCCGGCCGCCGGATCGAACCACGATCCGCCGTAGTCGGCGCCCGCGGCCCGACGGGCGTCCTGCTCGACAGCCGCCGCGGACTTCTCGGCCCGCAGCCGCTCCTCGGCCTGCTCGGCCGTGAGGCCGAGGTCCTCCTGCATGGCCTCCAGGAGCCCGGCGGAGGCGGAAGGGGGTACGGGCGGGGGGACGGCCTGGGCCGGCGGTGCGTGTGTGGCGCCTAACCCGACGGTGATCAGCAGAGCCGCGAGGGCGGCGGGCAGGGGGAAGGTGGTGCGTTTCACGAAGCCTCCAGATGTGGGGGAGTCGAACGCATGAGAGCGCTCTCAGAACGCTTCCGGAGGTCACGCTAACGGGGATGGGTTGTCAGGTCCATACCAGGAGACGTCGATCTGTCGACAAGCCGTCGGGGACGGCGGTCATCGGGGGCGCGGTGCGACGTTCAGCGATGCGACGTTCAGCGACGTTCAGCGATGCGATGAGTCGAAGCTCTGCCGGGCGGGGGGTCGGCAGCCCGAGTGGACGCCGTCCAGCGGGTGTTCGGGGCAGGATGGGGCGGGGCCGTGGGGCGGAGCACCGGACGGTGGCCGGGGAGATCGGACGCGTGAACGCCCTCAACACCCCACAAAGGAACGGGCACATGACTCGGGACACGAGCCCGCCATGCCGCCCCTCATGGCCTGACGGCCCGGCCGTCTCTCGCGCCGGGTGTGGGGTCGGTCGGTCACCAGGTCGTGGGCACTCCGTCGTTCACGTCGGGCGGCGTGGACGGGCCGCCGCCCAGGACGGCGATGAGGACGAGCCCCACGAGGGCGACGACGACCAGCGCGACCGCTATCACGAGACGCGCGCGATGTCGCGGCGCGCGGACCTCGCCGGGCGGTGCGGACGGTGTGGGCTGCCCGGGGAACTGCTTGTTCAGCGCGTCCACCAAGGCCACGAGTGCCGGGTCGTCGCGACTGAGGTCATGCTCGATCTCGGCAAGTATGCGCTGGTCATCCGCGGGGTGACTCATGGCGACCGCCTCAATACCGCTCCGGGTCCCAGGGGGCGAGTGCTTCGCCTCCGTTCCCCCGCCTCCTCAAGTATTCACGCTCGGCCGCATGCTGTCCTGATCGCGCGCGGGGCGCACGACCGTCTGCCGGGAAATGGCGCGGGCGTCAGCGAGGGGCGGCGGAGTCGCCGCCCTGGGAGGCCCCGTGGGGACCGTGGCCCGCAGCGCCGCCGGAGCCCGTCGAGCCCGTGGAGCCGCTCGTGGTGGGCGTGCCGCTCCTGCCCGGGCCGCTCGGGGTCTTCTTGGGCGTCGTGCCGTGTGCCACCGACAGCGGCTCGGCGATGTCCTCCAGGGAGCGACGTTCCGCCTTCACGGCGAGGAAGGCGGCGACGAGCCCGGCCGCGCACATCAGCCCTGCGCCGATCTGGAAGGCCAGCACGGTCTCGGAGGGGACGCCGGACTCGGTGAGGCTCGCGAAGATGAGGGGGCCGCTGATGCCGCCGGCGGCCGTACCGATGGCGTAGAAGAACGCGATGGCCATCGCCCGGGTCTCCATCGGGAAGATCTCCGACACGGTCAGGTACGCGCTCGACGCGCCGGCCGACGCGAAGAACAGCACCACGCACCAGCAGGCGGTGAGCGTGGTCGCCGTGAGCACGTCGCGGTCGAAGAGCCAGGCGGTACCGAACAGCAGCAGGCCGGACAGGATGTACGTGGACGAGATCATGATGCGGCGCCCGGCCGTGTCGAACAGCTTGCCCAGCAAGAGGGGCCCGAGGAAGTTTCCGGCGGCGATGACGGCGAAGTAGTACCCGGTGCTGCCCGTGGGAACGTCGTAGAACGTGATCAGGATCGTGCCGAAGCCGAAGGTGATGGCGTTGTACAGGAACGCCTGGCCGACGAAGAGCGACAGACCGAGGACGGCACGGCGCGGATAGCGGGCGAAGACCGTCTTCGCGATCAGACCGAACCCGATGCTGCGGCGCTGCTGGATGGTGATCTCGCTCTGCGGCGGCGGGAGCGGCCGACCGTGCTCCCGCTCGATGTCCCGCTCGACGGCGGACACGAGTTTCTCCGCGTCGTCGCCACGGCCGTGGATGAACTGCCATCGTGGGCTCTCCGGCACGTTCCGCCGGACCAGCAGGATCACCAGCCCGAGGACGACTCCGAGCGCGAAGCTGAGCCGCCAGCCCATGTCGATGGCGAAGATGTCGGTGTCCAGCATGACGATGGAGAGCAGGGCGCCGCCGATGGCTCCGAGCCAGTAGCTGCCGTTGATGATCAGGTCGACGCGGCCGCGGTACGTGGACGGGATCAGCTCGTCGATCGCGGAGTTGATGGCCGCGTACTCGCCGCCGATGCCGAAGCCGGTGAAGAAGCGGCAGAGGAAGAACCACCATGACTCGAACGACAGCGCGGTGAGCGCGGTCGCCGCGAGATACACCACGAGCGTCACCATGAAGAGCTTCCTGCGGCCGTAACGGTCGGTCAGCCAGCCGAAGAACAGGGCGCCGGAACACGCGCCCGCCACGTAGAGGGCGGCGGCGGTTCCGGTGACCTGGGCGGCGGTGATGTCCAGACCGCTGCCCTCCTCGGCGAGGCGGCCGGCGATGTTGCCGACGATCGTGACCTCGAGTCCGTCCAGGATCCAGACGGTGCCGAGGCCGATCACGATCATCCAGTGCCAGCGAGACCACGGCAGGCGGTCGAGCCGGGCCGGAACGGCGGTGGTCACGGTGCCTGTGGAGGCCGGCACGGAGGCCGGCTTCGATTCCCCGCTCATGTCTCCCTCTCCCGGTCGAGATGCCTCTTGCGAGTGCCCCGGCCGGGAGGGAACACACCTCCAGCAGCCGGGGCGGCACGTCCACGGTGCCCGCCTTCTCTCGCCGCGGCACCTCGGGAGCCGGGGTCAGAGGGCGGTGAAGAAGTGCTCGGGTACGTCGTCGAGGACGAAACCGTTGTCGAGGCGGACGCGCACCGTCACCCGGTCCTTCTGCCTCAGGTGCGCCTGCCAGGCCGGTTCCAACGAGGCGATCTGCTCGTCCAGTTGCCCGCGGCTGCCGGGAGGCATCTGGTGGCCGAAGTCGTCGCGGAGGGAGGTGAGCCGGAGGTACTCGCGGACCTCGTGACTCTGCTCGTTCTCGTACGAGTCGACCCGCTCGACGGTGCCTTCGACCCCGGCCGCGAGGCCCAGCGAGCCGGTGACGGCGACCGCGCCCGCCGGCGAATCCGCGCCCGCCTCGGTCTCGCGGACCGGAACCGGCGACCCGGTCAGCCTCAACTCGGCCGCCAGCCGCACCCGGCGTCCCTCATTCAGCGTCATGGATCCTTCATCGCTCCTGGTCGGTCGGGCCGCGCCGCCCTGCGCCCGAGGCGGCCCGGTCCTGCCATTAGGCCACACCCCCGCACCGAGCGAGCCCACCGGCCCGGGGCTTACGGCTGATCCGGCGCTGTGCCTTCGGGAACCGGCGACGATTCGATCCGCCGGGCGCGCCGGGATCTTGTTCGCCAGGCTCCGCGGCGATGACCGCCCTCTGGTGGGCGTCGACGGACCGACGGACGAAGACCCGCCGAGGTGATCGTCCGCTCGTGCGGGGCGGGTGCGTGCGGGGCGGAGGCCCCTCGGGGCGGGCCGGTAGTGTCAGGGGTATGACCGAGTTGTACGGCGCTTCCGTCGTTCTCCGTCCCGCCGTCGCCGAGGACGTTCCCGCCCTCGCGGCCATCCGGGCGACGCCGGAGGTACGGGAGCGCTGGCGCGGCGACGACGATCTGGCGGCGGAGGTCGCCTCCGATCTGGAGGACCCTGACGTACGGTGCCTGACCATCCGTCACCAGGGGGGGATCGTCGGGATGATCCAGTGGTACTCCGAGGACGAGCCGGACTACCGGCACGCCGGGATCGACCTCTTTCTCGACCCGTCGGTGCACGGCAGGGGCCTGGGCACCGACGCCGTGCGCACCCTCGCCGCGTACCTCGTCGACGCCCAGGGCTACCACCGGCTCGTGATCGATCCGGCGGCCGACAACGCGGCGGCGATCCGCTGCTACACGAAGGTCGGCTTCCGTGAGGTCGGGGTGATGCGCCAGTACGAGCGCGGCGCGGACGGAACCTGGCACGACGGCCTCCTGATGGACCTCCTCGCGGCCGAACTGGTGCGCTGACGCTCCACGGCGCCCGTCCGGGCCGCTGCGCGACCCGACAGGCTCCGCGGGCGGAGCAGTGCTCCGTCGCCCTCATTGGGTGGCGCCACATCTGGCGTCATGTCCGGTGCCAGCGGGCGAGATGCGGTCCGCCGCTTCGTGTCCGTCATGAATTCCGCAGGGCTGGCGCCAGGGCTGAATGCCCATTTAGCTGCGACGTTGGGTGCCAATGGGCGGTTCCCCGCTCGCTCGGCGCCAGAAGTGACTCGCCATGGCGCCATTCATGCGCCATGATGGCATCATGCATGCGCGCTCCGGCCACGCAGGTCGCGGTCGCGCGCTTGGTGGGGTGGGTCGACAGAGGGGGCGGACCATGGAGACAGCACAGGGCCAGTGCCGGCAGCAGACGGCACCCGGCGCCTTCGCGGCCTTCGCCCGTTTCGTACTCTGCGGGGGCGGCGTGGGGCTCGCCTCCAGCTTCGCCGTGGTGGCCCTCGCCTCCTGGATTCCCTGGGTCCTGGCCAATGCCCTGATCACCGTGGTCTCCACGCTCCTCGCCACCGAGCTGCACGCCCGCTTCACCTTCGGCGCGGGCAGGCGCGCGACACGGCGCCAGCACGCGCAGTCGGCCGGATCCGCGGCGGCGGCGTACGCGGTCACCTGCATGGCGATGCTCGTCCTGCGGCACCTGGTGGCGGACCCCGGCGCGGTGGTCGAACAGGCCGTCTACCTGTCCGCCTCCGCGCTCGCCGGGGTCGCACGGTTCGCCGTACTGCGCCTGGTCGTCTTCGCCCGCACCCGCTCGCGGTCCGCGCCCACCGTCCACGCCCTACGTGTGCCCGCCACCGTGCCCCGCACCACGCCCCCCACCGACCCCGCGGCACTCTGCCGTGCCGCCTGAGGTGTCCTAGAAGCCGTCCAGGCCGGCGTCCTCCCGCGCCACCTCGTGCCCGAGCAGGTGCAACGGACCCGCTTCGACACCCGCCTTCTCCATTCCCCGCCAGTACGCCTGCGCCAGCCGGGTGTCCACCAGGCCGTGGACCAGGGGGAGTCCGGGGTCGGCCGCGTGGAGCAGGGACTCAAGTCGGCACGAGGCGATCGTGTCCGGAAGCCACGTCCGCGCCGCGTACCCCTCCGCTGCCGCCGGCGGCAGCCCCGGAGCCGTACGGCGTTCGACCGGGCCGACGGACAGCAGGCCGCCGCCCACGATGAGGACGTCGCGCCGCTCCCGCATCCGGGCGAGGGCCGTCGTGGTGTCGAAGCAGTGCGGGAAGGAGTCGTCGACGACGATCGCACCGGGCCGGAGCCTCGACACGTCCAGTACCGAGCCGCCCCCGCTCACGGCAGTGACCAGGAGGTCGGCCTCGTACACCGCCGCGGGGAGGGCCGGATCCGCCTCGTGGACGACGACGTCGCGCGCCAGACCGCGGGCCACCAGGTCATCCGCCAGCCTCCGCAGGCGTGGCGCGCTGCCCTCGACGTCGCACAGGAGCAGCCGGGCGGGCGGCTCGGACGCGAGGGTCAGGAGCAGTTCCAGGGACGAGCCGCCGATGGAGCCCAGGCCGGCCACGGCGACGACGAGATCGGCGAGTTCACGGCCGGTCCGCGCGAGCGCGGCGTGCACGGTCTTCACCACGGACACCACGGTCGCCGCGTGCCCCGTCGTGACGGCCGTCGTACGGGCCGTCCGGGTCTCCGTCTCGCGCAGGACCCCGAAGCCGTACGCGGTGAGCGACGGGATCATGCCGGCCAGCGAGACGCAGCGCGCGCCCAGGGACGACGCGTACTCGACGGCTCGGGCCGTGCGGGCCGCGAGGCCGGACGTCGACGCCAACTCGTCGGCGAACAGCGGAAGGCAGACGAACCCGGAACGGCCGAGCGGCGTGCCGATCTCCTCCACGAGTCGCGGGCGTCCGTCCGGGAACAGCATCCGACGCAGGAGTTCACGCGAGTCCGCCTCGGTCGCCGGACCTCCTGGACGGCTGATCGAGCTCTGCGGTCCGTGCGACGCGAGCGCCAAGAGCTGAGCGGGCGGCGGGAGGTACCCGACAAGCGCGGAGTCCAGGACGCTCACCACTGGCTTCGCCCCGTGCGGGGCCGTCGTCCCGCGCGGCTGTGCCCCGGCACGCGCCGCCCCGGCCAACTCGCTCCGTAGCGCGTCGGTGAACGCGACGAAGGCCGACTCGCCGGGGAAGGCGGCCGTGGACGCGCGCAGCGTCACCCTCAGCTCCCCTTCACCGACCGGCCGCACCGCGAGGAACGTGTCCGTTCCCACAGGAGGCGGCGCGAGGACCGCGTCGCCGTCGTCCCACCTCATGCTCAGCGTGTCCCCGCGCAGCGGGCCGAGCGCCGAGAAGTCCAGGAACGTGAAGAAGAACTGGCCCGCGGGCGGCAGCCCCCCGCCCTGCGGCGGCGCGTGGTCTCCGTGCGCACGGGCCGCCTCGGCCTCGGCCACGACCGCGCGCAGGTCCTCGTCGAACGTACGGCCCGTCCGCTCGACAGACGGATCACCCGGCCGTATCGGCACGGCGGCGGCGTACGGGCCGAAGACCCGGTGGGCGTCCGGCTGAGCGTCGTCGCGCCCGGAGACCGCGAGGCCGAGGATCAGATCCTCCTGTCCCGTCACTGCGGCCAGCGTCCGGTAGTACGCGGTGAGGAGCGGGGCGAAGAGCGTCGTGCTCGCCGCGGTGGCGACCCGGCGCAGGCTCGTGACCTGCTCCGCGTCCAGCGTGAAACCCGTCGAGTGGTACGGGCGGACAGCACGGCCCTGGCCGGGCGCACCGGAGCCGCGCAACCCGAGAGCCGGTCGGCGGTACGGCGCGTCGACCCGGGCCCTGGAGGTGGTCCCGGACGATGCCATGCGTTCCCGAAGGGCCACGTGGTCACGGAAAGTGCCCTGCAGCGGAAGGAGTTCGGCGGACTCACCCCGTATGAGCCGGTCGTAGACGGCGAGCAGCTCCCGCCCGAGCAGCGCCACGCTGTAACCGTCGCCGATCAGGTGGTGGGCGTGGACGACGAGCGCGTGCTCGTCGGGCCCGAGGGTGAGCAGCCGCAGTCGCAGCAGCGGCCACGCCCAGGACTCGATGCGCCGTTCGCGCTCCTCGGCGAGCCGTGCGTCGAGGAGGCCGGGATCGGCGAGTGTCTCGAACTCGACGGGGAGTCGCAGAGTGGGCGGAAGTTCCTGCTGGACCGGTGGGCGCGCGCCGGCGGGGAAGACGGTCCGCAGCATCGGGTGGCGCGCGACCGCGGCGTCGACGGCCCGCTGGAACAGCTCGGGCCGCAGGGGGCCGTCGACCCGCAGACAGGCGAGCCACGCCGTGTGCGAACCGGGCGCCATGGCCTCCGCGAGGAGGAACCCGCGCTGGGAGGGGGCCAGGGGGAACGGGGAAGGACCGTGTGCGGCGTCTGTGGCGGCCCCGGCCGGTCGGGTGGTGTCGTGATCCATGGCCGCGCGGTCGATGGCCGCGGCGAGCGCTGCCAGCGTGCGATGGGTGTACACGGCCGTAGGCCTCGGCAGGACCGGGATCTCCTCCCGCAGCCGGGCGAACACCTGAAGCACCAGCAGGGAGTCGCCCCCCAGCGCGAAGAAGTCGTCCTCGCGCCGGAGTTCGTCACCGTCGAGGAACTCGGACCAGACACGGGCCAGCACGACCTCGGTCGGCGTCGCGGGAAGCGTCCGCCCGGAAGTGATGTCCACGGGTGCCGTGGTGTGGACGGTTGCCGTGGTGTCGGCGGGCGGCGGCGCGGGCGTCCCTGAAGAAGCCGGTGCCGTCAGCCGGCCGCGGTCGATCTTCCCGGTCCCCGTCAGGGGGAGGTCGTCGACCAGGTGGATGCGGGCCGGAAGCATGTACGGCGGCAGTGTCAGCGCCAGATGGGCACGGAGCGCCGTGGAGTCCGGTGCCGCGACGCCCGGCCTGCACTCGACGAACGCGCTCAGCCGTTCGTCCCTGTGGACCACCGCTGCGCGCGCCACCGCGGGATGTGTCAGCAGTACCGATTCGATCTCGCCCAGCTCCACCCTGTGCCCGCGGATCTTCACCTGGTCGTCGAGCCGCCCGAGGAAGTCCAGGACGCCGTTCTCGTCCTGCCGGACCCGGTCACCGCTGCGGTACCAGCGGCGTCCGTCGCGCTCGGTGAACGCGGCGGCGGTCAGCTCCGGTTGGTGCAGGTAGCCCGGTGTGAGCCCCACGCCCCCGATCAGCAGCTCACCGGGCTCACCCGGTGCGCAGCGCCTGCCGTCGGCCGCCACCACGTCGATCTCCGTGCCGGTGAGGGGCGTGCCGATCGGCAGCGCCCGCACGTCGTCGGCGGGGCGCTCGTCGACGATGTGGAACGTGGCGTTGATCGTGGCCTCGGTCGGCCCGTACAGATTGGCCATCCGGGTCCCCGGCCCGAACAGGTCGTACCAGCGGCGCACATGGGAGGGCGGAAGCGCCTCACCGCCCACGTGGATCCAGCGCAGCGCCGAGAGGTCCGGCGCCGGCGCGCCGCCCCGTACCCGTGTCTCGGCGGCTTCGAGGAGCCGTGACCAGAGGCTCGGAACCGAACTCCACACCGAGATCCGTGCCTGCTCGACCCGGTCGAGCAGCGTGTCGGGGTCCCGCAGGAGTTGGGGCGAGAAGGGGACCACCGTGGCCCCGACCAGCAGCGGCGCGAGGAGCTGGCGTACGGACGCGTCGAAGCAGAGCGACGCCGTCTGGGCGAGCCGGTCACCCTCGCCGTACCCGAAGGCGGAGAGCGCCCAGTCCAGGTAGTTGGTCATCGAACGACGCGTGATCGAGACCGCCTTGGGGCGGCCCGTCGAGCCGGAGGTGAAGATCACGTACGCCACGGAGTCCGGACCGGGGTCATGAACCGTGCGCCCGGGACCGTCGGACCCGTCACGTACCTGCTCGGGCTCGGGCGCCGGCCCGGGGGTGGGGGCAGAGGAGGGTGCGTCGGCCGCGACGAGGGTGACACCGGCGTCCGAGGCGAGCTCCGACGCCGTCGTTCGCGTCGCCGCGTGACAGACCAGCGCGCGGGTACGTGACCGCTGCAGCTGGTCCGCCAGCCGTGCTCGGGGATGGGCGGCGTCGAGCGGAACCCAGCCCGCCCCGGCCCGCAGGATGCCGACCACGCCCGCCACGGCGTCCGCGCCCGGCTCGGTCAGCAGGCCCACCAGGTCACCGGGTGCGACGCCGTCGGCCCGCAGTCGGTCGGCGAGCGCAGCGGACGCCCGGTCCAGTCCGGCGTACGTGAGGACGGACCCCTCGCCCATGTCGACGGCCGCCCGGTCCGGGGTCGCGGCGAACTGCCCGAGCAGGCGGGCGACGATGTCCGACGCTCCGGGAGCAGGGACGGACTGGGACGGGGCCAGCGGAATCCGCGCAGCGCGGGCGGGCACGGCGACGGCGATGCCGGCGTCGGCGGTCGCGGCCACGAGTTCGGCCAGGTGCTCGTCGGCCAGCCGGGCGACCGTGACCCGGTCGAAGAGCCGGGCGGGGAAGTTCCACGAGAACGAGAGCGCTCCGTCGGACTCCCAGCACAGCAGGCTGAGCCGGGTGGCGGCGGAGGCCGTTCCGGCTGCGGTCGGGCGGACCTCGACCGGGCAGTCGGGGTCCAGGGAGACCGGGAACCGCGCGAAGCTGAACGAGGCGTGCCCCGCCGTCCGGGGTCCCGCCCCGTCCGGGGGCAGCAGCCGGGCGAGGTCCAGACTCGTGAGCCGGCCGTGTCGCTCCGCTTCGGGCCACGCGTCGCGCAGCCGTGCCGCGAGCGTGTGCACCGAGTCGTGCGGTCCGACGTGGACGGGGATCGGCAGGGTGTCGGCAAGCGGTCCGACCAGCCGGTCGATCCCGTTCAGCCTGATGTCGCGGCGTGCTCGCGCGACGTTGACGGACACGTCCTGCCGTCCGCCGCCCCAGCGGGAGAGACAGCGGGCGTAGGCCGCGAGAAGAAGGTGGAACAGGGACACGTCGTGCGCGGCCGCCGATGCGCGCAGTGCAGCCGTCAGATCGTGACCGGGGGCTGTCTGGTGGGCGACGAGAGGGGGTTCGGGGAGGGCCAGCGGATCTCCGTCGTACGGCAGCGCGAGCGGTTCACCTCTGCGGGCGAGCACCTCGCGCCAGTACGCCCGGTCCTCGGCGAGGGCGGACTCGGACCGTTCCGCCTGTTCGCGCGCGGCATACGCGGCGAAGTCGGTCGTGGGTGCGGGGAGTTCCGGGGAGCGCCCTCGGGCCAGGGCTGTGTAGAGCGTCCAGAGCTCCTCGCCGAGCAGGTTCAGGCTGAACCCGTCGGCGGCGGCGTGATGCACGACGAGTACGAGATGGGCGGTGTCCCGGTCGGCGTGGGCGTTCGCGGTCCGGGCGAGCACGGCGCGTACGGGAGCCTCGACGGCGAGGTCGGACGGGCGGTTGCACAGGGCCTCTTCGAGCTGCCGCAGCTCCTCCTCGACGGAGTGGACGCCGGGCAGGTCGCGGACCTCGTACCAGTCCGGTGTCCGCTGGCCGCCGTCGGACTCCACGGCTTCCTGCGTGGGCGTGGGCGTGGACGTCGGCGTGGGCCTGGACGTCGGCTGCTGTCCGGGGTGGATCCGTATGCGGAGCATCCGGTGGCGGTCCGCGAGCAGACCGAGCGCCACGCCGAGAAGGCCCGGGTCGAGAGGGCCGCGGACCTCCTGCGTCACGTACCCGTAGGCGGCGACGTCCGGGTACAGCCGGCTCTGGGTGTGGAAGGCGAGCTGGACCGGCGTCAGAGGGAAGGCACGGCCTTCGACCGCCACCACCTCCTCCGCCTGCGACGTCGGGGCCCCCGGCACGGCGGAAGGCTCCTCCGAGCCGAGCCGGCGGGCGAGTTCACCCAGCGTGCGATGCTCGAAGAAGAGGGTGATGGGCAGGGAGCGATCGAGCTCCTTCTCCAGCCGCTTGACGAGGTCGACGGCCATGAGGGAGTCCAGACCCAGGCCGAGCAGTGGTACGTCGTCGCCGAGGTCGTCCGGCGACACGAGCAGCGCCTCGGAGAGCAACCGCCGCAGCACGTCCGACAGACCGGTGCGGTCCGATCCGGTGCGTGGGGCGTGGGCGGTCGTGGCCGCGAGCGCCCGCGGGTTCCGGGGCGGCGCGGGTACCGGTACGAAGCGGTGGGCGTCGGCCGGGGTACGGAGCGAGGGGGCCGCATCGAGGTCGGCCACCAGCAACCGGGCCGCGTCCGTGCCACAAGCCCGCCGAAAGGCCTCCAGCGCCGCGCCCGTCTCCAGCGGCGCGGGCCCGCGCCCGACGCCACCCGCACCATCCGCACCGTCTCCCGCACGGGTGGCCGGCCCCGCGGCGGCTGCCAGGCCTTCCCCGGCGAGCGCCGCGAAGTTGACCGCCTGCCACGGCCGGCCGGCCGCGCGTTCGGCGGAGGCGAAGGCGTCGAGGTAGGCGTTTGCGGCGGCGTAGTCGCCGATCGCGCCCGCCAGGCCCGGAAGCACGGAGGCGACCGAGGAGAAGGCGACGCACAGGGCCGGGCGGAGGTCGTACGCGCGGAGGCCCTGGGCGAGCAGTGCCGTGCCGCGCGTCTTGGCGGCCAGGACCTCGGCCACCTCGTCGGGCGTCTTCGCCCGCAGGCTGCCCGGCCGGACCACCCCCGCCGCGTGCACCAGCACGTCCAGGCACGGCAGACCGGCCAGCAGGGTGTCGACGTCGGCCTCGCGGGAGACATCTGCGGCGCGGTACTCCACGGTGGCGCCGAGCGATCGCAGTTCTGCGAGCAGCCCGGTCGGCGGCACCGCCGAGCGGCCGGTCAGCACCAGGGTCGGGCGCCCGCGTGCCGCGAGATCGCGGGCGAGCGCGCGCCCGACCCCACCGGCGCCCCCGGTGATGAGGTACACGCCGTCCGTCGGCAGCGCCTCCGGCCGCGCCTCCGACTGAGCCGAGTGCGGTGCGCCCGGGCCGCCGCGATCCCGCGACCGCGATGCGGCGCCGGTGGCGACCGGCTCGGTGGTCCGGCCGAGGCGCCGTCCCGCACGCCACGCGACGGCCGCCTGGCGGACACCGTCGCCCGACGGCCCTGGACGGGCGGCGAGTTCGAGGTCGAGCGCGTCGAGACGGTCGTCGACCGTGTCCAGGGAGGACAGGTCGACGCTCCGGGCCGCGACGCCCGGCGACTCCTCGGCCAGTGCCAAGGTCAGCCCGGTCAGGACCGCCTGAGCGGGGCGAGGGCGTTCCGGCCCCGCATCGGTGACATGGACGTCCTCCGTGACGACGAGCACCCGCGGGCGGTGGTGCGCGAGGTGGGGCAGCACCTCCTGGAGCCCGGCCACCATGGTGCGGTGCGCCGCGTCGAGCGCGGTGGTGGAGTCCGGCTCCACGGCCGGGCCCGCGATCAGCACGGCCGCCGCGGGAGCCGGCGCGCCACCGCCGGCCGGCGCGTCCCCGGCCCGCAGAACCATGACACCCCGCCCGGTGAGCCGGTCCGCGAACGCGCGGGCGAGCGGCGAGTCCGGGCCGGCCAGCAGGACCACGCGCGGTACGGACCCGACGGTCAGCGGGGCGTCGTCCCAGACGAACCGGTGGAGCAGCGGTCGGGGCGCGGGAGCGGCGGCCGGCCAGTAGCGGCGCCGCTGGAAGGGGTACGTCGGCACCGCGGTCCTGGCCCGGCCGGCGTCCATGGCCGTACGGTCCAGAGGCACTCCGCGCTGCCAGAGCCGGCCCACCGTCGCGAGCAGCCCCCGCGCGCCGTCCTCGTTCCCGGCGGTGAGCGCGAGCGCCCCCGCTCCGCGCGGGTGCGCCGCCGCGACCGCACGGACGGAACCGCGCAGGGAGGCGGCGCCGAGTTCGACGAACGTGTCGTACCCGTCGTCGAGAAGGCGCTCCACGGCCGCGCCGAACCGGACCGGCTGCCGGGCATGGTCACGCAGATGAGCCGGATCGAAGACCGGCTGCCATCCTGCGGTGACCGTACTCATCAGTGGTGTCACCGAGGGCCGGAGGGTGAGGGCTCCGGCGGCTTCGGCGAGCGGGGCGAGCGCCGGATCCATCAAGCCGGAGTGGAAGGCCCGGGACACCGCGAGCCCGCGTGCCGCGATTCCGCGGGCGGACAGCTCGGCGACCACGCGCTCCACGGCCGCCCCGGTGCCCGCCAGGACGACCTGGTCGGGGCCGTTGACCGCCGCCACGCTCAGCGCGCCGCGCGAGCCGGCCACCAGGGCGGCGACCGCCGCCTCGTCACCGCGCACCGCCGCCATGGCGCCGGGGGCGCACAACTCCGCCATCAGACGCCCGCGTTCCGCGGCGAACCGTACGGCGTCGGCGAGCGAGAGGGTCCCGGCGACGCATGCGGCGGCGATCTCGCCGACGCTGTGGCCCGCGACGGCGTCCGGAGTGATCCCCCACGCCCGCACCTGGCGGGCGAGGGCGACTCCGTAGGCGACGAGGAGCGGCTGGGCGATGTCCGTGCCGGCGATCGCCTCGGCGGAGACATCGGAGTCGAGGCACCAGGCGGCGAGCGTGCGCCCACCGATCAGGCCCACGTGGTCGGACGCCTCGTCGAGCGCCTCCCGGAAGGCGGGCGCGTCCGCGTACAGGGCGCGGGCCCGGCCGTGCGGCCGCACGCCCTGGCCGGGAAGGAGGAGGACGAGGCGCGCCCGGGAGCGGACGCCGCCGGCCGGACCGTCACGCAGGTCGTCACGCAGGTCGTCACCCAGGCTGTCACCGAGGGCTTCGAGGCGGGCGGCGAGATCTCCGTCGGCGACGACGGCGAGCCGGTCGGGCCCTTCGTCACGGGCGGCGGCGACGGCGGCGCAGACATCGCCCTCGTCGAGACCGGGGTGGTTCCGCAGATGGGTCGCGAGGGCGGAAGCCGCGGTGCGCAGCGCTTCGGGTCCGTGCGCCGAGAGGGTGAGCAGCCTTGGACCCCGCGACGGCGACCGCCTCTCCTCGGGCCTGACGGGCGCCTCCTCCAGTACGGCATGGGCGTTGGTGCCGCCGAAGCCGAACGCGTTGACCCCCGCCACGAGCGGGCCCGGCTCGTCCCAGTCCCGTACCTCCTCCACCAGGGCGAAACCGGCACCCGCCAGATCGAGCGCGGGCGCGGGGGAGCCCTGGAGCGGCGACGGCGCCAGACGCCGATGACCGAGAGCGAGGACCACCTTCACCAGACTCGGCATACCGGCGGCGTTGAGCAGATGTCCGACATTGGTCTTGACGGAGCCGAGCAGCCGGGGACGCCCGTCGGCGCGCGGCGGAAACGCGTGCGCGAGCGAGCGCACCTCCACCGGATCGCCGATCGGCGTTCCCGTCCCGTGCGCCTCCACGTACGACACGCTCTCGGGGTCGACACCCGCGTCGCGGTACGCCTGCGTGATGACCTCACGCTGCGTCAGGGGATTGGGGGCCATCAGACTCAGGGAGCGGCCGTCGTTGTTCACGGCGGTGCCGCGCAGCACCGCGAGGACCGGATCTCCGGCGCGCTCCGCCTCGTCGAGCCGGGTCAGGACGAGCGCCGCCCCGCCCTCTCCGGGGACGAAGCCGTCGGCTGCCGCCCCGAACGCGTGACAGCGGCCGGTCGGGGACAGCGCCTGTGCCTTCTCGAGGAGGGAGTATCCGGTCGGCGTCATGTTGAGGTGGACGCCCCCGACGACCGCGACATCGCACTCCCCGGCCTGCAGGCTGCGGCGCGCCAGGTGCAGGGCGACCAGCGCGGAGGAGCACGCCGTGTCGACGGCGAGCGCGGGTCCGGTCAGATCGAGACACTGCGCGACGCGGGCGGCGAGCATGTTGGGGAGGTTCCCGGTCAGCGCGGCGACGGGCAACTCCGTTTCATCGTAAGTCTGTTCGAGTACCTGCCGGTAGGCGATGTCCCCGGCCGCGACGAACACGCCCACCCGGCGGCCGCGCCGTCGTGAACCCGCGTGGCCGGCTCGCTCCAGCGCTTCGTGCGCGAGTTCCAGAAGGATCCGCGCCTGAGGATCGGTCGCCAGGGCCTCGTCGTCTCCGATGCCGAAGAACGTGGCGTCGAAGCCCGCCGGCTCGTCGAGGAACGCGCCCCGGCGGCCGTCGCCGTCCGACGGATCCGGCCACCGTCCGTCCGGTACGGCGGTGACGGCGTCGTAGCCCTCGACGAGCCGCTCCCAGAACGCCTCCGGGGAGTCGGCACCGGGGAACCGGCAGGCCAGGCCTGTGACAGCCACGACCGGGCCGGCGGCGGGGACCGTCGGTGCCGCGGGGAGCGCGGGGAAGCGGGCGGAGCCGTCCGCCCTGGTGTCGCGTGCGAGGATCAGCCCGGTGAGCGCGTCCACCGTGGCGTGGTCGCGCAGGTCGGACGGACGCAGAGCCACGCCGAACTCGTCCTCCAGGGCGGCGAGTACCTCCATCGCCTTGAGCGAGCCGCCGCCGAGCGCACGGAAGTCGTCGTGCGGGGCGATCGCCCGCACGGGCAGCCCGAGTACCTGACCCCAGACGCGGAGCACGCCGGTCTCGACGTCCCGTCGGGACCGCGGCGCGGGCGACGGCGCGGGCGACAGCACGACGCCGTCCCGCGTGGCGCCGTTCTCCACGTGGCCCTCACCACCATGACCGTGGTCGTCACCGCCACCGTCACCGCGAACCACCGTCGGCAGGGACCCCGTCACCCCGGTGGCCCGCCGGCCCGCGATCTCCGGGTACTCCCCGGCCTCGAAGCGCTCGCGCAGGACACCGCGCCGGACCTTCCCGCTGGTCGTTCGCGGAATCCCGCGTACGGGCATCGCCAACACCCGTACGTCGTCGTGTCCCAGCGCCTCGCGCACGCGCGCGCCGACCTCCCGCAGCAACGCCCGGGACACGGCGGCGAGAGGCGGCGCGGGCGCGAGGAAGACGACCACCCGCTCACCGCCGTCCGCGGGGTCGGTGGAGCCCACGACCGCGACCGGGCACCGTCCGAGGCCCGGTGTGCCGGCGGCCACCTCCTCGAGATCCGCCGCGTGGAACGTACGCCCGTCGACGAAGACGACGTCCTTGGACCGCCCCGTCACGCAGAGCCGCCCCTCGCGCAGGAACCCCAGGTCGCCGGTGCGCAGCCAGCCGTCGGCGAAGGCGCCCGCCGTCGCCTCCGGCGCGCGGTGGTACCCACGGGCCACCTGCGGACCCCGGACCTCGACATGGCCGACGCGACGGTCCTCGACCGCCTCACCGTCGTCGCCGGCGATCCGCACGGCGCATCCGGGCACGGGGACGCCGACGTCCATCAGCTCGACCGCGTCCGGCCCGGGCGAGGTGTCGACCGCCCGCCCGCGGCTGAGCGCGGCCCGGTCCAGGACGAGCGGTCGCGCCACCTCGCCGGACGGCGGGAACGTCACGGCCAGCGTCGCCTCGGCGAGGCCGTACACGGGCTGGGGCGCGTCCGCCGCGAGGCCCGTGGGCCGCATCCGCCGGACGAACGCGCGCCACACGGCCGGGGAGATCGGTTCCGCGCCGACAAGGATCATCCGTACCCGCGTCAGATCGAGACGGGCGAGCGTGTCCTCCGGTACGCGGCGTTCGACGAGCGCCAGCGCGAAGTTCGCCGCCGACAGGAGGGTCGCCCCGTGCCGCGCCGCCGCCTCCAGCCACCGCGCGGGCCGCTTGGCGAACGTCAGCGGTTCGAGCCGGACCTGCTTGATCCGGGCGGACAGCGGGACCAGGTGCGTGCCGATGAGGCCCATGTCGTGGAAGTACGGCATCCAGGTGGCCAGCACGTCCCGGGAGGTGATGCGGGCGGCGGCACGGATCTGCGCCAGGTTGGCCAGCACGGCCGCGTGGGTCAGTTCGACCCCCTTGGGCGCGCCCGTGCTTCCGGAGGAGAACTGCAGGAACGCCACGTCGTCCGGCGCGCGCTCCGGCAGCCGTCGCGGGACGGAGTGGGCGCGCAGCCGGTCAAGCGTCAGAGAGCGCACGGAGTCGGGCAGGGCGTCGAGCAGCGGCGCCGTGGACGCGCCGACGGCCACCGGCGCGCGGCCCAGGAACTCCCAGACGGGCAGCACCCGCCGCACGTCCGGGGCGAGCGGCACGGGTACGAGTCCGGCGGCGACGGCACCCCAGAAGAGCGGCAGGAACTCCTCGCTCCGGTCCGCCGGCAGCACCACGGGGCTGCCCGGCGCGAGGTCCGCGTCGAGGAACCCGCCCGCGACGCGCAGCGCGTCGGCGAGCAGCGCGCGATGGGTGACGGTCCGCTCGCCGCCGTCACCGTCCACATAAACGATCCCCCGGTCGGGTGCCGCGCCGGCCGCACCGGCCAACACGTCCAGCAGTACCTTCTCGCCGTCGCCCCGCATCAACGCCCCCGTGGATCTGCCCGACGACGGGCCGCCCCGCACCGAACGCGGGAACGACCACCCGCCCCCGGCCGGTCTGGTCTGCGGCAATGATGACGGAGGCGGGAGCCGCACGACCGGTCGGGGGTCGCCGGCCGGCGACCGGAAGACGTGACTCTCCCGGCTCGCCTCGGCGCCGGGGCGGTACGGTCGCGAGCATGGTCGACCACGATTCCCTCACCGCCACCCGCGACGCCTACGACGCCGCCGCCTCCACCTACGCGCGGCTCTTCCGCGACTCGCTGGCCGACGCTCCCCTCGACCGCGCGATGCTGGGAGCCTTCGCCGAGGCCGTACGGGCGGGTGGAGACGGTCAGGTCGCGGACCTGGGGTGCGGACCCGGCCACGTCACCGCCTACCTGTCCGAGCTGGGCCTGAACGCCTTCGGCGTCGACGCCTCTCCCGCGATGATCGCGTCGGCTCGACAGGCCTGCCCTGACCTGCGGTTCGACGTGGGCTCGATGGCCGCGCTGGACATCGCCGACGGTGCGCTCGGCGGCGTGCTCTCGCGCTGGTCGATCATCCACACCCCGCCACGCGAACTCCCCGTCATCCTCCGTGAGTTCCACCGTGTGCTGGCACCCGGCGGACACCTGCTGATCGGCTTCTGGGCGGGCGACGATCCGTCTCGTCCGACGGAGGTCCTCGACCACGCGGTCGCACCGGCCTACCGGTGGTGTCCGGATCACCTCGCCGCTCTGCTGCGCGAGGCCGGGCTGTCGGAGGCGGCCCGCATGGTCCGCGAACCCCTGCCCACCGACCGTCGGCAGTTCCAGGAGGTCCACCTCCTCGCCCGTAAGCTCCAGCGAGAGCGGGCGGGCCGGGCAGCCAAGGCCGGGCAGGCAGTCCAGGCAGACGGGCCGCCACCTGAGCCGAAAGCGTTGGACAGGTCTCCGGCGCTCGGGTGAGCATCTGCACGATGAACAACGAATCGCTCTCCCTTCCCCAGCGCGTCCGCTTCGTCGAGCTCAGCCCCCTGGCGCTGCGTGCGCTCGCGGACGGCGACCTCGCGGCCGGCAGCGCCGAGGCCGGTGTCCTTCTCGACGACTACTTCGTCGGCGAACGCGCCCGCTGGATATTCGGCTACCGCGCCGATCAGATCGCCACGGACCCCTCGGCCGCGCCCTGGATCGCCCGGGCGGCGGTCTCCGAGCCGGACGGCACCGTCGTCGGCGACGCCGGGTTCCACGGGCCGCCGGACGAGGCCGGTGTGGTCGAAATCGGCTACACCGTGGCGCCCCAGTACCGCCGCCAGGGCTATGCCCGCGCCATGGTGAGGGCGCTGCTCGTCAGGGCGGCCGGGGAACCCGGCGTCAGGACCGTGCGGGCCACCATCCGGTCCGACAACAGCGCCTCCCTGGCCACCATCGCGGGCTTCGGCTTCACCCGCGTCGGCGAGCGGGGGAACGAGCACGACGGACTCGATCTCGTCTTCGAGCTTCCGGTCGAGGCGATCCGGCCGGAGTAGCCCGGCGAAGGTCGTGCGGCGTGGCACCGGAAGCGCCTTACGGGTGAGGCGAGTTGGGCGGCAGGGAAACCTGGGCTGGGGTCGGCTGTCCGTGTCCGGGCCCGAGGGGACCGAAATCCTCTCGACACCCTCGCTGCCCTGCGGCACACTTCCCGCGATGACTCGACGAACCGATACGCCTCCCGCCTGGGACGAGCGCACTCAGCTGGCCACCTTCCTCGACTACGCCCGTGACACGGCGCGCGCCAAATGTGAGGGCGTGTCGGCGGAGGACGCCCGCAAGGCTCCCCTCCCTCATTCGCCGCTGATGACGATCTGCGGGCTGATCAACCACCTGCGGTGGGTCGAGCACTACTGGTTCGACGTGGTGTTCCTCGGCGGGGAACTCGCGGGGCCGCTCACCGAGGCGACCGACGACGACCCCGATCCCGAGATGCGCGTCGCGGTGGACATCCCGCTCGATCAGCTCCTCGCGGAGTACGAGGAGCAGAGCGCCAGGTTCCGTGGCGTGGTCGCCGAGCACGACCTCGACGCGAAGGCCGAGCGCCCCATCCGCAGTGGCGATCACGTCGACCTCCGCTGGGTGATCCTCCACCTCGTCGAGGAGACCTCCCGCCACAACGGCCATCTCGACATCGTGCGTGAACTCGTCGACGGTCGGACCGGCGTCTAGCAGCGCCCGGCCCCGAAGCGACGGCGCGCCGAAACCCCGGCGCGCCGGCTGCACACAGGACCCGACGTGCAGGACCCGACACGCCGGACCCGACACGCCGGACCCGACGTGCAGGACCCGACACGCCGGACCCGACGTGCAGGACCCGACACGCCGGACGCGTCACCCCGGCCCCGAACGCCGACTGCCGACACGCCGGTATCGCGGCGGCGGTACTCCCCTTGAGGGCGACCCGATCGGCCTCGGCGCGCGGCTCGGTGCATGATGTGCACCAGCAGCGGTCGAGTTCCTGTCTGGAGGCCGAAAGAGTGAACGGTGGCAACGGGAGACGGCGCCTCACCATCCGCGCCTCAGCCGGACAGGGCACCACGGTGCACCGTTCGGCCGGGGCGCGCGGGCGGCTCGGCAGCCGGACCGGGGGCGAGGTCCCCCTCGACCGTCTCACCACACGCGGCCGGCTCGCCTGGCTGAACTCCGCAGGGTCCAGGATCGGCACCACCCTGGACCTGGAGCGCACCGCCCAGGAGCTGGCAGAGTTCACCGTGCCCGGCTTCGCCGACGGGGCCGCCGTCGACATCCTGGAGAGTGTCCTGCGGGGCGAGGAGGGCTCGCGCTGGACGGGTACGGGCGTCCCGCTCATGCGGGCCACCGCGCTGTCCGCCGTGGAGTCGCTGTCCTCCCTGGAACCGACCCCGGTGGGCGAGACCTTCGCCCGGACCGAGGAGACTCACGAGACGCTTCTCCACCGGTACTGCCTGCGTCAGGGCAGGCCGGTGCTGGTGAGCCGGATGCGGGACGCCGACTTCGCCAAGGTCGCGCCGACGGCGAGCGCCGCCGCGTCCATGCGCGCCGCGGGGGTGCACAGCTACCTCGCGGTGCCGCTGATCGCCCGCGGGCTGCTGCTCGGCAGCGCGGACTTCGTACGCGGCCCCGGAACGCGGCCTTTCTCCACGACGGACCTCGCGCTCGCGGAGCAGCTGGCCTCCCAGGCCGCCGTCTACATCGACAACGCCCGGCTGTACGGGCGCGAGCGCGAGCACGTCGTCACGTTGCAGCGCACTCTGCTGCCGCGCGCGACGCCGGTGACTCCGGGGCTGCGCGTCCACGCCGAGTACGCGCCGTCGACGGCCCACCACGGGGCCGGCGGCGACTGGTACGACGTGATGGCCCTGCCGGGGGGACGTACGGCTCTCATGGTCGGTGACGTCATGGGCCACGGGCTGCCCGCCGCCGCCACCATGGGGCGCCTGCGGGCGGTCGCCCGGACGCTGATGACCCTCGACATGGCCCCGGAGCGCGTACTGGCCCGGCTCGACCTCGCCACGCGTGACCTGGAGGACGAGCAGGTCGCCACGTTCCTCTGCGCCGTCTTCGATCCGGCGGACGCCACGTACACCCTCGCCAGCGCCGGGCATCTGCCGCCGCTGCTCCTCGACGGACAGGGCTCCGCCGCGTTCGTGGACGTGCCGATCGGCGCACCGCTCGGCGCGGGAGTGATCCCGTACGACCCGGTCGTCCTCGAGGTCCCGGCGGGTGGCCAACTGGTCATGTACACCGACGGCTTCGTCAAGTCCCGGCACGCGGACCTGGACCATCAGCTGGAGCGTCTGCGGGCGGCGGCACGTGCCCTGACGCCCGAGGCCCTCGAAGCGGGCGGACTGATCGGATGCGCTCCCGCCGGCACCGCCCGTTTCGACGAGGCCGTGCATCTCGTCGCGACGACCGCCGCCCGCACCCCGGGCGACCTGCGTGAGTGGCAGCTGCCGCGGGAGGGACGCGCGGCCTCCGTCGCCCGTGGCCTGGTCACGGACCAGCTCGCCGCATGGGAGCTGACGGAGCTCGCCGACGCCTGCGAACTCGTCGTCTCCGAACTCGTGGGCAACGCGCTCCGCTACGGCAACGGCCCGGGCCGGCTACGGCTCCTGCGCGGCGAGCGCCTCGTCGTGGAGGTCTCGGACACGGGCCCGGACCTGCCCCAGATCCAGCACGCGGACCTGAGCGACGAGGGCGGCCGCGGGCTCCAGCTGATCAACATGCTCTGCCGCAGATGGGGCTCCTGCCGCACCGTGACCGGCAAGGTCGTCTGGGCGGAGCAGAACCTGCCCTCCTAGTACGGCACGGGCCCCTCCCCCCGGATTCGGGGGGAGGGGCCCGTGCCCTCGCGGTCTACAGCTCCTTCACCCGGATGTTGCGGTACGAGATGACGTCCGTCGTCCCGTGGACCTGGAGCCCGACGTAGCCGGAGGCGTAGCGCCTGCCGTCCGTGCCCGGGTCGTCGCCGCGCGGGGGCTGGAACACCTGGCCGCCGGTGTTGTCGAACTCGTTGATCAGCTTGCCGTTGCGGAAGACCGAGTAGTGCTGGCCCTCCACCCGGATCTCGTAGTCGTTCCAGGTGCCCTTGGGCGTCACCCCGGCGCCGGCGAGGCCGACGCGGTCGAAGCCGTAGACCGAGCCCGTCTTGTACATGTCGCCGTCGGGCCGGTCGAGGACCTGGATCTCATGGCCGTACTTGATGGCGACCCACTCGGGACGGGTCTCCTCGGGGTTGTCGTGGACGTACGGGAAGCGCACGAAGACACCGCCGTTGGCGTTCCCGGCGCCGGGGGCGTCGTCGC
Source organism: Streptomyces sp. NPDC013317 (assembly GCF_055563155.1). Classification (NCBI taxonomy): domain Bacteria; kingdom Bacillati; phylum Actinomycetota; class Actinomycetes; order Kitasatosporales; family Streptomycetaceae; genus Streptomyces; species Streptomyces sp. NPDC013317. Next base: position 820,229 of record NZ_JBVHDX010000001.1, read on the forward strand.
GCCACTGCAGCTTGAGCGAGAAGTCGCCGTACTGCCGCTGCGGGAACCACAGCATGCCCATGCCCGGCACGGTGGTGCTGCTGGTCATGGCCCCGTCCGCGCCGAGGGCGAACCGGCCGCCGCCGACGTGCTGCCACTTCGAGAAGCTCGCCGCGGTGCCGTCGAACAGGTCGCGGTAGCCCTCGGTCTGGCCCGGCTTGCCGATGCCTGACTGTTTGGCGGCGCGGTAGATCTTCCTGTGCTCGCGCGTGTCGATGACACCGTCGGCGAGGAGCCGGTCGATCACCGTGTCGACGTGCTTGAGGAACAGCGCGTGCGACGCCCAGTCCTTCTCGTCCTCGATGAGCTCGTTGACGGTGCAGCGGCTGTTCGTCATCCGGTTCGGGACGCCGGTGTCGACGGTCCCGACGATGACGGTCGACCGCTCGTCGAACTCGGGGCAGTTCGGCGCGGGCACCCCGCCGCCCTCGGCGACGGTGAAGGCCATGCTCCCGGCCGCGGAGGTGTTGCCCGCCTTGTCCGTCGCCCGGTACAGCACCGTGTGGTGGCCGACGCGGTCGACGATCACGGGCGTGGTGTACGCGAGGTACGGGCCCCCGTCGAGCGAGTACTCGATCCGGTCGACGCCCGAGTCCGCGTCCGTCGCCGACAGGGTGACCGTGGCGCTGGTGATGTACGCCCCGTCGGAGTTCCGTACGCCGGCGACTGAGGCGGAGGCCACGGGGGCGGTGGTGTCGGGGTCGGGCTGCGTGACGACCGTGAAGTCGACGGACTTCTCGGCCGCAGCGTTGCCGGCCTTGTCGGTCGCCTTGTAGCGGACGGTGTGGGCGCCCGCCTCGTGCACCATCACGGGGGCGGTGTACGGCGTCCAGGCGCCGTCGCCGACCGCGTACTCGATGGTGTTGACGCCCGAGCCGGTGTCGGACGCGGTGACCGTCACCGTGGCCATGTCGAGGTAGCGGCCCTGCGCGTCCTGTTCCCCGGTCACGGTCGCCGAGGTCTCCGGCGCCGTCGTGTCGTCGGTGGGCGGGGCGACGACGGTGAACGCGGCGGTCTTCTCGATGGCCGTGTTGCCCGCCTTGTCGCTCGCCCGGTAGCGGACCGTGTGCGCGCCGACCTGGTCGACGACGACGGGAACGGTGTACGGCTGCCAGGGGCCGTCGGCACCGACCGCGTACTCGACCTTGTCGACGCCCGAACCGGCGTCCGTCGCACCGAGTGTGACCGTCGCCTGGCCGATGTAGGCGCCGTCGGCGTTGCGGTCACCCTCGACCTTCGCGGTGGTCTCCGGCGCTGTGGCGTCCTCGCCGCCGCCCTCGGTGACCGTGAGGATGCCCTGCATCTGACCGTGACCGGGAATCGTGCACTTGAAGAGGTACCGGCCCGGGGTCAGCGTCACCTCGGCGGTGTGCCGGCCGCCGTTCGCGTCGCCGGGGTTGGCCAGGATGTTGAGCGGCACGTCGTTGTTGTACTCGGGGTCCGAGACGTCGAACGTCAGGGTGTGCGGCATGCCGGTGGTGTTGCCGGTGGCCGCGCTGTTCTCGAAGACGATGGTCGTCGCACCGGCCACCGCCGTGGTCGGGAACTCCAGATAGCGGTCGATCGGGTCACCCGCCTTCCAGGTCAGCACCTGGGCCGCGGCGGACCGCCGTCCGTCGTCGGACCTGCCGTAGGCCGATGCCGAGGTCAGCCCGACGACCATCGCCACGGCGGCCAGCAGGGCCGCCCAGAGCCTTCCGCCTCTGCGTCTCATGATCGTCGTCACCGCGTCGCCCTCCTTGCCAGCCGGTCCGCGGCCGGCGTGGGCCCGCCGCCCTTGTAGGTCACGCGCCAGAGCGCGGAGTCGGGGTGCGAGGTGAAGAAGCCCCGCCCGTAGTCGAGGACGTACAGCGAACCGTCGGGGGCGAACTTCCAGTCCATCAGGTTGCGGATGCCGCCCTGCCCGACCGGGATGATCTTCTTCAGGGACTCGGCGTGGACGGGCAGACCGCCCTTGCCGACGGTCTTCGGGTCGGTCAGCACGGCGTGCCGCGGCTGCTCGCCGTCGTAGAAGTCACCGACGAACCACTTGCCGTCCCAGTACGACGGCCACTTGACGGCCGACTCGCTCGCCGCGTCGTAGCGGTACAGCGGGCCGTTCATGGTCGCCTGCCCGCCGCCCTTGAGCCAGGGGAGGAGCAGCTTCTGCTCCTCCTGCTTGTAGCTCGGGACCCCGTTCGCGTCGCGCGGGTAGTCGACGCCGCCGCCCTGGGGCGAGTACCAGATCGTGTTCGACGTCACCGGCGGCAGGTTCACGAGGCCGTCGTTGTTCGGCGACTCGTTCTTCGGCGCGTCGCAGTCGTACCAGCCGAGCGGCTTGCCCGGATCCGTCAGGCCACGGTCCCGGTACGGCTGCTTGTTGCCCATGCAGTACGGCCAGCCGTGGTTCCCCGCCTTGGTGATCGCGGCGAACGTGTCGTACTTGGCCGGGCCCCAGGTCGTCGACGGCGCGCCCGCGTCGGGGCCCACCCAGCCCGCGTAGAGGATGTCGGTCTTCCTGTCGACGGAGATGCGGGCGGGATTGCGCACACCCATCACATAGATCTCGCCACGGGTCTTGCCCCCGCCCTCGTCGGTCTCCTCGCCGGTGAAGAGGTTCCCTTCGGGGAGCGTGTAGGTGCCGTCGTCCTCGGGGTGGATCCGCAGGATCTTGCCGTTGAGGTTGTTGGTGTTGCCCGCGGTGCGGCGCGCGTCAGCGAAGGAGACGCCCTGGAAGTTCGGGGCGGGGTTGTTGCCCGAGTAACCACCGCTGGAGCCGCTGGAGTTGGTGTCGCCCGTCGCGATGTAGAGGTTGCCCTTGGAGTCCCAGGCCATTCCGCCGCCCGCATGGCAGCAGCTGTGGATCTGGACCGGCCAGCTCAGCAGCACCTTCTCGCTCGCCAGGTCGAGCCGGTTCGTCGCCAGGTCGAGGGTGAAGCGGGAGACCCGCCGCTCGCCCATGTGCGCGGCCCGGTCGATCCGGGAGTGCGGGGTGTAGTGCAGATAGACCCAGCCGTTGGTCATGAACTCGGGGTCGAGTTCGATGCCGAGCAACCCCTCCTCGTTCTTGACCAGCTCGTCGCCGCCGCCCTTGTTGCCGAAGACGGTGAGCGCGCCGGCCTTGGTGACCTGCTTCGTCTCCGGGTCGTAGACGTGGATCTCGCCGTTGCCCTTGCCGATGTCCGGGTTGTTCCAGTCGGTGACCACCGGAACGCTCGAGTCGGCGCCGCCGCGGCCGATGTAGAGGACGCGCCCGTCGGGCGCGGCGACCAGGCCGTGCGGTTCACCGATCTGGTCGTTCTGGCCGGGCTGGTTGGGCCGGGTGACCCGCTCGGCGGTGTAGTTGGCGTCGATGGTCGCCTTGCAGTCCGCCTGGGAGATGCGGGACGTCCAGGCGATCGCGCCACGGAGATGGTCCCGGAAGTCCGTCTCGGCGTAGCTGTCGACGGTGCCGCCCATGGCGGTGTAGAAGGACCGGCCGCCGTCGTAGTCACGGCACCATGACACCGGGTGGTCCCAGCCGTTCGGCCTCGCCGCAGGCTGGTACGAGGCCTCCCGGACGCGTGCCACGGTGTGCACGGTGCCGGACGGGTTGCGGTCCCAGTTGAACCACCTGTCCGGTCGCTTCCACTCCAGCGGAAGGGACTTCGTGGCCGGATGCTGTCGGTCGCCGACCTCCACCACCGCACGCTGGGTGCCGCTCGGGGCGCCGGTGGGCCGGGCGCCGACCAGGCCGGTGAACCAGCTGGAATAGGGCTCGGTGCGCGCCGCCTCGTGGACTCCGACGAAGCCGCCGCCCGCCTCCATGTAGGCCTCCAGGCCCGCTTCCTGCTCCGGGTCGAGCACGTCGCCGCCCCCGGTCAGGAACACCACGGCGTTGAAGCGGCCGAGCCTCCTGGTGTCCGTGAAGACCGCCGGGTCGTCGGTGGCCTCCGTTCGGAAGCGCCCGGCGGCCGGACCGGTCAGCCCGATGCTCTCGACGGCCGCGATGCCCGCGTCGACCGTCGGCGACTCCGCGGTCGCCGAGCCGTGGAAGACGAGGACGCGGACGTTGGCGCCGCCTGGCGGAGACGGTAGGGACAACGTTGTCGAGGCGGAGGTCGACGGTGGATCCGGATACGGTCTGGCCGAGGCGGGGTCGCCGCCGAGCAGGGAGGCGGTCAGGGCTGCCGCCCCGAGTGCCGCCACTGCGAGGCCTGTTCTTGATCTCGACCGGTGATGTGGTGTGCGCTTCATGGGTCACCCATCCCTCTGAGGTCACAACAACAGCCGTTGAAGCTAGACCCCTTTGGCTGGTTCGCCAAGGGCTATGACCGCAACTGGACGAACTTTGTCCTGGACGTGGATAAACGAGGGCCGTCCCGCTACCGTGTGGGCCGTCCCCAGGGGCCCTTCACCCCGTCAATCTCCACCGACGACCGGAGAGTTCGACATGGACAGACGCAGCTTCAACCGTCGCCTGCTCGCGGGCGGGGCCGTCGCCGCGACCGGCGTGACATCGTTGTCTATCGCCTCCACCTCAAGCGCCGCACCCGGCACGGCCGCCACGGCCGCCACACCGAGGACTGCCCCGGCCGGCGGGCAGGTACGCCATCTCCGGCTGTTCGCCGAGAAGTTGGCCGACGGGCGGATGGGGTACGGCCTGGAGAAGGGCAAGGCAACCGTGCCCGGCCCGCTCATCGAACTCAACGAGGGAGACACCCTTCACATCGAGTTCGAGAACCTGATGGACGTCCCCGTGAGCCTCCACGCGCACGGCGTGGACTACGACATCGACAACGACGGTACGAGGATGAGCGGCAGCCATGTCGAACCGGGCGCCACCCGCACGTACACCTGGCGCACCCATGCCCCGGGCCGGCGCTCCGACGGCACATGGCGCCCCGGCAGTGCCGGGTACTGGCACTACCACGACCACGTCGTGGGCACGGACCACGGGACCGGTGGCATCCGCAAGGGTCTCTACGGCGGCCTGGTGGTACGCCGCAAGGGCGACATCCTGCCGGACAAGCAGTTCACGATCGTCTTCAACGACATGACGATCAACAACCGTCCTGCGGCCGACCCGCCCAACTTCCCCGCCACGGTGGGCGACCGGGTGGAGATCGTCATGATCACCCACGGCGAGTACTACCACACGTTCCATATGCACGGTCACCGCTGGGCGGACAACCGCACGGGTCTGCTCGCCGGCCCCGACGACGTGAGCCGGGTCGTCGACAACAAGATCACGGGCCCCGCGGACTCCTTCGGATTCCAGATCATCGCGGGCGAGCACGTCGGGGCGGGGGCGTGGATGTACCACTGCCACGTCCAGAGCCACTCCGACATGGGTATGGCCGGCCTGTTCCTGGTGGCCAAACCGGACGGCTCGGTCCCGGGCCACGACGGCCACGGAGCACATCACACGGCCGCCGCGGAGGAGAGACCGCGGACCGGCCCTTCCACCGACGGTCCCCACGACCACTGACGGGGCGCCCCCGGGCCCCCGGCAGCGGTCCGCCCTCGCGTCCGGGCGGCCGCGCGGTGGGTGGTGGTCGACGTAGCCGCGGCGGTGTCAGTGGCGCCGCGTAGCGTGTGGTTGTCGATCAGCACCACGGGGAGACGGGCGCACATGGGCACGCGTGTCGAAAAGAACGGCTACACAGCAGAGCTGACGGATGATCTGGAGGTCGTCTACCGCAACCCGCGGGGGCGGAAGCTGAAGGAGTGTCCCGGTGCCCTCGCCGGGGCTCCGGGACTCCCCGCGCTGCACGAGGCGCGGAGGCATCTGCGGAATCAGCGCGAGGAGTGCCGTCAGCGGGCACAGGAGTGGGCGCGGGGCGGGGTGGGCGTGCCGCGTGCGCTGGCCGACGCCGATCCCCTGTGGCGGGAGGCGCTGGAGGCCGAGCAGGTCGAGCTCACGGACGAGCGGGGCGAAGGCGGGCTGTGGGCCCGCACGTACACCGGCTTCGACGGCCGCACGCTGACCCAGCTGCTCCCCGAGCAGCTCATCCCGTACCGCGACCGCCTGATGCGTGAGCAGCACTGGGAGCCGGACGGCTTCTTCTCCACCGGCGTACCGGACCCGTCCGACGGCGCGCTGCCCTTTCCCGAGCGGATCATCGCCGCTCACCCGGGCCGCGAGGAGCTGGCGACCGAGAAGGTCATCGCCCTGGAGGGGCATACGGGCGAGTGGCGGTACCTCTTCAAGGCCGAGATCGACAGCGTCCTCCACGGAGTGGAGGAGTCGGCTCCCGACCTGCTGATCACGCTGCTCGACGAGATGGCCGACCTGGCCCTGCGGCGGAGTGAACCGGCGATGGCCACGGCCTGGTTCGGGCGGGCCCGGACCGCCGAGCGTGTGCAGGCGCGCAAGGTCGACGGCGAGTGGCTGCTGGGCCGCTACCTGGCGTTCGCCGACGGCGCCGCCCTCTCCGCCACGGTGCTGCGTGCCTGGGCCCGCGATCTGGCGGTCAAGGGGGTGGCGACCCGGACGGACGTCGACCGCTTCCGTACGGTCGCCGTCCGGCGGCTCCGGGCGTCGTCCGAGGTGTACCCGCAGCTCGGCGCCGACCTGCGCAAGATCGCCAAGGCCGCCGGTCTGGAGCCCGAGAGGGAACTGGCCACGCTGCTCGGGGAGATCTTCGCCGCCGGCGGTCCCTCCCTGACCGACGACAAGTTCTGGACCGACTGCCTCAAGGGCTCGGCCATGGACCTCCTGGGCGAGCACGCCTCCACGGCGGTCGAGCAGGTGCTGAAGCTGAGCCCGAGGTCCTTCGGCCACAGCGCCACCCTGTGGCGGGAGTTGCTGGAGCGCACCGGCGCCCTGGCACAGCTCACCGGTGAGGCCGAGGGCCTGCCCGACGGCGAGGCCGCTGCCTGGCTGGCCCGGTGCGTCCGGTCGAACAGCAAGCAGAAGGGCCCCTGGCCCGTCATGTACGAGATCGCGGAGAAGCTGGCGCCGCGCCTGGCGGCCGACGGTGTCCCCGTGCGGTTCCGCTATCGGAAGATCGGTGAGCGGGGCGACGGCGTGACGCCTCTCGACCTGATCGACCTCCTGCTGGAGCACGGTGCGCCGGTCGCCGACCCGCCGGAGCTCCTCGGCCCGACACCGCTGTACGCCCTCGCGTTCGGCCGCCGACCGAAACTGGAGCACCTCCAGGCGGACGCGCGCTTCGCGCACGCGCTGCGCGCGCGGGTGCGTGCCGATCTGGAGATGACCACCAAGGACCTGGCGTCCAACGCCTGGTACCAGCCGCACGAGACCAAGGGCTGGCACGCGATCCCCGCCCTCTTCGACAATCCGCTCGGACACGAGGAGATCCGTGCCTGGTGCGGCCGCGAGCGGGCGAAGCTGCGGGCAGGTGTCGACTTCGAGGGGCTGGTCCTCCTCCTCGGCCGGTTCGTCCATGTGGGCGTGGCGGTGGAGCTGCTCCTCAAGGACCCGGACGCCGCGGCGGATTTCGCGGCGGTGGACGTCATGCCGCTGCTGATGGCCGAGCTGCCGGACACCGTCACGCGCGCCGAGGTGGAGGCCGCGATGGTCGGACTCCAGCCCTGCGGCGTCGAACGCGAGGGTGTCCGAGGTCCTCATCGCGGACCGATCATGGAAGCGCTGCCACAACTGGGGGAGCCGGTCACCAGCCGTGCCGCCCGCGCCGTGGTCATGGCCGTCAACTGCCGTGCCGGCCTTGAGCGGCTCGTCCGCCGCCTCACCCCCGGTGAGGGCGACGCCGGTCCGGCCTCCGGTGCCGGGCCTGTGGAGCCCTTCACCCGGATAGCCCGTCAGATGATGACGCTCGCGGCCCAGGGGACGGAGGTCTGGGGCGGCGATCTCGAGCAGCCCAGCACCTCGTTCGACTTGTCCTTCCGGCACGACCACTTCATGGCGGCACACGCCTTCGCCGTGCCGCTCGCCCTGAGCGCCGTCTCCTCCAGGCCACGCGGCTCGGCCGCCCCCGCACTGCTGCCGTACGCCGCCCACCCCGTCGCCTCCGGCGAACCGGGGAAGTGGCGACTCGTCCGCTGCGAGGCGCCCGAGAGCCGTGCCCTGGTCCGCGCACCGGCCTACGGGAAGGTCTACCGCACGGCGACGTCCGTCTCCTTCGTACTGGCCAGTCGAGGGAAGAACCCCCAGCGGACGCTGTGGGAGTACGCTCCCGACGGTTCCTTCGCCGAGGACGGCCCGCTGGCGTCCGCGGGAGTCGAGCTCACGCATGCCGAGGTGCTGGAGCCGGTGCGCCCGGCCGCCTGGTTCGCCCGGTTCGCCGAGCTGTACCGGGAGCACGGCCCGGCACCGGCCCGCCCGGACCTGGCCCACACCTTCGCGGAACAGCTGGGGCTCACGCCGGTCGAGGCGACCGTGCTGCTGACGGCGCACGTCCGTTGCGCGCCACACCAGCTGGAGACGCAGGGCAACTACCGCTCCCGTCAGGGCTCCTACGACCTGGAGCCCTGGAAGGTCCGGCGGGCGGAGGCGGACCAGGCGGCGGACGGGCTGCTGTCCGATCTCGGCCCACGCTTCGTCGCCACCCTCTACGACAGGCTCCTCCCCGACGACCCCGAGAAGCTCTGGACCACGGGGCCCGACGTGGACCGCGCCGCCGCCTGGTGGCGGGAGGAGCTGGGCACTCCTCTGCCCGTGCCCACCGCGCTGCTGCCCCTCGCCACCAAGGAGACGCTGCTGCCCAAGGGCGAGGCGGCCCTGTCCCGGGAGCTGCTCAAGGGGAACCCGGCCTGGTGGCCCAGTCTGCGGCTGCCCGCCCTGCTCGGTCGCCTCGCCCTGGGGGAGAGGTGTCTCGACCGGCACCGGGCCGGCCTGGCGGGTGAGCCACAGCTGCCGGCCCTGCCCAGGCTCGCCGCCTGGATCGCGTACCGCACTCCGGCCGGTGATCCGTTGCGCCCCGCGGTCGGCGCGGCGATCGCCAGGCTGTGCGAGGAGAGGTCCTCGGTCTCCGGACCGCTCCGGCTCTTCTCCCTGCAGAGCAACTACCTGATGGGCGCGCCCCCTTCCACCGACGCGCTCACCGCACATCCGGCGGTCACCGAAGTGGCGGACGCGGCGCACGACATGCGTCACGTGTGCGTGGAGCCCGCGGCGCTCAAGGGGCCGGACGATCCGGTGCTGGAGACGCTGGACGCGTACCTCGACTCCGTACTGCCCTCCCAGTGGCTGCCCAGCCCTTCCGGGCTGCCCGCCCTCGCGGACCTGCGGCTGGTGCTGAGCGACGACTTCGCCGCACTCGGCGAACACCTCGCCGCCGACGGCGAGCGGCCCCCGGGCTGGGAGCAGGACCCCACGCGCTCCGTTCCGCAGCTGGTCGAGGAGTGCGCCCGGTCCTTCGGACTGGGCGAGGACGCCGCCGCGCTCTACCTCATGCTGCTCGCCCTGCCGGATCCGACGGACCGCAACGTCAAGGTGTGGACGGGGTGGAAGCCCGCCCGTTTCAAGGCCGCCGATGCCGAACTCGGTTCCTCGGGACGTGTGGTGCGCGCGACCCGTCCACGCGCGGGCCGCTCACTCTTCCTGCCGGGAGCATGGCAGGAGCGCAAGCCGCCGCGCCTCCCGATCGAGGCGGCCAAGCTGGGCCTGCTGCCGCTGGCAAGGGAGCACCGTTCGACGACCCACCTGGCCGCGGTGCCCTCCACACCGCTGCCCCTGCTGTTCACGCGGGCATGGGAGGGCCGTACGAACTGATCTGCCGCCATGCCGTGTCCGGTGGGGGAGGGGGACGCTGTCCCGCCCCCACCGGGGCGCCGTGCGCCTCTCGGGACTCATCCGTCGGCTGCCGGGTGGGTCTTGGCGAGGGTGCAGACACCGTCCACGCACTGGCGTTCCAGCCGGCCGCGGGAGATGGTCTGCGCCAGGCCGACCATCCAGCACGTGGGGCAGCCGCGGAAGGCGATCAGCGCCAACGGGGCCGCCAGCAGGGAGACCGGGCCGACGACGGGGACCAGGGCGATCGAGGCGATGATCAGCCCGAAGCCGATGACGCCGCGCGCCAGGTGGCGCGGGACGGATGTGCTGGCGAAGTCCGGTGGCGCGGGCCGGGTGGGCTTCTCGGTGTGCACGGTGGTCAGGGTGTTCACGGTCGGGACTCTCCTTCGACTGGTCGGTCCACGGCCTGATCGGTTGTTTCGAGTGAGTGGCGCAGGGCGGCACGCGCTCGGTGCAGCCGGGACTTCATCGCCGCGCTGCTCAGACCGAGCGCATGGGCGACGGCCTTGCCCGGCAGGCCCTGGACGTCCCGCATGATCAGGACCTGCCGCTGGTCACGGGGCAGGGCCCCGACCGCGGCCGCCAGCCGCGCCACCTCCAGCCTGTGCAGGGCCGCCTCCTCGGCCGAAGGCTCCGGCGGCGTGTCCGCTTCGGCCGACGCCTCGTCGCTCCGCGCGACGAGCAGCCGTACCTGCCGGAGGCACTCGTTGCGCACGATCCGGAACATCCACGAGGCGAGCGCGCCGCTGGCCCGCAAGGTGCCGATCTTCCGGTAGAGGATGATCAGCGCCTCCTGTGCCGCGTCCTCCGCATCCTGCGGCGAGGCGCACAGGGCTCTGGCGAACTTGCGCACGTGCGGCTGCGATTCCATGACGACGGTGGTGAGCGAGGTGAGGTCGCCGTCCTGAGCGGCTCTGATCAGCCGCTCGTCCGGCCAGGAGAAGCGTGGGTTCATGGTGCTCGTTTCCGGAAGGGTCCGAGGGCGGGTCTGGTCAGCTGCGGCTCTTGTAACGGCGCATCAGGTGCCAGCTGCACGCTCCCACCAGCAGCACTCCGATCACGACGAGGCCCGTAACCATCATGGGTGTTTCCCTCACTGTTCTGCCGGCGCGTTCGGCCGGTACGCAGATAGGAGGCGGGAAGACCCGGAGAGGATTCACCTCCGGCCGAAGTTTTTCCCGCACCCCTGCGCCTGGCCCCCGTCCGCCCTGGCGCGCACGCCCGTAGACTTCGGCATCGATCTCATGCGACCCGCCTGCCGGCCGACCCGGTCCTCGCCCGCCGACAACAGGAGCTGACCCATGACCACACCGCGCGACATACTCTTCACCGCCCTGGACGCGGCACCCGGTCGCACGGTGGACCGGGGCGAGCTGTCCCTCGGGCTCGCGGGGGCCGAGCTGATCGATCTGATCGCCGCCCGGGCCGTCGAACTGGTCGGCGATCACATCGTGCCCGCCGACGAGCGCGTACCCGACGACGCGCTGCTGCAGGCCGCCGCGTCGGCGCTGGTACGGGAGGAACCGTACGAGACGGTGGAGGACTGGCTGTGGCGGCGGGGCCGTGACCTGGCCGCGGTCTACCTGACGGCGCTGGAGGCGGAAGGCCTGCTCACGCGGCAGCGCAGCCGCTGGACGCCGTTCCGGGCCGAGGGCGAGCCGGAGCTCCTCGATTCCCCCGCCCGCACTGGTGCGACCGAGCGTTGGACCGCGCGCGAGCCCGTGCTCACCGCTCTCGCGACGGCCGTCGGGGTCCTCGACGAGGCGGCGGTGGACTCCGGGGACCTGCCGGACGGAGTGGAGGCGGTGGTCGCCGCCGTCGGCGAGGCGGAGTTGGAGCTGGCGGCCGAACGGCAGCGCCGGGACGTCGAGCAGGCGGCCTTCGACAACATCTGGCGAGCGGTCTGACGGGCCGGGTACCGGCGCCGCCCCCGGCCGGCCCGGCTACGCCGAGTCGTCTCGCCCGCCCGGCTGCGGGGGCGGCAGAGAGGTGATCGCCCAGCGGACGGCGGCGGTGATCGTACGCCCCCCGGGCCGCGCGAGCGGCAGCATGACGCGCGTGGTCCGGGGCGGATCGAGCCACTCCCTCGTCCACGCAGGCAACAGGTCGACCGCCGCGGCCGCCAGGAAGCCGTAGGGAAGCCGGGCCGGGGCCGGCAGCGGAGGCCGGGAGAGCAGATAGCGGGCGGCCTCACGGGATTCCGGGGTGGCGCGCAGCTCGGGGCGGTACTCGGCGAGCCGGGCCGTGAGTTCGGCGCGCGTCTCGGGCGGGCGCTCCGCGCCCAGGGAGCGCGCGACCCGGGCCATGTCGGCCACGTATCCGTCCTCACCGGACGGGTCCAGCGGTTGCCGGCCGTACCGCTGGTAGGCCCGCAGGAAGCACTCCGTCTCCGCGACGTGCACCCAGGCCAGCAGGTGCGGATCCGCGGCGCTGTACGGCGCCCCGGCCTCCGTCCTGCCGTGGATACGCCCGTGCACCTCCCTGACGCGGACCACCGCTCGTTCCGCGTCCGCAACCGTCCCGAAGGTCGTCACGGCCAGGAACGTGCTGGTCCGCTGGAGCCTGCCCCACGGGTCCCCCTGGAACCCGGAGTGGGCCGCGACCGCCGCCATGGCGATCGGGTGCAGGGACTGGAGCAGGAGCGCGGCGAGGCCGCCGATGTACATCGACGCGTCCGCGTGCACGAGCCGTACCGGCCGTTCGGGACCGAACCAGCGTGGGCCGGGCATGCCGTGTATGCGCGCACGCTTCTGGTGCGCCTCGGGGCCCGCGACCCGGTAGAGCAGGGACTCGCCGGCTCGCTCGCGCAATCTGCCGAGGTACGGCGTTGGCCGGAGCACAGGTCCAGTATGTCTCGCCGCACCGACAGAACATCCCGGCATGGACGGCATGCGCGCGGGCACGCGTAGGGGCATGAGTGGAATGGTCACGACCATGCACAGGCTGTCCACGGCTCCGTCCGCGGCACGGTCCGCGGCACCGGCCTCGACGCTGCCGACGACTGCTCCGGGGCGCGAATCGAGCGAGGTGCTCCTCATGGGCACGCCTCCCAACGATCCCGTACCACCGAGCCCCACCCCGGCGCCCGGCCCGGGCCCCGGGCCCCAGCCGGGTCCGGTCCCCGGGCCCGTATCCCCGCCGGGCGGACCGGACCCCGTCCCGCCGGCACCGCCGAGGCCGGAACCCGACCCGCGGCCGCAGCCCGGACCGCGACCGGAACCCCAGCCGCACCCCGGGCCCCTTCCCGGCCCGCTGTCGCCCCCTGAACCCGTCACCTGACCCGCCCCGCGCATCATCACGCCCAGAGCGGGCAAACGCAGCAGCGCGAGGAAGGACAGAAGCGCCGGGAAGGCGGAAGTGCGAGCCAGGACAGGAGGCAGACATGGCTTCACACACGGGACAGGACCGGCGGAGCGCGGCTCTGTTCGACCTCGACGGCACGCTCGTGGACACCACCTACCTGCACACGCTCGCCTGGTGGCAGGCCATGAGACAGCACGGACACGACGTTCCGATGGCCCGGATCCACCGGGCGATCGGAATGGGCGCCGACCGGATCCTCGACGCCCTCCTCGGCTCCGGCCGGTCGCGCTCGCAGGACGAGTCGCTCGCCGACGCCCACGGGACGCTCTACGCGGTCTGGTACGACGTCCTGCGGCCCTTCGACGGCGCGGCGGACCTGCTGCGCGCCACGTCCGCCCGGGGCTGGACCGTGGTCCTGGCCAGCTCCGCGTCCGAGAACGAGGTGGCGGCGATCCGCCGGGCGCTGGACGCCGACGAGGTGATCGCGGCGGCCACCGCCGGCAGCGACGTGGACACCACGAAACCCGCCCCCGACCTGGTGGAACAGGCTCTGGAAGAGGCTGGCGCCGAGGCGGAGGACGCCGTTTTCGTCGGCGACACGGTGTGGGACGTGGAGGCCGCAGGCCGGGCCGGCGTGCCCTGCGTCGCCCTGCTCACCGGCGGGACGTCCCGCGAGGAGCTGGAGAAGGCGGGAGCGGTCGCCGTGTACGAGGACGCGGGGGAACTGCTCCGACGGGTCGACACCAGCCCGCTGGGGCGCCCGAGCAGATCGGATTCCTAGGTTCCGATTCTGGGTCCGGGGTAGGTGCTGAAAGAGAGACTTCGAGGGAGGACCGGCATGAGTGCCAAGGAGAAGGCAAAGGCCAAGGCCGAGCAGGTCACCGGCAAGGCCGTGAGGAAGGTCGCGAACGCGAGCGGCGACAGGACCACCGCCGCGAAGGGCGCGGCCCTGGAGTCGCGCGGAAAGGCGCGGGAGGCCAAGGAGAAGGGCAAGGACGCCTTCAAGGGCTGACCGTCCTGCCCTGAACGGAATTCGAGAACCTGCGCTGAACGGCATTCGAAAAAGAGAAAGGTGAGTGTCATGGCCGGAGGCAAGAAGGCCAAGAACATGGCGAAGACGACCAAGGGCAAGGTCAAGGAGACCACGGGGAAAGCCGTCGGTAACGAGAGCCTCGAGATGAAGGGGCGGGCCGAGCAGGCCAAGGGTGACGCGAAGCAGACAGTCCAGAAGGCCAAGGACACCCTGAAGCACTGACCGGTCCGAGGGCGGCACAGGAATCCCCGGAACAGTCCCCGGAAGGGCGCACATGGCGGAGGAGCGGCTCCCCCAAGGAGCCGCTCCTCCGCCATGTGCGCCCTCGCCTCAGCGCCTGCGTCGGCGGCGTGGGGGCGTCTCCTCCTCTTCCTCGGCGTCCTCAGGCTCTTCCTCCTCTTCCTCAGGCTCTCCCTCTTCCTCGTCCTCATCCTCGTATTCGTCCTCGTACTCCTCGTCCTCCGGCTCTTCCTCGCCGTCGACTTCGTCGTCCTCTTCCTCGGGCTCGTCCTCCTCCCCCTCGTACGCGCCCTCGGGCTCCTCGCCTTCCGCGTAGTCGCCGTCCTCCTCGCCGCCTCCGCCTTCCTCCTCTTCGTTCTCCGCTTCCTCCTCCTCCATCGCCTCTTCGTGACTGCGGACCACTTCACTGTCACGGATCTCGCCGCGCCACCCTTCCGGCTCGTCGTCGGTGAGAGTGACGTAGCGGCGGAAGTGCTTCAGGTCCAGGCGAAGGCGCCGGCCCTGGGCCCGCCACAGGTTGCCCGTCTTCTCGAAGAAGCCCGAGGGGTAGTACTCGACGGTGAGGAGGATCCGTGTCAGGGACGGGCTCAGTTCGTGGAAGCTGACGCAGCCTCGCGTCGAGCCCTTGGCCCCTTCGGAGGTCCAGATGATGTGGTCGTCGGGCACCTGCTCCTGGACGGTCGCCTTCCAACTGCGGGTCGACGGGCCGACCTTGACCTTCCAGTCGCTGGTGGTCTCGTCGCCCTGCGAGACGTCGCGCACACCCTTGGTGAATCCGCTGAAGTCCTCGTACTGGGTCCAGTGGTCGTAGACCCTGCGGAGCGGCGCGCCCACATCGACCGTCTCGACCATGCTGGTGAGCTTCTGGCTGCCGCTCTTGCGTTTGCCCTTGCCTGAGCCGAAGAGGTTCGACGCCGTGTCGGTGACCTTGTCCTTCAGATCGCCGAACTTCTGGCCCACGATCGCCTTGACCGGGGAGTCGCCCTGGAGCAGCCTTCCGCCGATGTCCGTGAGCTTGCCGCCGTTCTCCGCGACGTCGTAGAGCTGGTCGGTGACGTCCCCGAGCTTGTCCGTGGCCTTCTCGGCCAGTTGGCCGGTCTGGGCCGAGAGGAAATCGCCCAGCTCGCCGAGCAGGCGGTCCAGGCCGGATCCGGACTCCTTCTCTTTGCTGCGGTCTTCCGGTGCCATGACCTACCTCCGCGTCGACGGCTTGCGCGCTGCCGTCTTCTTCGCTGCCGACTTGCGTGCCGGGCTCTTGCGCGCCGTGGTCTTCTTCGCGGGCGCCTTCTTGGCCGCGGACTTCTTGGCGGGTGCCTTCTTCGCCGTCGTCTTGCGCGCCGCCGTCTTCTTCGCCGAACCGGATGTCGTCTTCTTCGCGGGGGCGGACTTCTTGGCGGATGCGGTCTTCTTCGCGGGAGTGGTCTTCTTGGCGGCCGCCTTCTTGGCCGCGGTCTTCTTGGCGGGTGCCTTCTTCGCGGGAGTGGCCTTCTTCGCGGGCGCCTTCTTCGCCGGGGCAGCCGACTTCGTCTTCGGTGCGGCCGATTTCGCCGCGCCGCGACCCTGGGACGTCGTGCGGGATGGCCGACGTGCACGTGGCTTCTCCGGCTCTTCCTCGGCCTCAGGCTCCTCGGGTTCCTCCTCCTCCCACTCCTCCTCGTCCTCCCCCTCGTCCTCCTCGGGCTCTTCCTCCTCGTCCTCCGCCTCCTCGTCCTCGTACTCCTCCTCGGGCTCCTCCTCGTCCTCGTAGCGCCCTTCGTCCTCGTCCGCGTCTTCGTCTTCGCTCTCGCCCTCCTCCTGGTCCCCACTGCCGATCGCCAGCGTGCGCGAGTGGAGCGAGTCGGCGAGGTCCGCGAGCTTGCGGTTGGCTGCCGCGGAAAGCGCCTGACGGCCGGCGTCGAGGGCCTCTCCCCGGAGCTGGTCGCCTATGTCGGCGACCTGTGGAATGTCCTTGAGGGCGGTGAGCCCCTGCGTCACAAGCTGCTTCGGGTCGAGCCCGAAGCGCCGCCCCGCCAGGTACGTCGCGATGCTGAAGGCAACGCGAGCCTTCTTCGTCCGTCCCAGTACGTAACCCCCGGCCACCGCGGCCGCCAGGGCGATCTTGGTCGTGTCCTCCATGACCTACGTCCCTTCACCGGGTGCCTGCGGCCTCACCGTCGCCTCGAAAGGAACAACCGACCTTGGCCGCGCTCTCGCACCGTCGCCCACGAAGGCCGCAGCTCGGGCGTTAGGAGCCTGCACTCCCGGGCATGACACTTACCCCTATATGATGAAATTCTAGCGGTATATGGCGGTACGTTCTCTGGAAGTGACTTATGGCCGCAGCAGATCCGGCTCGCCCTCGGCGGGCGGCGTCGCGCGCTGGCGAGGGACGCGAGAAGCGTCCACCCGCTCGGCGACGATCGACGTCGAGCGGAGCGAAGACCGTCGACGCAGCCACGGCGATGAGTTCGGCCGCCGGCCAACTCGCCAAACTCCTCGGGAGACCGCCCGAATCCGTCTCCTCGCTCAAACCGACCGAGTCGGGATGGGAAGCCCAGGTGGAGGTGCTGGAGCTGGAACGGATCCCCGACACGACCAGCGTGCTCGCCAGCTACAGAGTCGAGTTGGACGAGGAAGGCGCGTTGATCTCCTTCGAACGAACCCGTCGCTACAACCGCGGAATGATCGATCGGCCGACCTGAGACCCGGTCCGCCGTGAAAGGAGGCGCCATGACCATGGTGCCGCAGAGCGGCAGTGCCGTCAGCACCGGCGGCAGGGGCTCCAGCAGCAGTCTCTACGACGTGCTCGAGCTGATCCTGGACCGCGGTCTGGTGATCGACGTCTTCGTCCGCGTGTCGCTGGTGGGAATCGAGATCATCAAGATCGACGCCAGGATCGTCGTGGCCAGCGTGGACACGTACCTGCGCTTCGCCGAGGCGTGCAACCGACTCGACCTCGAAGCGGGCCGCAAGGCACCTGCCCAGCTTCCCGAGGTCGTCGGAAACATGGTGGAGGGCGGTGCCCACGACAAGTCCAAGGGAGCGCTCAGCGGGGCGGTCGACGCGGTCAAGGAGTCCCTGACAGGCGGGTCCGGAAGCGACGAGGACCCCGACGAGGAAACGGAGGAGGAACCCGAGGAAGTGGAAGACGAGGCGGACGAGGAAGAGCCGGAGAAGGAGCCCGCTCCCCGACGGCGGCGGCCGGCCCGACGGCCGACGCGCCGGGAGAAGGAGTGACCGATGGCCCTCTACGTCTACGCCATCACCGCGCAGAGCCACCCGCTCGACCTGAGCGGACTGACCGGCGTCGGATACGACCCGTCTCCCGTACGCGCCGTCGCCGCCGGGTCGCTGTGCGCTGTGGTCAGCGACATCTCCGAGGAGATCCGGCCCAAGCGGCGTGACCTGCTGACGCACCAGGAGGTGCAGGAGCGGCTCATGCGGGACGGGCCCGTCCTGCCGCTGCAGTTCGGGTACACCGCCGCCGACGACTCGTCGGTGGAGGAGGTGCTCCGCAGGGACGCGGACGGCTATCGCGACACCCTCGAACGGCTCGACGGATGCGCCGAGTACCACCTGAGAGCGTCGCAGGACGAGGAGGTCCTCCTCCGGCAGATCCTGTGGGAATCGCCCGAAGCCCGAGAGCTCAACGAGCGGATCCGGGCCGGGGATCAGGATCCCCAGCTGCCGCTGGCCCTCGGTCAGCTGGTCTCGGCACAGGTTCAGGGCAGGCAGGAGGCCCTGGCGTCCGGGCTGGTCGAGGCGCTTCTTCCCTTCGCGCGTGAGCACACGCTCCGGCCCGCCTCCGGCCCCGACTTCCTCAACGTCTCCCTGCTGATCCCGGACGACCGCAAGGACGATTTCCTGACGGCTCAGTCGAACATCGCCCGCGAGATCGACGGCGGCGTCGAGTGCCGGCTCAGCGGCCCTCTGCCACCGTACAGCTTCGTACAGTGACGACCTCCGCAAGGGTGCGGGACGCGATGCCCGAGCAGGAAGGAGTGAGCGACACATGGGACTGCTGACACAGCTGTTGACCCTTCCCCTGGCCCCGGTGCGCGGTGTCGTCTGGGTCGCCGAGCGGGTGACGGAGAAGGCCGAGGAGGAGTACTACGACCCCGCTCCCATCTGGCGTGAGCTCGCGGAGCTGGAGAGCCGGCTCGTGAGCGGGGAGATCGATCAGGACACCTTCGACCGGCGCGAGGACGAGCTGATCGACCGGCTCGAGGAGATCACCGCCTATCGGCAGCGGATGCCATGACCCGGAATCGAGGACGGTCACGTGTCTGAACCCCTACCCGACCGGTTCGGGTCCGTTCCCTCCCGCGCGGCACCGGCGCCGTACGGGCCGAGTTCGTCCGCCAACCTCGCGGACATCCTCGAACGCGTCCTCGACAAGGGCATCGTCATCGCCGGGGACATCCGCATCAACCTGCTCGACATCGAACTGCTCACGATCAAGCTGCGGATCGTGGTCGCGTCCGTGGACAAGGCGAAGGAGATGGGGATCGACTGGTGGGAGCACGACCCTTCCCTCTCGTCGAAGCACACGGGCAGCCCCCTGGCGGAGGAGAACCGGCGGCTGCGCGCGGAGTTGGAGGCGCTGCGGCGCGACTCGCTCGCCGCCGGCCGCGAGCCGTCCGACACCGATGAGGACGCGGGCACCCGGACGGAAGCCGACGAAGTGTTCGGGTCAGAGGGCCCCGCGCCCCGCCGCCGGGCACCCCGAGGGCGTGAGGCATGAACGGCCGGGACGGACTCACCTACGTCTACGCCGTGGCCTCCGACACCCCGGCGCTGCGCGCGTCCCTCGACGGCGTCCCAGGGATCTCAGGAGTACCCGTGTTCCTCCTCGGCGGTCAGCGGCCGGAGGGGGGTACCGACACCGTCCAGGGCGGCGGCCCTGATGCCGTCGCGTTCGTCGCCAGCCGTGTGCCGACGGACGACTTCGACGAACCGGCCCTGAAGGAACGGTTCGAGGACCTGGAGTGGCTCGAGGGCGTCGCCCGCGCCCATCACGAGGTCGTCCAGGCCGTCGGCCGCCACGGCACCGTCCTGCCACTGCGGATGGCCACCGTCTACCAGAACGACGAACGCGCCCGGCAGGCCCTCGCCGCCCAGCGCCAGGCGTTCGCCGAGCGACTCTCGCTGCTGCACGGCAGCAGTGAGTTCGGCGTCAAGCTGTACGTCAGCCCCGTGGTGCCTCCGGAGGGCGGTGGCAACCCCGCCGATTCCCCTGACGCATCGTCACTCAGCCCGGGGAAGGCCTATCTGCACAGCCGCAGAGCCCAGCACCGCGCACGCGAGACCCGCTATGAGCCTGCCGAGCGCGCCGCCGCGCGGGTGGAGGAGCTGGCCTCCCGGTTCAGCACCCACCGCGTACGTCACCCGGCTCAACGGGGCGCGCTGGCAGGCCCGGAGGAGAACGTCCTCAACGACGCCTACCTCGTCCCCGCCGACCAGGCCGACGAGTTCAGGAGCGCGCTCGCCGGGGCCGTGGAGGGCGTCGACGGCGTACGCATGGAGGTGACCGGGCCCTGGGCCCCGTACTCCTTCGCCATGCCGCCGCCGCCCACGTCCGAGCCCGCAACCTCCGAACCCCCTGGCTCCGAACCTGCCACCTCCGAACCCCCTGGCTCCGAGGGCTCCGAACCTCCTGCCTCCGAACCGCAGGCCGCGCAGCGGTCCGTCGAGAGGGACGGGCGAACACCATGACCGTCGCACGGTCCACCGAGTCCCTGCCCGGCCGTCAGGTCGCCCTGGTCGACCTGCTCGACAGGCTGCTCAGCGGGGGAGTGGTCCTCTCCGGGGACATCGTGCTGTCGATCGCCGACATCGACCTCGTCCGCATCTCGCTCAGGGCCCTCATCGTCTCCGTGGACGCGGAGTCGGACCCGTTCACGACGGTGGACCGGGGGCAGGCGTGACGAGCGACGGCCCGGCACGGAAGAAGCGAGAAGCCTCCCCGGACGGAGGCGCGCGCCCCGACGCCTCCGCCCCCCTGCGCGAGGTCGGCCCTGCCCTGAGCAACGCGTTCCGCCTCCTCCAGGCACCGCCCGCCCGGGCCGGCGAACCGCCGCGCCCCGCACGCCGGATCCGCGCCGACCGCGAGTCCGTCGAGGAGGACCTCCTCAAACTGGTCCTCACACTGGTGGAGTTGCTCCGCCAGCTCATCGAGAGGCAGGCGCTTCGCCGCGTCGACGCGGGAGACCTCACCGACGCACAGGAGGAGGAGCTGGGCGCCACGCTGATGGCCCTGCACGACGCCCTGGCGGACCTCTGCGCCGAACACGGCTACACGCTGGCAGACCTCAACCTGGACCTCGGCCCACTCGGCCCCCTGCTGCCGCCCCGGGACTGACAGGATCCGTCCACCTCACCGCCGTCCGGAGCGGACGCGTACACGGCCTCCGGGCTCACCCCAGTCCGGCCGGGAGCCGTTCGATCGCCGACGCGAGGTCCGTGCCCGCAGGCAGCGTGCCGAAGGCCAGGCCACGGTCGCCGGCCAGCCTCGAGGCGCAGAAGGCGTCCGCCACCGGTGCGGGGGCGTGCCGTACGAGCAGGGAGCCCTGGAGTACGAGGGCGAGGCGCTCCACCAGCCGCCGGGCGCGCAGTTCGGCGTCCTCCGGCCGGGCCAGCTCGCCGAGCACCTCCCGCCACGCCGCGTCGAGCCGGGCGTCGGCGCCCGCCGCCGCCTCCACCTCGGCGCGGAAGGCCTCCAGCGACTCCGGTTCGCGGAGCAGGGCGCGCAGTACGTCGAGGGCGTTGACGTTCCCCGAGCCCTCCCAGATGCCGTTGAGCGGAGCCTCGCGGTAGAGCCGGGGCATGCCGGAGGCCTCGTCGTAGCCGTTGCCGCCCAGGCATTCCAGGGCCTCGGCGACGGCCGCCGGCTGGCGCTTGCAGACCCAGTACTTGCCGACGGCCGTGGCCAGGCGGAGGAACGCGCGCTCGCCCGCGTCACCGCGATGGGCGCGGTCGGCCGCGCCCGCGACCCGCAGGGCCAGGGTGGTGGCGGCCTCCGACTCCAGGGCCAGGTCCGCGAGCACGTTGCGCATCAGGGGCTGGTCGACGAGCCTGGCGCCGAACACCGAGCGGTGGCGGGCGTGGTGGGCGGCCTGCGCGAGGGCCGCGCGCGTGCCGGACGCCGAGCCGAGGATGCAGTCGAGCCGGGTCATGGTCACCATGTCGATGATGGTCCGCACCCCCTTGCCCTCCTCGCCGACCAGCCAGGCCACGGTGTCGTCGAACTCGGGTTCACTGCTGGCGTTGGAGCGGTTGCCGAGCTTGTCCTTGAGCCGCTGGATACGGAAGGTGTTGCGAGCGCCGTCGGGCAGCACACGCGGGACGAGGAAGCAGGACAGCCCGCCCGGCGCCTGGGCGAGGAGGAGGAACAGGTCGTTCATCGGGGCGCTGGTGAACCACTTGTGGCCCCGCAGCCGCCAGCTCCCGTCGGCCGTCGGCACCGCCGTCGTGGTGTTGGCCCGTACGTCGGTGCCGCCCTGCTTCTCGGTCATGCCCATTCCGGCCAGGAGGCCGCGCTTGGCGCCGGGGGCCCGCAGGACCGGGTCGTAGGCGCGGCTGGTCAGCAACGGCTCGTACCGCGCCGCGAGTTCGGGGGAGTGACGCAGGGCCGGCACCACGGCGTACGTCATCGACACCGGACAGCCGTGTCCCGCCTCGGCGGAGCTCCACACCATGAAGCCCGCCGCGCGCGCCACATGGACCCCGGGCCGTTCGTCGGCCCAGGGCGCGCCGGCCAGGCCCTCACCGATCGCGACGTCCATCAGGGAGTGGTACGACGGGTGGAAGTCGACCTCGTCGACGCGGTGGCCGTAGCGGTCGTGGGTGCGCAGCACCGGCTCGTACCGGTTGGCCTCCTCGGCCCATCGCTGGACCTCCTCGCTGCCGGCGCGCCGGCCGATCCGGTGCAGGTCGTCCACGTACCACGCGGCGCCCTCTCGTCGTACGCCCTCCAGCAGGACCGGGTCCTCCGCGACATCGTGGCCGACCAGCGGAGGCGCCTGGTTCGTCACCTCGTGGGTGCGGGCGGTGGGGTTGCTGACCGGGCGCGCGTCGGCGGTGGTCGTCATGATGATCGAGTCCTTCGCAGTCGTCGGGAGGAGTGGCGGGGCGTCGGGACGGGCAGTGCGATCGTGATGCGTGCGGGGCGGTGACGAGCCGGTCAGCCGGCCGGGGCCTGCCCGGCGCCCAGGCAGCGCAGCGACATGGCGGTCAGCTCGGCGATCAGCCCCTCCGTGGAGTCCCCGTCGGAGGCGCCGAGCGGGTCGACCAGGACCTCGCCGATGGCGCCGGTCAGGGCGGCGGCCGTGACCTCCGCGTTCTGCGGCGGCAGTGCGCCCGAGGCGACCCCCTCGCTCACGACCTCGGCGAAGAGCGTCCGGTACCGGCGGCGGAACTCCAGGCGTTCGGCACCGACCGCGGGCTCGGCGGGCGCCGCGAGCAGGGCGTAGGCCAGTCCCCGGCGTTCGAGCGACCGGCGGGCGAACACCTCGACACCCCGGGTGAGTCGCCCGACGGGGTCACCCGGGCTGCGCAGCACCTCGCCCAGCACCTCGACCTCAAGGCCGGAGGCGCGCCGGAAGACCTCGACGGCGAGCGCCGCCTTGGACGGGAAGTGCTGGTAGACCGAGCCGGCCGCGATGCCGGCCGCGGCGGCGACGGCGTTCACCGACGCCTGCGCCCATCCCACGTCGGCCACGACGTCGGTGGCCTGCTGCACCAGATGCTCGCGAGCGCTGCTGAGGCGGGCCAGCTCGGCGGGGGTCTTCCGGTATGCCATGGAAGTAGTGAATCACCGTTCAGACCTTCACGCCAGACGTGCGGGCGCGCCGGATCCTCCCCCCGCGTGGCCGGATTGGATGATCATCCTCGTCGCCCGTAGGGTCAGGGCATGGTCGACGAGCGGGCGGGGCGGGGCGGCGGGCGAGGCCCGGGGCGGCCCCGGGAGGAGCGGGTCACCCGCGCGGTGCTGGACGCTGTCGTCGCGCTGGTGGCCGAGCAGGGCATGGGCGCGGTCACGATGGACGCGGTGGCCGCCCGGGCGGGGGTGAGCAAGCCGTCCATGTACCGGCGGTGGCCGACCAAACAGGACCTCGTCATCGCTGCCGCCGAGTCGAGGGTCGGACCCTTGTCCATTCCGGACATGGGGAGCTTCCGCGACGAGCTGCGGGCCGTGCTCACGGCGCGTCTGGAGGCGTACCGCGTTCCCGGGGTCGACCGGCTGCTGGCCGGCGTGATCGCCGCCGCGGCCGAAGTGGACGCCGAGCGGGGCCCTTACGGGGAGTACACGGCGCGTGTCACGGGGGAGATGCGGAACATCATCGAGCGGGGGATCGTGCGGGGCGACGTCCGGCACGGTATCGACGTGGACGCGGCGGTGACGCTGGTGGCCTCCTCGCTGGTGTTCCGGATGATCGCCGAACAGCGGATGCCGGACGAGCGGCTGGTGGACTCGGTGGTCGACCTGATCGGCCGCGCCGTCGACACCGCTCCCTGACCGGACTTCCCCGACCGGAACCCCTGACCGGACTTCCCGGCGCTGGACTTCCCGGCGCTGGACTTCCCGGCGCCCGACTTCCCGGCACCCCGCTCCCCGGCGTTCGCCCGGCGGTTCCTTCTGGGCCCGGCGGTTTCGTTACCGGCAGTTTTGAATTCGATGGCCACAACCCCTTGCCGACGGCGTCGACGCATATCAATACTGCCGGTATCGAATTTCCGAGCCGTTCGGAGGGATCATGGACGCCGTCGTCTCCCCCAAGCCCGTACTCGACAAGCCCCTGATGCACTACGGCACACGTGTGCTGGACCGCGTGTCGCCCGGCACGCCGGAGAGCCGGTACGAGCTCCTCGACATCACCCCGCTCACTCCGCACTTCGGCGCCGTGCTCGGCGGCGTCGACCTCACCCGGGGGATCGGCGAGGCTCTCGCCGAGGAGCTGCGGCAGGCGCTGCTGGAGTGGAAGGTGATCTTCTTCCGCGGCCAGACCGGCTTCACGGCCGAACACCACCTCGCGCTGGCAGGCGTCTGGGGTCCGCCGGAGCCCAACCCGTTCTTCCCCGGCACCGAGCACGCCGGGGTCTCCCGCCTCGCCAAGGACGCCAAGTCCCAGGGGAACAAGAACATCTGGCACAGCGACCACTCCTTCATGGCCAACCCGGCCCTCGGCTCGGTGCTCCGCGCCATCGAGGTGCCGTCCGCCGGCGGCGACACGATGTGGGCGGACATGGGCGCCGCGTACGACAACCTCTCGGCGGAGCTCAAGGAGCGGATCGAGGGCCTCACCGCGGTCCACGACTGGGAGCCCAGCTGGGGAGCCCTGATGAACGACGCGCAGAAGGCGGCCTTCCGCGCGAACTGGCCGCAGGTCGAGCACCCGGTCGTCGTGCGCCACCCGCGCAGCGGCCGCCGGACGCTCTACGTCAACGAGCCCTTCACCACCCGCATCGTCGGCCTGTCGGACGCCGAGAGCCGTGAACTCGTCGACGAGCTGGTGCTGCAGGCCCGTATCCCGGAGTACCAGGTCCGCTTCCACTGGGAGGCCGACTCGATCGCCATCTGGGACAACATCGCCACCCAGCACTACGCGATCAACGACTACTACCCGCGCCGCCGGGTGATGGAGCGCATCGCGATCGAAGGCGTTCCCTTCTCCTGACCGGACGCCTCACCGGTCCGGGGCCGACCCCGGACCCCGGACCCAGGCCCCCGGACCTCGGACCCAGGCCCCCGGCCCCAGGCCCCCGGCCCCCGGCCCCCGGCCCCCGGACCCAGGCCCCCGGCCCCAGGCCCCCGGCCCCAGGCCCCCGGCCCCAGGCCCCCGGTCCCCGGACCGCGATCGCGGACCCCGGGCCTCGATCGCGGCCCCCGATCTCGGACCTCGATCGCGGACCTCGGACCGCGATCCCGTCGGCCCGCTCGTGCTCCATCCGCCCCTGGCCCCTCGCCGCTCTCCCCTCCCGCCCTCCCCGCCCGGCGACGACGCCGGCCGCACCCCCTCCGGAGGATCCGTGACCGCCGCTGACACCACGTCGAGGCAGCTCGGCGACGCGACGCCGGAAGACCGCAGCACCAGGTCCCGTGCCTGGACCGTCACCGGTCTCCTCGTCGTCTTCATGATGATCAACTTCGCGGACAAGTCCGTGCTGGGACTGGCGGCCGACGAGATACGTGCCGATCTGAGCCTCAGCGCCACCCAGTTCGGCCTCGCCAACAGCGCGTTCTTCCTGCTCTTCTCGGTCGCCGCCGTCGTGGTCGGCATGTACGCCGACAAGGTCCGGCCCACCACCGTGATCCTGATCATGGCCCTGCTGTGGTCGGTGGCCCAGGTGCCGCCCGCGATCGGCGGCGGACTCGCCGTGCTGATCGGCTCCCGGATCATGCTCGGCGCCGCCGAGGGCCCCGCGTTCCCCGTCGCCCAGCACGCCACGTTCAGTTGGTTCCCCGATCACCGGCGCAATCTGCCCGGCGCCCTGGTCACCCTCGGCATCACCCTCGGCGTGATCACCGCGGCCCCCGGACTCACCTGGATCATCGACCACCACCACTGGCGCACGGCCCTGTGGGTGCTCGCCGCCGTCGGGTTGCTCTGGGCGGTGGCCTGGTACTTCCTCGGCGGCACCGGAGCACATCGGACCGCCGAAGCCCCGGCCGGAGATACCGCCACCCCCCTGGTCCCCGGCGCGCCCGTCCCCTACCTGCGCATCTTCTCCACCCCCACCTGGCTCGCCGTCACCGCCGCGTACTTCACCTGCTACTGGGGCGTCGCGCTGATGCTCGTCTGGCTGCCGTCCTACCTGCACAACGGACTCGGCTACTCCTCCGCCGAAGCCGGCCGGCTCGTGGTGCTCCCGTGGGTGATGGGCGCGGTCGTCCTCCTGACACAGGCCGGCATCACCGGATGGCTGATGCGGCGCGGCGTCGGCACCCGGTGGGCACGCGGCGGTGTCGGCGGTGCGGCGCTCGGTCTGGGCGGGCTCGTCTGCCTCTGCGTGCCGCTCGCCGACGGTGCCGGCGCCAAGACCGCGCTGCTGGCCGTCGGACTCGGCCTGGCCGGTTCGTACGCCGCCGTCGCGGCCACCACCGTCTCCGAACTCGCCCCGCCCGCCCGTGCCAGTGGGGCCCTCGGAGTGATGAACGCCGTGGTCACCACGGCGGGTCTGGCGGCTCCCGCCATCGTCGGCGTCATGGTCGACAAGCAGGGCACGGACGGCTACCAGAACGCCGTCGTCATCACCGGCGCGATGCTGCTCGTCGGTGGGCTGCTCTCCGCCACCCTTGTCGACCCGTCCCGCGACCGGGCACGGCTGCGCACCTGAGACCCGTTTCCGCAGCTCGACCCGCTCACCCCCCCTCGATCAGGAGTTGAAGCCCCATGACCTCCGTCTCCGCCATCGACACCGCCCACCTCGACCGCGCCGTCGCCGACCTGCGGGCAGGTGCCGAGACCTGGGCGGCCACCCCGATCGAGGAACGGACAGCGCTGCTGGAGCGCCTGCTCCCGAGGATCGCCGCCCGCGCCGCGGCGATGGTCGCGGACGCCGCCGGGGCCAAGGGCTTCGCTCCCGACTCCCCGTGGGCCGCCGAGGACTGGATCGGTGCCCCCTGGGCCCTCGCCCAGGGGGTGAGCGCCCAGCTGCACGTCCTGCGCCGGATCGCAGCCGGCCGGCCTCCCGTCGACCCGGGCGCCGTGCGCGAGCTCGGCGGGCGCGCCGTCGTGGACGTCTTCCCCGCCACCGCCTGGGACACCCTGCTCCAGAACGGGACCACGGCCCAGGTGTGGACCAGGCCCGGCACCACGGCGCGGCAGGTCCTCGACCGCGCAGCCGGGGAGTACCGCGGACGTGCCGGCCGCCCCGCCGTCGCGCTGGTCCTGGGCGCGGGGAACGTCGCGGCCATCACACCGCTCGACATCCTGTACAAGCTCTACGCCGAGGGACAGACCGTCCTGGCCAAGATGAACCCGGTCAACGACTACCTCCGCCCCCACTTCGCCCACGTCTTCGGCGAGTTCGTCGACCAGGGCTGGGTGCGCTTCGTCGACGGCGGGGCCGACGTCGGCGGGTACCTCGCCGCCCACGACCACGTCGACACCATCCACGTCACCGGAAGCGAGCGCACCCACGACGCCATCGTGTGGGGTACCGACGAGCAGGCCGCCGAGCGCCGCCGCTCCGGCACACCCCTGAACGCCAAGCCCTTCAGCAGCGAACTCGGCGGCGTCACGCCGTGCATCGTGGTGCCCGGCGACTGGAGCGCCGCCGACTTCCGGTACCAGGCCGAACACATCGTCACCAGCAAGATGAACAACTCCGGCCACAACTGCGTCGCCAGCCAGATCCTGATCCTGCCCCGCGACTGGGAGGGCGGCGACCGGCTGCTCGGCGAGATCCGCCGGGTGCTGAGCGAACTGCCGCCGCGCGCCGACTACTACCCGGGTGCGGAGACCAGGCTGAACGCGGTCCTGGCCGCCCATCCGCGGGCCGAGGTGCTCGGCGACGGGACGTGCCGCGTGCTCGTACCCGACGTCACCGCCGAGGACGACGTCCTGCTCACCGACGAGGTCTTCGGGAGCGCGCTCGGCGTGGTCAGGCTGCCGGGCGCGACCCCGGAGGCGTTCCTCCGCGCGGCCGTCGACTTCGCCAACGACAGGCTGCCCGGCACCCTGGGCGCGACGCTCATCGTCCACCCCGCGACCGAGCGCTCCCACCGCGCGGCCGTCGAGTCCGCCGTCGAGGAACTCCGCTACGGCACCGTCGGTGTCAACGCCTGGTGTGCGATCGGCTTCCTGCTCGGGTACACGCCCTGGGGCGCGTACCCCGGCCACACCCGGCAGGACATCGGCAGTGGCATCGGCTTCGTCCACAACGCGTTCCTGCTGGAGGACGTCGAGAAGACGGTGCTCCGCTCGCCGTTCGCACCCGCCCCCCGCGGCCTGTTCACCGGCTCGCCCTCACTGGCGCCGCGTCCGCCGTACTTCGTGACCCACCGCACTGCCCTGACGACCCTCGAACGGCTGACCCGCTTCACGGCGGCCCCCTCCGTCGCCAGACTCCCGGGTCTCTTCGCCTCCGCCCTGCGAGGCTGACCCCGCCGCACCCGCCCGAACGGACCCGAAAGGCGCCCCATGAACCTCGCCGACATCCTGCTCCGCACCGCCGCCGAACACGGCCCCCGCACCGCCGTCGAACTGGGCGACAGCGCCCTCACCTACGCCGAACTCGACACCGCCTCCGGCCGGGTCGCCGCGCTGCTCGCCGACCGCGGCGTCAACCCCGGTGACCGTGTCGGGGTGATGCTGCCCAACAGCCTCGACTTCCCCGTCCTGTACTACGGCATCCTGCGGGCCGGCGCCGTCGTCGTCCCGATGAATCCGCTCCTGAAGTCCCGGGAGATCGCCCACTACCTGCGGGACTCCGGAGCGGTGCTGCTGTTCGCCCACGAGATGTGCGCCGCCGAGGCGGCGCGTGGCGCCGAGGACACCGCGGCGAACGTGATGGAGCTCGCCGCCGGGACACTCACCGAACTGCTCGCCGACTACGCGGAGCCGATCGGTCCGCGGCCCTGCGCCGACGACGACACCGCCGTACTGCTCTACACCTCCGGCACCACCGGCTCCCCGAAGGGCGCCGAACTCACCCACGCCAACGTGCTGCGCAACTCCGAGATCTCCGCGCGCTCGCTGTTCCGCCTCACCTCCGACGACGTGATTCTCGGCTGCCTTCCGCTCTTCCACACCTTCGGCCAGACCTGTGCCATGAACACCGCCGTCACCGCCGGCGCGCGGCTGACCCTGACGGCCCGCTTCGACCCGGCGGACGTGCTGCGGACCGTTCAGGACCGGGGCGCCACCATCTTCGCCGGGGTGCCCACGATGTACGCCGCGCTGCTCGCGGCCCGTACGGCGCACACCGAGGCGTACGACACCTCCACCCTGCGTCTCTGCGTGTCCGGCGGCGCCTCCCTGCCCGTCGAGGTGTTGCACGGGTTCGAGAAGGTCTTCGACGTGCCCGTCCTGGAGGGCTTCGGGATGTCCGAGACCTCGCCCGTCGCCTGCTTCAACCACCTCGACCGCGCGCGCAAGCCCGGCTCGGTGGGCACTCCGATCGAGGGTGTCGAGCTGCGCCTGATCGACGTCCGCGACGGTGTCGGGGAGCTGTGCGTGCGCGGCCACAACGTGATGAAGGGCTACCTGGGCCGTCCGGAGGCGACGGCCGAGGCGCTCCAGGACGGCTGGCTGCGCACCGGCGACCTCGCGCGCGTCGACGAGGACGGCTACTACTACATCGTCGACCGGAAGAAGGACCTCATCATCCGCGGCGGATTCAACGTCTACCCGCGGGAGGTGGAGGAGGTGCTGTACGAGCACCCCGCCGTCGCCGAGGCGGCGGTCGTCGGCGTGCCCCATCCGACCCTCGGCGAGGAGGTCGCGGCCGCCGTCACGCCACGGCCCGGGGCGGACGTGACCGCCGACGAGCTGCGGGAGTTCGTACGGGAGCGGGTGGCGCCGTACAAGTACCCGCGGGAGATCCGGCTGGTGGAGGCGCTGCCGAAGGGGGCCACCGGCAAGATCCTCAAGAGGGAGATCACCTTCGGCGACGCGTGAGCCGTGAGCCGTGAGCCGTGAGCGTGACGGTGCGGGTGGGGGTGCGGGAAACGCTGCGTCAGGTAAAGCTGAGAATTGTTCACTTTCCATTGACAGGGCGGAGTTCGGGGCCCGAAAGTGCCGTGTGCGACCAGCACCCCGGCGATCGAAGCGAGTCCCCATGACAGCGCCCGTACCCGCGTTCCCGCCCGGCTTCCTCTGGGGAGTCTCCGCCTCCGCCTTCCAGATCGAAGGCTCCCTCACGGCCGACGGCAGGGGTCCCTCGTCCTGGGACGCCTTCACCGGGGAGCCGGGACGCGTCAAGGACGGCTCGCACGCGGGGGTGGCCACCGACCACTACCGGCGCTACCGCGAGGACGTGGCGCTGATGGCCGGACTCGGCGTCGACGCCTACCGATTCTCGGTCTCCTGGTCCCGCGTCCTGCCCGACGGTCACGGGCCGGTCAACGACAAGGGGCTCGACTTCTACGACCGGCTCGTCGACGAGCTGTGCGCCTCGGGGATCGCCCCGGTGCCCACGCTCTTCCACTGGGACACCCCGCTCGCGCTGGAGGAGGGCGGCGGCTGGCTCGACCGCGACACCGCCGAGCGGTTCGCGTCGTACGCCTCGGTGGTCGCGGAGCGGCTCGCCGACCGTGTGCCCATGTGGATCACGATCAACGAGCCCGCCGAGGTCACCCTGCTCGGCTACGGCCTCGGCGAGCACGCCCCGGGCCGGCGACTCGTCTTCGACGCCCTGCCCGCGGCCCACCACCAGCTCCTGGCGCACGGCCTGGGCGTGCAGGCCCTGCGCGCCGCCGGCGCCCGTCAGATCGGCATCGCCGTCTCCCACAGTCCCGTCTGGACCGCCGGGGACAGCGACGCCGACCGGGAGGCCGCCGCTCTGTACGACACCCTCACGAACCGCCTCTTCGCCGACCCCCTCCTCACCGGCGTCTACCCCGATGAGGGCCTGGCCGCGCTCCTCCCCGGCCCGGTGGCCGAGGACCTGAAGGCGATCTCGACGCCCCTGGACTGGTACGGCGTCAACTACTACAACCCGATGCTCGTCGGCGCCCCCCGGCCGGCCACCCACGCCTCCATCTCCACCTCCACCTCCTCCTCCTCCTCCTTCGGTGGCATCGACATACCGGCCGACCTCCCCTTCGACATCCGGCAGATCGAAGGCCGCGAACTCACCGACTTCGGCTGGCCGGTGGTCCCGGACGGGCTGCGCGAACTGCTCGCCACCCTGCGCGAGCGCTACGGAGACCGGCTGCCGCCCGTCTACATCACCGAGAACGGCTGCTCGTACGGTGACGGGCCGGACCCCGAGACCGGGCGGATCGACGACGCACGCCGGATCGCCTACCACGACGGTCATCTGCGCGCGCTCCACGAGGCGATGGCGGAAGGTGCCGACGTCCGCGGCTACTTCATCTGGTCGATCCTCGACAACTTCGAGTGGGCGGAGGGGTACCGGCAGCGGTTCGGGCTCGTCCACGTCGACTACGAGACGCTGGCGCGGACGCCCAAGGAGTCGTACGCCTGGTACCGCGACCTCATCAAGAGCGGCAGATGACCGCCGAGGGGACGGCGGAGGAAGGCCCCGCGGCCGAGCCCGCGCAGCCCGCCGCGCTCGCCAGGCCGGCCGCGCCCGCCACGCCCGGCAGCCCGGTCGGCGGGCGGTGGGTGAGCGCGCTGTCCCTCGCCAACCTCGGGGTGTGGGTGGGCTGGTTCGGCCCCCTGCAACTGCTCCTCGCCCGCCAGGCCGAGCACCTCACACCCGACCACAAGGCCTCCACCCTCGCCCTGGTGACGGGGGTGGGAGCTGCCGTGTCGATGGTCGCCAACCCGGTCTTCGGCGCGCTCTCGGACCGGACGTCCGCGTCCGTCGGCCGGCGCGTCCCCTGGGTGGCCGGCGGGGTGACGGGCGGGGCGGCCGGGCTGGTCGTCCTCGCCGGGGCGCAGAGCGTCGCGACCGTGATCGCGGGCTGGTGCCTGGTCCAACTCGCCCTCAACGCGGCCTTCGCCGCTCTCACGGCCGCCGTCCCCGACCAGGTGCCCCCGCGGCAGCGTGGTCTGGTCGGCGGATGGCTCGGCGTCTCCCAGGTCGGCGGAATCCTGGCGGGAACGGCGCTGGCCACGGTCGCGGGCGGGTTCACGGCCGGATATCTGGCCTGCGCGGTCTTCTCGGTGCTCGCGGCCGTTCCGTACGTACTGATGCGGCGCGACACCCCGCTCCTCGCCGCCGACCGGCCGGTCTTCCGGTGGCGGGCGTTCCTCGGCGGCTTCTGGATCGACCCGAGGCGCCATCCCGACTTCGGCTGGGCCTGGCTCACCCGGTTCCTGATGAACCTCTCGTACTCCATCAGCACGATGTACCTGCTCTTCTACCTGACCGACGCCGTGCGCTACGAGGGGGACGCGGACAACGGCGTACTGATCCTCACGGCGCTCAACGCGCTCACCCTGCTCTCCACGGTCGTGATCAGCGGCATCCGGTCGGACCGCAGCGGCCGGCGGAAGCCGTACGTCATCTGGTCGGGTCTCGTCATCTCCGCGGCCACCCTGCTGCTCGCCGTCTGGCAGACCTGGACGGGCGCAGTCGTGGCGTCGCTCGTGCTCGGTCTCGGCTTCGGCGTCTACACGGCCGTGGACTTCGCGCTGCTCACGGACGTGCTGCCGACGGCGGAGGACCGGGGGAAGGACCTGGGCGTCATCAACATCGCCAACGCGCTGCCCCAGGTGCTGGCCCCCGTGATCGCCGCCCCGGTCGTCACCCACGCCGGCGGGTACACGGCCCTGTACGCGCTCGCGGGCGCCCTGGCCCTCGCGGGATCGGTCCTGGTGCGCCGCATCCGCTCGGTCGCCTGACACGGACGGGGCGTCAGGGAACGTACTGCCCGCCGATGCCCTGGGAGTCGGGCTGCTGTGCGAGCACCCGGCGGGCCGGATCGGTGAACTCACGGTCGACCGACTCCTGCAGCATGCTCAACTGCGCGCGCAACGCGGGGTGTTGTCCCGCCGGCAGCGAGTCGAGCAGCTCGTCGAGCATGGCTCGGAGCCTGCGACAGATCTGTACGGACGAGCCTCCGTAGTCGAGGATCTCGCAGACGGCGAGCTGGACGTAGTTGTCCCAGTCGCGCCCCGGCAGCACGAGCCGCGCGTCGCCCCGGCCGTCGGCCAGGACATAGCGACCGGGGAGATGCGTCCTGCCCACCGTGTGCAGCAACCACTCGACGTAGTTGATCACCTGCACGGCGGTCGTCGGGTCGTTCACCGCCGGGGAGAGCGCGCGGATGGCGATGTCGACGAGGACCCGCAGGGCGAACGCGGGGTCCTGTTCGATGGTGCGCTCGGGCCCGAGGGCGACCAGACCGGCCACCCGCTCCGGATCGGGTTCCGACCTGCCACCATGGACCTCGACGAGCACCGAGCCGGGCGGAACGAAGTCTCCGACCAGCCGGGTCACGACGAAGACGCAGTCGTGGCGCGCCGCCTCCGCGACCAGACCGGGCACGTCGAAAGCCTGGATCGCGCCTCCCCGTGCCGTACGGAGGCGCATCACCGGAGGGCCGGAGGGTACGGTTGCGGGCTCCCGGGGCGTGGCTCCCCGGATCGCCGCGACGCCCCTCGTGAAGACGGCCTCTCCCATGTGCGCCACGAGCTCGGCGATGGCGACGGGCCGCAGACTGTGGGTGAACCGGTTGAGGTAGACGAGCAGCAGCACGAGACTGACGGCCACGGCCGCGCCGGCCAGCGTCACGCCGAGGTCGGGAACCGAGTCGGATTCGATGCTGCGCAGCAGGGAGAAGGCGAACGCGAACGTCCCCGTGAAGGTCGCCAGGACCGCCTTCTGCAGCCGGTCCCGGTACCAGAGGCGCATGTACCGGGGAGAGAGGGTTCCGGTGGCCTGCTGCACCACGAGCACGCCGATCGTGACGACGAACCCGAGCAGCGCCACCATCGCGCCCACGATGGCGGCGAGCACCCCGCTCGCGGTCGTGGCGGAGTAGTGCCAGCCGCTCGGCGGCCAATCGGTCCGGTCGGCGGCGAGGGCGAGCTCAGCGAGAAGGACGCCGAGGACGAGACCGAGCATCGGCACGATCCACAGGCTTGCCTTGACGTACTGCCGCAGCCTGAATCTGGCGGCCCAGGACGTCATGACACTCACGCCACGCCCCCTTCGCGGGAGGATTCAGGTGCGCTCGCGGCACACGCGACGGACGGTTCCCGCGCCACGGGACCGCCCTCACCTCACGGTAGGGCGATTCCCGCCCCCGCGCACCGGCAGCACCGATGCCACCCACCCGTACGACGTCCGTGCCAGGACCGGCCCGTGCGTCCCTGCCAGGACGGACAGGCATCGGCGCCCTAAGCTGATCGAGTGGCGCCCGGCGCACTTCGGCCGCGTCGTGACGGTGCTCCGGGTGTGGTCGACCGGGGCTGAAAGGGGTCCACGATGGACGACTACCCCCTGATCGAGGACCACGGCCTGATCGGTGATCTGCAGACGGCAGCGCTCGTGACGACCGATGCGACGATCGACTGGTTCTGCTGTCCGCGCTTCGACTCGCCCAGCGTCTTCGGAGCTCTGCTCGACCGCGCCAAGGGAGGCCACTTCAGCGTGCGGCCGGCCGCGGGCACGTACACCACCAAGCAGCTCTACCATCCGGACACCGCGGTGCTGGTCACCCGGTTCATGACCGAGGCAGGCGCCGGGGAGGTCGTCGACTTCATGCCGGTGACCGGGACGACCGCGACCGACCGGCACCGTCTCGTCCGCATGCTGCGCTGTGTGCGCGGCAGCATGACGTTCGAAGGGGAGATCGCCCCGCGCTTCGACTACGGCCGCAAGCCCCACGAACTGCACCTCACGGAGCACGGGGCGGTGTTCACCTCCGAGGACCTGGACCTCGCCCTGCACGCCGTGCGTGAGCCGCAGGACGTACGCCTGCTGAACATCCTCTCGGCCGACGAGAACGACGTGCGCTTCTCCCTGACCCTCCAGGCGGGCCAGCAACGCGGCCTGATCATGGAATCCTCGCCCGCAGGACCCCCGCAGGAGGTCCGCGCCGAGGAGTTCGAGCGCCTCTTCCACGAGACGGTCCGTTACTGGCGAACCTGGCTGGGGCAGTCCACCTACTCCGGACGCTGGCGGGAGGCGGTGGAGCGCTCGGCCGTGACGCTGAAGCTCATGACCTACGCGCCGACCGGCGCCCTGGTCGCGGCCCCCACGACGGGACTTCCCGAACAGCTCGGCGGAGAGCGCAACTGGGACTACCGGTTCACCTGGATCCGCGACGCCTCGTTCTCGGTGTACGCCCTGCTGGGCCTGGGATTCAAGGAGGAGGCGTCCGCCTTCATCAACTGGCTGCACGACCGGGTCAAGGAGAAGGTCGGCCGGACGAACGGCTCCGGCCCGCTGAACATCATGTACCGGGTCGACGGCTCCGCCGACCTGGTCGAGGAGACCCTCGACCACTGGGAGGGGTACCGCGGATCGGCCCCGGTCCGCATCGGCAACGGCGCCGCGACCCAGCTCCAGCTGGACATCTACGGCGAGGCGCTCGACAGCATCTACTTCGCGCACGAACACGGCATGCATCTCGACCACGGGGGCTGGAAGGCGCTGCACACTCTGCTCGACTGGCTGGTCGACCACTGGGACCAGCCTGGCGAAGGACTCTGGGAGACGCGTGGCGGCCGGAAGGACTTCACCTACGGTCGCGTGATGTCCTGGGTAGCCTTCGACCGCGCTCTTCGGATGGCCCACGACGACGGCCGTCCCGCGGCCGGCGGACGCTGGGTGGAGGCGCGGGACGCGATCTACCGGCAGGTGTTCGACCGGGGGTGGGATCCCACGAAGCAGGCCTTCGTACAGCACTACGGCGACGACGTGCTCGACTCGGCGCTGCTGCGCATGCCGACGGTCGGCTTCCTCACGCCCGACGACCCGATGTGGAAGACCAGCCTGGACGCGATGGAGAGAGAACTGGTCAGCGACAGCCTCGTCTACCGCTACAACCCCGAGGCGTCCCCCGACGGGCTGCGGGGCTCCGAGGGAACCTTCTCCCTGTGCACGTTCATGTACGTCGACGCCCTGGCACGGGCCGGACGCACCGACATGGCCCGCCTGGTGCTGGAGAAGATGCTCACGTACGCCAACCACCTGGGTCTGTACTCCGAGGAGATCGACCTGACGGGGCGCCAACTGGGCAACTTCCCGCAGGCGTTCACCCATCTGGCGCTGATCGACGCGGCGATCACGCTGGACTCGATTCTCCGGGAGGAACGGCGTGACGAGGCGTAGCCCGCGGAGCCGGCGCGCGAGTCCTCAGAGCGGGGGAGTGGTCGCCGCGGCCGGTGCGGGGCCGAGGAGGACGAGCGTGTCCCCCGCCTGAGGGGCGCTCTTCCGCGTCTCCGTGACCGGGTCCAGCTGGTGGTCGGCCCGCACCACGAAGAGCGTGTCATGCTCCGGTGGCAGGGGGGCGGCGGCCGGGTGTACGACGAACCGGGCGCCCCGCGCGTAGCGCTCCGCGAGCACGTGGCGGACCAGGGGGTGGCCGAAGAGGATGTCGCCGCCGGTGTACGGAGCGACCACCCCGTGGCTGTCCGGCGGCGGCCCCACCCGGTAGACGGGCCCGTCGACGTTGTCCTGCATCACGATCGAGGCGAGCGCGTTGAAGTCGTCGTCGTCGGTCGCCAGGAAGACGGCCGTCACGCCCTCCAGACGCGCCCCGGGGTTGATGGCCGTCGCCAGCAGGTCGCCCTTGGCCAGGCCGAGACCCGCCGCCTTGATCCGCTTCCGCTGCTCGTCGACGCCCGCCCACATCAGCATGTCGAGGCCGGCGGAGCGCAGGGCCTTGCCCAGGTCGACCACCCATGGCTCGCCGCCCACCAGGAGGACGCGCGTTCCCGTCGTCTTGACGACGCCCAGCCGTCTGGCCACCGGGGCCGCCGTCAGTGCGTAGAGGAGAACCGTGCCCACGATCACCAGGAACGTGACGGGAAGGATCTTCGCCGCCCCCGACACCCCCCGCTCGACCAGACCGGCTGAGAAGGTCGAAGCCGTCGCCGCCGCGACGATGCCGCGTGGGTCCATCCATCCGACGAAGGCGCGCTCCCCCCGGGAGAGATCGGAACGTGCCGCGGCGCCGAAGGCCACGACCGGCCGGACCACCAGGACGAGGATCGCGATCAGGCCGAGCGCGGGAAGGAGCACCGGCACCAGGGACGCCGGGGTGACCGTCGCGGAGATGGAGATGAAGAGAAGCCCGATGATGAGCTGGACCAGGGTCTCGAAGAAGGGCCGGCGCGCGGGCATGTCGAAGCCGCGGATGTTGGCCACGGCAAGTCCCGTCACGATCGCGGCGATGAGTCCCGTATCGTCCCGTACGACATCGCAGACCGCCGACACGCCGATGACGACGGCGAGTTGCGCCAGCGTCCCCAGGGTCTCCCCGAGCCGGAGGGTGCGCAGGGCGAACCACAACAGCGCGGTGCCCACGACCCCGCCCGCCAGTCCGACGGCGAGGCTGATCAGGAACTGACCCAGCTGGTAGCCCCGGCCGATGTCGACCTGGTGCGAGGAGGCGACCGCGTGGAAGGTGAGGGCCCCGAGGATCGCGCCGATCGGGTCGGTCAGCGTTCCTTCCCAGATGAGGATGCGCCGCACCTTGTCGCTCGGCCGCACGAAGTCGAGGATCGGCCCCACGACGGTGGGACCCGAGACGACGAGGATCATGCCGAGCATCGCGGCCACGCGCAGCGGCATGGCGAACATCGCCGGTGCCACCGCCGAGACGACGAGGAAGGTGAGCAGGAGGCCGTACACGAGCAGCCTGCCCACGATCCCGCGCGTGTGGTGGGCGAGTTTGCGCAGGTCGAGACCCAGGCCGGCATCGTAGAGGATCACCGCGACGGCCAACGACACCAGGGCCGAGAAGTCCTGTCCCAGCAACTTGTCCGGGTGGACGACGTCCGTCATCGCACCGGCGGCGAAGCCGACGGGAAGCAGGATGATCAGGGCCGGGACGCGCAGCTTGCTCGCCAGGATCTGCGAACCGGTGGCGAGCACCACCGTCAGGGCGAGCCCGATGAGGATCTCGTCGTCGGTCACGGCTGCTTCCTTCCGGCGGAGTCCGGGCGCGAGGGGGTGTCCAGGACGCGTACAGGCGGGCGGTCAACTGTCGGGTGCCGCGCCGTCACCGGCCGTCCGGCCTCGCCCGCGCAGCTCGGAGTCGGTGAGCTCCTCCAGCTCGCCGTGCGAGTCGAGCCAGTAGAGGAGGACGACGGCCGGCACGACGACCACCAGCGCCACCAGGGTGACGATCGCCAGCCACGTCAGCGTGGACGGTGCGCCCGCGGCGTCGGCCACGGTCAGCGAGGTGGGGAGCAGGTAGGGGCGTTGGGCCATGCCCCAGGCGATGATGGCGGACGCGACCACGCCGACAGCCGTGACGCGCACCCACGTTCCGGCCGCCCGCCACAGCAGCCAGGCGGTGGCGACGGCGGCCACCCCGGCGAAGATGACGAACAGGAGTCCCAGGCCACGAGTGAGGCCATGCCAGATGTAGGGGGCGTCCTCATGGGTGACCCAGCCGGTGACCACCGCCAGGACGGTGAGCACGGCGAGGCTGCCGAGCGCCCGCAGCCTGAAGTAGCCGACCAGGTCGGGGGCGTCGAACCTGCGGGCATCGCCCATGAGGAAGACCGCCCCGAGGAACGCGGTGGTCGCGATCGCGACCAGTCCGAAGACGAGCGAGGTGGGGCTCGTCCAGACGTCCGCCGAGGCCTCCGTGCCGGGAGAGACACGTTCCGACGCGATCCCGCCGACGGCGGCGCCGAGGAAGAACGGTGTGACGAGTGAGGCGACCGCGAACACGGCACCGTACAGACGCCGGCCGGCGAGCCGCCGGGTGGGCTTGCGCAGGGCGAAGCCGGCGCCCCGGAGGACCATGCCGACGACGGCCAGGGCCAGCGGGAGCCACATCGCGGAGAACACGCTCTGGAACAGGACGGGGAAGCCGGTCCACATGATGACCAGGACGAAGATCAGCCAGACGTTGTTCACCTCCCACACGGGAGCCATGGCGTGGTCGATGAGCCATCGGGGGCGCCGGCCGCGCTCCGTCCCTCCGGCCGTCAGGTCCCAGAAGCCCGCCCCGTAGTCGGTGCCGCCCGCACAGGCGTACGCGGTGACGGCCAGCAGCAGCACCACGGCGATGAGGTCGGCGGTCATGGGCCGTCACCCCCGCTGCGGCCCGCCCTCGGGCCACCGGCGGGCACGTCGTCCGCGGGACGGGACGCCCGCGGCCCGTACGGGATGTCGGCCTCCGGTGTGGGGGTACCCCCGGCGGCCTGCTCCGCGTCGGCGAGCCGCCAGCGCGTACGCATCTTCAGCAGGACGACGAGGAACGAGCCGAAGAGGAAGACGTACACCACCATCACCACCCCGAGCATGATCCACAGGCTGGTGGAGCGGGTCGAGGTCACGGCCTCGGCGACCCGCATGTTCTGGTAGACGATCCAGGGCTGGCGCCCCACCTCCGTGGCGATCCAGCCGCACTCGACGGCCACGACCGAGCCGACGCCGGCACAGGCCGCGGCGCGGTAGAACCACGGCGAGGCCGGCAGACGACGGTGGCGCAGCCAGACGAAGCCGTACCAGAGGGCGAGCAGCACCAGCACGGAACCGATCAGGACCATGAGGTCGAACGCCCAGTGGGCGATGGTCGCCTGCGTCGCCGTGGGCCGCTGGTCCGCCGGAACGGAGGTCAGTCCCACCACCTCGGTGTTCGGACTGAATCCGGCGAGCACGGAGTCGAGCAGCGGGATCTTGATGCCCCCCGAGACCGTGCCGTCCTCGTTCAGTCTCCCGAAGAGGTACTCCGGTACTCGGGTGTCGGTCTTCCAGACGATCTCCAGCGCGGCGAACTTCACCGGCTGCTTGTGGAAGACGGACCGGGCGATGGAG
This sequence comes from Streptomyces sp. NPDC013317, assembly GCF_055563155.1. NCBI lineage: Bacteria > Bacillati > Actinomycetota > Actinomycetes > Kitasatosporales > Streptomycetaceae > Streptomyces > Streptomyces sp. NPDC013317. The sequence goes on from NZ_JBVHDX010000001.1 coordinate 860,086, forward strand.
TCGCCGAGGACGAACTGCACCGGCGCGGCGACGGCGGCGATGGTGAACGGAACGGCGAAGCCGAGCCGGTGGTAGCGGTCCCTGCGGCCACGGAGCCAGCCCATGGCGTAGACACCGGACACCATGAAGCCCGCGGTGAGCACCATCGCCACGACGAAGTGCCAGTACTGCGGGCCGAACATCGGCGTGAAGATCGCCTTCCAGACGTCCACGTCGACCGGGTTGCCCTCGGAGTCGAGCGAGAAGCCCTGGGGCGTGTTCATCCAGGAGTTGGCGGCCAGGATGCCGAAGGCCCCGAGCAGGGCGGCGAACGGCAGGGGGAGCCCCAGGAGGAAGTGCGTACGCGGCTTCAGCCGGCGCCATCCGTAGAGGTAGATGGCGATCAGCACCGCCTCCAGGAAGAAGGCCCACGCCTCGACGCCGAATCCGACACCGAAGACGTCACCCCACCGTCCCATCAGGCCCGGCCACAACAGCCCGAACTCGAAGGACAGCACCGTGCCGGTGACGATGCCCAGCGCGAACTGCACCGCCATGACGGCCGACCACCGCCGTGCCAGGAGCAGCGCCGTGGCGTCGTTGCGGCGCAGTCCCCGGTAGTGCATGACCAGGGTGATGAAGGGGAAGGCCACGCCGAGCGGAACCAGGATGATGTGGGAGGCCAGGGTGAAGGCCATGAGTTCCCTGGCCGGCAGGAGCTGGGCCGGGGTCTCCGCCAGCAGGTGGAGCGAGGTGGGCATACGTGCCGTCGCCGTTCGTGGATGTGGAGGGCCGGGACCGGGTCATCCGCCGGTGGCGAAGCCGGGGAAGAGGGTCATGCCTCCGTCCACGTACAGCGTGGTCCCCACCACGTAGTCCATGAGGTCGGAGGCGAGCGCGACGACGGCGTTGGCGATGTCGTCGGGGTCGCCGATCCGGTCGTACGGGATGAGCCGCAGCAGGTCCTTCCTCGCTTCGGGCGTCTCCCAGGCGGCGCGGTTGATCGGCGTCTTGATCGCCCCCGGAGCGACCGCGTTCACGCGGATCTTCTCCGGCGCCAGCTCCTGGGCCAGGGTCTGCATCATCATCTGCACGCCGCCCTTGGAGGACGCGTAGTTCACGTGACCGGCCCAGGGGATGACCTGGTGCACCGAACTCATGCAGATGATCTTGCCGGCGGCACGGGACACCTCGGGGACCACGCCACGGCGCCGGAACTCCTTGACGGCCTCCCGTGCGCAGAGGAACTGGCCGGTCAGATTGACATCGAGGACCTTCTGCCACTGGGCCATGGTCATGTCCGTGAGCCGGGCGTCGCGCTGCAGCCCCGCGTTGGCCACCAGCACGTCGATGGTGCCGAACTCCTCGACCATCCTGTCCATCATGGCGACGACCTGGCCCTCGTCGGACACGTCCGCCTCGTACGCCGCCGAGCGCACCCCGAGCGAGGCGATCTCCGCGGCGACCTCCTCGGCCGCCTCACGGCCCGCCACGTAGTTCACGACGACATCGGCACCGGCCCGTCCCAGACCGATGGCCGTGGCCTTGCCGATGCCCGAGTTGGCACCGGTGACCAGAGCCTTCTGGCCCTGCAGCAGACGCGCCGGGATCACACCCTGCGGTTGTTCCCCAGTGGAGTCCATGCCGTCCTGCCTCCTCGCCGCGCGGATGTGCCGCCCGGCGTCGACCCTGCCGGGCTGCACCACGCAACCACCCGAGGGAGAGGCCGGCATGTCCTGGGAATCGCCCTTAGGCCGTTGGGCCCACCTTCTTCGTCCGGACGGACCAGCGGCCGGGGGTCGCTCAGCCCAGCCGTGCCAGGAGGTGCTCGCCGACGCGGAGGGCGTTGGCGATGGCTGTCAGGGACGGGTTGACCGCGCCGATGCTCGGGAAGAAGCTCGTGTCGACGACGTACAGGTTGTCGAGATCGTGGGCCTTGCAGTTCACGTCCAGCGCGGAGGACGCGGGATCGCTGCCGAAGCGCACGGTACCCGCCTGGTGCGCCGTCGCCCCGATCGGCATGCCCTTGTGCAGGTAGATGCTGTGCGACAGCAGCCGGTGCTCGTGCATGCCCAGGTGGCCCAGCATCCCCTGGAGTTTGTGCCGCAGACGCTTCAGGCCCTCGATGTTGTTCGTCTCGTCGAGGGCGAGCCGGATACGGCCGTCGCCGCCGAGGGTGACCCGGTTGTCCGCGAGGGGCAGGTCCTCGCCGCAGAGCCAGAAGTCGACGGCGTGATGGGCCAGTACCTCGAACGGCATGTCGGGTGAGACGGCACCGGCCCACCGCGGAGCCTCGCCGTGGATCTGTTCGGCGTCCGACTTGCCCAGCATCTGGATGCCGCCCAGCGGGAAGTCCCAGTCGTCCGCGCCCAAGTACCAGTCGTGCAGGGCCAGGGTCTTCTGGAACCGGGTGTCGTTCGGTTCCTTCGACACCGCCATCAGGGCCAGGTTGTTGTGCCGCATGTAGAACCGGCCGACCACGTCCGAGCTGTTCGCGAGGCCACGGGGATGGTGCTCGTTCGCCGAGGCGAGCAGCAGCGCCGCGGAGTTGACCGCCCCGCAGGAGACGACCACCACGTCCGCGGTGAACCGGACCTCCGAACCGTCGGGCAGCCGGCCGACGACCGCACTGACACGGCGCCCGCCGTCGTCGGTCTCCAGGCGTACCACCTGGGTGTGCGTGACCATCTCGACGTGAGGGTGCTCCAGCGCCGGCTCGACGCAGATGACCTCGGCGTCCGACTTGCCGCGCACCAGGCACGGGAAGCCGTCGACCCGGTCGCACCGGATGCAGACACTGGAGTGGGTGGGCCGGCCGCCTTTCTCCTGGGTCAGGTTGACGCCGATCGGCAGATGGAACGGGTGCAGGCCACGCTTCTCGAGGTCGTCGCTCAGCTGCTGGATGCGCGGTTCGTGCTCCACGGGCGGATGGGCGTACTGCGCGCTGACGGGGCCCTCGCCCGGGTCCTCGCCGTGCCGCCCGTGGACCAGGTACAGGTGCTCGGCCTGTGTGTAGTACGGCTCCAGATCCTCGTACCGGATCGGCCAGGCGGGAGAGATCCCGCCGTGATGACGCAGCTCGCCGAAGTCCTCGGGCCGCAGCCGGAAGAGGGCCGCCCCGTAGAACTTGGTGTTGCCCCCGACGTAGTAGTTGACCTCGGGCGGGAACTCGGTGCCGTTCTTGTCGAGCCAAAACTCCGGGGCCCGGTACTTGCCCTTGACGAACACGGCGGTCGAGTCCCAGTTGTCCCGCTCGCGTGGAAGGTGGCCACCGCGCTCGATCAGGAGGACGCGTCTGCCCGACGGCGCCAGGCGATGGGCCAGAGTCCCTCCGCCGGCACCGGTGCCGATGATGATGACGTCGTAGTGTGGGGCGTCGCCCACGGCGACCACCGTCCTTGGGATCACGGCCCCGACCTGGTGTCGGGCACCTCGCGCCCCCGCCGGCCGGGAGGCCGGCGGTCCCACCTCCCTCGAACGTATCCGGCCCCCTCGGGGGCGGCGACCGGAGCGCGGAGCCTCTGCGGACCCTCCGACCGGCCCTCACAGCACCGCGATCGGGTTCACCGGCGACCCCGTCGCCCCGGTCAGCCGCAGGGGCGCGACCACACAGAGGAAGCTCCAGCGCCCGGCCTCCGCGCAGGCAGGGGCGAGGTCCTCGAACCGCAGATAGTCCATGAGGTGGATGCCCATGGCGTGGATGGCGAGCACATGGACGGGAAAGGCCACGTCGCTCACCGCGCTGGGCGCCGTGTCGTTGTTGCCGTCCCCGCCCAGGGCCGTGACCTCGCGCTCGGCCAGGAACTCCACCGCCGTCGGGTGAAGGCCCACCCGCGCCCCGGCCGCCTTCCAGGGCCCCAGTTCGGCACGCCGGAGGCGGTGCCCCACCCGCACGAACAGCAGGTCGCCCGGCCCGACGCGAACCCCCTGCGCGGCTTCGGCCGCCGTCAGATCGCCCGAGGTGACATGGTCGCCCGGTTCCAGCCAGGGCACACCGCGCAGCCGTGGGATGTCCAACAGGACGCCGCGTCCCACGATGCCGTTCCCGAGCCGGTCGACGGAGAGCATGCGGGCGCCCTCGGCCGTCACCGTGCTCGCCGGCACACCGCCGTACAGCTCGCCGTCGAACAGGACATGGCAGAGGGCGTCGAGATGACTGTCCGCGTCGCCGTGCACGTTCATCGAGAAACGGTCCGTGGCGAAGTACAGCCCGTCCGTGCCGATGTCGCCCGCTCGCGGTCCGGTCATCCGGTGCACCGCCGGCTCGGGGTCGTCGGGACCCCGCTCGGTGTCGATCGGAGCGGCCAGCGACACCGTGCGTCCGGTGCGGACCTCCGCGGCGGCGGCCGCCACCCGTTCGGGTGTCAGCAGGCGGAGCGCGCCGCACGGCCCGTCCACCGCCGGCGGAGCCGCCCCGGCCCTCAGCCGCTCGTAGAGCGCCCGGAAGTCGTGCGAGGTCATCCCCCCGGCCCGCGCGCCCCGCGGCGGCGGTTCGGACGGTGTCACGCGTTCCTCCACGGGCTCAGACCCCAGCGGAGCACATGGGTCGCCCCCGGCCGCAGGACGGTGAGGTCCGTACCGCTGCGGAACGCGTCCGCCGGGCAGGACATCGGCTCCACGGCCACACCCCTACGCCGTTCGGGTCCGGGCAGGGTGTCGCCCGTGAACACCTGCACGTACCGGGTTCCCTCACCCAGCCACAGATCGACGCCGTGCAGTCCCGAGGGGTGCGCGAGCCGCACGACCGCTCGCCCGTCCGAGCCGCGGTCGAGTCCGGTGAAGGCCGTGTCCAGGCGCAGATCGCCGATGGGGCGGGCCGTGCTGAAGTCGTACGGGGTGCCGTCGACGGGCTCGCGTCCGACGGGCAGACCCCGGTCGTCGGTACGCAGCAGATACCGGGCGGGGACGGTCAGTACGGCGCTGTCGACGAGGTCGGTGCCGACCGTCAGGTAGGGATGCTGACCGACGCCGTACGGCGCGGGCTCCGTCCCGGAGTTGGTCGCGTGGACGGCGACGGCGAGGCCGTCCGCCCCGAGCCGGTACTCGACACGGACGTCCAGGAGGAACGGATACCCCGACTGGGGGCAGAGCGTGGTCCCGAGCGTCACCGCGTCCTCGGTGCGGGCGAGCGGCTGCCACGGCACCCAGCGGAGCAGCCCGTGGATCGCATTGCCCTTCTCCACCTCGTTCAGGGGGAGTTGCAGGCTCCTGCCCTCGAACCGGTACCGTCCGCCGCCCACGCGGTTCGGCCACGGGACGAGCAGCTGCCCCCGCCCGCCCCCGACGGCGGACTTCTCGGAGAACCCGTCGAGCAGCGGCCGGCCGTCGACGGAGTAGTCGCGCAGGGCGCCGCCCAGCTGGACCACGACGGCGCTCTGATCTCCCCGGACCAGCCTCCAGGAGGTGCCCGTGAGGCTGGGGGACATCATCGCCAGGACCGTCGCGACGACCGCCTCCGGAGGCCGGTCCACCTCCACGACCACCGCGTGCTCGTCGGGCCCGGGCTCCTGGAGAGTCGCGAACTGGCTGTCCGACAGCTCCGCGGGGAAGAAGTGACCGTGCCGCGCGGCCAGCCGGGAGCGCATCAACTCACGTGAGCCGTGCAGGTACACCAGAAGGACCTCGGGGCGCCCTGCCAGCAGCCTGTCCCGGTAGGCACGCTTGAGGGCCGAGCAGCTCACGACGGCCTGCCGGCGGGCCGCGATCACCTGGTCCATCCGCTCCCGCACCGCTCCGAGCCATGGCTCCCGGTCGTGGTCCGACAGGGGATGACCGGCGGCCATCAGGGCGCGGTCGGCATCGGAGTGGAACTCGTCCGCGTCCTCGTACGCCCAGCCGAGCCGCTCCGCGAGAAGACGTCCCACGGTCGTCTTGCCCGACCCGGCGACGCCGACGAGGAGCACCACCTGCGGCAGCCGCCCGTGGGTCGTCATGAGGGGCTCCTCCGTCGTCGCCCGCCGAAGCGTGTCCGCCCCCATGGGGCGGACACTCTCCAATCTGACGCCCGTCGTCCCCCACCGCACGTCGGGGCCCACGGGTCACCGCGTCGGCGGAACCCTCGCCGGACGGCTGACCGACGCGTCCGGTCGCGTGCGCGATCCCTTGACGGCGGCCCCGCTCCCCGCGGCCGCGGCGTGCAGGGCCTTCAGGGCGACCAGGAGCACGCCGATGTCGTCCAGGTAGACCGGGTCCGGGATGAGGTCGATCGGCGAGACCGTGTACACCACCGCCGCCCAGAACAGGGCCTTGGACTGCAGCGGGACACCGGCGTCCACCAGCAGCCTGCGCGCCTGGAAGACGCGTACGAGCAGTACGGCCGCGAACCCCGCCGCCACGAGCAGCAGGACCAGGGCCACGAGGAGCCAGAGGGAACCGTCCATGCTGCTCTCCTACCCTCGTACGGCCCAGGCCGCGCCGGTCGACCGCGACGGTTACGAGGCTACGACGGTTGTCGTGGGTTTGACCGCCCCGGAAGCGGCAAGCCGAACCGTCAGGCGCCCAACAAGCAGTGACGAAAAGCCAGCCAGGAGTCACGATCCAGGAAGGCAGCCATGTCGACCCTGACCACAGTTCTCGTTCTCGCGGCGGTGGTCGCCGCACTACTGGCGGCCGGTCTCCTGCTCCGGGCCCGCATGGGCACGGGCAGCGGCACGCGCTCCCTCAGGCGGCGCTTCGGCCCCGAGTACGACCGCACGCTGGAGAGGTACGGCGGCGACAGCGAGGCCGCCCACCGCGATCTGCGCGAGCGGGTCGAGCGGCACGGCGGTATCCGCCCTCTGCCGCTGGAGCACGCGGTCCGCGAGCACTACACCGCTCAGTGGACGATGCTCCAGGAACGCTTCGTCGACGCGCCGCGGCAGGCGGTCGCCGATGCCGAGGAGCTCCTCACCCGGATCGCCGCGACGCGGGGATTCCCGGAGCCCGAACGGCGCGAGGAACAACTCGCCGCTCTGTCGGTGCACCATCCGCACCACGTGGAGGGTCTGCGCGCGGTACGCCGCGCCGTGCGCTCCGACGCGGCCTCCACGGAGGAGCTGCGTGAGGCGCTGGTGCATGCGCGTGCCCTGTTCGAGGACCTGACGGCGGCCGGGGGCCCGACCGCCACGGAGAGCGCGCGGACCCGACCGGTGGCCGGGCGCGACCGCAGGCATCTCCTCAAGCCGAAGGGAAGTGGTGCGTGATGTCACGCGAGAACCGGGACAGGCGGGCAGCGGGCGGGTCCGAAGGTGACGCGCGGCGCGACACCGCACCCGAGGCCGCGAAGGCCCCGGGCGCGGCGGGCGGCGCCGGCGGACCGGCGCCCACCGGGAACGGGGGAGTACCCTCCGCGGCCGTGCCCTCCCAGCGCACCGGCCTTCCCACGGTGCCGCCGGGCGGCTCGCCCCCGCCGCCGCCCCCGCTTCCCGCCCCGCGCACGTCGGGCACGCCGACTCCGCCTGCCCCGCCCGCCCCGCCGACCCCGGCCGACCCGCCTCCGGCCATGCCGCTGTCGAAGGCGCCCCAGTCCGCAGTCCCGCCCGGCGACCCCGGTGCCACGGGCCGGAGCGGCGGGAGCCGCACGAACGCTCCCGCCGCGACCCCCGCCGCACCTCGCGGACGGGACACGACGGACCGGCCGGGCGACCGGCCGGGCGTCGGCTCCGCGAGCGATACCGGACACGGTGCCGCCGCCGAGGGAGGTCCGTCCGGACAGCTCCTCGGCGAGGGCGAGCGGGACCGCCTCGGGCAGCGCCTGCACCACGCGCTCGCGGGGTTCGTCGACTCGCCCCAGGGCTCGGTCGCCGAGGCGGCCGAGGTCCTCGCCGCGGCGGAGCGGGAGCTCATCGCCGCGCTGCGGGACCGCAGCACCGCGTTGCGGGCGGGCTGGCAGGAGAACGGCGACCCGGACGGGCCGGGCCCCGACACCGAGCAGCTCCGGCTCACCCTGCGGACCTACCGCGAGGTGACGGAACGGCTGCTCCGGGCCTGACCCGGCCCCGCCACCGCGGAGCGCGGAAGCCCCCATGGTCCCCATGGGGGCTTCTGGCGTGTGTGCGGCCCGGCCCGGCCCAGGAGCCACCCGTCGAGGGGTCGTGGCAGCGTATCGAGTACGTGTGCGAAAGTGGCCCGGTGACGACCCCCGAGAAGACCGACCACCGCCTCCTCTTCGGCTGCATGGGCCTCGGGGGAGGCTGGGACCCGGCGCCCCACACGGCCGCCGACATCGACGAGGCGGAGACCGCCGTCGAGGCGGCGCTGGACAGCGGCATCACCGCGTTCGACCACGCCGACATCTACCGGCACGGAAAGTCGGAGGCGGTCTTCGGCGAGGTCCTGGCCCGCTCGGCCGGACTGCGTGAGCGGATCACCCTGCAGACCAAGTGCGGCATCCGCCTGCCCGAAGGGAGCCGGCCCGGCCTGTACGACCTGCGCGGCGCCTCCATCGTCCGCAGGGTCGAGGAGAGTCTGGGGCGGCTGCGCACCGACGTCCTCGACGTCCTGCTCCTGCACCGCCCCGACCCCCTGGCGGACCCCGCCGACATCGCCGACGCCCTGACCTCGCTCCACCGGCAGGGGCTCGTCCGCCGCTTCGGTGTCTCGAACATGAACGCCGCGCAGATCGCCCGGCTCCAGGCGCACATGGACCTGCCGCTCGTGGCCAACCAGCTGGAGATGAGCCTGCACCGGCGCGCCTGGCTGGAGGACGGCGTCCTCGTCAACGCCCCGGAGTCTGCGGCCAACGGCTTCCCCGCCGGCACCGTCGAGCACTGCCTGACCCACGGCATCGAACTGCAGGCGTGGGGGTCGCTCGCCCAGGGGCGCTACACGGGGGCGCCTCCGGGGACCCCGGAGGAGACGGCCACGGCCGCGCTGGTGGCCTCGCTCGCCGAGGCCAAGGGCACCACACCCGAGACCATCGTGCTCTGGTGGCTGCGGCGCCACCCGGCCCGCGTCGCCCCCGTCATCGGCACGTCGAACCCCCAGCGCATCCGGGCCTGCCGGGACGCGGCGACGGGCGAGCCTGACCTGAGCCATGACGAGTGGTACGCCCTGTGGATCGCCGCCCGCGGCGCCGCGCTGCCGTAGCGAGGAACTCGCTCATTCGCAGGGATGTCTGACGAAGTGCGGGGCAAGCGGAGAGCCTGGAGGTGGATAGGAATGGTTCCTCTTCTCTTGGTTCTGCTGATCGTGCTGGTTCTCTTCGGCGCCGGCTTCGCGGTGAAGGCGCTGTGGTGGATAGCCGTGCTCGCGCTCATCCTCTGGTTGCTGGGCTTCGTGGTCCGGCCTCAGGGGCGTACGAGCCGCTGGTACCGCTGGTAGCCCGCACGTCGTGTCCGTGGGCGCCACCCCTCGACGGGGTGGCGCCCACGGCCTTTTGGACGCCCCGCATCGCCTCCACCGGGTGGGCGCGGTGTGCGGCGGGCTCGGAGGGGAATCCGAAGGACAGCGGAAAGGACGACATCATGCGAAGGAGGACGGACGATGGATGAGGCGAACGGCACGGCGAGCGCCGTGCGTCGGCCGTCGCTGTCGGCGAGCGTGGCCTTCGAGGACGCCGACATGGGGGTGAGGACGATCGCGTCGGCCCGCGACTTCGCGGCCGACTTCCTGACCGCCGCGCCTGCCGCCGGAGGCGGACCGGTGCCCCAGGAGCGTGTCGACGTGGCCCGCCTGGTGGTCAGCGAACTGGTGACCAACGCGGTACGGCACGCGCCGGGCCCCTTCCGGGTGCTTCTCGAATGGTTCGAGGACGCCCTGGACATCTCGGTGGCCGACCGGCTCGAGGCCGCTCCGGTCCCCAGACCCCCCGATCCCCAGCGCATCGGCCAGCACGGTCTCGAGATCGTGGTGGCGGTGTGTGAGAGCGTCCGCGTGGAGCCGGAGTTGACCGGGAAGCGGGTCCGGGCCCGGCTCTCACTGGCTTGAAACAATTGACTGAAAGTCGACTGACATGTTCTGAGAAAGTGGGGGTAGGCGGAGCCGGCACGGGGGGTAATCGCTGCCAACGGACGAGAGAAGGTCATCAGAGTGCCGACCGAGGTGACGACGGATACGAGGACTGGTGTCGAGACGGGTACGGAGGACCTTCCCGTACTCGAATCTCCCCGCAAGGTCGCTCCGAAGGACGCGCGGGAGCTGTCGAAGGTGTTCTTCGACAAGCTGGCGGTGTTGGAGGAGGGGACGCATGAGTACCAGTACGCGCGCAACACGCTGATCGAGATGAACATGTCGCTCGTCCGCTACGCGGCCGGCCGCTTCCGGGGGGCCCGCGGCGACGAGATGGAGGACATCGTCCAGGTCGGTACGATCGGTCTGATCAAGGCCATCGACCGCTTCGACCTCTCCCGGGAGGTGGAGTTCACCAGCTTCGCCATCCCGTACATCGTCGGTGAGATCAAGCGTTTCTTCCGTGACACCTCCTGGGCGGTCCACGTGCCGCGCCGGCTGCAGGAAGCGCGGCTGGAGCTGGCCAAGGCCACCGACGAGCTGAGCTCCCGGCTCGGCCGCTCGCCGAGCGTGGCGGAGCTGGCGAGCCTGATGAACCTCTCCGAGGACGAGGTGATCGAGGCACGGATCGCCGCGAACGGATACAACTCCGCGTCGCTCGACGCGGCGATCGGCCCTGACGGCGAGGACGACGCCACGGCGCTGGCCGAGTTCATCGGAGTGGAGGACCCGGCGCTCGAACTCTTCGAGCAGTTCCACACGCTGGCGCCACTGCTGGTGGAACTCGACGAGCGCAGCCGCCGCATCCTGCACCTGCGCTTCGTCGAGGAGCGGACGCAGTCGGAGATCGGCAACGAGCTCGGCATCTCCCAGATGCACGTCTCCCGCCTGCTCTCCCGCAACCTGGAGCAACTGCGCAAGGGCATGCTCGACGAGTCGTAGACGCACGCCCCCCGACGGGAACGGCCTCACCAACCCCCTTCTGGTGAGGCCGTTCCGCGTGCGTGCACTGCTGTCAAGGAACCGTGGGGGAACGCGTGACGACCTGGTGCGTCATCCGCTCGCGCACGAGTCACCCCGCGATCTACCCTCGCGGCCATGACGTCACAGGATGCGCCTGGAAGCTCTCCGACCACTCCCGCCGGTGCCCGGGCGGTGATCCGGCGGGAGACCGCCGACGATCACCGGGATGTACGCGAGCTCCATGCGCGCGCCTTCGGGGACGGCGAGCGGGTTCCCGGGCTCGTGGAGGCGCTGCGCGTCGCTGAGGCCGCATGGGCGCCGATGTCCTTCGTCGCCGTCGTCGACGACCAGGTCGTCGGGCATGCCCTGCTGAGCGCGACGCGGGTGGACGCCCCGCGCGGGATCGTGGACGTCCTGTCGCTGTCACCGCTGGGCGTGGTCCCGGAGTTCCAGCGTCAGGGCATCGGTACGCGGCTTGTCGCCCACGCCCTCGAGGCGGCCGACAGCCAGGGCGTGCCGATGGTGTTCCTGGAGGGTTCGCCGAGCTACTACGGCGCGCGCGGCTTCGAGGCCGCCGGCGCGGTGGGCTTCCGTTCGCCCTCCCTGCGTATCCCCGAGGCCGCGTTCCAGGTCGCCCGGTTGTCCTCGTACGAACCGTGGATGACGGGCACCTTCGTCTACTCGGAGCCCTTCTGGGCCTTCGACTGCGTCGGCCTGCGCGAGCCCGTGGCCACTCGGTGACCCCGCATCGGCCCACCACGCCCTAGGCGTCCCGGGCCGGGAGCGGGGTGGCCTGGTGGTAGTACATGCGCAGGGCCGCCCCTTCGTCCGGCCTGCGCCACAGCGAACTCCGGCGCGCCCGGCGGCCCTCGATCTCGGTCTCGTACGTCAGGTGCACCACGCCCGGAGCCAGCACGGCGCCCGTCATGCCTGACGGCACGTAACGGGGACCCTCGGCCGAGTTGCCGGTCATGGCCGGCAACTCGGCCAGCATCTCCTCGTACGACCACCGTCGGCCGGAGGCGCCGACCTCCACGAACTCCGGGTCCAGCAGCTGCCTGGCCTCCGCCCGTGACGTCCGCACGCCCGGGTCCATGAGCCTGAGCTCACCCCTGATCGCTTCTTCTACCGCGTTCGCCTCATCGTTCACCTCGGTATCATCGCCCGCCTCAGTCCGATCGGTTCGCCCGGCGGCGCGCCCTCCGCTTCAGCGACTGCCGTTCGCCCTCGTCCAGGCCGCCCCACACGCCCGTCACCTGGCGGGAGTCGTCCATGGCCCAGCGCAGGCACTCCTCCCTCACCGGGCAGCGCCGGCAGACCTCCTTGGCCTCCTCGACCTGGATCAGCGCCGGTGCTCCCGTCCCCACCGGGAAGAAGAGGTCGGGGTCGACATCCTGGCAGGCCGCACGTGCGCGCCAGCTGTCCAACATCATGTCCTCCTGTCGTCTTCATGTGTGAGTCCCGTCGCGCGTGATCCGGCGTCTACGGCCGCGCGAACAGTTGCGGGATCTCGGCCGCCCAGACGATCCGGGCGGCCTCCTCTCCCTCGGGCACGGCACCGTACGTCTCGCTCAGCCAGCCCCGCAGACCCGCGCGGTCCACGTCGACTACGGCGAACAGCTCGACCGGGCCGAGCCGCATGCGGACGCGCCCCTCCCTGCCACCGCGGCGCAGGGGCCACAGCCGGACGTCACCCTCGCCGCTGAGCACGCGGGTCCCGGAGCGCAGCAGCTCCCGGGAGAACGTCCAGTCGACGGCCTCGGCCAGCGGGGGCCGGAAGGTGACGCGTACCGCCCAGGGGTCGTCGGGGTCGTAGTGGAACGTCGCCTCTACGGGCAGACCGACCCCTCCGTGGACCCGGCGCGCGGTGGTCCGCCACGACCGCACCTGAGGTGCGGTGGGCGGCTGCGCGGTCTTGTGCCGGCTCGATTCAGACATCGTCACCCGTTCCGTCGGGGGCAGTCGCGGCGCGTCCGAACGGCGCCGTACCCCCGCTCGTAACCCCGGATCGGGATTTCACGCCTGCTCGCTGTGAGAGGGGCGTGAAAGGCATGCCCGGGGCCGGAATTCTCGGTTCCAGGTTCGGTTCGGGTGCACTCGGGCGAATGCGCGGCGCGACTCGGGGCAGACGGAGCCCAGGCGGGGCAGGCGCACCGCCGGGAAAGGCAGACGGAAGTGGAGGACGGCAGCGCTCTGTTGGCCGTCCTCGCCTACCGGAGGAGTTGTTTTCGCGTGACTGAGCAGGTGTGGAGCTACAAGTCGACCGCGGGTCATCTGGCCGGCACGGACCTGACCGGCTACAAGGTCGAGGCGATCGACGGCAGCATCGGGAAGGTGGACAAGCACTCCGACCAGGTCGACGACGCCTACCTCGTCGTGGACACCGGGGTCTGGATCTTCGGCAAGGAGGTCCTCCTCCCGGCCGGCACCGTGGTGCGGATCGACGTGGACGAGCGGAAGATCTTCGTCGACCGGACCAAGGAACAGATCAAGGACGCTCCCGAGTTCCACCGCGACAAGCACCTCGAGGACCCGGACTACCGCCACGGCATCGGCACGTACTACGGCCTGGGCGGCCCGTTCGGCGGCCCGATGATCTGAGCCTCCGCGTGGCGGTACGGCGGGAGGGCCCGGACTCGACGAGTCCGGGCCCTCCCGCCGTACCGACCGGCGCGTGCGGAGGCGATCACCGGAGGGTCTGCGTAGCCTGAGAGCCACGGGCCGTTCCCTGCCGCCGCCCCGCGAGACGTCATGAGGAGAACCGCGGAGGTCGTGTGTCGACGTACGAGGATGTGCTGGCCGATCTGTTGAGCCGCTCGCACCTGCTGTCCGTACGGGAGCTCGCGGGCCTCGTCGACGACGCCGGCCGGTCCATGGGGCTCCAGGGGACGGCCATGTACGTGGCCGACCTGCAGCAGATCCGGCTGATCGCACTGCCCCAGCCGGGTGCCGCACGGCAGGAGACCGCCGACGTCGACGCCTCACTCGCGGGCCTGGCCTACCGTACGCAGCAGGTACAGCGGTCGAGGGACGGCGGAACCGCCTGGCTGCCGATGATCGACGGGATCGAGCGCCTCGGCGTCCTGATGGTGACGGCGCCCTCGCTGGGGGACGCCCTGCTCAGGCGCAGCGAGACGCTCGCCGGTGTGGCTGCTCTGCTCGTGGTGTCGAAGTCGTCCCACAGCGACCTGCTGGTCGAGGTCGAGCGCATGCGGGCGATGACGGTGCAGGCGGAGCTGCTGTGGGCCTTCCTGCCGCCGCGGACCATCGGTACGGCGGAGGTGACCTCCTCGGCGGTGCTGGAGCCCGCGTACGACATCGGCGGCGACACCTTCGACCACAGCCTGGACGACCGAGGCCTCCACCTGACCGTCATGGACTCCATGGGCCACGACCTCGCCTCGGGCGGGGCCAGCGCGGCCGGGCTCGCCGCGTGCCGCGCGACCCGCCGCTCCGGCGGTTCGCTGACCGACATCGTCACCGCGATCGACCGCATCCTGGACCAGTGGTTCGTCGACCGGCTCATGACCGCCGTCGTCGCCCACCTGGACACCGCCGACGGACGGCTGACCTGGATCAACTGCGGACATCCGCCGCCGCTGCTCATCCGCCAGGGACGGGTGCTGCCGCAGGTGCTGGCCCGGGAGCCCGACCTGCCGCTCGGGTGGGCGTTCGTCACCGAGTTCCCGCCCACCGAGCACTCCCAGCGCCTCCAGCCGGGCGACCGGATCCTCCTCTACAGCGACGGGGTCACCGACGCCCGCTCGCGCGACGGGGACCTGTACGGGGAAGAACGGCTGGCCGACACCGTCATCCGCGCCACCGCGGCGGGAGACCCGGCACCCGAAGCCCTCCGCCGCCTGATCCAGAGCCTGCGGCAGCACCAGGGCCACAAGCTGCGCGACGACGCCACCATCCTGCTCACCGAGTGGCACCCCAGCGGGCGCGGTACGACGGCACGGGGCCGGATCGCGACGTCCGCATCCGCAGCCGGTACCTAGGGCGTACGGGCACGGGCCCGGCGCACAGCTGTGCGCCGGGCCCGACGTCACGCGTTCTCCCGGACGGTCCCGTCCGCCCGGGCAGGGTGCCCCTGGCGGTCCCGTTCGAACGTGCGCAGCAGGTCCGCGGCGACGCTCACCGCGATCGTGGCGGGCTCCTTTCCCGAAATCTCGGCGATCCCGATCGGGGTCCTGATCCGGTCGATGGCGTCGTCGCCGTGGCCGCCCTCGGTGGCCAGCCGGTGCCGGAACCGCGCCCACTTGGCGGCCGAGCCGATCAGCCCGATCGGGCCGAGACCGTCGGTGCGCAGCGCGGCGTCGCACAGCGCCGCGTCCTCGGCGTGGTCGTGGGTCATGATCAGGACGTGGGTACCGGGCGGCAGTTCCGCCAGCACCTCCTCGGGAAGCAGCAGCGTGCGGTGCACATGGATCTGCGCCACCGCGTCCGCGAGCACCCCGAGCCGTTCGTCGGCGAGCATGTCGGGGCGAGTGTCGATCATGTGCAGATCGAGGTCGTGACGGGCCAGGATGCGGGCCAGTTCGAGGCCGACGTGCCCGACGCCGAAGAGCGCGACCGCCGGCACCTGCGGCAGCGGTTCCAGCAGGACGCTCACGGCGCCGCCACAGCACTGCACGCCGTGCCGGCCGACGACCTTGTCGTTGAGGGCGAAGTCCATCAGCTCCGGCTCGGCGTCGGGCGTCCCGATCAGCTCGCGGGCCCGGTCGATCGCGACGGCCTCGATGTTGCCGCCGCCGATCGAGCCCCAGGTCTCGGTCCGGCCCACCACGAGTTTGGCACCGGCCTTGCGTGGTGCGTGGCCGCGCACGGTCGCGACGGTCACGAGCACGCCGGTCTCCCGGCGGGCCCGCAACCGTGCGACCGCGGCGACCCAGGTCATGTCAGGCATGGCTCAACGAGGTCGCTTCGGCGGGGACTTCGCGACCGCCGCCCGCCTTGCCGGCACGCGCGGCCTCGACGGCCCAGTACACCGCCTCCGGTGTCGCGGGAGAGGCGAGTTCCACGCTGACCCCGGCCGGTCCGAACGCCGCGGCGGCCTCCCGCAGTGCCTCCCGTACGCAGAACGCCAGCATCAGCGGAGGCTCGCCCACCGCCTTGGAGCCATAGACCGCGCCCTCCTCGGTGGCGTTCTCCAGCAGCGTCACGTGGAACTCCTCGGGCATCTCCGAGAAGCTCGGCAGCTTGTACGTGCTCGCCGCCTGGGTCAGCAGCCGACCGCGGTTCGGTCCCTCCCCGGCGTCCCAGCGCAGGTCCTCCAGCGTCAGCCAGCCCGCGCCCTGGACGAAGCCGCCCTCCACCTGGCCGATGTCGATCATCGGGGACAGGCTGTCACCCACGTCGTGCACGATGTCCACCCGGCGGACGCGGTACGCGCCGGTGAAGCCGTCCACCTCCACCTCGGCCGCGGCGGCGCCGTAGGAGAAGTACTTGAACGGCGATCCCCGGAACGACTTCGCGTCCCAGTGCAGCCCCTCGGTCCGGTAGAAACCGGCCGCCGAGAGCTGAACCCGCTGGAAGTACGCGGTGCGCACCAGCTCGTCCCAGGCCAGCTCCCTGTCGTCGCCGAGGACGCGCGCGACGCCCTCGACGATGCGGACGTCCGATGCGTTCGCGCCCAACTGGGTGCCCGCCACCCGCAGCAGCCGCTCGCGCAGCTGCTCGCAGGCGTTCTTCACCGCCGCCCCGTTGAGATCCGCCCCGGAACTGGCGGCCGTGGCGGAGGTGTTGGGCACCTTGTCGGTACGTGTCGGAGCCAGCCGTACCTTGTGCAGCGGGATGCCCAGCGTGGTCGCGGCCACCTGCAGCATCTTGGTGTGCAGACCCTGCCCCATCTCGGTGCCGCCGTGATTGATCAGGACAGAGCCGTCCTTGTAGATCAGCACCAGCGCGCCGGCCTGGTTGAAGGCGGTGAGGTTGAACGAGATGCCGAACTTGATGCCGGTGATCGCGAGCGCCCGCTTGGTGTGCGCGTGCGACGCGTTGAAGGCCGCGATCTCCCGTCGGCGGTCGGCGAGGCCGGCGCCGTCCTGAACCTGGTTCCAGACGACGGAGATCCGCTCGGGCTGCGTGACCGGCTGCCCGTACGGCGTCGTCTGCCCCTGCCCGGGCCGGTAGAAGTTGCGCTCACGCAGCTCCGTCGGGTCCAGGCCGAGCAGCGGCGCGCACCGCCCCAGGATGTCCTCGATGACCAGCATGCCCTGCGGCCCGCCGAAGCCACGGAAAGCGGTGTTGGAGACCTTGTGGGTCTTGGCGATGCGACCGGCCACGCGCGCGTGGGGAATCCAGTACGTGTTGTCGATGTGGCACATCGCGCGGGCCACCACCGGCTCGGACAGGTCCAGGCTCCAGCCGCCGTCCGCGGTCAGGGTGGCGTCCAGCGCCTGGATGCGGCCGTCGGAGTCGAACCCGATCTTCCATGTGGCTTGGAACCCGTGCCGCTTGCCGGACATGGTCAGGTCCTGGGTCCGGTTGAGCCGTACCCGGACCGGCCGGCCGGTCAGCCTGGCGCCGAGCGCGGCGACGGCCGCGAACCCGTGCGGCTGCATCTCCTTGCCGCCGAATCCGCCGCCCATGCGCAGGCACTGCACGGTCACCTCGTGACTGTGCAGGCCGAGGACGTGCGCGACGATCTCCTGCGTCTCCGAGGGGTGCTGGGTGCTGCTCTGGACGAACACCTGCCCGCTCTCGTCCACGAGGGCCAGCGCCGCGTGCGTCTCGAGATAGAAGTGCTCCTGGTCGGAGAACCGGAACTCCCCGCTGAACACGTGCGCGGAATCGGCGAAGCCGGCGTCGACGTCGCCGGTCACCATGACGGGCCGTGCGCCGTGGAAGCTGCCGGCCTCGATGGCGTCCTGCAGCGTGATCAGGGAGGGCAGCTCGTCGAGCTCCACCTCGACGGCCGCCGCACCGAGGCGGGCCGCCTCCAGCGTCTCGCCGAGTACCCAGGCGACCGCGTGGCCGTGGAACATGACCTCGTCGGGGAAGAGCGGTTCGTCGTGCTTCATCCCGGCGTCGTTGACGCCGGGCACGTCGGCGACGGTGAGCACGCGCACCACACCGGGGACGGCGAGCGCGGGCTCGGTGCGGAGCGCGGTGATCCGGCCGTGGGCCTGCATGACCTGCACGGGGTAGGCGTGCAGCACGTCCTTGGTACGGGAGACCAGGTCGTCGGTGTAGAGCGCGGCGCCCGTGACGTGCAGGCCGGCGCTCTCGTGCGGCAGCGGGACGCCGACGACCGGCTTCTCGGGACGTTCGGACAGATGACTCATGACGACACCGCCTCGGTGGTCTGTGCGTACAGCTTGAGCAGGCTCTGGCCGAGCATCGCGGAACGGTACTCGGCGCTGGCACGGTGATCGTCCATCGGCGTGCCCTGGGCCCGCAGCACCTGGGCCGCGGCCTCGACATGTTCCGCCGTCCAGGGCCGGCCCTCCAGGGCGGCCTCGGTGGCGAGGGCGCGGATCGGGGTCGCGGCCACGCCGCCGAGGCCGATGCGTGCCTTGCGTACGATCCCGTCCTCGATGTCGAGCGCGAAGGCGACCGCCACGCTGGAGATGTCGTCGAACCGGCGCTTGGCGATCTTGTGGAAGGCCGTGACGGGCGAGAGCGGCAGCGGGATGCGTACGGCCCGGATCAGCTCCCCGGGACGGCGCACGCTCTGCCGGTAGCCGGTGAAGTACTCGGCGAGCGGCACGTCGCGCTCACCGCCGGCGCCCGCGAGGACCACCGACGCCTCCAGCGCGAGCAGCACCGGCGGGGTGTCGCCGATGGGGGAGCCGGTACCGAGGTTGCCGCCGAGGGTCGCGCTGTTGCGGATGAGCCGTGAGGCGAACTGCGGGAACAGCTCGGCCAGGAGCGGGACGCGGCCGTCGAGACGCCGCTCGATCTCGGTCAACGTCTGCGCCGCCCCGATCACGACGGAGTCGGGCGCGACGCGCAGCTCCCGCAGTTCGGGCAGCCGGTCGACGGCGACCACGTAATCCGCCCTGCGGGAGCGGATGTTCACCTCCACACCCCAGTCGGTGCTTCCCGCGACGACCACCGCGTCGGGCCGCTCGCCCAGCACACGCAGCGCTTCGGCGAGGGTTCCAGGCCGCAGGAACGTGCTGTCGTTACGGGTGTACTCGGTGGCGACCGGTGCGGGCGGGGACTGCTCGCGGCGCCGGGCCAGCGGGTCGTCCTCGGCGGGCATGCCGACGGCGAACGCGGCGTCGCGGATCGGGCGGTAGCCGGTGCAGCGGCAGAGGTTGCCGCTGAGGGAGTGCAGATCGAATCCGTTCGGGCCGTGCTCGGCGTCGGCACCGCCGGCCGCGTCCGTGTCCGCGTCCACTCCCGCTCCCTGGTCCGGAGCGGCGTGCGCGCCGACGGTCGCGCAGCGGTCCGGCCGGTAGTACTCCGAGGCCATGCTGCAGACGAACCCCGGTGTGCAGTAACCGCATTGGGACCCGCCGCGGACGGCCATCTCCTCCTGCACCGGGTGCAGTGCGGGCGGCATGCCGGGCTCGCGGGGGGTGGCGAGACCTTCGGAGGTGACGACCTCCTGACCGTCGAGCGCCGCGACCGGGACCAGGCACGCGTTGACCGCCACCCAGTCCGTCGGCTTGTCCACCCCGGGACGGGCCACCAGGACCGAACAGGCGCCGCACTCACCCTCGGCGCATCCCTCCTTGGTCCCGGTGAGGCCGCGCTCGCGCAGGAAGTCCAGCACGGTGGTGTGGGGAGCGGCCGGTGAGATCGGTGTTCCGTTCCCGTTGACCGTGATCCGCGCCTCTACCACGGCAGACCCCCGTTCCGGCGCACGGCCGACGTGTACATCCCAGTAGTCATGTCAGAGCTTCCTCGTTCGGTTGCGCAGCGCGATGACCCGGAGCGCGCGCGTCGGCACGCAGCGGCGTGCCGCAGGCGGTGACAGAAATCGAGAGAGACCGGGGCCGCGATCGGGCACGCCGGGAAGGGGGCTGCTAGCAGCCGTGTGCTACGCGCCCGG
This sequence comes from Streptomyces sp. NPDC013317, assembly GCF_055563155.1. NCBI lineage: Bacteria > Bacillati > Actinomycetota > Actinomycetes > Kitasatosporales > Streptomycetaceae > Streptomyces > Streptomyces sp. NPDC013317. The sequence continues at coordinate 879,962 of NZ_JBVHDX010000001.1, forward strand.
GAGCCCAGGCGATCTCGTGAGCGAGGCGAATCTGCGCGGAGATGGTCGACATCCGGCATCGCCTCCTTCCATCGGCTCACGGGTGGGTGCGCTGAAAGTACGACGCCGCAGGTCGATCGGTCAACCGGCGCGGGGCGGACGGTGGTCCTGGTGGCCCACGTCGTGGTGCGGGGACCGGGCGGCCGCGACACCATCGAGGTGACCCTGGCAAGCAGGAGGAGACGGAGGCGTCCATGGCGACCGGTTGGGGACCTCGTTCTTCGGTCGACGACGAGGAAGGCGAGTGGCGCCCGCCGCTGGACGTGCCACCGCCGGGGCGGCAGCGCCGGTGGACGGTGCTGCTGCGCTGGCTGCTGCTCCTTCCGCAGTTCGTCGTCGTCCTCCTGCTGTCGATCGCCGCCTTCTTCGTCACGATCGTGGGCTGGTTCAGCGCCCTGGTGCTGGGGCGGCTGCCCGAGCCGATCGCCTCGTTCCTCGGCTCGGTACTCGCCTATCAGACCCGGGTCTCCGCCAGCGCCGCGCTGCTCGTCGACCGCTACCCGCCGTTCGCCTTCGACGCCCCCGACCATCCGGTGCGGATCGAGCTGCGCAGTACCCCGCTCAACCGTCTGGCGGTGTTCTTCCGGCTCATCCTGATGATCCCGGCCGCGATCGTCAGCAGCCTGGCGCAGTCCGGCTGGTTCGCGATCAGCTGGGTGTTCTGGCTGATCGGCATCGTCCTGGGGCGTCTGCCCGAGCCGGTCTTCGGCGCCACGGCGGCGGTCGTCCGGTACCGGATGAGGCTGTCCGCCTACGTGATGATGCTGACGCCCGTGTACCCGAAGGGAATCCTGGGCGACGCCCCCGCCCCCGCCGGAGCCACGGCACACTCCGCCACCCGGCCGCTCCGCCTGGGCACGGGGGCACAGGTACTGGTCTGGCTCTTCCTGCTGCTCGGACTGGCCGGCCATCTGACGTCCGGCACGGTCCAGAGCGACATGGACGACGACCGGGCGGACGCGCCCGCCGTGTCAGTGGCGCGCTGACCTCCGGGCATCCACCCGGCCGGGTCCGGGTGTCCCCTTGACGTCCGCCCATCCGGCCCACGGCGAGGACGGCGCGTCGGTGATCCTGTCGGGCGCCGACGCGTCGACGACGCGGGGCCCGGGTCACTGCTCGCTGATGTTGACCATCCACGTGATGCCGAACTTGTCCTTGCACATGCCGAACACGTCGCCCCACATCTGCTTCTCCAGGGGGACGGACACGGTGCCACCGGCGGAGAGCTTGTCCCAGTAGCCGCGCAGCTCCGCCGCGTCGTCGCCGCTCAGGCTCACGGCGAAGTTGTTCCCGGGCGTGTGCTGGCTCCCGGGCGGGTTGTCCGCGCCCATCAGGGTGAAGCCGCCGGTGCTCTCCAGCATGCCGTGCATGATCTTGTCGGAGTATCCGGGCGGCGCCTCGGAGCCGAAGTCGCCGTAGGTGTTGAGGTTCAGGGTGCCGCCGAGGACCTCCTTGTAGAACTCCAAGGCCTGCTTCGCTTCACCGGAGAAGGTGATGTAGGGATTGAGGCGAGACGCCACAAGAGGCTCCTTTCGTGACGCGTGGTCGGTGCGGGGAGCCTATGCGCGGTCGCGGCGGATTCGAACGACGTGAGGGCCGCGGTCACCCGCCTGGACGCAGGCGGGGGCCGGACGGGGCTGGGCCGGTCAGGCCCCGACGGATCACCTGTTCAGGGACTGTGCCGGGAGCCGCACAACTGGCTCCATGGGGAGGGGCGTCCGCTGTTGCGGCGCCGAACCGATGGCTCTCGTGACGAGGTGATCAGCGTTGGCGACCGACCGGTACGGTCACGACTTGTACAACGGCTCATCAGAGGCCGCCGCGCACCTGGACCGTGCCGTGGAGGAACTGCTCTTCTTCCGCCCCGCGGTGGTCGGTGCCGTCGACGACCTCCTCGGGGCCGCCCCCGGCTCGCCGGTGGCCCAGGCGTTCGGTGCCTATCTGGGAGTCCTCGGCACGGAGCCGGCGGACGCCGCCGAGGCGCGGCGGAGATTCGACGGGTTCGTCTCCGGGCTCGACGTGACCGGGCTGCCCCTGCGGGAGCGACTGCACACGGAGGCCGCCGGCAGTCTGCTCGCGGGTGATCTGCGGCGGGGGAGTGCCGTGCTCGAGGAGCTGACGGTGGCCTTTCCCCGCGACGCGCTCGCGCTCTTCGTCGGGCATCAGCTCGACTTCCTCACCGGTGACGCCCCGCGGCTGCGGGACAGGATCGGCGGCGCCCTCTCCGCCTGGGAGGAGGACGACCCTCACCTGGGCCCGCTCCTCGGCATGTACGCCTTCGGTCTGGAGGAGTCCGGGCATTACACCCACGCCCGGGAGACGGGATCGGCCGCGGTCGAGCGGAACCGGCACGACGTGTGGGCCATCCACGCCGTCGTGCACACCTACGAGATGCAGGGCCGCTTCTCCGAGGGCATCGCGTTTCTCGACGGGCGCAGCGGAGACTGGTCCGGAGGCAACTTCCTCACGGTCCACAACTGGTGGCACTACGCGCTCTACGCCCTGGAGGCGGGCGACACCGGCACCGCGCTCGACATCTACGACGCGGCGCTGCACAACGAGGAGTCCCGAGGGCTGGCCATGGAACTCCTCGACGCGGCCGCCATGCTGTGGCGTTTCCGTCTCGCGGGTTCCGACCAGACCCGCAGGTGGGAGGCGCTCGCGGACGCCTGGTCGGCGCGGTCCGACCCTCCGTTCTACGTCTTCAACGACGTGCACGCCGTCATGTCCTACGTCGGCGCCGGCCGGGACGCGGACGCGCGGCGGCTGATCGCCGACCGGCGGCGCTGGCTGGCGGAACCGGGCGCGGACGTGGTCACCAACCACGCGATGACCGCGAACGTGGGCCTGCCGGTGTGCGAGGCGCTGGTCGCCCACGCCGCCGGGGACCACGACGCCACCGTGGAACTGCTGTGGCCGGTGCGTCGGCGACTCCACGAGTACGGCGGCAGCCACGCCCAGCGCGACGCGATCCAGAAGACCCTCGTCGAAGCCGCCCTGAAGTCCGGGCGGCACGACGCAGCGCGGGTCCTCATCAGCGAGCGGACCGCGCTGCGCCCGCACAGCCCGTACAACTGGCTGAGCAGGGCCCGCCTCGCGGACGCCCTGGGCGATGCCGCGCAGGCAGCCGTCGCCCGCGAGCGGGCCGGCCGGCTCGGCCGGACCGGAGACCTCACGACCGACCGGTTCTGAGGCGGTCGGCATCCTGCCAGGCGGGGACAAGGACCGGCCGGACGGTGGCAGTTGACCCCCGTGCAACACCACCGACCGCCGGCCCCGCCCCCTGCCGTCACTTCACCGAGCCGGCCATCACCCCCTGGACGAAGTGCCGCTGGAAGGCGAAGAAGACCACCACCGGCACGATGAGCGAGAGGAAGGCCCCCGGCGCAAGGACGTCGATGTTGCTGCCGAACTGCCGTACCTGCGACTGCAGTTCCACCGTCAGCGGCTGCGACGAGCTGTCTGCGAAGAGCAGCGCCACGAGCATGTCGTTCCAGACCCAGAGGAACTGGAAGATCGCCAGGCTCGCGATCGCCGGCCGGCCGACCGGGAGTACGAGCCGCGTGAAGATCCGCCACTCGCCGCCGCCGTCCATGCGCGCCGCCTCCAGCATCTCGCGCGGGATGTCCGCGAAGTAGTTGCGCAGCAGGAACACGGCGAACGGCAGCCCGTAGGCGACGTGGAAGAGCACCACGCCCGGGATCGTGCCGAACAGCCCCAGCTGACCGAACAGCTTCGCCACCGGCAGCAGACCCACCTGCACGGGCACCACGAGCAGCGCCACCACGCCCAGGAAGATCCAGTCCCGGCCGGGGAACTCCAGCCAGGCGAAGGCGTATCCGGCGAGCGCCGCGACGACGACGACCAGGACGGTCGTCGGCACCGAGATCAGCACGGTGTTCCAGAAGGCCTGGGTGATGCCCGCGTTGCCCAGGAGGGCGGTGTAGTTGTCCACGGACAGCTCACCGGGGCCGGTCAGGGCCGTCCACCAGCCGCTCGCGGCGTTGTCGCTCGCCGAGCGCAGCGAGGACAGCAGCAGCCCGGCGACCGGGGTCACCCAGATCAGCCCGACGACGGCCAGGAACGCCTGGACCAGACCGTTGCCCAGCCAGCGGCGCAGCCGGCCGCCCGGCATCGTGGCGGTCGCACTCATGACTGACTCCTGCGGAAGCGGCGGACGTTGAACACCATCGCGGGGATCACGAGGAGCAGGAGCAGGACGCCCAGCGCGCTGCCGAGCCCCTGGTCGTTGCCCCCGCCGAAGGACACCAGCCACATCTGGGTGGCCAGTACGGTGGCGTCCTCCTGCACCGGCCCCGGCGCGATGATGTAGATCAGGTCGAAGACCTTCATCACGTTGATCACCAGCGTCACGAAGACGACGGTCAGCACGGGCGCCAGCAGGGGGACGGTGATCCGCCGGAAGACCTGCCACTCGTTCGCGCCGTCCATCCGGGCCGCCTCCAGCGCGTCGCGCGGCAGGGACGAGAGTCCGGCGCCGATGAGCACCATCGCGAAGCCCGTCCAGATCCACAGGTACGCGCCGATGATCGCCGGAGTGACCAGGGCGGGACCGAGCCAGGAGACGCCCTCGTAGGGCGGCGCGAAGTTCTCCGCCGACAGCCGGACGGTGTAGGCCCCCGGCTCCAGGCCGGTGAGGCGGAACGATCCGTCGGCCGCCGTGGTCGCGGTGGCGACGCTCCGCCCGTCGCGTACCGCCTGCACCGTCATGCCGGGCAGTCCCCGCTCCGCGGCGTCGATCGCGCCCGGTCGCCCCCCACCGCCGGGCGTGAAGTCCAGGTACACGGAGCCGGCCACGTCCTGCGGGCCGGCCTTCCCGGCCGCCGCCGGCTCCGCCCCCGCGGGCAGTTCCTTGGGCGGTACGCCGACGAAGCCGAGGGCCAGGCTCTGCCCCGGGGAGACCGTGCCGGACGTTCCGTACGAGCCGTCCGGCCCCCTCTCGAGCCCCTGGCCCTCGCGGGCCCGGGCGGTCGGGTAGGACGCCGCGTCCCGGAACGCGTCGTGCACGCCGACCACGGCCGCGTTCAGCACGCCCTTGTCCGGGTCCTCCTCGTACGCGAGGCGGAAGATGATGCCCGCCGCCAGGAAGGAGACGGCCATCGGCATGAAGAGCAGCAGCTTGAACGCCGTCGCCCAGCGGACCTTCTCCACCAGCACCGCGAGGATCAGCCCGAGGCCGGTCAGCAGGGTCGGTGCGACGACCACCCAGACGGCGCTGTTGCGGATCGCGGTCAGCGTGGCCGGGTCGCGGAACATCTCCGCGTAGTTGTCCCCGCCGACGAAGCGCGTCCCGGACGCGTCGAAGAAGCTGCGGCCCACGGAGAACAGCACGGGGTAGACGACCAGTGCGCCGAGCAGCAGCAGCGCCGGCAGCACGAAGGCGACGGCGGCGACCCGCCGGCGGCGCCGGGCCCGGGCCCGCGGACTGCTGTCCCGCCGACCGTCCCCGGCGGCGTCGACCCGGGGTGGCGGGGGAGCGGTGGCTGTGGACATGACCGCCGCCTCAGTTCTTGTACGCCTTGGCCGCCGCGCCCTCCAGCGCCGCGGCCGTGGCGGCCGGGTTCGACGGGTCGCGCAGGAAGTCCTGGAGGATCTTCCACTCGCCCACGCCCTTGGTGCCGCCGAAGGCCGCCGGGGCCTGGTCCGACATGTCGAAGCGCACCGAATCCCCGGCGTCGATCAGCGACTTGGCCGTCTCGCGCAGCGTGTCGTCGCCGTAGGAGGCGAGGTCGAGCTTCTTGTTCGGCGAGAGGAAACCGCCGGCCTCGGCCCACACGGCCGCCGCCTCCGGCGTCGCGAGGAACTCCAGGAACGCCGTCGCGGCCTTCTGGTTCTTGCCGTCCTTCAGGACGACCGCCGCGTCACCCCCGCTGACCACCGGTGCCGTGCCGCCCGCGACCGCCGGGAAGGGGAAGAAGGCGGCGTCCTCGCCGATCTTCCTGCCGAACTGGTCCTTGGCGATGCCGGCGACGAAGTCGCCCTCGTACACCATGCCCGCCTCCGGCTTCGGTCCGAAGACCTTCTCGACGGAGCCGGGGAAGTCGGTGCCCAGCGCCCCCTTCTGGCCGCCCGCGATCAGCTTCTTGTCGGAGAAGAGCGCCCCGAGGGTGGTCAGGGCCTTCACCACGGTGGGGTCGGTCCACGCGATCTCGTGCCGGGCGAGCCGGTCGTACTTCTCCGGACCGGCCTGGGAGAGGTAGATGTTCTCGAACCAGTCGGTGAGGGTCCAGCCGTCCTCACCGGCGACCGCGAAGGCCGGCAGGCCGGAGTCGGAGACGGCCTGCCCGCTTCTGAGCATCTCCTCGTACGACTTCGGCGGCACCACGCCCGCCTGCTCGAACGCCTCGGGGCTGTACCAGACCGTCGACTTGTGGGCGGCCTTGAAGTACAGGCCGTACAGCGTGCCGTCCACGGAGCCGTAGTTCTTCCACACCGGCGCGTAGTTGGCGTCGACGGACTTCTTCGTGGTCTCGGACAGCGGCCTGAGCCACTTCTGCTCGGCGAACTGCTGGAGCACACCGACCTGAGGGACCATCACCACGTCGGGGGCGTTGCCGCCCTCGATCTTGCTGCCGACGACGGTGGAGACGTTGTCGCCGGTGGACACGAACCGGGTCGTGGCGCCGGTCTTCTCCGTGAAGGCGTCCAGCACCTTCTGGAAGTTCTTCTGCTCGGCGCCCGACCAGACACCGGCCACGTCGAGGGTCTGGCCGGACAGTTCCTTGCTGCCGCCGCCGGCGCTGACGGCTCCTCCGCCGCACGCGGTCGCGGCGAGTGCCAGGGCGAGTGCGGAGCAGCAGGCCGTCGTCATCCGTCGTATGGTCATCGCGGTCCCTCCAGGGTGGTGTCGTCGCTGATCCACCAGGCGGCGGTGGATCCGGGAAGTACGCCGGTCGGGCAGGGCCCGCTGGACAGCAGCGGGGCGCCGGAGACCGGGGCGGGCACCGGAGCGGTGCCGAAGTTGACGGCGCAGACGAGTCCGTCGCCGCGCACGAAGGCCAGTACGCCGGGCGGTGCTTCCAGCCAGCGCAGGGTGCCCTCGCCCAGCTGCGGCAGACCGTGCCGCAGCTGCAGGCCGTCGCGATACAGGTGCCAGAACGAGCGGGTGTCGGCCAGCGCCCGGTCGGTGGCGTGCTCGGCGAACCAGCCGGGCTGCGGCAGCCACGGCTTGGCGCTCTCCGCCCCCGTGCTGAAGCCGAAGGGCGAGGCGTGCCCCGACCACGGCAGCGGCACACGGCAGCCGTCGCGGATCCGGGCCCGGCTGCCGGTGCGCCGGAAGATCGGGTCGGTGAGCACCTCGTCCGGCAGGTCCACGACCTCCGGCAGGCCCAGCTCCTCGCCCTGGTAGATGTAAGCGGCGCCGGGCAGGGCCAGCATCAGCAGGGCGGCCGCGCGCGCCCGGGCGGCCCCGAGCCCGCTGCCCCCGGTGCCGGACTCGCCGTACCGGGTGACCGTGCGCACCTGGTCGTGGTTGTTGAGCACCCAGGTGACGGTGGAGCCGGTGCCCGCGATGTCGCGCATCGCCTCGTCGATGACCTTGCGGAAGGCGTCGGCGTCCCAGGGCGCGCCCAGCAGGTCGAAGAAGAACGCCTGGTGCAGTTCGTCGGGGCGGACGTACTCGGCGTGTTCACGGGCGGTCGGCACCGACACCTCGCCGACGAGGAGCCGCTCGTGCCCGTCGCGGGCCGTGTACTCCTCGCACACCGACCGCCAGTGCCGCCATACGCCGTGCACCTCGGGCCGGTTCCAGGCGAGCGGGTTGACCGAGTCGCGGGTGCGGGCGTCGGCCTCCGGGTCGGGGGAGTCCGGCAGCGCGGGGTGCTTGAAGAGGCCGGCCGCCACGTCGATGCGGAAGCCGTCGACGCCACGGTCGAGCCAGAAGCGCAGGGCGTGGTCGAAGTGGGCGCCGACCTCGGGGTTGCGCCAGTTCAGGTCCGGCTGCTCGGGGGTGAACATGTGCAGGTACCACTGGCCGGGCGCGCCGTCCGGCTCGGTGATCCTGGTCCAGGCCGGCCCCCCGAACATGGCGTGCCAGTTGTTGGGCGGCAGCTCGCCGTCCGGGCCGCGGCCGTCGGCGAAGTGGAAGCGGGCGCGGGCCTCGCTGCCGGGGCCGGCCGTGAGGGCCTCGCGGAACCAGACGTGTTCGCTGGAGCAGTGGTTGGGGACGATGTCCAGGAGCACCTTGACGCCCAGCCTGCGGGCGTCGGCGACCAGCAGCCCGAACTCGGCGAGGTCGCCGAAGACGGGGTCCACGTCGCAGTAGTCGGCGACGTCGTAGCCGTGGTCGTGCTGCGGCGACGGGTAGAACGGGCTCAGCCAGATGCCGTCGACCCCGAGCTTCTTGAGGTACGGAAGACCGGCCCGGACACCGGCGAGATCGCCGATGCCGTCGCCGGTGCTGTCCAGGAAGCTGCGGACGTACACCTGGTAGATCACCGCGTCGCGCCACCAGTGGCGGTGGCTGGGGGCTGTGAGCATCACCCGTTGACCTGTATTTCTGCGTGAAGGGGTGCGCGCCACCCAGAGCGGGTAGCTGTTATGCATGCATGTTAAGTAGGTGTGTCGCGGGAGTGTCAATGAAGCTGCCGAAAAACGGCGCTTGTTGGGGACTTATGCCCTATTTTGTCCCGATCGGGAGACGGTAGAGTTCCGCATACTGATACCTAACAGGTAAGTAGGCCGCAGGCGTGGGTGCGGAGGTGACGAGAGGTGCGGAAGACGTCAGCGACGACGGGCGATGGCCGCGAGCTCGTCCGCGAGCCGGCGTACCGCGGCCTCGGGTGTCTGGTGCTGCGCCATCGCGTCATGGACCACGGCCTGCACGGCGAGGCTCACCTGCTCGTAGTGCGGGCTCTTGGGGCGCGGCGCGGCCGCGAGCACACTCGCCCGCAGCGCGGGCAGATACGGGAAGCGCGCCACCAGCGCGGGATCCTCGTACAGCGCGGCCCGCACCGGTGGCAGGGCGCCCTCGCTCAGTACGCGGCGCTGCACCCGCTCGCTCGTGAGGTACGCGATCAGGTCACGCGCCGACTCCGGGTGCCGGGCGTGGCTGCTCACGGCCAGATTCGACCCGCCCAGCACGCTCGTGCCCGCCCTCCCCGGGCCCGGCAGCGGCACCGCGCCGAACTTCCCGGCGACCTTGGACTGGGTGCCCGAGGCGCCGGCGTACGCGTACGGCCAGTTGCGCAGGAAGAGCAGCCGGCCGTCCTGGAACGCCTGCCGGGACTCCTCCTCCTTGTACGTCAGGGCTTCCTCCGGGATCCAGCCGTCCCGCACACCGCGGGCGAGGAACCCCAGCCCCTCCCGGGCCGCCGCCGAGTCGACCGTGACCCGCTCGCCCTCGTCGCCGAGGATCGTCCCGCCGGCCGAGTACACCGCCTCCGCGGCGTTGACCGTCAGCCCCTCGTACGGCAGGAACTGGCCCGCGTAGCCGCCCAGGCCGTACTCCGGGGCGACGGTCCGGGCCTGCCGCTCCAGCTCCGCCCAGGTCCGCGGCGGGCGCTGCCCCACGCGGTCGAGCACGTCCTTGCGGTAGAAGAGCATCCCCGCGTTGGTCACGTAAGGGACGGCGTACAGCCCTCCGTCGTACGTGGCCGTGTCCACCACCGGCGGCAGGAAACTCTCCAGTGGGAAGCGCCCGCGCTCCAGCGGCGCGATCCAGCCCGCCGCGGCGAACTCCGACGTCCACGCCACATCGATGTTGAGCAGGTCGAACCTGCCCTCGCCGGACCTGAGATCCGTGATCATCTGGGCCCGGGTCTCGTCCGCCGAGTCCGGCAGCTCGACCAGGGTGACCTTCTCTGCCGGATGCGCGCGGTTCCAGCCCTCCAGGACGGGGCCGAGATAGCCGGTGAGATCGCCGGCCGTGGCCAGCGTCATCGGGCCGCGCCCGCCCGCGGGCTCCCCGCCACCGGACGGGACACCGGCAGCGATGTAACCCGTCAGTACGACCGCGAGCGCCAGGAGACCCCTACCCGCGGCACGCATCCACCGCATAGGTTCCTCCCAGAGCACCGCGCCGTACACCTTCGTCCGACGACAGGGCATGTATACCCGTTAGGCATGGGCGATACTAGAGCCCAGATCACACCGGGAGCACGCCAAGGGAGGACAGCACGGGTGCGCCTTCCCCTTCTCGCCCTCCTGGCCAGGGGCCCTGCCCATGGGTACGAGCTCAAGCAGGACCTTGAGCAACTGCTGGGCGCCGCGTACCCTCCCACCAACGTCGGGCAGATCTACGTCACGCTCGGACGGCTGGAGAAGTCCGGGCTGATCGAGGGCGAGGAGATCGCCCAGGAGAGCCGCCCCAACAAGAAGATCTACCGCCTCACCGACGCCGGGCAGGAAGCACTGCGCGGCTGGTTCGACGAGACGGCGGACGAACCGAGGGTCCGCGACGAGTTCTTCATGAAGCTCGCCCTGGCCCCGCGCACCGGTCTCGCCGACCAGATCGCCCTCATCAACAAGCAGCGACGCGAGTACCTCACCACCATGCGCAACCTGTCCAAGCTGGCCGCCACCGAGAACCGGGACAACCGCATCGCCCACCTGCTCATCGAGGGCGCCATGCTGCACCTCCAGGCCGACCTCGACTGGCTGGAGCGCTGCCAGGAGGAACTGGAGGAGCTGCAATGACGGACTCCGCCATACCCGTGCCGCTCGTGCACGCCGAAGGGCTCGTCAAGACCCACCACGGCGAAGGCGCGCCCGCGCACGCCGTGCGCAGCGTGGACCTGACGGTGCGGCGCGGCGAGTTCGTCGCGATCACCGGGCCCTCGGGCGCGGGCAAGTCCACCCTGCTGCATCTGCTCGGCGGCCTCCAGCGTCCCGACAGCGGATCGCTCCGGCTCGACGGCGAGAGCACGGACGGCTGGACCGAGGCGCGCTGGGCGGTGGAACGGCGCCGCCGCATCGGCATCGTCTTCCAGTTCTTCAACCTCGTCTCCAACCTCACCGTCGCCGACAACGTCGAACTCCCCGCCCTCCTCGCCGGCACCTCCGCCAAGCGGGCCCGCGCCGAACGCGAGAAGCTCCTCGCCGAGCTGGGCCTCGACACCAAGGCACGCAGCATGCCCGGCGAGCTCTCCGGCGGCGAACAGCAACGCGTCGCCCTCGCCCGTGCCCTGGTCAACCAGCCCCGGCTGCTCCTCGCCGACGAGCCGGCCGGCAGCCTCGACAGCAAGGGCACCCGCGAGGTCATGCGCCAGCTCGCCAGGCTGCACGAGCGCGGCCAGACCATCGTGCTCGTCACCCACGACGCGCGGCTCGCCAGCGCGGCGGACCGGGTGATCAGCTTCTTCGACGGCCGGATAGCCGACGACGCCGAACTGGGCGGCACACCGCCGCGCGGCACCGGCCTCGCCGGCGTACTGGAACTCAAGGACTGACCGTGCGGGCCACGCTGCGCTGGGCGCACGCCGATCTGCGCACCCACCGGGGCGAAGCGCTGTTCATGGTGGCCGCCACCGCCGGGATCGTCGCCTCGCTGCTGCTCGCCACCGCGCTCTTCGGCTACGCCACCAACCCCTGGCAACGGGTCTTCACCCAGTCGCGCGGGGCGCACGTGTGGATCCACACCGGCTCCGCCGCCGATCCCCGCGCCCTCGCCGGCCTCGACGGCGTCGAGCAGCTCTCCGGCCCCTACCGCACCGCGGTCGGCACCGTCACCTCACGCGGCGCCCGCGCCGACGTGGAACTGCGCGCCACCGGGGCCGAGCCACCGGACAGCGGCCGGCCCCTGCTGACGTCGGGCCGCTGGCTCGACGACGCCGACCCCGAGGGCGTCGTCCTCGAATCCGGCCTCGCCCAAGCCCTGTGGGCCGAACCGGGCGACCGTCTCACCCTGCCGGCCGGCCGCACCCTGACCGTCCTCGGCGTGGCGGACAGCGCGGAGCCCCGCTACAGCCCGGGGGAGCGGTCCGGCACCGTCTGGGCCCTGCCGCGCGCCGTGCCGGACGAACGCGGCGGCGGCCACGTCGTCGGACTGCGCCTCGCCGACCCGGAGGACACCGACTACGCCGTCCAGCGCGCCGTCACCGCACTCGGCGCCGGCGCCGTCACCGACGTCTCCACCTGGCAGCAGGCCCGCGCCGAGGCACAGGGCGACACCAGGCTGCTCGGTCAGGTCCTCGGACTCTTCGGGCTCGGCGCGCTGATCGCCGCCGCCCTCGCGGTGTTCGGCGCGATCAGCACGCGGGTGCGCGGCCACCTGCGGGACATCTCCGTCCTCAAGGCCATCGGCTTCACACCCGGCCAGGTCGTCCGCGCCTTCCTCGGCCAGCACCTCGCCTTCGCCGTGTTCGGAGCGGCCCTCGCCACGGCGGCCGTCCAGGTGCTCGGCGACCGCCTGCCCGGTCGCCTCGGCGACGCCGTGGGCGTCTGGCAGGGGCTCCCGGGCCACACGATGGCCCTGCTCGCCGTACCCGCCGCGGTGGTGCTGTTCATCGGAGCGGCCACCTGCCTCGCCGCGTGGAGGGCCGGACGCGTGGAGCCCGTCCCCGTCCTGCCCGCAGCCGCGGCCACCGGCTGGGGGGCTCCGCGGCCGGCCTCCGGGGCCGGACTCTCCCGGGCCGCCCGGAGCGCGCTCGGCCTGCGCGTGCCGGCGGGCCTGGTCCTCGGCTGGCACCGGGCCTTCGGCCGAGGCCGCCGCGCACCGGCCACCATCGTCCGCCTCGCTCTGCCCCTGCTGCTGGTCACGGTCGCGGTCGGTGCCTGGACCACGCTCCAGCGCTTCGAGACCCACCCCGAGTATCTCGGCCACGCCGCCGCGCTCACCGCCCGCCCCGACGCGACCCTCACCGACCGCGAGGCCGACGCGCTCCTCGGCGCCGACGACCGGATCACCGCCGCCCACCCCGGCCTTGAGGTCGCCGCCCTGGTGCCCGGCCAGACAGGCACGATCGCGCTTCGCGGCCTCGGCACCCGCGCCGAGCCCTACCCGTACTCGATCGCCGAGGGCCGCGCCGCCCACGGCCCCGACGAGGCCGTCGCCGGCCAGGGCCTGCTCGACCTGCTCGACGTTCGCGTCGGCGACTGGGTCCGCGTCACCGTCGGCGGCCACCCACAGGTCCTGCACCTCGTGGGCCGGAGCATCGAACCGGAGAACGGCGGCCGGGTCATCTCCACCTCGCTCGACACCCTGCGCGAGAACGACCCCACGCTGCGCCCCACCCTCTACCAGCTCCGTCTCGAACCCGGCGCCGACCCCCGCGCCGTACGCGCCGGACTCGCCGCCGCCTCCGGGGGCCATCTCGACCTCCACGAGGTCACCACCCCCGCCGACCGGCTCTCCGCCCTGCGCGGTGTCGTCGTCGGCCTGATCACCGTCTTCGCGCTGATCGGCCTGACCGAACTCTCCACGGCGATCGGCGGCAGCATCCGCGACGGCGAACGCGACCTGCTGGCCCTCAAGGCCATCGGCCTGTCCCCACGTCAGATCACCGCGGTCACCGTGACGGCCGTCGGATGCACCGCACTCGCCGCCGCTCTCGCCGCGACCGTCCTCGGAATCCCCTTCACCCGCTGGCTGATCGACCGCGAGGCCGACACCACCGGCATCGGCTCGGGCATCGCCCACACCCCGCCGGTCTGGTACTTCGTGGCGATGTGCGCGACCGCCGTGCTCGGCGCCGTCGCCCTGGCGGCGGTCCCTGCCGCCCGCGCGGCCCGCCGCCGTCTCGCGGACACCCTGAGCGCCGCGGCCTGACGTCCGCCGGCACCCGGCCTCCACGGACCCGGACCGTGCGGCCGTGCCGTGGCGCCGGGCCGCCTACGTGCGCCGCGCGTCCGAGCGGAGGGCGGCGCGGACACCCGTGCTGACCACGACGAGCAGGCACAGGGCGATGATGCTCTCGGCCCAGAAGAAGGCGAACCAGTCCATCACGCAGCCGATCGGAGGCGTGCCGGGCGCGGTGTTGCGGAAGGCGGAGAGCGCGAACAGCGTGGCGGCCATCCAGGCGAGCGCGGGCCAGACCACACCCTCGCCGCGGGTCGTCAGATACCAGGCCCCCAGGAGCACGGATGTCGCCAGGGCCCACATCACGACCATCATGAAGACCGCGAAGACGAGCAGACTGCCCGACCGGGCCAGCGCCAGCCCCACCACGGCCTCCTCGCCCGAGGGCGGCGGTGTCACGGAGACGGCGAAGAGCGTCTCGTTGTTGGAGAAGAGCATCCGCACCGGCACCGGTTCGCCGCCCATCAGGGCCCAGAACTCCAGCTCCGTCCGGTAGGAGTCGAAGGGGTAGTCACCGATCGATCCACCGGTGATCGCGACCTGTACGTCCTTGGGCGCGATGCGCTCGTGCGCCGTGAACGCCAGGTCGCTGAGGGTCGCCGTGGAGGTCTGGAGGCTGAGATCCTCCACCGGGGCGGTCCCCTCCTCCTCTCCGAGGCTCCCGCGCGGGACGACCCGCACCCGCAGGACCAGTTCTCTCGCCGCGGCGTCGACGCTCTGCACCGTGGCGACCACGTCCACCCGGTCGGCCGCCCGGGACCCGACCGTGTGGACCGTGTCGTTGGCCTGCCGCTCGGTGTACTGCAGCCACGACCCGACGGCCACCGCCACCAGGATCAGCACCCCGAGAGGCAGCAGGACCGGCAGCATCGACGCCCCGAAACGGCGTGGGCGGCGCGGGCGCGAGGGCGGGGCCATGGTGACTCCGACGAGGTGAGAGGGCGACGGGCTCCTCCCGCGCGGTGCCGGGAGAGGCCTTCGATCACAGACCGCCACTGTAGGTGTTCGCAGGCCGGTCACCGCGGAGGTGCCGGTGTACGTCTCGCTGAGGACCTCTCGACGGCCGTGTAGCACTCGAGGATGACCCGGTGCCAGCACCGAGACGGACATTGCGTCGCATGCGGAACCCGCGTCCGCGGTCGACGTCTTGCTCCTCGCGTCGGCTTGATCGGCGAGTCGACATGAGGAGGTTCTGATGGCAGGTCAGGTACGTGAGGCCGGGTGGGCGAAGGCGTCGGCGCCGGAGTATCAGGGGGCTCTCGGGTCCCTGTCGGTGAACTCCTCCCTGCCGGAGGTGCTCGCCCGCGGCGTGGAGGAGCTCCGTGCGGCGGAACGGGCCGGAGACCTGCGCGAGGCGGCGCGCTGCGGACTGGCCGTGGCGGAGGCGTGCCGCCGGCTCGGACGGATCGAGGAGGCCGACCGGGCGTGGAAGGCGAGCTTCCGGGCGGCGCGTTCGGCCGGCCACGAGGGGGCGATGGCGTGGGCGCTCTGGAGCGGCGGGACGCTGGCCCGGCAGCGCGGCGCGCTGAGCCTCGCGTACCGGCTGCTGAGGCTGGCGGCCGAGGCGGGTGAGCGGGGCGGCGATGTCGTCGTGCGGGGCTACTCGCTGGCCGGGCTCGCCGAGACGGGGCGGATACAGGGCGACTACGCGGCTGTGGGCAGGCTCCACGAGCAGCTCCTTGCCGAGGCCCGACGGCGCGGCGAGGCCCGGCACACGGTGTGGGCGCTGGAGGGCATCGCGCAGATGCACCGCAACACCGGCTCCTACGACACGGCGCTGGCCCTGTTCGAGGAGGCGGCCGAGACGGCGTCACGCGCCGAGGACCGGCGCGGCTGGGCGTGGGCACTGCGGGGCATCGCCGACGTCGTGTCGGTGCGGGACGGGGATGTGGAGCGCGCGCTGTCCCTGCTGTCGGAGGCGGAGGAGGCGTGCCGCGAGATGCGGCTGTCCAGCGCGCTCGCGTACAACCACAAGATGCGCGGCAACGTGCTGTACCGGGCGGGGCGGTACGAGCAGGCCCGTGAGCTGTACACACGGGCCCTGGAGGAATTCCGCGAGATGGAGGAGCCGCGCGGGACGGCCCTGTCGAGGCTGGGACTGGCCAAGGCCCGCGCCCGGCTGGGCCGCGACGCCGCGGGCACCGCCGTCGAACTGGCCGAGCTGCGCTCCACGCTCGACCGCATCGGGCTGCGCCACGCGCGGGACATGGTGGACAAGGCCGCGGCCGAGCTGGGGGTGGGGCCGCTGCCGGACCACGGCCGAGGGGACGGAGCGCGCGCGGCCGAGCCGGTGCTGCCGGCCGTCGGGGCGGAGGCCCTGAGGACGGCGGACGTGGAGGGGCTGCGGTGAACGCGCTCCCGATGTCGCCCCCGCCGGTCCGCACGTCGGTCCGCACGCCGGGCCGCTCGGCGACCGACGTCCTGGAGCGGTGCCGTGAACTGGTCCGGCCCGCGCTGGTGGAGGCGGTGGGCCGGTTGCATCCCTGGACCGGTGAGATGGCGGCGTACGCGCTGGGCTGGGCCGATACGGCCGGGAATCCGGACCCTGACGGCTCCGAGGGGAAGGGAGTGCGGCAGGCGCTCGCCGTGCTCGGGGCCGAGGCCGTCGGTGCGGACGCCTCCGACGGCGTCCCCGGAGCCGTGGCCGTCGAACTCGTGCACACCTTCTCCCTGCTCCACGACGACATCATGGACGCCGACGCGCTGCGCCGGCAGCGCCCGGCGGTGTGGAAGGCGTACGGGACGGGCCCGGCCGTGCTGACGGGCGACGCGCTCTTCGCCCAGGCCGTGGCCACCCTGGCCGATGCACCGGGCCGGCACACGGCGGCCGCGGTACGGTGCCTCGCCGGGACCCTGAGCGCGCTGGTGGCGGGGCAGGCCGAGGACCTGCGCTTCGAAGACCGGCCCTGGCACGGACCCGACGCGGTCGGGCCGGACCGGTACCGGCTGATGGCCGAGCGGAAGACGGGCGCCCTGCTGGGCGGTGCGATCGCGCTCGGTGCGGTCCTCGGCGGCGCGCCGGACAGGACCGTGACCGCGCTCGAACGGGCCGGGTGCCACCTCGGACTCGCGTTCCAGGCGGTGGACGACATCCTCGGCATCTGGGGCGACCCGGCGGTGACCGGCAAACCCGTCCACGCGGATCTGCGCCAGGGGAAGAAGACGTACCCGGTCCTCACGGCACTGGCGGGCGAGGGCAGGGCCGCGCGCGAGCTGGCGGTGCTGCTCGACTCCGGCCGGCGGGTCGACGGGGAGACGGCCGAGCGCGTCGCGAGGCTGGTGGAGGAGGCGGGCGGACGGACCGCGACCCGCGAGGAAGCGCGCCGACACCTGGACAGTGCGCGCCGCGCCCTGAGAGAGACACCGCTCACGGGCGCCGCCGCGGACGAACTGGACGCGCTGTTCGCCTACGTGCTCGACCGCACCTGGTGATCGCGGGGCGTCGCGGGCGGAGGGGTCGTCGCTCCGCGCACCTTGTGGGTGCTGTGCGGGCGACGGGATCGACGTCGGGTGGACGCCTTTACGACACGTCCCGAGCCTGTCGGGCGATCTGCTCCAGGACGAGCTTCGGGTCGGCGGACGGCGCGACGGCCTTGCCGATGTTGCGCTTGATGGTGTTGCTGACCTGCAGCCAGGACGGTTCGTCGACCGGGTAGAGCTCGGCCGTGCGCAGTGCGGTCAGGAACTGTTCGGCGCTGGGGTCCGCCGCCGCGTACCGGGACGCCTGGGTGGCGGACACCGTCGACGGCAGCAGGTGGTAGCGCGCGGCGAACTCGCTGAGGTTCTTGTCCTCGTAGACGAAGTCCAGGAACGAGGTGACGAGTTCGCGGTTGCCGTCCCGCTTGAAGGCCATCATCCAGTCGGCCACGCCCGCCGTCGGCGGGGTCGTCGCGTCGCCGAGCGTGTCCGACACGGGCATGCGCAGCGTGCCGACCTTCATGCCCTTCTCCCTGGCCTTGTGCAGGAGGGAGGGATAGCCGTTGACCATGCCGACGTCGCCGCGCAGGAACGCGTCGAAGGCGTCCTGCCGGTTGAGCTCGGCAGGGGGGATCGGACCGGTCAGAGCAGGTGTGACCAGGTTGTCCCTGATCCAGCGGAACGTCTGGGTGTTCGCCTGCGACGCGATGCTGTAGCTGCCGGTGCTGTCGGTGTAGCCGCCGCCGTTGCTCAGTTCCCAGATCAGGGCTTCGGCGTGGGCCTCCTCGGGGCCGAGCGGCAGGGCGTACGGGTAGAGCACCCCCTCCTTCTTGAGCGCCTTGGCCGCGGTCTTCAGGTCCGACCAGGTCTTCGGCGGTTCGGCGCCGGCCTCGTCGAACAGCTCCTGGTTGTAGAAGAGCAGCCGGCTGCTGGCCACGAAGGGCAGGCCGTAGAGGGTGTTGTCGACCGAACCCGCCTCCGCGAGGGGCGGGAGGAAGTTCGACTCCGTCTTGATCGACATCACCTCGCCGGCGGAGTAGAGGCGGCCCTGCGCGGCGAAGTCGGAGTACGCGCCCATCAGAGCCACGTCCGGGGCGTCGTCCTCCTCCACCATGCGGGTGACCACCCGGTCGACGTCGGCCCACGGGCAGAGCGTCACCTCGACCTTCTTCTCGGGGTGGGCAGCGGTGAACGCGGCGGCCAGCTTGTCCCAGTACGCCTTGGAGCTGGTCGCCGGGCTGTCCCCGTACTCGGGGGCCACCAGTCGGAGCGTCGTCCCGCCGTCGTCGGACGAGCCGCAGGCGGTCACGAGGGAACCCAGTATTCCGAATGCCGCCACGGAGGCGGTCATGCCGAAGAGTCTTCGTCGCACGGATCTTTCCTCTTGATCTTTTTTTGGACAGTGCGTCCGAAATTCTCTCCTGGTCAGGGGCGTATTCGGCGCTCTGGCGACCAGTTGTGGTGATAGCTCCAACGGCGAAGATTCCGAATGGTGTCTTCCGATGTGCCAGAACTGCATCCGACGCGCGTAGAACCTTCCGCGATGTCCGGAGCGGCCTCGGTCCGGGACGTCCGACGGAACCAAGGGCCGTCGGCCGGCAGTCTGCTCGGGCATGACCTTCCAGCGGATCGCCCACGGGTGCGCCCAGTTCTGGCGCTTCGGGCTCGACCAGGTGCGCGCCGTCGCGTTCGCCGTCACGCTCGTCGGCGGCATCGGTGCCTCCCGGCTGCTGCCCGGCGATCTGCCGGTCGCGCGCTACGACCTGCTCCTGATCTACGGCGTGGCCCTGACGGTCCTGGCCCGGAAGGCCGGCTGGGACGGCCCCCGGGACACCGCCGTGATCCTGGGCTGCCATGCCGTGGGGCTGCTCTTCGAACTCGTCAAGGTGCGCATGGGCTCGTGGAGCTATCCGGAGGACGCCGTCACCAAGGTCGCGGGCGTTCCGCTCTACGGCGGTTTCCTCTACAGCGCCGTGGGCAGCTACTGCTGTCGCGCCTGGAAGATCATGGACCTGTCGCTGTCCCGGTACCGGCCGCGCCTGATGGCCGCCCTTGCCGCCGCGGTGTACCTCAACTTCTTCACCCATCACTGGCTGCCGGACGCACGGCTCGTCCTGGCCCTGCTGATGCTCGGGGCGACGGCCGGCACCTGGGTCCACTTCACGGTGGGGACCGCCCGTCAACGGATGCCACTGGCCCTGGCCTTCGCCCTGATCGGGTTCTTCCTCTGGGTCGCGGAGAACGCGGCCACCTACGCCGGAGCCTGGAGCTACCCCCACCAACTCGACGGCTGGCAGCCCGTACCGCTCACCAAGTTCGGAGCCTGGGCCCTCCTGATCAGCGTCACCTTCGTCCTCGTCGCGCGCACCAGGGGCGGCTCGACGGGGACGGCGGCGAGGTTTGCGTGGCACCACACCGGTCAGCAGCCGAAGGGAAGGGCCGTCTCGGCCGGCGAAGGACCGTGACCAGAGGAAGGTGAGCAGTATGCGCACTCCGGGCGATCCCGAGGAGACGGCGGAGCCGCTTCCCCGCGACCCGCAGAACCAGCAGTCGGCGGAGGGCGAGGACCCCCTGGCGATACCGGTACCGGACTGGCCCGACAGCGAGCTGCCCCGCACCGACGTGGCGGGCACCGCGCGCCGGGACCGGGCCGAGGGCGACGGCTCCGACCAGGAGGCGAAGGAAGGCTCCGCCGTCGACGAACCGGTGGACTGACACCCCCGTGGCACGGCGGCGTCAGCCCACGGGCGGGGCCCAGGGCGGCCTGTCTCAGTCGACGTCGGCCCGCGTCGTGCCCATCTTCAGGCCGTCGACCCAGTGGATCGACTCGACGTCGAAGATCGTGGATCCGTACGAGCCCCAGCGCGGCACGTTGCCCTGGAGGTCCCACGTGCGTGCGTTCCGGCGGTCGGCGACCACCTGCCCGTTGACGTACAGGGTGAACGAACCGCTGGTGGAGGTCTGGGCGTCGATGCCCAGCTCGATCTTGTTCCAGGTGCCCGGCGTCCAGGCCACGTCGCCGACGGAGATCCACTGCTCGCCCGGGGCGACGTACCAGATCTTCAGCCGGCTGTCCTCGACCTTCATGATCACCGGGTAGTTCTGGTCGTGCGCGTCACCGGTGCCCCAGGACTTCCACTGGAAGACCGTCTGGGCGTTGCCGGTCTTGGTCATGGACTCCCAGCCGAACCAGTAGGCCCTGCCGGACGTGAGGGTGCGGCCGGCCATGCCGTGCCCCTCGCACCGCTCGGAGCCCGCCGCCTTGGTGAAACCGAAGATCTTCCCGCGGCCGTCGTTCCAGTCCGGCTGGTACACGGAGGACGGGGAGTCGCAGAGCACCGAGGCGAACACAGCTGTGCCGCCGTTGTCCGCGTCGCCGTTCCACTCGACCGACGCGTGCGCGGGTGTCGCCAGGAGAAGCGAGAGAGCCGCGGCCGGTGCCGTGAAGGCGAACGGCCGTCCTCGCCGGGGCCGGGACGTCCGGAGCCGGGAGAAGCGTGAGGTGGTGCCCTGGTCGGTGCCGTGACGCATGGGTTCCTCCGGTGGGGGGAGAGGGCGGGTTCTGCAGGAGAGGCGCACCCCGGTGAGGTGGGGGGAGGTGCGGCCTCGCGGCGGGGGAGGCGCCGCCCTGGCGTGCGTGCACGCGGGACGGGCCGGCGCCCCCTGGTCCTCGGATCAGCCGAGGCGTACGGTGATCTTCTGGGGCGCCCCGGCCTGGCCGGTGAGGTCGCCGAACGTGAGCTTCAGCGACGAGCCGGTCGTGACGGCGGTGACCGTGGCGGGCTTCGAGAGCACCCGGCTCACCTCGCGGTTCCAGACGACGTGCAGCGAGGTGGCCTGCCGGGCGGGGTCGGAGACGACGATCGTCGCCGTGCCGTTGCGGTGCTCCCGGACGAGGACGGAGGCGGGGCCGCCCGCCTGGATCCGGTCGACGGTGCCTGCCGTCCAGAAGTTCACCGCGGTGAAGCCCAGTTTCGGGACCCGCACCCCCTGCTGATCGGCGGAGTTGGCGAGGATCCGCAGCCACCCCCTGTCGCGGGCGCGGTGGGCCGTGGTCCTGGCGCTCGCCCCGGGCAGGAGGACGTAGGCGTAGTCGCCGTCGGCCGGATCGACACCGTGGTCGGTGAAGAGCGTCAGATACCGGCGGGTGATCGGGTCCGGGGTGCCGCCGGTGTTGATCTCCTTCCAGGAGCCGGTGCGCTCCTCGCGCACCGCGCCGATCCTGGCCCCACCGGGGAACACGTACCCCGCCTGCCCGGCGATGTGGGCCCACTCGGCGTTGTCGAAGGTGCCGGCCCAGCCCTGCGTCACCGGCTGCGCCCTGCCGTCGACGGTGAGGACCGGGGCACCGGTGCCCCCGAGGGCGCGGTTGTCGACGGTCGTCTCGACGGCGTGACCGTCGGCGGAGGTGATGCCGGCCCCGAGACAGACGATGGAGTCGTCGAGGCAGAACCAGGACTTTCTGGCGTCCATGGTGCTGGAGATGCCCTTGAGGTGCTGACCGACGGCCGCGTACTCGCCGTCGGTGGTGCCGCCCACCCAGGCGGCGTCCGGCATCGGCTGCCCCCAGTTGCCGCCCTCGCCGTCGGCGAGGGGCTTGCGCGAGGCGGTGATCCCGGGCAGACGGTACGGGTCGACGGTGGGCCAATAGGCGTCCGAGTACTGCTCCAGGCCGAAGTCGCCGCCCCACCAGGAGAGCCAGCCGGCGCCGGTGTGGTACCCGCGGGCGTGCTCGCCGTTCCCGAACTCGTAGTGGGCGATGCGGTTCGAGGCCATGGAGAGGGAGGCCGCCCAGCCGCGACGGCGGTGGGTGGCCCGCGCCATCTCGGGGAAGAGCCGGTGCTCGACGGGCTCGGGGGCGGCCTTGACGCTGGTGTCGTCCTGGAGTGCCTGCAGGAGCGAGGCCCTGATCAGGCTCAGTCCGGGGTTCTTCAGTGCGGGGTAGTAGTAGTCGCGCTGCAGCCAGCCCTTGACCATCGCGCGCCAGCGGGCGTTCTCCTCGGGGCTCGCCCCCTGACCCACGAGCAGGATGGTCGCCATGAGCCCGTGCGCCCGCTGGTGCTCGTTCGTCCCGACGCGGCTGATGCCCCGACTGCTGACGTTGTCCATCATCAGGCCGTTGTAGATGAACGGTGCGACGGCCTTCTCGATCGTGTCGAGGAAGAGCTGGGTACCGGCGTCCTTCACCTCCCAGCTCGACCCGCGCAGCAGGGCGAGCAGCCGGCCGACCCCGTCGTGCAGGACCGCTCCGTACCCGCCGATGTAGGGGACGTTGCGGTGCTGGACGAACGATCCGTCGGCGTAGAAACCGTCGCCCGAGGTGACGTAGGGGAAGACCGGGGCCAGCGCCCGGGCGGCCAGCGCGATCCTGCCCGCGTCCTTGCCGACGATCCCGCGCAGGAGCACTCCACGGCACAGGTCGACCCGGTTGGCGCCCGTACTGGTACCCGTGTAGGAGGCGAAGACCGAGTCCGGCACGAACGCGTCGACGGCCCGGCAGTAGGCGGCGATCTGCGCGGCCGACAGGTGGTCGTACATCAGGACGCAGGTGTCCATCAGCGCCTGTGGTGCGCCGATCTGCCAGTTGTACCAGTTGCCGTACCGCGCGGTGGTCTCGTTGTAGACCTCCGCGTGGAGGTGGTCGAGGCCGGCGACGACGGCGTCACGGAGCCCGGCGTCCCCGGTCAGCCCGGTGCCCGGCTGGGAGTAGGCCTCGGCCATGGTGCGCAGCCGGTTGTAGCTGTCGTTCATGACCGCCGAGAAGGCGTAGGACTCCGCGTCGAGGTCGGGTTCGGGGTCGGTCCAGGTGCGGCCCGGCCAGAGGGAGCCACCGGCCGGGGCCATGGTCGCCCGGTAGCCGGCGGCGGTGGTGCCGAGGTTGGTGAGGATGGTCCGGAACGGCTCGGCGGTCGGGCTGAACCCCGTACCGAGGATGAGGGCGCGCCACTTTCCGCGCAGCGCGTCGTACTCGGCGTCGGTCGCGGCGGACGATGTGCCGTCCGGATCGTCCGCTGCGGCGGACGGGTGCGCGAGCGTTCCGTTGAGTCCGAGGGCGAGCGTGCCCCCGCCCGCGGCCTGGAGGAACCTGCGGCGACGCCAGGGAGATGGCATGGGAGACGACCTTTACGGGAGGAGCGCGTCGTTGCCTCGGCGCTGTCGCTGGCTCGTGAGCGTGGGGTTTCTAACACGCAGAAAAGCAGGACAGCAACAGTTTGGACAGGAACAGCCAGGCATTGTTCGTTCGAACTCAAACAGACAGAAACGATCGGAGGGTCGCTACACTGCTCGTGAACTGGGGTGTCGTCGGAGGGGAGCGCGGCAGTGCACGCGGAACACAGGCATCAGGCGATCCTGCGGAGACTGCGGGAAGAGGGCTCGCTCCGCGTCAGCGACTTCGCGGCCGAGCTGGGGGTCTCCCCGGTCACCGTCCGCCGGGATGTCGAGATCCTCGCGGACCGCGGTCTGGTCGCCCGGGTGCACGGCGGGGCGATGCTTCCCGAGACCTGGGCGGAGACCGCCACCGCCGAGGCGGCGCCCGCCGCGTCGCCGCGGGGCGGCCGGGAGCGTGTCATCGGTCTGATCGTGCCGTCCGCCGACTACTACTACCCCGAGGTGATCAAGGGTGCGCGGGAGGCCGCTGCCGCCCGCGGCATCCGGCTCGTGCTGGACATCTCGGGGTACGACGCGGACGAGGAGCGCGCACAGGTCGAACGGATGGTCGGCGACGGGATCGACGGACTGCTCGTGGTCCCGTCGGGGCCACGCGCCTGGTACGAGCAACTGCCCGTTCCCGTCGTGATCGTGGAGCGCCGCCCCGAGGCGGACGAGGTCGCCGGGATCGACCATGTCGTGTCCGACCACGTCCACGGAACACGCCTCGCCGTGCGGCATCTCGTGGAGGCCGGCCGCCGTCGCGTCATGCTGCTCGTCCGCGGGACCAGCCCGACCGCACAGGGGATCGTCGAGGGCTTCCAGGCCGGAGTTCGCGCCGCCGGGCTCGAGACCCCCGGCTCGGTGTCCGTCGTCGACATCGGGGACGCGGGGGCTGGGAGCCGGGAGTACGACGGCCCCCTCGCCGAGCTGCTCGACGCCGCGGCGGAGGGCCGCGTCGACGCCGTCATCGCCCATCCCGACCCGGAGGCGCTCGTCCTGCTGAGGCGGTTGCGCGCGCGGTCGATCCAGGTTCCCGGCGACGTCGCGATCGTGGCGTACGACGACGAGGTGGCGGGGCTCGCCGACATCCCGTTGAGCGCGATCGCCCCCGCGAAGTACGAAGTCGGTTCGTCCGCAGTGGAGTTGCTGGTCCGCCGGCTCGACCAGCCGGACGCTCCGAGGCACCGGCTCTTCGTCCTCCCGAGGCTCCGGGTGCGCTCGTCCAGCGGCGGTTGAGCCGCGGCTGATCGGCGACGGAGCCTCGATCGCCCACGGCCGCACGAGGCTCGGGCGGCTCGACGCGGGCAGCCGCGCTCAGGCTGCCTCGACTCGGGCTGCTGCCTCGACCTGGAACCAGACCCACTTGCCGTGGTCGCCCACGGTGGCGACACCCCACGCCCCGGCCACGGCGTCCAGCAGATCCAGCCCCCGGCCCGTCTCCAGCTCGGTCTCCGCGGTGTCCGGCTCGTCCCGGCTCGACCGTGCCCCCGCACCCATGCGGGGGTTGGTGTCGAAGACCGCCCCGGTGACGACACCGGCACAGCGGTCGTAACCGATGGCGACCTCGATCGCCGGCCCGTCCGCGTGCCGGACCGCGTTCGAGACGACCTCGCTCAGCAGCAGGGCGGCCATGTCCACCTCGTCGTGTCCGTCGGGCGTGATCCGGTCCAGGACGTCACGGGCGTCCGCGGCGGCGCGCGGGTGGCGGGGCAGGACGGCGATTCCGCTGTGTGCGTTCACGATGAACTCCAGGTCCGGGTGCGCCCCCCGACGGGCGGAACGGTCCCCCACCACCCCCGTCGTGGGCGGCTCCGCCCTGCCGAGGAGGGAAGGAGGAGGGCGGTGCCGCGCCACTCCTCCATCGTCCCGGCGATTTCCGGCCCACCAAGGTGCCTATGGTCGGGCTTCGGACTGACGAAAGTAGGGGGTCCACCGGCCGCGCCGCCGAGTCAGTCCGTGTCCAGCCCCGCGCGGTACGCCACGCGCGCGGCCTGGACACGGCTCTCCGCGCCCAGTTTGGCCAGCACGGCGCTCACGTACCCCTTGACCGTCCCCTCCGTGGTGTCGAGCTCGGCCGCGATGCCGCTGTTCGTGAGCCCCCGCGAGAGCAGCCGGAGCACGTCGAGCTCGCGACCCGTGAGGGAGTCGAGCCGGTCCCGCTCCTCGGGAGCGAGCGCGGCGGAGCTCCGCGCGAGACCGTCCACCAGACGCCTGGCCACCGGGGGGCCGAGGGCGGCCCTGCCGCCGTGGACGTCGCGGATCGCGCGCAGTAGCTCCTCCGGCGGGGTGTCCTTCAGCAGGAAGCCCGAGGCCCCGGCACGCAGCGCGGTCCGTACCTGCTCGTCGTCGTGGAACGAGGTGAGCATCAGCACCCTCGGCGGCTCCGGCAGCGTCAGCAGCCGGGGGAGCGCCGCGAGCCCGTCGACGCCGGGCATACGGATGTCGAGGAGCACCAGGTCAGGGCGGGTCTCCTCGGCCCGGGCGAGGGCCTCGTCCCCGTCCGCCGCCTGACCGCACACCTCGATGTCACCGCTGGCCTCGATGATCCACAACAGTCCGCGCCGGGTGATCTCGTTGTCGTCGGCGACCAGGACACGGACGCTCATGGTGCTCCTCGTGGGGGTGCTCCCCGGCGGTGGGGGATGAAGGCCGAGAGCAGGAAACCGCCGTCCTGAGGCCCCGCGGTCAGTGTCCCGCCGAGCAGCGCGACGCGCTCGGTCAGGCCGACGACGCCATGACCGCCGCTGGGCAGATCGGGCGACAGGGGACGCGTGGCGGCGGTGTTGGCGACAGCGAGGTGCACACCGTCCGCGCGGCAGGCGACGTCCACCCGCACCGCCGCCCCGGGAGCGTGTTTCGCGGCGTTGGTCAGGGCCTCCCGCACGATCCGGTGCAGGGCCCGCTGCACCGGGAGCGGCAGGATCTCCGGATGGCCGTTCACCCGCAGCTCCACCTCCTGCCCGCGCACGCGGGCGTGCGTGACGAGGTCGGACAGCTCCTCCGCGTCCGGCCCGGACGGCGCCGCGGCCCGAACGGCCGCCGGTCTCCCGGACGGCTCCCCGGCCGCGACACGAGCGGGAGCGAGCACGCCGAGGATCTCGCGGAGCTCCTCCAGCGCCTGCCGGCCGTCGGACCGGATCAACTCCGCCGTACGGGCCGCCTCCGGCACCCCCGAGGCAGGACCCGACTCCAGGGCACCCGCGGCCAGCACCATGTTGCTCACCCGGTGGCCGACCACGTCGTGCATCTCCCGGGCGATCTCGGCCCGTTCCTCCGCCCGCGCCCGCTCTTCCATGAGCCGGTTCTCACGCTCGAGGTCGGCCACCCGGGCCTGCACGGCCGCCGTCAGATCACGGCGCACACCGACCGCGTAACCGACGGCCAACGGGCCGACGATCGCGGCGAGCGAGTACGCGGCCTCCCGGATCCCGGCGTCCGGCAACCCTCCGCGCAGCCCCGCGAGCCCGGCGACGAACCCGGCCACGCCGTACGCGCAGAGCACCTTCAGCCGCCGGTCCAGACTGCCGACGGTGTACATCGCGACGGCCAGCGCCACCGGGGTGAAGGACACCACGTGCATGACCGTCACGAACACGGCCACGAGATGGGGCCGGCGTCTGCGCCACCACAGGCTGAGGCCGACCGCCGCCGAACAGGCCGCGATCACCGGGGTCGGCAGGCCCGTCAGCAGACCGCTGGACGGCTTCACCCAGGAATCGGCGATGCCGAGCGCGACGACCACCAGGGTGACCAGGGCGTCGACGCGCCGCGCAGACCAGCGGGAGAGCGGCGTAGCGACCATGCCGCCACGCTAGTCAGCGAGGGTGCCCCGGGCGCGGCGAGCCGCCGCGGCCCTCACCCGTACGGGCCGTCCCGATCGCCCGCCCCGTCGCCCGCCTGCGCGATCCGGGCGAGGATGGCGGCATGAGGCGCTGCCCATGATCACGGTCCTTGTCGCGGACGACGACACCGCCGTGCGCGACGGGCTGCGGGCGATCATCGACTCCGCACCGGACCTGCGCGTGGTCGCGGAGGCGTGGGACGGCCACTCCGCGGTCGACCTGGCGCGCCGTCTGCTCCCGGACATCGTGGCGATGGACGTGCAGATGCCCGGCATGGACGGGATCGCCGCGACCCGGCGGCTCGGCGAACTGCCCAGCCCGCCCGCCGTGCTCATCCTCACGACCTTCGGCCGCGACGAGTACGTCGAGCAGGCCCTCGCGGCCGGCGCGGTCGGCTTCCTCGTCAAGGACACGCCGCCGGCGGAACTGCTCGGCGCCCTGCGCGGCGTCGCCGAGGGGCACGCGGTGTTCGGCTCCTCGGTCACCGGTCATGTCATCGACCTCACCACGAGGCAC
This sequence comes from Streptomyces sp. NPDC013317, assembly GCF_055563155.1. Lineage (NCBI taxonomy): Bacteria > Bacillati > Actinomycetota > Actinomycetes > Kitasatosporales > Streptomycetaceae > Streptomyces > Streptomyces sp. NPDC013317. The sequence goes on from NZ_JBVHDX010000001.1 coordinate 907,685, forward strand.
GGGGACCGCACGGCCGCCGAGGGCGACCCGCGCGTCGCCTCGCTGACCGCCCGCCAGACCGACGTGCTGCGGCTGCTCGGACGGGGACTCTCCAACGCCGGCATCGCGGCGGAACTGGGCATGACCGAAGGCACGGTCAAGGCGCACGTCACCCAGCTCCTGGCCCGGCTGGAGGTCTCCAACCGGGTCGAGGCCGCCCGGATCGCGTACCGCTCCGGCCTCTCCACCGACGACGCCTAGGGCGTGTTGCGAAAGTAGCGCCGTCCGCCCGAAGGGCGGGCCCCGCGGCGTCTGGTGCGTGCGATCGCAAGGCGGAGGGTCGTCCTCGTACCGGGTGTACTCGGACGATCCCGACAACGCAGCGAGCGTGCGTGCCAGGCGTCGCGGGGCAGGCGGGACTTTCGCAACACGCCCTAGGGCCTGTCCGGCCGATCATGTGGCTGGTCCTGTACCGGTTTGATCCGGGAGGTCGGGAGGGACACAAGGAAGCGCCGGGCCGGAGGATTCTTGGCGCGCTGACCCTGGTAAACAGTGACCGGTGGGTATCCAAGAGCGTGAACGCAAGATGTACCGGCCGCTGCGGCGGGCCGGCCTCGAGGTGATCCCGGACGCCGTGCCGGACGGCACGATGCCGTTCGTCTCCGGATACCGCCCCGAGGACATCGTCGGCGGCTTCTCCCACCCGTACAAAACCCCACGGCTCGTCCAGCGTCTCAACGAGGACTGGTACGACCTGGCGGTCTCCTCGGGCCTTCTCGACCACCAGCGCGAGTTCCTCGTCCTGCTTCCCCACGGCACCCACACGCACCATGCCCTCCTGCCGAAGGAGCACTTGCACTATGGCCGCCATACCCCATCGCCGGTCTGGACCCGGGTCCGGCTCCTCGACCGCTGGGACATCATGGGCCGGGGTGCGGCATCGGCGTTCCTCGGCATACGTGCGGGCCACCCGGGTTTCAGCATGATGGCGCTCGACAGCAGCGTGTACATCAGCTGCTCGACAGGCGAGATCGGCGTCGACGTGAGGGCGGTAGCCCACCCGGCCCACTCTGAGAACATCCTGCAAGACCTGGAGTGGTACGCACATTGGGACTATCCCCGCACCGACAAGGAGTTGCAGAAGCGGATCGCTGCCTGGCTCGCGGGCCGCGGATCGGGGACCGCCAGCCGTTCCAAGTGATGATCACGCGGGCCCCGGCGGCGAGGCCGGCGAGCTCGTCGCCGTCCAGCTGATCATGTGACTACTCCGTGCCCGAGTCGTTCCTCTGGGCATGGGGCGGGGTGATCTGAGCGATGCCGAGTGGGAACAGCTGCGGCCGTTCCTGCCCGTGAGCAACGGGTGTTGTGGCAGATGGCCGCCGGCTCCGGCCTCAAAGGGGGCCGCAGCAGTAGAACACCAGGGCGAGACGCGGTGGCAGAGCCTCGTCGCCCACCTGGCGGAGGTGGTGCATTAGGTGAGGGCCCGGGCCGCTCGCGGGGCCGGTTCACGACCAAGATCCATCTGAGTGCGGACGGCCGCTGCCGCCCGCTGTCCCTGATCGTCACACCGGGACAGCGGGCGGACTGCACGCAGTTCGAGCCGGTGTTGGAGAAGATCAGTGTCCCGAGGATCGGGCCGGGCAGGCCGCGGAAGAAGCCTGACAGCCTCGCGGCGGACATGGCCTACAGCAACGGGCCGTGCCGTGAGTACCTGCGGCGCCGGGGCCTCCGGCACACCATCCCGGAGAAGATCGACAGCCAGGCCGCCCGCCTGCGCAAAGGCTCAGGCGGCGGACGGCCACCGGGCTTCGACGAGGAGCGGTACAAGAAGCGCAACACCGTCGAACGGGCCATCAACACGCTCGGGCACGCCCGGACTGTGGCCACCCGCTACGACAAGCGCGGCTACATCTTCCCCGGGACCGCTCCTGCCGCAGGCCTCGTCATCTGGCTCCGCGCATGACCGGTCGGACAAGTCCTAGGCGTGGTGCCCCCGGCGGGTTCCTAGCGGGCCGTCTGGCCGGCGCCCCGGGCCCACCACCGGCGGCGGGGGCGGGGGTGGACGGCACGGCCCATACGGCGACCGATGAGAAGGTAGCCCAGAAGCGCGCCGACCGTGTTGAGGAGCACGTCGTCGATGTCGAAGGCGCGTCCCGTGATGAGGGCGCCCTGGACCAGTTCGACCAGCAGCATCGTCCCGACCACGAGCAGGCACACGCGCAGCGAACCGCGCGTCCTGCGGGAGAGCAGCGGCAGGAGAACGCCGAACGGCACGCCGAGCGCCACGTTGCCCCCGAGCTGCTTGACGGTGTCCACGAAGCCCGGCTGCTGGAGGTAGGCGCGGATCGAACTGCCCGGCGTCAGGTTGCTGTGGGTGAGTGGCACCGACGCGGGGGACGCGTTGAGCGTGAGCCGGGCCAGGACGATCGCGAACGCGACCATCCCCGCCAGGGCCACCAGCGCCACCAGCACCCGGACCACCCGGCCGGGCCCGCTCCGCCGCGGTGCCTCCTCCGGTGGCGCCTCCCGGGCCTCGTGCTTCTCCCTCGCCGCCTTCTCGACCCGCACGGCTCTCCACGCCTTCATGTCCGTCCCCTCCTCGCAGAGCCCTTCTCGGCTGAACCCGGTTACCCGGGACACGGCCCCGCAATCCGGAGGCCGTTCGGAATGACCGCGCGTACGGAGGGCACCAGACTCCTATGCGAGAAGACACAGAGACCAGACCCTCGCGCATACCGTCGCCGCGTGGACGAGAACGTGGCACCCCACGGTGGCCCGCCGTCACCGCCGTACTCCTCGCCCTGGCCCTGGCCTTCGTCCTGCTGGGGCGGTTCCTTCAACTTCCGGGCCTGGGAGACCTGTTCGGGACCGAGAGCAACGACCGCTCGGGACCGGCCGTGCTGAAGTCGATCCAGGACATGAACCGCCACGAAGGCGCTCTTGGCACCTACCAGGTCGTGGTGGACCTCGAGAAGGACGCCCGGTTCCTGCCCGACGCGATCCGCGGCACCCGCACCCTGTACGTGGCGTACGGCAGCGTCGGTTCGTACGTCGACCTCTCCCGTCTGCGCTCCGACGCCGTCACCGTCGACGAGGAACGCACGACCGCCACCCTGCGCCTGCCCCACGCGCGGCTCGGCGACCCCGCCCTCGACCCCGAGCGGTCCTACACCGTCTCGAAGCAGCGAGGGCTCCTCGACCGGTTGGGCGACCTCTTCTCCGACAACCCCGCCGGCGAGACGGCCGTCCACCGTCTCGCCGCCCAGCACATCGGTGAGGCCGCCCGGGAGAGCGACCTCACCAGCCGGGCCGAACGCAACACCACCGCGATGCTCCAGGGGCTGCTGATCGCGCTCGGCTTCGAGAAGGTCACCGTCACGTACGGCTGACACCATGGAGGAGGCGCTTCACGTGGCTCGGTCCTCAGCGGTGGAGCATGCTCTGCCAGTCCTGGGGGACGCGGTCGGCGGGCCCGGGCGCCGACTGGTCGGCCGGGTGGCCGCCGGGAGGGGTCAGCGGGGGGCCGGACGCGAACATCTCGTTGGTGGCGTAGTTCCAGTACCACTCCTCGCCCGGCTCGAAGCTCTGCACCAGAGGATGCCCGGTGGACTTCCAGTGGGCCGTGGCGTGCTGGGCCGGTGAGGAGTCGCAGCAGGCGACGTGGCCGCACTGGGCACAGCGCCGGAGGTGGAACCACCAGCCGTCCAGGGCGTCGCAGTCCGAGCAGCCGGTGCCGCTGGGCGGGACGGTCGGGTCGATGCCGTCGATCTGGGTCATGTGGGCTCCTCCGCGGTCTCGGCGGCGGTCAGCGGCAGCAGCACCTGGAACCGGGTGTCGCCGGGTACGGACTCGACCTGGAGGCTGCCGTGGTGCTTGCTGACGACGATCCGCCAGGAGATGTCGAGTCCGAGACCGGTGCCTTCGCCGACCGGCTTGGTGGTGAAGAACGGGTCGAAGATCCGGCTGCGGATGTCCTCGGGGACACCGGGGCCGGTGTCACGGAACTCGACGAGCAGCCGGTCGCCCTCCCGGGCCGTGCGGACCGTCAGGGTGCCCTCGCCTCCGGTCGTTCCGATGGCGTGCACCGCGTTGTCGATCAGGTTCGTCCACACCTGGTTGAGCTCGGCCGGGTAGGCGGGTACGGCGGGCAGGGAGCGGTCGTACTCCTTGACCACCCGCACCCGCGGTCCGATCTTGGCGGACAGCATCAGCAGCGTGCTGTCGAGGAGTTCGTGGACGTCGACGTCGCGGTGCGGGGCGCGGTCGAGCTGCGCGTACTGCTTGGCCGCGTCCACCAGGTGGGAGATGCGGTTGGTGGAGTCGTCGATCTCGTCCATCAACAGCTCTGTCTCCACCGTGTAGTTGAGCCAGCCCACGGCCCCCGGCAGGATGTCGTCGGCCACGGTCGCCGCGACCTGCTCCAGCCAGTCCGTGTCGAGCCCGGCCTGGACGAAGGTGGGCGCGATCCGCCAGCCCTCCGGGATGCCGTGGTCCTCCAGCCAGTCCGTCAGCTCGTCCTCCCGGTCCGACGCCTCCAGGGGCGTCAGCACCGGCGCCTTGGCGACGCGCTCGGCGGTTCGCTCCTGGATCTCGATGAGCGAGGCGAGGGCCTCGCGCGAGTACGGCCCCTGGGCGATCACCGCCAGCTTGTGCCGCATCTTGCCGACCCGCTCACGCAGGGTCGCGGTGGCCCTTACGGCCGCCGCCGCCGGGTTGTTGAGCTCATGGGTCAGTCCGGCGGACAGCGAGCCGAGCGCCAGCAGGCGCTCCCGCTGGCCGATCGCCCGCTGGGTGTTCTTGGAGCCGAAGAAGAGCCCTTCCAGCAGGTGCGCCGCCATCGGGAACCACTCCTGCATGATGTCCGCGAACGACTGAGCGGGCAGCACGAAGAACCGGGTGGGCTCGGTCACCCGCATGGTGTTGTTGTACGTCTGCGGGACCCGGTCGCCGAGGTACGCCTGCATGGCCCCCGCGTACACCCCGCGCTGCGAGGTGCGGCTGACCTCCACGTCGTCGCCGCCCACCCTGCGGGAGAGCACGACCGTGCCCTCCACCATCACGTAGAAACACGTGGCCGGGGCGCCCTCGACGTACACCGGACCGGGCTCGAACAGCTCCATGCGCCCCTCGACGCACAACCGGCCGAGCTGTTCCGGAGTGAGCTTCTCGAACAGGAACAGCGAGCCGATCTCGTGCGGATCGCAGGGCGCGGCCTGATCGCTCATGACTGCTCCAGATAGCGGTGGACGAGCATCACGGCCATGGCTCCCTCGCCGACGGCGGACGCCACGCGTTTCGCCGACTGGGCGCGCGCGTCGCCCGCCACGAACACGCCGGGAACACTGGTCTCCAAGTGGTAGGGCGGCCGGTCCAGTTCCCACTCGCCCGGCGGCCGGCCGTCCGGGGTGAGGTCCGGCCCGGCCAGGATGAAGCCGTGCTCGTCGCGCAGCACCGTCCCGCCGAGCCAGTCGGTCAGCGGTGCCGCCCCGATGAAGACGAACAGCCACTGGGCGTCGACCACCTCGCTGTCGCCGCTCACCGCGTCGCGGAGGGTCAGCCGCTCCAGGTGGTCCTCGCCGTGCGCCTCCTCCACGACGGTCCGCGGCCGCACGGTGATGTTCGGCGCCTCCTCGATCTGCTGGATCAGGTAGTACGACATCGACGCCGCCAGGGACTCCCCGCGCACCAGCAGCGTCACGGACTTCGCGCCGCGCGCCAGGAACACGGCCGCCTGCCCGGCGGAGTTCGCGCCGCCGACGATGTACACGTCCTGGCCCTCGCACGAGGACGCCTCGGTGAGGGAGGAGCCGTAGTACACCCCGCGGCCGGTCAGGCCGTCGCAGCCCGGCGCCCGGAGCTGCCGGTAGGACACGCCGGTCGCCAGGATGACGCTGTGCGCGGCGACCTCGGAGCCGTCGGAGAAACGCACGACGCGCGCCGCACCGTTGGCCTCGAGGCCCGTGACCTCGCGCGCCGTGAGGATCTCGGCGCCGAAGCGGGTCGCCTGACGGCGGGCGCGATCGGTGAGCTGCGCCCCGGAGACGCCGTCCGGGAAGCCCAGGTAGTTCTCGATGCGGGAGCTCTGCCCGGCCTGTCCGCCGGTCGCCGACCGCTCGACGAGCACGGTCCGCAGCCCCTCGGACGCCCCGTACACCGCGGCGCCGAGCCCGGCCGGACCGCCGCCGATGACGACGAGGTCGTAGAACTCCGCGGCCGGCGTGGTGGCGAGCCCCACGTGGGCGGCCAGCTCCGGTGCGTCCGGCTCGATCAGGACCGATCCGTCCGGCGTGAGCACCAGCGGCAGCCGGTGTCCGTCGGTGCCGGCCGCCTCGAGCAGCCGCTGCCCCTCGGGCTCGTCGGACGCGTACCAGCGGTACGGCACCTGGTTGCGGGCCAGGAACTCGCGGACGCGCGAGGAGTGCGCCGACCAGCGGTGGCCGACCATCTTGGTCTCGGGCACCGGCCGGTAGTCGCTGGAGCGCCAGGCGGTGAGCAGGTCGTCCAGGACCGGGTAGAGCTTCTCCTCCGGCGGGTCCCAGGGCTTGAGCAGATAGTGGTCGAGATCGACGACGTTGATCGCGTCGATGGCCGCGTTGGTGTCGGCGTACGCGGTCAGGAGCACGCGGCGCGCGCCCGGGTACACGCCGAGGGCCTGTTCGAGGAACTCGATGCCGTTCATCTGCGGCATGCGGTAGTCGGCGAGGATCACGGCCACCAGGTCGCCGCGCAGCTTCAGCTCGCGCAGCGCGTCGAGTGCGGACTCGCCGGACTCGGCGCGCACGATCCGGTACCCGCCGCCGTAGCGCCGCCGCAGGTCACGGGCGATGGCGCGGGAGACACCCGGATCGTCGTCCACCGTCAGGATCACGGTTCGCGCCGCGTCGCCGGCCTGTGCCATGCCTCTCCGCCCTGCGAGCTCCGGACCGACCGGCACGCCGAGGTGCCCGCCGGCTCCCGTCCATCGTAAGTTCGATCGCCCGGCCCCGCTCTGGACCGCCCCGGCGCAGCCCGGCCCCGCTCTGGACCGCCCCGGCGCAGCCCGGCCCCGCCCGGCCCCGCTCTGCCTAGCCCGGTCCCGCCCTGCCTGCCCAGCCCGGCCCCGCCCGGCCCAGCCCGGCCCCGCTCTGCCCCGCCCCGGCCCCGCCCCGGCCCCGCGCGGCCGGTACACCCCGATCGGTGTACCGGCCGTCCGCGTTCCGGCGGTGGCGCACGGCGCGCCACCGCCCGCCCCGTCAGCCGATCTCCACGAGCAGGTCGCCGCCCTCCACCTGCTGGATCCTGCTGATGGCCAGGCGGGACACCCGCCCGCTCCTCGGCGCGGTGATCGAAGCCTCCATCTTCATCGCCTCGATGGTGGCCACCGTCGCACCGGCATCGACCTCGTCGCCCTCGGAGACGGCCAGCGTGACCACACCGGCGAACGGAGCGGCGACATGGCCGGGGTCGGACCTGTCGGCCTTCTCGGTCACCGGGAGATCGGCGGCCGCCGCGTTGTCGCGCACCTGGATCGGCCGCAGTTGGCCGTTCAGGGTGGACATGACGGTACGCATCCCGCGTTCGTCGGCCTCGCCGACGGCCTCCAGCTCGATGAGCAGCCGCACACCGGGCCCGAAGTCGACGGAGTACTCCTTGCCCGGGCGCAGCCCGTAGAAGAAGTCCTTGCTGTCGAGCACGCTGGTGTCGCCGTACGCCTGCCGGTGCGCCTCGTAGGCCTGCGTCGGACCGGGGAAGAGGAGCCGGTTCAGCGTCGCGCGCCGGTCCTTGGCGAGGCCGGTACGGTCCTCCGCGGTCAGCTCCCGCATCGGCTTGGGCCCGGCGCGGCCCTCCAGGGCCCTGCTGCGGAACGGCTCCGGCCAGCCGCCGGGAGGTGTACCCAGCTCGCCGTGGAGGAAGCCGACGACCGAGTCGGGGATGTCGAAGCGGTTCGGTTCCGCCTCGAAGTCCTCGGGCGCCACCCCGGCGCCCACGAGATGGAGCGCGAGGTCGCCCACCACCTTCGACGAGGGCGTGACCTTCACCAGTCGGCCCAGCATCCGGTCCGCCGCGGCGTACGTCGACTCGACGTCCTCGAACCGGTCCCCGAGGCCGAGCGCGACCGCCTGCGTCCGCAGGTTGGAGAGCTGTCCGCCCGGGATCTCGTGGTGGTACACGCGACCGGTCGGCGAGTCGAGACCCGCCTCGAAGGGGGCGTACACCTTGCGGACGCTCTCCCAGTACGGCTCCAGGTCGCCGACCGCCTGCAGGTCCAGGCCCGTGGGCCGGGCGGAGTGGTCGGTCGCGGCGACGATCGCCGACAGCGACGGCTGGGAGGTCGTACCGGCCATGGAGGCCACCGCGCCGTCCACCGCGTCCGCTCCGGCCTGGATCGCCGCGAGATACGTGGCGAGCTGCCCGCCCGCGGTGTCGTGGGTGTGCAGGTGCACCGGCAGGTCGAACTCCCTGCGCAGTGCCGAGACCAGCGTGGCCGCGGCGGGGGCGCGCAGCAGGCCGGCCATGTCCTTGACCGCCAGTACGTGCGCGCCCGCGGCGACGATCTTCTCGGCCAGCCGGAGGTAGTAGTCCAGCGTGTACAGCTGCTCCGCCGGGTCGGAGAGGTCGGAGGTGTAGCAGAGCGCGACCTCGGCCACCGCGGTCCCGGTCTCCCGAACGGCCTCGATGGCGGGACGCATCTGGTCGACGTCGTTGAGCGCGTCGAAGATCCGGAAGATGTCGATGCCGGTGGCCGCGGCCTCCTGCACGAAGGCGTCGGTCACCTCCGTCGGGTACGGGGTGTACCCCACGGTGTTGCGGCCCCGCAGGAGCATCTGCAGACAGATGTTCGGCACGGCCTCGCGCAGGGCGGCGAGGCGCTCCCACGGGTCCTCGGCGAGGAAGCGCAGCGCGACGTCGTAGGTGGCGCCGCCCCAGCACTCCAGGGACAGCAGCTCCGGCAGGTTGTGCGCCACCGCGGGTGCGACGGCCAGGAGGTCCTTCGTGCGGACCCGGGTGGCGAGGAGGGACTGGTGCGCGTCCCGGAAGGTCGTGTCGGTGACGCCGATGGTCGGCGACTCGCGCAGGCTCCGGGCGAAGCCCTCCGGCCCGAGCGCGAGGAGCCGCTGACGCGAGCCGGCGGCCGGCTCGCCGGCGCGCAGCGCGGGCAGCTTGGTGGCGGGGGAGATCAGCTCGGGCCGGGGACCGTGCGGCTTGTTCACGGTGACGTCGGCGAGGTAGGTGAGCAGCTTCGTACCGCGGTCGGCCGAGTGGCGCGAGGTGAGCAGGTGCGGGCGCTGCTCGATGAAGGCCGTGGTGACGTGACCCGCCTGGAAGTCCTCGTCGTCGAGCACGGCCTGCAGGAACGGGATGTTCGTGGACACGCCGCGGATCCGGAACTCGGCCACCGCGCGCCGGGCGCGGTCGACTGCGGTACGGAAGTCCCGGCCCCGGCAGGTCAGCTTGACCAGCATCGAGTCGAAGTGGGCGCTGACCTCCGTACCGGCGTGGGTGGTACCGCCGTCGAGCCGGATGCCGGAGCCTCCCGGAGAGCGGTACGCGCTGATCATGCCGGTGTCCGGGCGGAAGCCGTTCGCGGGGTCCTCGGTGGTGATCCGGCACTGCAGCGCGGCGCCGCGCAGCACGACGGACTCCTGGGCCAGGCCGAGGTCGGCGAGGGTCTCGCCGGAGGCGATGCGCAGCTGCGACTGCACGAGGTCGATGTCGGTGACCTCCTCGGTCACCGTGTGCTCGACCTGGATGCGCGGATTCATCTCGATGAAGACGTGGTTGCCCTCGCGGTCGAGGAGGAACTCCACGGTGCCGGCGTTGCGGTAGCCGATCCGGCGGGCGAACCGCACGGCGTCGTCGCAGATGCGCTGCCGCACCACCGGGTCGAGGTTCGGGGCGGGCGCGAGCTCGATCACCTTCTGGTGGCGCCGCTGCACCGAGCAGTCGCGCTCGAACAGGTGGATGACGTTGCCCTCGCCGTCTGCGAGGATCTGCACCTCGATGTGGCGCGGGTCGACGACGGCCTTCTCCAGGAAGACGGTCGCGTCGCCGAAGGCGGACTCCGCCTCGCGGGCCGCCGCCTCGATGGACTCGCGGAGCGTCGCAGGGTCCTCGACCCGCCGCATGCCCCGGCCACCGCCGCCGGCGACGGCCTTGACGAAGACCGGGAACCCGATGCCCTCGGCGGCCGCCACCAGTTCGTCCACGTCGGTGGAGGGCGCCGAGGAACCTAGGACGGGTACGCCCGCCTCCCGGGCGGCGGCCACGGCCCGCGCCTTGTTGCCGGTCAGCTCCAGGGTCTGCACGCTCGGGCCGACGAAGGTGATGCCCGCCTCCTCGCAGGCGCGCGCCAGATCCGGGTTCTCGGACAGGAATCCGTACCCCGGGTAGACGGCGTCGGCGCCGGCCTTGCGGGCCGCCCGGATGATCTCCTCCACCGAGAGGTAGGCGCGCACGGGATGTCCGGGCTCGCCGATCTCGTACGCCTCGTCCGCCTTCAGCCGGTGCAGTGAGTTGCGGTCCTCGTGGGGGAAGACGGCCACCGTACGCGCACCCAGTTCGTAGCCGGCGCGGAACGCGCGAATCGCGATCTCCCCGCGGTTGGCCACCAGTACCTTGCGGAACATCCTGATCCCTTCACCCTGCCGGTGATGAGCACAACGGATCGCCGTCACGTCCCCGCGCACGTGGTGCCCCGGGATCGGCACTCGCGCGTCGCGCCCGGCCTGTTTCGGCAACGCTAAGGGCTGCGCGGTGGCCTTCTGAAGATCCCACGACAGTGACATGGATCATCGGCATGCCGCCTTCCCCGACGGGTAAGGAGGACGTGTCCGGCGCGCGAGGAGCGGCATCGCCCGGGCAGAATCCTTTTCGCACCATGTACTGCATTCGGGTGATATCCGACCGGCCCCGCAATATTCGGTGCCTATGATCCACTGTTGTGACAGAGAGTCAGTACGCCCGGTCCGACCAGGACTCGGCCGACGTGGTCATCCTCGGAGCCGGCCCGGCCGGCCTGGTGCTGGGGAACCTCTTACTTCGCAGCGGAATCGACTGTGTCGTGCTGGAACGCGCAGGCCGTGACCACGTCCGGAACCGGGCACGGGCGGGCTTCCTCGCCCCGAACACCGTGCGGGTGCTGGAACGCCACGGCCTGGACGCGGGACTGCGCCGACGCGGACAGGAGCACAGCGTCTGCGAGTTCCGCACCGAGGACGGCCGGTTCCGCCTGGACTACCGAGGGCTCGGCCGGGGGGAGCCGCACACGGTCTATCCGCAGCACGAGCTGGTCACCGATCTGCTGGCCGAGTTCGTCGACGCCGGAGGGCGCATCCGCTTCGAGACCGAGGCGGTCGCCGTCTCCGGTTCGGACGGCCCCGCGCCCACGGTGACCGTACGGGAGGAGGACGGGCGTCCCGGACAGTGGCGGGCACGGTACGTCGCCGCCTGCGACGGCCGCCACGGGGCGGGACGGCGCTCGCTGCCTCCCGGCGCGGTCCGGCGCCACCACCGTGACCACGGGGTGTCCTGGCTGGGCCTGCTCGCCGAGGCGCCGCCGAGCCTGGACGCCGTGGGCTACGCGGTCCACCCGCGTGGCTTCGCCGGCCACATGGCCCGCTCCAGCGAGATCACCCGCTACTACCTGCAGTGCGACCGCGGGAGTCGGGCGGAGGAGTGGGGCGAGGACCGCGTCTGGGACGAGCTCGACCTGCGCATGCGCGCCACCGAGTACGGACCCCTGCTCCGCGGCCGGATCGTCCAGCGCGCCGTCGTCGACCTCGAGTCCGACGTGCTCGAACCGCTGCGCCACGGGTCGCTGTTCCTGGTGGGCGATGCCGCCGCCCTGATCAGTCCGTCCGCCGCGAAGGGTGCGAACCTCGCGGTGCTGGAGGCGGAGATCCTGGCCCGGGCCCTGACGGACGACCTCACCCACGGCGACCCGGAGGGGCTCGCCTCGTACTCGGCGCGGTGCCTGGCCCACATCTGGCGGGCCCAGGAGTTCTCACACTGGATGATCCGCCTTCTGCACGGCGATGCCCAGGGCTCTGAGACGGCCTCCCTCTTCCAGGAGCGCCTGCGCCGCTCCCGGATCGACTCGCTGCGCACCTCGCGCACCCAGCAGGACTGGTTCGCCGAGAACTACGTCGGCATCTGAACCGACCCCTTCCTTCTTCCTCTCTCTTCGTCCCGTTCCGGGCCGCCCCGGGGCTGCCGTGCGCCTGCACGGCGTGCTCCGGCGGCTCCGCCCGGGCTTCCTCCTTCACCCACGGACAGGGAATGCATCCCGAACATCCCTTCACCATGCCCGCGGACGCGGCACTCGCGATCCCGACGCCCGCGGACGCGACCCCCGCGATCCCGACGCCCGCGCGGCCCGCGCCCGCCGGAGGCGACGCGGAACGTCTCGGCGCGACAGCCGGATTCGTCCGTGAGCAGGACACGTCCGTCCTGCTGTCACGCGTGCTGCCAGGCCTCGACGGTCCCGAACTGCGCGCGCTGACGGACCGGTGCCGGTTCGCGCACGCGGCCGTACTCGTGTTCCCGCCCGACGAGCCGTCCCTGCGCGCCGACCTCGCGGCGTGCGGGCTGTCGGCCGACGCTCCGGCGCAGCCCAGCGTCGTCGTACGCGAGCGCCTCGCCGCACGCCATCGCCGCGATCCGGCCGATCTCGACGTGAGGATTCTCCGTCCCGTGGTCCGCGGTCCCGCCGAAGAACCACGGGCGGTCGAGGTGTTCGCGCTGACCGTGCCACCGGGTTCCGGACTGTCCGTCATCGCCGCCGAGGAGCGCCGCCACGACCACGAGGCGCACCTCGCCTTCGACGTCGCCCGCCCGGACCCGCTGGTGCTGCGGGGGCTGTTGGCGAGCTTCGAGCGGCACGGCGCCGCGGCCGACGGAGGCGGCTACAACCCGCACGAGGACGGCACCGTCTTCTACTTCACGGCCCCCGCCGACACGAAGACCGCCTACCGGCGCGTCGAGCTGTACGCGAGCGGAGACCACCGTGACGTGCTGGCCGAGCACCTCGCCCGGCCCCTCGCGGCTGCGGGGCGCACGCGCGGGACCGGCGAACCGCAGCCCGCCGAGAGGCTCCTGTGGCTGCTGACCGGCGCCTGGACCACCCAGGCCCTGGCGGCGTGCGCGCGGCTGGGGCTGCCCGAGGCCATGAACCGCCACACCGGGGTCGACGGTGCGCGGCTGGCCCGGGCCGTCGGGGCCCACCCGCAGAGCACGACGACCCTGCTGCGGTACCTCGCCATGCTGGGGGTGGTCTCCGAAGCACCGGACGGATACCGACTCACCGACGTCGGCGCGCTCCTGCACCCCGAGGCCCCGGGCTCGATGCGGCCGCTGGCGCTGATGTACGGCGGCCCCTTCTACCAGTCCTTCGGGCACCTGACCCACACCGTGCGCAGCGGAGAACCCGGCTTCGAGCACCTCTACGGCGAGAACCACTTCGACCACTTCGCCCGCGACCCCGAACTCGCCGCCCTCTTCGACCAGTCGATGGCGTCGAGCGCGGCCATGTTCGACCCTCTCCCCTCGCACCCGGTCCTCACCGCGGCCACCGCCGCCACCGCCTCCGGCCGCCTTCGTACCGTGGTCGACGTCGCGGGCGGCACCGGAGAGCTGCTCGGCCGCATCCTGACCGCCCACCCCACCCTGCGGGGCGTCCTCCTCGAACGCCCTCAGGTCCTCGCGGCGGCGCGGACGTACCTGGACTCCACCGGTGTCGGCGGGCGGTGCGACTACCGGGCGGGCGACTTCGCGGACGTGCCCCCGGGCGGCGACGTCTACATCCTCTCCCGTGTCCTGCACGACTGGGACGACGACCGGTGCCGCGTCATCCTGGGGCACTGCGCCGAGGCCATGCCCCGGAAGGCTGACCTGCTCATCGTCGAGCGACTGCTGCCCGACGACGCCGGCGGCGAGCCTTCGCTCGCCACCGCGTGGGACCTCCACATGAGGTGCAACACCGGAGGCCGCGAGCGCACGGCCGGCCACTACGGCCGGCTGCTCGAGGAGCACGGCCTCGAACTCACGGGCCACACCCCCCTCGCGCTGGGCGCCCACGTCCTCCACGCCCGCAGGCCCTGACGCGCCGCCGGTGTCCGGAGGAGAGCGACTCCTCCGGACACCGGCGCTGTGCGAACCGGCCGTCGGTTCGGCCGTGCCACACGTTCCGCCGGCCCCGGCCGGGGGCATAGTGGTGGGGTGATCACCAAAAGTGACGAGGCCGGCAGCGGCCGCGACGCCGGCAGCGGCCCCGAAGGCGCCGGCGACGAGGAGGCACAGGTCATCGTGGTCGGGGCGGGACCCGCGGGCTCCGCCGCCGCGGTGCACCTCGCGCGAGCCGGTGTGGACGTTCTGCTCCTGGAGAAGAGCGGGTTCCCCCGGGAGAAGGTGTGCGGCGACGGGCTGACACCGCGCAGCGTCTACCAGTTGGTACGGATGGGCATCGACATCGACGCACCGGGCTGGATGCGCAACAAGGGCATGCGCTGGGTCTGCGGAGGCCTCGAAGCCGAGCTGGACTGGCCGCGTCTGGGCGCGCTTCCCGACTTCGGACTCACTCGGAGCCGGCACGACTTCGACGACCTGCTCGCCACCCACGCGAGCGCCACCGGGGCGCGCCTTCGCACCCATGTGAAGGTGACGGGACCTCTGACCGACCGGGCAGGACACGTCGTCGGCGTCTCCGCCACGCGCGGAGCCGGCAAGGAACCGGTCCGCTACCGGGCCCCGTTGGTGGTCGCGGCCGACGGAGCCTCGGCGCGCACGGCCCTCGGTCTGGGTTTCGAGAGGGACGGCAAGCGACCCGTCGCGGCGGCCGCCCGCCGGTACTACCGCAGCGAGGCCCGTACGCACGACCCCTATCTGGAGCTCTGGGCCGACCTGCGGTGTCCCGCCACCGGACGGGACCTGCCCGGGTACGGGTGGGTGTTCCCGATGGGGGACGGTCGCATCAACGTCGGCCTCGGCGCACTGCCGCAGCAACGGCGGCGCAGACCGGTGGACCTGCGGGCGGCCCTGGAGCACTGGCTGCCCCGCCTGCCCGAGGAGTGGGGGGTGCGCGAGGAGAACGCCGACTCACCGCTCAGGAGCGCGCCACTGCCCATGGGACTGAACCGGCGACCGCAGTACGGTCGCGGCCTGCTGCTCGTCGGCGACAGCGCCGGCATGGTCAGTCCCTGGAGCGGCGAGGGCATCGCCCAGGCGATGGAGGCCGCCGAGGTGGCGGCGGACGTCATCGCCCTGGCGCTGGCACGGCCGGCCGGGCCACGCCGGGAACACGCGCTGCACCAGTACCCGGTCGAGATCCGGCGCCGATGGGCGCGCTACTACCGGCTGGGCAACGCCGTCGGTGATCTGGTCTTCTCCCGTTACGGCTTCCGGCCGGTCCTCCACCCCCGTGTGATGGCCTCGCCCCACGTGCTGCGTACCCTGGCCCGCCTGCTCACCCACGTGACCGACGAGCCCGCACAGGACACCATCGACGCCGTCCTCCACGGGCTGCTGCGCCTCGTTCCCACGCCACGACGGTAGCCCGCGTACGGGGGACGGTCACCGCTCAGCCGCCTCCGCGTCGCCTCCGGTGGGGTGGGCGCGGAGGTACCCGACGACGGTGTTGCCCACGGCGACGAGCGGTACCGCCACGACGGCCCCGCCGATCCCGGCGACGGTGCCGCCCGTGGCGACGGCCAGGACGACGGCCAGCGGATGGACCCGGACGGCGCGGCCGAGGATGAACGGCTGGAGCACGTGACCCTCGATCTGCTGCACCACGAGGACGACCATCAGAGCCATCAGCGCGGTGAAGACCCCCTCGGTGACGAGCGCGACGACGACCGCGAGGGCCCCGGAGACGACGGCACCGACGAGGGGTACGAAGGACGACAGGAAGATCACCACGCCGATGGGAACGGCCAGCGGTACGCCGAGGAAGTAGATGCCCAGGCCGATGAAGACCGCGTCGATCATGGCCACGATCATGGTGCCGCGCACGTACGCGGTCAGCGTCCGCCAGGCGCGCGGACCCGCGCCCGCGACGCCGGGGCGCGCTCCGGCGGGGACCAGCTTGAGGGTCCACCTCCAGATGCGCTTGCCGTCGTACAGCAGGAAGAGGGTGGCGAACATGGCGAGCAGCAGGCCGGTGATCACCTCCACGAGCACGGTCACGCCCTGGAGGCCCGTGGACGCGAGTTCACTCGTGCTCGTGCCGATGCTGTCGCTCAAGTTGTCGGCGATGTCGTTGATCTGTTGCTCCGTGACGTGGAGCGGGCTTTTGATCAGCCACTGTTTGAGTTCGTCGATGCCCTCCTGAACGCGGTCGGAGAGGTCGCCGAGGTTGTCCAGCACCTGCCAGACGACGAACCATCCGACGAGTCCGAGCAGCACGAACCCGCACGTCGCCGTCAGCGCCGTGGCCGGCCCCCGGGAAAGGCCGCTCCGGTGCAGCCGGGCCACCGTCGGCTGGAGCAGAGCGGTGACCAGGAGGGCCACGACGAAGGCGAGCACGACCAGGCGTACCGCCCCGATCACCCGCATGAGCACCCAGAGCGTGGCAGCGAGCACCAGGAACCGCCAGCCGGCCTCCGCGGCCACCCGCACAGGCCACGGGACCGACGCCGCCGGCCCTCGTGCCGGGGGATCGACCTCGCGCCGTTCCGGAGGAAGCGACTCCTCCCATGCCCGGTGGTCCTCCGCGTCCCGCTCGGCCTGCAGCCGTGCCCGACGCTCGCGGAGCGCCGCGGCACTCTCCTTCACACGTCCGGGCCACCGGCGCAGGCGGGGCAGTCGAGGTCGGTCCACCGAGGAGACCCTCCAAGTCGCTTCCCAATTCGGACGAGGTTCCCCCCAGGCTGGCGCGTGCGCGGCCGTCCGGCACCCCGGGCGGGCGCCGTGTGGACCGACTCGGGGTCGTCCCGGGCCCCGGACGACCCGGGGGAAACCGTCGCCCGGCACCCATACGGCGGCCGGATGGGGGTAGGCGCCGTTCGTGGGTGACGGGACATCTGCCCTGTCGCCCGCGGGCGTCGGCCGACTCGCCGGGAGTCCGGCCCCTCCAGAGACTGAGGTAAGCCATGATCCTTGTCGGAGTCATCCTGCTCATCATCGGACTCGTCGCCGGGATATCGATCCTGTGGACCATCGGGATGATCCTGGTCCTCATCGGCGCCGTCCTGTGGGTCCTCGGAGCCGTGGGACACGCGGTAGGCGGCCGGCGTCACTACTGGTAGACGCCACGACCGGTAGCACCTGTGCCCAGCAGGTTAGGAGGAGACAGGTCATGCGCGCACTGACCTGGCAGGGAACGCGGGACGTCCGCGTGGAGTCGGTGGCCGATCCCGCGATCAAGGATCCCTCGGATGTCGTCGTCAAAGTGACCTCGACCGGTATCTGCGGCTCCGACCTGCACCTGTACAACCTGCTGGGCGCCTATCTGGAGCCCGGAGACATCCTCGGGCACGAGGCGATGGGCCTGGTCGAGGCGGTCGGACCGGAGGTGTCCACGCTCTCGACCGGGGACCGGGTCGTCGTCCCGTTCAACGTGTCCTGCGGGCAGTGCTTCATGTGCGACCAGGGTCTGCACTCCCAGTGCGAGACGACCCAGGTGCGTGAGTACGACAAGGGCGCGTCGCTGTTCGGCTACACGAAGCTGTACGGACAGGTCCCGGGCGGTCAGGCCGAGTACCTGCGCGTGCCCTTCGGCGACACACTGCCGGTCAAGGTGCCGAAGGGACCGCCCGACGAGCGGTTCGTCTACCTCTCCGACGTACTGCCGACGGCCTGGCAGGCCGTCGAGTACGCCGACATCCCACCGGGCGGTTCCGTGGCGGTGCTCGGGCTCGGGCCGATCGGCCTGATGGCCGCCCGCATCGCGCTGCACCGCGGCGCCCGGCTCGTCATCGGAGTCGACCTCGTCCCCGCCCGTCTCCAGCGGGCGAGAGAGTCCGGCGTGCGCACGCTCGACCTCACCGGCCACGGCAAGCGGCTCGTCGCCGAGGTGCGGAACCTGACGGACGGACGGGGGACCGACTCGGTCATCGACGCGGTGGGCATGGAAGCCCACGGAGCGCCCCTGGCCGCGGCCGCACAACGCGTCACGGCACTGCTGCCGGACGCCCTCGCCCGTCCCCTCATGGAGCATGCCGGAGTCGACCGCCTGCCCGCTCTGCACACGGCGATCGACCTGGTGCGGCGCGGGGGCACGGTCTCCGTCTCCGGCGTCTACGGAGGGGCCGCGGACCCCATGCCCCTGCTGACCATGTTCGACAAGCAGATCCAGCTGCGCATGGGGCAGGCCAACGTCCGGGCCTGGGTGGACGAGATCCTGCCTCTGCTCGACGACAGCGATCCGCTGGGAGTGGAAGGCTTCGCCACGCACGTCCTGCCCCTCGAAGAGGCGCCGCGCGCCTACGCCATGTTCCAGGCGAAGGAAGACGGCATGATCAAGACGCTGCTCCGCCCCTGAGCGGGAGACAACGGGTTTCGAGGTGCCGAATCCGGCAAGCCGCGCCATATGGTACGCATCGGCTACACCATGATGACCGAGCAGGCAGGGCCCCGGGAGCTGGTGTCCCACGTCGTCGGGGCGGAGCGCGCGGGCTTCGACTTCTCCGTGATCTCCGACCACTCCTTCCCCTGGCTCGACTCCCAGGGGCACGCGCCGTACGCGTGGAGCGTCCTGGGAGCGGCGGCGCAGGCGACCTCGCGCATCCCGCTGATGACGTTCGTGACGTGCCCGACCTTCCGCTACCACCCCGCGGTGATCGCGCAGAAGGCCGCGACGATGCAGCTCCTCAGCGACGGCCGCTTCCGGCTCGGCCTCGGTTCCGGCGAGAACCTGAACGAACACATCGTCGGATCCGGCTGGCCGGCCGCCCACGTCCGCCTGGAGATGCTGGACGAGGCCGTCGGCATCATCCGCGACCTCTTCGACGGTGGGTACGTCACGCATCACGGCACGCACTTCGACGTCGAGAACGCCAGACTCTGGGACCTCCCCTCCACCCCGCCTCCCATCGGCATCGCCGTGTCCGGGGAGCGGTCCTGCGAGATCGCGGGCCGCCGCGCGGACGTGCTGGTCTCCACCGAGCCGAAGGGCGGCCTGATCGAGGCGTTCGCGGCGCACGGCGGCGCCGGCAAGCCGTGCGTCGGCCAGCTCCCGGTCTGCTACGACCCCGACCGCGCGTCGGCCGTCGCCCGGGCGCACGAGCAGTTCCGCTGGGCCCTCGGCGGATGGGAGGTCAATGCCGAGCTGCCGGGCCCGAAGGGCTTCGCCGCAGCCACCGCCCACACCCGCCCCGAGGACGTCGCCGAGGCCGTCCCCTGCGGCGACGACGTGGACGCCTTCGTCGAGGCGGTCCGCCCCTACGCCGAGGCCGGATTCACCGAGGTGGCCCTCGTCCAGATCGGGGGCGACCACCAGGAACCCTTCCTGGACTGGGCGGAGACCAAGCTGCTGCCCGCACTGCGGGAGCTGTGAGGGAGCCGGGGACGCCCGACCCGGGCCGGTCCCGGGTCAGGCGTCCCACCGGCTGCCGGGCAGGACGTCCGCCCGGCGGCCGGTCGGCTCAGGCCGCCGCTGGGGTGTAGTGGGCGGCGTCGTCGCCCTCGATCACCCGGCTGAGCGTTCCGTCGACACCGGCCGGGACGTCGCCCGCGACGGTCACGCGGTGCAGCAGGCGCGGCAGGTCGCCGTAGTCGTCGGGGGCGTAGTGCTGGGTGATCCGGTTGTCGAACAGGACGAGGTCGCCCGGCTGCCACGTCACGCGCACGATGTTCTCGGGTCGCGTGACGTACGACTGGAAGAGGCGCAGCAGGTCCCGGGAGTCGGAGGGGCCGAGGCCGACGATGCTCTGGGCGAAGCCGCCGATGAACAGCCCCCGTTCCCCGGTCTCGGGGTGGACCCGGACGACCGGGTGGGCGGTGCGGTACCGCCGGGAGACGAACTGCCTGCGGTGTTCGGCCGCCTTCTCGCTCTTCGGAGCGGCGTAGTCGTAGTCGTTGGTGTGCACCGCCCACAGCTTGTCGGCCAGCTCCCGCAGCGGCTGGGGCAGATCCGCATAGGCGGCGCCGGAGTTGGCGATGAGCGTGTTGCCGCCGTAGGGGGGAACCACGATGCTGCGCAGCGTGGACGCCTTCGGCGGTGTGCGGACGAACGTGACGTCGGTGTGCCAGTGGTTGGCGCGGATGCCCTCGTCGCCGTCGACGGGCAGGATCTGGGGCCGGCCGTCGACGGACGGCACGGTCGGATGCGCGGTGGTGAGCTCGCCGAAGAGCGAGGCGAAGCGGAGCTGGCCCGCCTCGTCGAGCCGCTGGTCACGGAAGACGAGCGCCTTGTGCTCCAGGAGCGCGGAGTTGATCTCGGTGACGACGGCGGGGGCGAGTTCGGCGCCGAGGTCCACGCCGTGGATCTCCGCGCCGATACGGCCTCCGATCCTGCGGACGTCGAAGCCGGTGCTGGTGGTCATGGGAGGGATCCTCTCGAAGGCGGTCAGAAGGTGTCAGAAGGTGATGGACGGTGAGTGGCTCGGCGTCTCCGGCGTCTCCGGCGTCTCCGGCGTCTCCGGCGTCCCTGGTGTCCCGGGCGTCCGGGCCGTCCCTGGCGTGCCCGGCGTCCCGGCTGTTCCGGGCGTTCCGGCGGACGGGTGACAGCTCGAGGCGAGCCGGACGCGCGGCCGTGTCATGCGGTCCGCCGCTCCGCCGTCGCCGTCGCGGCGCCAGCGGACGTCCGGTCGGCCGCCCTGCCGGCCGGGCGGGCGAGCCCGTAGTGCTCCCGCAGGGTGCGGCCGCCGTACTCGGTACGGAACAGGCCGCGGCGCTGGAGGATCGGCACGACATGGTCGACGAAGTCCTCCAGTCCGCTCGGCAGAAGAGGCGGCATGATGTTGAAGCCGTCGGCGGCGCCCTCGGTGAACCACTCCTGGAGCTCGTCGGCGATCTGTTCCGGGGTGCCGGCGAAGACACGGTGGCCGCGGCCGCCACCGAGGCGGGCGATGAGCTGGCGCACGGTCAGTCCGTCGCGGCGCGCGATGTCGGCCACGAGCGTGAAGCGGCTCTTGTTGCCGTTGATGTCCCGCTCCTCGGGCAGCTCGGGCAGCGGTCCGTCCAGGGCCACCCCCGTCAGATCGGTGCCGAGCATCCCGGACAGCTGGGCGAGTCCGTACTCGGGGATCTGCAGCTCCGTGAGCTCCTGCTCCAGCGCACGTGCCTCGGCCTCGGTCGAGCCGATGACGGGCGCGATGCCCGGAAGGACCAGCAGCTGGTCCTCGCCGCGGCCGTGGCGCGCGAGCCGGGACTTGAGGTCCTTGTAGAACGCCTGGCCGTCGGCGAGCGTCTGCTGGGCGGTGAAGACGGCCTCGGCGTACCGCGCGGCGAACTCCTTGCCGTCCTCCGACGAACCGGCCTGCACCAGCAGAGGGTGGCCCTGAGGACTACGAGGCACGTTCAGCGGCCCCTGCACGACGAAGTGCTCCCCCCGGTGATCGATCGCCCGTACCCGGTCCGTGTCCGCGTAGACGCCGCGCTCGCGGTCGAGGAGGATCGCGCCGTCCTCCCAGCTGTCCCACAGTCTGGTGGCGACCTCGACGAACTCCCGGGCCCGCTCGTAGCGGAGCCGGTGCTCCAGGTGTTCCTCCCGGCCGAAGTTGCGGGCCTCGTTCACAGTGCCGGAGGTGACGATGTTCCAGCCGGCCCGGCCGCCGCTGATGTGGTCCAGGGAGGCGAACTTGCGGGCGGTGTGGAACGGCTCGTTGAAGGTGGTGGAGACGGTGGCGATCAGTCCGACGTGCTCGGTGACCGCCGCCAGGGCCGACAGCAGGGTGAGCGGTTCGAAACCGCCGAGCGCGTTGTGCCGGGCGTTCCCCCACAGGGCGAGACCGTCGGCGAGGAAGACCGAGTCGAGCAGCCCGCGCTCGGCGGTCTGGGCGAGCTGCTGGAAGTACCGCAGATCGGTGACCCGTTCGGGCTGGGTACGGGGGTGGCGCCAAGCGGCGTCGTGGTGGCCGGCGTTCATCAGGAAGGCGTTGAGATGGAGCGTGCGGGGGCTGGTCGCGGTCATGGGTTCCTCGGATCGGGGGCGGCGGAACGAGCGGGCGTTGCGAGGAGGTGGGGGCCGGTGCGGGCCGGGACGGGTCAGGAGGCGGATACGCGCCAGGAGCTGAGCCGGCGCTCCAGGACGACCAGGAGCTGGTTGAAGGTCACGCCGATGGCGGAGATCGTGATGATTCCCGCGTACATCTGCGGGATCGCGAAGTTGTACTGCGAGGCGTTGATCAGATAGCCGAGCCCCGCCTTGGCGCCGATCATCTCGGCGGCCACCAGCACCAGGATCGACCCCGCGCCGGCGAGCCGGATGCCGGTGAACATCACGGGCACGGCGGACGGCAGGATGACCTTCTGGAAGAGCCGGGGTGCGGACAGGTCCATCGACTTCGCGAGCTTCAGCAGTGTGGGGTCGACCGTGCGCACGGCGCTGATCGTGTTGAGCAGGATCGGCCAGGTGCACGCGTACACGACGATGGAGATCTTCGAGGTCTCCCCGATGCCCAGCAGCAGGACGAAGACCGGCAGCAGGGCCAGCGCGGCGGTGTTGCGGAACACCTCGAGCAGCGGACCGAGCAGATCGGCGACGGGCCGGTACCAGCCGATCAGCAGCCCGAGGGGTACGGCGACGGCCACGGCCAGACCGAATCCGCTGAACGAACGCACCAGGCTGGCGTAGGTGTTGTCGGCGAGCCGGCCGTCGGCCGCCAGCTCCCACCAGGCGACGAGCACCTCGCTGAACGGGGGCAGGAAGGTCCGGTCGACCAGTCCCAGCCGCGGCGCGGTCTCCCACAGCAGCAGCAGGGCCACGATGGCCGCGGACCGGGTGACCCCCGTCGCCAGGAGGGACGCGGACCGCCGGAGCACCGGGCGGACCCAGGCCGCCCGGGAAGGGGCTCGGGGCGAGGGCACGGGCGCCGAGCGCGTGACGGAAGAGGCGGGGGCGGGGCTGACCTCGCCGGGGCTCGACGGGCTCGACGGAGGCGGCGCGTGCTGCGGGCGCTGCGGGGGAGCCTTCTCGGTGGTGGCGCGGGTCGTCAGGCTCATGCGGATGCCTCCTGCTTCTCCAACTGCTGGGCCCTGGCCACCTCGTCGTGCAGCAGCGACCAGATCTGGTGACGGTGGCGCGCGAACTCAGGAGCGGAACGGATGTCGTCCGTGTCGGTGCGGGAGCCGAGGACGACCGGTACGACCTGCTTGATGCGGCCCGGCCTGGACGTCATGACGGCGACGCGCTGCCCCAGGTAGACGGCTTCGTCGATGCTGTGCGTGATGAAGACGACGGTCTTTCCGGTGCGTTGCCAGATGCGGAGCAGTTCGTCCTGCAACGACTCACGGGTCTGGGCGTCCAGCGCGCCGAACGGCTCGTCCATGAGCAGCACGTCCGGGTCGTAGGCAAGGCTGCGGGCGATCGCCACCCGCTGCCGCATCCCGCCCGACAGCTCGTGCGGGTGCCGGTCCTCGAACCCGGACAGGCCGACCAGATCCAGGAACTCCCGTGCCCGCGCCGCCCGTTCGCGGCGCGGTACACCGGTCGCCTCCAGGCCGAACTCGACGTTCCCCTGCGCGGTGCGCCAGGGCAGCAGCGCGTACTGCTGGAAGACGATGCCGCGGTTCAGGCCCGGGCCGGTGACCGGTGCGCCGTCCAGCAGGATCCGTCCGCCGGTGGGTGGGGTGAGGCCGCCGAGCATGTCGAGGAGCGTCGACTTGCCGCAGCCGCTCGGGCCCACCAGGGCGACGAACTCACCCGCCGCTATCTCCAGGTCGACGCCGTCGACGGCGGTGAACTCGCTGGACCCGCGTGTCCCTCGGGTCCGCGAACCGCCCCTCGTGGTGGACTCCTTGACCGTGAAGACCCTCCGCACGTCCTCGAACACGATCTTGGGTGTGGTGGATGCCGGCATGGGATCAGCTCTCGCTCTTCGAGGCGGAGGGAGCCGGCGAGGTACGCGCCGCGCCCGCCTCGCCCGCCCTGTTGAATTCATTGGTGTAGAGGTCGTCGACCGTGACCTGGTTTTTCGGGATGTCGCCGCGTTCGGCCAGCCAGTCGACCCACAGCTGGAGTTCCTTGCCGGTGATCCGGCCCGCCGGCTCGGCGACGCCCCAGGAACGCCAGTACTTGAGGGGTGTGGCGTCCTCGTTGCGTCCGCGCTTCTTCACGATGTCCGTCATCCGGGCGATGACCTCGGCGCGCGGAGTGGTGCGCGACCACTCGATGGCCCGTCCCACGGCGGTGACGAAGGTACGGGCAGTCCCTGGGTTCTGCTCGAGGAAGCGGTTCGTCATCACATAGGTGCCGGCACTGAACGCGCCGAGCAGGTCGAAGTCCGTGAAGAGCGGCCGGATTCCACCAGTCGCGAGGGCCTTGTCCCGCAGAATGCCGCCGAGTACGGCCACTCCGATCTGTTTCTGGCGCAGTGACTGCTCGGTGTTGACGGGAGGCACGACCAACGGCTCGACCTTGCCGATCTCCGCCTTGGACAGCCCGCCACGCTGGAGATAGATGTCGAGCATGGCCTCCGCGTGGGCTCCGAGGGTGTTCATCCCGACCTTCTGGCCGGTCAGATCGCGGGCGGAACGGATCGGGCTGTCCTCGAGGACGTAATAGCCGTTGTAGGCGTGCCGGTCGGCACCGTAATAGCTGATGACAGCCTTGATGGGGGCCTTGTTCGCGGCCAGTTTGACGACCGCGCCGTTGAACGCGCCGCCGAAGTCCGTCTGTCCGGTGGCGGCGGACTGGATGTCCTGGGGGCCGCTGATCGTGTTCCCGACCCACTCCAGCCTGACGTCCTCCAGGAAGCCGAGATCCTCGGCCAGCTCCGGCAAGGTGACCTGTCCCGCCCAGCCCTGGTACCGCAGTGTCCGGGTCCGGTCCTTGCCTGAGGTCCCCGAGCTCGTACCGCAGCTCACCGCGACCGCGGAGAGTCCGAGCAGCGTGATGAACCGTCGTCGGGTCGATGTCGTCGTGGTCATGGACAGTCCTGTTCACATTCGATGGAGCGGCGGGGTCGTGCTTCTGCCGACTTCTTCCGCGCATGGCGCGGAAACGCGCGTCGATACGGTTTCCCGTCCCGGAGCGGGCGCGTTTCAGGAAGGGGCGCGTCGGAATTCCGCACAGAGGAAGGGAGAACGCCGAAACGACGGGAAGAGAAACGAGGCCGGATGAATCCCAGCGGGGAGTCCGGTCGTCTGCTGTGGACGCGAGGAACCGCGATCCACGGTGGGGCAAGGAGCAGGAGAAGGGCCTGCCGAGGGTCTATCGACCGACGGCACAGATGGCGCTGGCTTGACGTCGGAGATCGACGTGGAGCCGCGCGGCGAAGTTCTCGAAAGTGCTCACGGCCAAGAGACTTGCAGCGAAAACCGGACGCGTCAACGTCGCGTCCGGTTGCGTCTCGCATACTGAATCGACTGACATACGCGTGAAGCACGGCGTTCACAACCGGCCCGAACGAAGCCCGGAAACAGGCCTCCGCCCGGGGCCGGCGGGGCCTCCTGGTGGCGGCCGCACCGAGTCTTCTCAGCGGCCTGGACGTCGATTTCTCGGCGGGCAACCGTGGCCTAGAGCCCGGTTCACCTCGTTCGAGAACGGCTGGGGCCGCATGACCACCAGAAGGTCACCTCCGCGTCATGCGGCGGCACGCCCGTCGAGGTCCTACGGATCGGCGCCGTGGCGAACGGTGTGCGCACGCCCGACGCCGGGTGGTTCGGACCACACCAAGGGGAGATCCTGCTGACACCGCGGCACGGCACCACGACTTCCGTGACCCCTGACGGTGATCGGACGTGAACTCAGCGAGGCGGCCACTGACCGGGCGAGCCGGCGCGGTGGGGGTGAGGACCGCCGACACGGTGTGGACGCCAGGTCGTCGCCGAGCGTCCCGTCCGCGCCGACCGCGCCGACCGGGGTCCTGGCAGGATCCTCCGCAGAACCCGCGTCAGCCCCACCGTATGACCGACATCACCAAAGCGGTCCTCACCCTGGAGCGGCGACGCTGAGAACGCTCGCCGAATCAGGCCATCAGGACCGAGTCGTCCTCCGGGCGCGCACCGGGCAGGCGGTACCGGGCGGCGATCAGCGCCGCGTCCACATCACGTGTGCCGGTGGAGACACACAGCGTGTACGCGACGTCGTCAAGGCGCTGCCGTACCTCGGCGCCGCCGTTCTCCGCGTGCAGCACCTTCAGCGTCTCGTACTGCTCGATCAGATTGCTCAGCACCGCGGGATGGGCCATCAGCACAGTGGATCTTCCCCTCGTCGGCAGGGCGCGACCGCCCGGTTCGCAGCGGCGGGTACCCCGGGGCCCGGGTTGTATGCGGGCCGTCGCATCGGCTCGTTCCAGCCGCTTGATTCCCACCGCTCTCCTTGTGACGATCACAGGGGAGTAGGGTCGTCATAATTGCCGTACGGCAACGGTCGAGGTCGGGGCCGTACGGGACGGGGTGCGGTCCTACCGTCGCCCGCGACCAGGTGTGGTCCCTGCGGGTACCCGGCGAGCGAACGAGGATGAGGCATGTCTGAGACGACGATCGAGGGCCCCTCGGCCGTGCCGCGGTCGGGACCGGCGGCGGTGGGGGAGTCCGAGCTGCGCCAGCTCCTGGACGGCCTCACCGCCGTGCGGGACGGAGACTTCGGCACCCGGCTGCCCGGCACGGCCGAAGGGCTGATGGGCGAGATCTCGACTGTGTTCAACGGGATGGTCGACCAGCTCTCCCTGTTCACCTCCGAGGTGACCCGCGTCGCCCGGGAGGTGGGTACGGAGGGGACCCTCGGCGGGCAGGCCAAGGTGCCCGGGGTCTCCGGAACCTGGGCGGACCTGACCGAGTCCGTGAACGCGATGGCCGGCAACCTGACCACTCAGGTCCGTGACATCGCTCACGTCGCCACCGCCGTGGCCAAGGGCGACCTCTCCCAGAAGATCGACGTGGACGCCCGTGGTGAGATTCTGGAGCTGAAGAACACCATCAACACGATGGTCGACCAGCTCTCCTCGTTCGCCGACGAGGTCACCCGCATGGCCCGAGACGTCGGCACGGAGGGCATTCTCGGCGGTCAGGCGGACGTGAAGGGCGTCTCCGGAACGTGGCGCGATCTCACCGACTCCGTCAACTCCATGGCCGGCAACCTCACCGCGCAGGTGCGCTCCATCGCGCACGTCGCCACCGCCGTGGCCAAGGGCGACCTCTCCCAGAAGGTCGACGTGGACGCCCGTGGTGAGATCCGGGAGCTCAAGAACACCATCAACACGATGGTCGACCAGCTCTCGGCGTTCGCCGACGAGGTGAGCCGGGTCGCCCGGGAGGTCGGCACGGAGGGAAACCTGGGCGGTCAGGCCACCGTAAGGGGCGCCTCGGGCACCTGGGAGGACCTCACGGACAACGTCAACGTGATGGCGTCCAACCTCACCGGCCAGGTGCGCTCGATCGCCCAGGTCGCCACCGCCGTGGCCCGGGGCGATCTCTCCCGCCGGATCACCGTGGAGGCGAAGGGCGAGGTCGCCGCGCTCGCCGACACCATCAACACGATGGTGGACACGCTGTCGGCGTTCGCCGACGAGGTGACGCGAGTCGCGCGCGAGGTCGGCACCGAGGGCCGCCTCGGCGGACAGGCACGAGTGCCCAACGTGGCCGGCACGTGGAAGGACCTCACCGACAACGTCAACTCGATGGCGAACAACCTGACCGGCCAGGTCCGCAACATCGCCCAGGTCACCACCGCCGTCGCCAACGGCGACCTGTCGAAGAAGATCGACGTCGACGCGCGCGGCGAGATCCTGGAGCTGAAGACCACCATCAACACCATGGTCGACCAGCTCTCCTCGTTCGCGGCCGAGGTGACCCGGGTGGCCAGGGAGGTCGGCAGCGAGGGCCGTCTCGGCGGTCAGGCCGAGGTGGAGGGCGTCTCCGGCACCTGGAAGCGACTGACCGAGAACGTCAACGAGCTCGCCGGGAACCTCACCCGCCAGGTCCGCGCCATCGCCGAGGTCGCGAGCGCGGTCGCCGAGGGCGATCTGACCCGCTCCATCAACGTCGACGCCTCGGGCGAGGTGGCCGAACTCAAGGACAACATCAACGCGATGGTGGGCTCGCTGCGCGAGACCACCCGGGCCAACCAGGAGCAGGACTGGCTCAAGTCCAGCCTCGCCCGGATCTCCGAGCTCATGCAGGGCCACCGCGACCTGGCCGTCGTCGCCGACCTCGTCATGGACGAGCTGACCCCGCTCGTCTCCGCCCAGTACGGAGCGTTCTACCTGGCGGAGGACGGCGCGGACGGGGTCGAGCTGGGGCTCGTCGGGTCCTACGGGCTCCCCGCGGAGAACGCCGGCCGTGACCGCTTCCGGCTGGGCGAGTCCCTCGTCGGCCAGGCCGCCGGCAGCCGACGGATCATCGCCGCCGAGAACGTACCCGGCGACTACGTGTACATCTCCTCGGGGCTCGGCAGCACGGCACGCGCCAGCCTGATCGTGCTGCCGATCGTGGTCGAGGACCAGGTGCTCGGCGTCATCGAGCTGGCGTCCTTCTCGCCCTTCACCTCCGTGCACCGGGACTTCCTGGGGCAGCTCATGGAGACGGTGGGCGTCAACGTCAGCACCATCGTCGCCAACGCCCGAACCGACGAGCTGCTGGACGAGTCCCAGCGGCTGGCCGACGAACTGCGGGCACGTTCCGAGCAACTGCAGGTCCAGCAGGACGAGTTGCAGCGGTCCAACGCGGAACTCGAGGAGAAGGCGGCCCTGCTCGCCTCGCAGAACCGGGACATCGAAGCCAAGAACCTCGAGATCGAGCAGGCCCGGCAGGAACTCGAGGACCGGGCCCAGCAGCTCTCCCTCGCCTCCAAGTACAAGTCCGAGTTCCTGGCCAACATGAGCCACGAACTGAGGACCCCTCTCAACAGCCTCCTGATCCTGGCCCAGCTGCTCGCCCAGAACCCGACCCGCAACCTCACGGCCAAGCAGGTCGAGTACGCGGGCATCATCCACTCGGCCGGATCCGATCTGCTCCAGCTGATCAACGACATCCTCGACCTCTCCAAGGTGGAGGCCGGGAAGATGGACCTCAACCCGGAACGGGTACAGCTGCGCCGGCTCCTCGACTACGTCGAGGCGACGTTCCGCCCGCTCACCACGCAGAAGAGCCTCGCGTTCACGGTCTCCACCGCGGCCGGCGTGCCCGTGGACCTGGTCACCGACGACTCCCGTCTGCGGCAGGTGCTGCGCAACCTGCTCTCGAACGCCGTCAAGTTCACCGAGCGCGGCGGCGTGGAGCTGTGCATCGAGCCGGCGTCGGACGACGAGCTGCCCGCGACGGTCCACCGCGGCGGCCCCGTGGTCGCCTTCCGGGTCCGGGACACCGGCATCGGAATCGAATCCCAGCACCTGGAGGCCATCTTCGGAGCCTTCCGGCAGGCGGACGGCACCACGAACCGGAAGTACGGCGGCACCGGCCTCGGCCTGTCCATCAGCCGGGAGATCGCCTACCTGCTCGGCGGAGGCCTCACCGCGGCCAGCGAGCCCGGTGTGGGCAGCACCTTCACCCTCTATCTGCCGGTCGCCCGGGCCGACTTCAAGGAACAGTCCACACACGTCCTGGTCGCCGGTCCCGACGGCGACCCGGAGCCCACGGCCTCCGGGGAAGCCGCCCCCACCGGCCGTCCCGCGCTGCCGGTCGCCCCGCAGTCCCGGCACCCGCGGCAGCAGCCCCGGCGCCTCCTCGTGATCGAGGAGCGCCCGCGCGGACTGCTCTCGCTCGTCGCCGAGAACGCCGTCGCGGAGCTGACCGCCGGCCGGGGCCGCGGCGACCGGGAGGACCTGGAGGTCATCGCGGCCGTGGGGCCGGCGGAGGCCGCGGCGGCCCTCGCCGCCCAGCCGTTCCACTGCGTGGTGATCGAGGTCGACATGGCCGACGGTGAGGCGCTGCGCTTCCTGGACGCCATGGACGGGGACGCGGCGCTGCGCACCGTCCCGGTCCTCGCCCACAACAACCGCAGGCTCACCGACGCCCACGAGCGGGCGCTTCAGGAGCTGGCGGGCCGACGACCGCTGGAGCTGATCTCCAGCCTCGACGAACTGCGCGAGCGCATCGCCCTGCACCTGTCCGCGGACCAGCCGGGCGAGGTCGTGCCCCTGGTGCGCGGCGAGCACCGGCCGCCGGTTCCCCACACCATCGACTCCACCCTGCACGGCCGTACGGTGCTCGTGGTCGACGACGACGCCCGCAACCTCTACGCCCTCAGCGGCATCCTGGAGCTGCACGGCGTCAACGTCCTGCACGCCGAGAACGGGCGGGAGGGAATCGACGCCGTCACCGCGCACCCCGACATCGACCTGGTCCTGATGGACGTCATGATGCCGGAGATGGACGGCTACACGGCCACCTCCCGGATCCGGCAGATGCCGGCCCATGCCGACCTGCCCGTCATCGCGGTCACCGCCAAGGCCATGCCGGGGGACCGAGAGAAGAGCCTGGCCTCGGGCGCCAGCGACTACGTGACCAAGCCCGTCGACGCCGACGACCTCATCGCCTGCATCCGCCGGTGGCTCCACGACGGATAGCGCCACGGTCCCCCCGCAGGTCCGCCGGTCCACCGGCCCGCCGGTACGCGCCACCGGCGCGTCCGACGAGCCCATTCCGGCGGAGCCTCCGCCCATCCGATCCGTCCCGATCCGTCCCGCGGCCCAGCGCCGCCGTACCCGAGGAGAGCCACCGTCTTGAGTGCTCCCCACCACCACGGCGAACACCCGGTCGTGGGTCCCCAGGGGGACGGCGCTCCGACGCCGACCGAGCCGGCCGGAGTCGCCACGGCGTCCGTCCCCGCGGACGCCGAGCGACACCTGTCGGACGACCGATCCGCCGTCGGCCGGCTCGCGGCGACGGTGGAACGACTCCGGGGAGAGGTGCGCGCCGCACACGCCGCTGCCGAGGGGCGCGCCCTGATCGAGGTCGCCAAGGGAGTCGTCGTCGAGCGGCTCGGGTGCGGACTGGCGCGGGCCGCGCAGCAACTCGCCGCGCTGGCCGACCAGGCCGGGATCTCACAGCTGGAGCTCGCCGCGGACATCGTCAACCAGGCTGCCCGGGACCGGGTCTCCGAGGTCGCGGAGGACTTCGTCAGACGGGCCACGGCCGAGTCGGGTAGCGACGCCGAGCCCGGCGCTTCGGTCGCCGTACGCCTGCGTACGGCCGAGAGCGCCGCGCTCAACGCGGGGGACAGCCAGGCCTTCGCCGAGTCCCTCCTGGCGCACGCCCTCCTGCCCCTGGGCGCCAGCGCCGTCGCCATCTGGACCACCGGCGCCGACTCCTCCCTCACCCTCCGCGGTCACGCGGGCTTCGGCGCGGACGAGCCCGCCCGATGGCGCTACGTACCGCCCGGGGTGTCCACCGTGGCCCGGCAGGCGCTCACCGGCCGTCGAACGGTCTGGCACTCCTCGCTCGGAGCCACCGGCATCCCCTCGATCGGCCACACCCGCCACCCCGACGGCGGTCGGGTCGCCGTACCGGCCGGCACCGGCGGCCGCATCCACGGGGTCCTGGAGATCTGCTGGCCCCGGCCGCTGGAGCCCCAGCCCCAGGCCGTGGAACGCCAGATCGAGGCCCTGGCCGAACTGTGCGCCCACACGCTGGAGACGTCCCCCGGGCAGCCGGTGGGACCGCGGTCCGGCCAGCCCGACGCGGTCTCCGAACTGATCGAGCTCGCCGACGGGCTCTACGACCCCGTCCTGGTCCTGACCCCGGACCTGGACGTCGACGGACGGCTGCGGGACTTCCGTATCCGCCACGCCAACGCCCACTTCCAGGATCCGGCCGGCCGGTCCCGGGGCGCCCTGGACGGCGCCCTGCTGCTGGAGGCGTACCCCATGGCCGCCGGCGAGAGCGAACTCTTCGAGCGGGTCGAGCGCGTCTACGCCACCGGTGAGCCGTTCCGCGCACGCCGGACGCGGCTGACCGCCCTCGTGGACCAGGTGCCGCTCTCGTCCTCCGCCGACATCAGCATCAGCCGGCACGGTGACTGCGTCCTGCTCGTCTGGCGCATCGAGGACGAGTCCGCCCGGCTCGCCAGCCTGCTGCAGCACGCCCAGCGACTCGGCCGCATCGGCGGCTTCGAGGAGGACGTCCTCACCGGAGAGATCACCTGGAGCGGACAGCTCTTCGACCTCTTCGGCCAGGACGTCGGTGAGGCGCCGGTCTCCGTACGCGACCTCACCGCCCACGCCCATCCCGACGACGCCGTCGCCATCGGCCGGTTCCTGCGGGCTGTGCTGCACCAGAGGCGGCCGAGCTCGACGGCCTTCCGCATGCTGCGCCGGGACGGAGTGACCCGCCACATCCGGGTGATCGCCGAACCCGCCCTCGATGCCGATCAGCGGCTCCTCGCCGTGCGGGGCGCCTACCAGGACATCTCCGCGCAGCACTGGACGGAGGTCGCGCTGGCCGCCACCCGGGACCGACTCGCCGTCACGGAGCAGGAAGCGGCGGAACGCAACCGCCTGACCCTTCAGCTGCAGCACGCCATCATGCCGCCGACCAAGGCTCCCCTCGCCGCCCCCGGCCTCGACGTCGCCGTGCGCTACCGGCCGGCCGAGACCGAGTCCCTGGTCGGCGGCGACTGGTACGACGCCGTCGTGCTGCCGTCGAGGAAGATCCTGCTCTGCGTGGGGGACATCGCAGGCCATGGCATAGGGGCCGCCACCGGCATGGTGGTCCTGCGCAACGCCATGCGCGGCCTCGCCGTGACCGGCGCGGGCCCCGCCCAGCTGCTGTCCTGGCTGAACAGCGTGGCGCACCACCTCACGGCGCAGGTCACGGCCACGGCCGTCTGCGGCGTCTTCGACCCGGAGACGCGCACGCTGCGCTGGGCCAGGGCAGGACACCTGCCGCCGGTACTCGTACGGGGATCGGAGGCCTCCGCCCTGCCGATGCTCAAGGGGATGCTGCTCGGCGCCGTCGCCGACGCCGCGTACGAGGAGGCGGAGATCCAGCTCGAGGCGCACGACACGGTGCTGATGTACACCGACGGTCTGGTCGAGCGGCGGGACACCTCCGTGCACGACTCCGTCACCCAGCTGCTGACCATGGCCGAGGCCCCGGCCGACACCCTCGAACGGCGGCTCGACCTCCTCCTGACGCACAGCAAGTCCGACACCGACGACGACACGTGCCTGATCGGCGTGCGGGTGGCGTGACCACACGCCCCCCCCGCACACCATGACCGACCATTCCCCCACCCGTGGAAAGCAGGGAACATGACCGAGCGAGAAGTGAACCTGGATGTCGAAGTGGAGACCGTCGACGCCGGCACCGCGGTGCTGACCGTCGGAGGCGAACTGGACCTGGACACGGCCACGCTGCTCCATCACCACCTGGCCAACCAGTTCCTGCACGGCCGGCGCCATCTCGTCCTCGACCTCTCCGCGCTGAGCTTCATGGATTCGTCCGGACTGAACGTCCTGATCAGGGCGGCGCGGGAGGCCCGGGAAGCCGGGGGAGACCTGCATCTCGCCGCGCCCGCGCCCGCTGTGCGGCGCATCCTGGAGATCACCGGTCTCACCATGACCACCCCGCTGCACGCCGACGTGGCCGAGGCCCTGGTCGCGGCCGGTCGCGCGGCATAGACGAAGGGCCTGCGGTCCCGCCCGTGGAAGGGCCCGAGCGTCGGGCACAAGGAGAAACGGAAGCACGTGGAAGAGATCACCGCCGTCGAGCAGGCACTGCGCCGGGCCGCCCCTCACCTGCTGGTGAGCGTGGTGGAGGAGAGCCTGCGGAAGCACTGCGGCGCACGGCGGGTGGAACTCAGGCTGGCCGACTACGGCCTGCGCTCGCTCCAGCTCGTCGGAGGAACGCCCGAGACGACACCGGCGGTCCTGATCCACGACAGCCCGCAGGGACGCGCCTTCGGTGCCCAGGAGCCGTACGTCATCCACGCCCCCGACTCCGTGGAGGCGCACCTCCCGGTCACCGTCAGGGGTGACCGGATGGGCGTCCTCACCGTGTCCCTGCCGGCGGCGAGCGACCTCGCGGTCCTGCTGCCCGAGCTGGGGCACGTCTGCGGGGCGCTGGGCCACGAGATCCTCGTGGCGGAGCGCGACACGGACCTGTACGTCCTGGCACGGCGGGCCACACGGCTGACGCTCGCGGCCGAGATGCAGTGGCAGCTCCTCCCGGGCCGCTCGTGCGCACGACCCGAGTTCGCCCTCGGCGCGCACCTGGAACCCGCCTACGCGATCTTCGGGGACAACTACGACTGGTCGGCCTCGGCCGACCATCTGACCCTGACGGTCACCAACGGGATGGGGGAGGGCATCGAGGCAGCGCTGCTGACGAACCTCGCCATCAACGCGCTCCGCAACGCCCGCCGGGCCGGCCTCGGCCTCGCGGACCAGGCGGCTCTGGCGGACCAGGCCGTGTACGCGCAGTACCGCGGCAGTGCCTTCGTCTCCGTACTCCTGCTGCGCTTCGATCTCGCCACGGGCGAGGTGGAGGCCCTGGACGCGGGCTCGCCGCGCCTGTGGCGCCTGCGTGACCGCTCCGTCGAGCCCGTCTCCTTCGACGCACAGCTGCCCCTGGGCATGTTCGAGGACTCCGTCTACGTCCCCCAGCGCTTCACGGTGCGTCCGGGGGACCGGCTCCTCTTCGGCAGCGACGGGGTGTACGACGCCTCCTCTCCCGAGGGGGAGAGCTACGGACACCGGGCGCTGGCCCGCGCGCTCACCGCGACGAGGCTGCTGCCGCCCACCCAGGTCCCGGGGGCGGTGCTGCGGGAACTCGCCACGTACCACGGCGGCACCCCGCTGGAGGACGACGCGCTGGTCGTCTGCCTCGACTGGCACGGGCGAGAGGGAGGACACGACTCCGTACCGACGGAGACCGCCGGCTCCTGAGCAGCCGAGCCGGCCCGCCCGGCCGCGCCCCCCGGTGTCCCGTCCGGGCGTGACCCTGTGTTCATAGTTGCCGTGCGGCAACTGTATCCTTGAGGCAACACCTGGCTCGTGCCCGGGATAGACACGTCGTACCAGAGGGTGACCAGTGGGACATGGGGCACGCGGCCGGCCGGAGCGCACGGCACGCAGACGTCAGGCCGTCCGGACGTCCTTCAGCGGCGCGCCCGGACGGGACGTGGGCGGCGCGGACACCCCGTCCAGCGCGTCCTGGAACCCGGTCAGCCCGCGCAGCAACGCCTTGCGGCTCGTCGGGGACATGGCGGAGATGACGGCCAGCAGCGCTTCCTCGCGCTGGACCCGGAGGTCCCGCAGGTACGCCTTCCCGGGGGCGGTCAGGTGCAGTTCGAGCTGCCGGCGGCTGACCGGACTGGGCAGCCGCTGCACGAATCCCAGCGCCTCCAGGCGGTCGCACATGCGGCTCACCGAAGGCGGCGCGGAGCCGAGCAGCTCACCCAGGGTGCGCAGGCTGATGCCCTCTTCGCGATCGAGGCTGTAGAGGACACGGAGCTGGGTCGCCGACACCGGTGTCGACGACACCATGTCCCGGCCACGCTCCCACAGCACCTCGAGCAGCTCGATGAGCTCACGGGCGGCCTGTGTCGTCTCCTCCGGTTCCCGTCGGGACGGGGCGGGCTTCGGGTCCATGGCTACCGACACTCCTCAGACGTCCGGGGCCGAGGACGTCGGCCGTGCGACACGCCAGTCATCTCCACATCTCTCCAGAAGGCGGTACTGATTCGGTGGATCGACGCGTGACAACGGAACGCGCTCTGCGCGGAGCGCCGCCACACCGCCTTCTGGACTCCCTCCGGGTCGAACTGGCACAGCTCGTCGCGGCACTCTCCGTCGACCTGCTGCTCGTCGATTACGGGCTGACGTCGCTGCACCCCGTCGAACCGGTGCAGGCTCCGGCCGCGGTGCAGCACGTGACCGTGGGGTCGGGGCCCGCGGGTCGTGCCTTCTCCACCCAGCAACCATATCTTTTCGGTGGTGACGGGCCCACGGCGACCATGTTCCTTCCTGTGACGGTTCGGGGCGATCGGTGTGGCGTCCTTGTGGTCGTCCTTCCCTCGGACCGGGTCACGGCGCGATCGACCGAGGATCTCGTCCATGTCGCCGAGATCCTGGGACACGCGCTGCGCGTCGCCGACCGGCACACCGATCTCTACCGCCGTACGCGACGGGCACGCCCCCTCAGCGTCCTCGCGGAGATGCAGTGGGGAGTGCTCCCCGGACGGGCGTGCTCCGGTGCGGAGTTCGACCTGAACGCCTACTGGGAGCCCTCCTACACCTCGGGCGGGCACGTCCTGGACTGGTGCGTGACGGAGGAGGAGCTGACGCTGGTCGTGGCCAACGGCACCGGTCCCGGCACCCAGTCCGCACTGGTGAGCAGCCTCGCCCTGAACGCGATCCGTAACGCCCGCCGTGCCGGACTCGACCTGGTCGGCCAGGCGAGCCTCACCGACCAGGCGCTGTACGGGCAGCACCGGGGCGAGAGGTCCCTCTCCGCCCTGCTGCTGAGCTTCGCCCGGGCCACCGGCGAGGTGCGGGTGGTCGACGCGGGCTCGCCGACCGTCTGGCGGCTGCGGGGAACCGTGACCGAGCGGATCGACCTGGACCGCCAACTGCCCCTGGGGATGTTCGAGGACACCGTCTACGCCCCCCAGCACCTGCGCGTCCTCCCCGGTGACCGGCTGGTCTTCCTGGCGTGGGACCGGAGCGAAGCCGCGCCCGACGGGAACGACGAGGCCCTGGACCTCGCGGTCGGCCGGGTGATCGACCGTACCCGGCTCGTCCCAGGCCGCGACGCGCCCCAGGCCGTCGTCCGCGCGCTGCGCGAAGCGCCCGGCACCACGCCGGACGACGTCCTCGTGGTCTGTCTGGACTGGCACGGCCGGGGCGGCGAGGGGAGCGGAGGGGACGGGGGCGCGGCGTCCCAGGTCGTACGGCAATCCTGAAGATTCCTCGCCGGGAGGGCGGTCCTGTCCGTATTCTCTGCATTCTCGGCCTGGGGATGAATGGAAAGCGCGCAACAGGGAAGGGCGAGGTACGAGAGTGAAGCACGGTGCGCAGCCGGGCGAGGGGAGGGTAAGCGGATGACGGACGCGATCGCCGAGGAGCGTGCGACCCGGAGTCCCATGCGATCCGGGAGTGTCGACTACGACGGAGCGGACGCCGCCGACGGAATGATCGGCTCCGCCCGCGACTTCACGGTCGACTTCCTCGCCGGCCCGACCGCGGCGGAGCACCCGCCGGTGCCGCGCCGGTGTGTCGACCTGGCACGGCTCGTGGTCAGCGAGATGGTGACGAACGCGGTACGCCACGCCCCCGGCCCTTGCCGGCTTCTGCTCGAACTCTTCGAGGACACCCTGGAGATCTCGGTGTTCGACCGGGCGGAGGCGTCGCCCGTCCCCCGGGGCCACGACCCCGGGCGCATCGGCCAGCACGGCGTCGAGATCATCCTCGCCGTCTGCGAGAGCGTGAGCGTGGAGCCGCTTCCCTCGGGCAAGCGCGTCAGAGCCCGCCTCCGCCTCGCCTGAGACCACTTCCGTCAGACGGCCTGGTGAATGGCCCAGGCGGCGTTGACCAGGCCGATGTGACTGAACGCCTGTGGGAAGTTGCCAAGAAGGTGGTCGCCCTCGGGGTCGACCTCCTCCGAGAGCAGTCCGACGTCGTTCGCGCACCGGGCGGCCCGTTCGAAGACCTCACGCGCGGCCCCCGTGTCCCCGGCCAGGGCAAGTGCCTGGGCGAGCCAGAACGTACAGAGCAGGAAGGTCCCCTCGTCACCCGGAAGCCCGTCGTCGGCCCCCACGTACCGGTAGACCAGACCGTTCCCGCCGACGAGCCGAGCGCGTACGGCATCGATGGTGGCCCGCATCCGCGGGGCGTCGGCGGGCATGAAGCCCACGATGGGCATCATCAGCGCCGAGGCGTCGAGAACGGCCGAGCCGAAGGCCTGGGTGTACGCCCCGGCCTCCTCGCTCCAGCCGTCCTCCTCGACCGCGGCCGCGATCTCGTCCCTGGCAGACGTCCACTCCGGTACACGATCGGACGCGTCGAGATCGTCCGCCAGGTCCAGCGCGCGGTCGACGGCGACCCAGCACATCAGCTTCGAGTAGAGGAAGTGCTGAGGGCCGCTGCGCACCTCCCAGATGCCCTGGTCCGGCTCACGCCACCGCCGGGCGGCCGAATCGGCGCAGCCGGCGAGGAACGCCTTCGTGGGCGCGTCCAGACCACGGAGGTAGTCGCGCAGGCGATGGGCGGCCGAGAGCAGCTCCCCGTACACGTCGAGCTGTCTCTGCTCCCACGCGCCGTTGCCCAGGCGGACGGGGCTGCTGTCGCGCCAGCCGGGCAGATGGGGGAGGACCCGCTCGGTCAGATCCCGCTCGCCGCGGATGCCGAACATGATCTGCATGGACGACTCCTGGCCGGGGTCGCTCGCCGCCGCGTGGGCCATCCACCGGAAGAACGCCTGCGCCTCGTCGGGACACGCGGCCACCCAGAGCGCGTCCAGTGTGAAGGAGGCGTCCCGCACCCAGGCGAACCGGTAGTCCCAGTTGCGGACGCCTCCGACAGTCTCCGGCAGGGACGTGGTCGGGGCGGCCACGATCGCTCCGGTCGGCTGGAAGGTGAGCCCCTGGAGGACACGGCCGCTGTGGTGGACGAGATCGGCCCAGGGCCCCTCGTACGACTGGTGGAGCTCCGACCACGAGCGCCAGCCCCGGACGGTGTCCTCCAGCTGCGTCAGGATGGTGTCCTGGGCGAGCAGGACGGGGCTCTTCCCTGCGGGAACCTGCTGGAGGGCGAAGGCAGCCGTCTCGCCTGCCCTCAGCGCGACCCGGCCGCGAGCGCTGCCCGACAGCTCCAGCGGGACCGGGCTGCACAGGCCCAGGGTGTCGGGCCCCCCATGGCACCAGACGCCACCGTCCGTCGGAACGAGCAACGGCTTGACCAGTCCGTACTCGGGCCGGGGGGCGAACTCGACGTCCACGTCGGCCCGGCCCTCCGTGCACTCCACCACACGGAGCAGCAGATGCGGCGCGTCCCTGCCCAGGTCGTGCCCTCGCTCGTTGAGGCCCGAAGCCAGGGCGTCGGTCACGCTGACCACACCCGGCTCCGTGCGGTACTCCGTCCGCAGGACGAGGGTGCGGTCCAGATAGCGCCGCCGCACCTCGTACGGAGCGGCGGGCGTGATCGACCAGTGGCCCGCCTCGGCGCCGAGCAGACGCGCGAAGGTCGCCCGGCTGTCGAAGTGGGGCAGGCACAACCAGTCCACGGAGCCGTCCCGCCCGACCAGCGCAGCGGTCTGGCAGTCCGAGAGGAGTGCGTAGTCCCCGATCGGACGGTCGCTCATCCAGCCCACCTACTCGCAGCCCCTCTCCCATCCTCGCTCGTTCTCCCGGACCGGGCAGCCGGGAACAGGGCCCCGGTCCCGGCTCGCCCGGTATTCGGGTGAACCTCGACCCGGTCGGCCGTGCGGGACGGACGGGCGGGAGTGGAGGGCTCCCCGGCACGGAAGGCATGGCGGAAACCCCCACTGAGAGGCTCACGCCCCCATGTCTCGACGCTTCCTGGTCGCCGCCTGCGCGGCGGCCACCGCCTTCGCCGCCACCCTGCCCCTGGCCCTGACCGCACCCGCCTCCGCCGCGCCGGGTGGGGGAGGGAGCGAGCACGAGCCGTGGGTGGTGCGTGCCGCCGCGCAGCGCGCGGACGCCAAGGCGTTCAGTTCCCTGTGCGGCAAGCAGAAGGACGGCGTACCCGAGCGCCGCACCTTCCCGCTGTTCGGGAAGGAGAAGGGCTTCACCGCCGTGGCCGACTTCACCCGTCGGCAGGCGAACGGCACGGTGTACTGGAGCGGCCATGATCCGAAGAACCCGGAGAGATCGATCGCCGTCTCCGTCATCGGGGCCTGCAGGAAGGGACCGGTCACCCTCTCCGGCGTCATCACGGAGAACTTCCGGCAGTACGAGTACGAGCCGCTGGCCAAGCGCCCCGGCTGGTACGAGCTGAAGCAGATCGACTCCCTGGCGCTGCCGCCCAGCGGGCGGGGCGTCGACACGGTCAGCGTCCCCGGGAAGAAGCCGCACCACCCGTCGCACCCCCACCACCCGCCGAAGCCGGGTCTGCGCGCGGCCACCCTCAACGACCCGGCCGCCATCGACATCGTCGTCGGCTACACCCCGGCCACCGTCGCCACCGTGGGCACTGTCCAGGCGGTCCTCTCCAGCATCACCTACGGCGTGAACCAGCTGAACAAGGCGCTCGCCTTCAGCAACGTGCCGGCCAGCGTCCACGTCGTGAACACGTACCTGACCGCGGACCCCAACGTCCCCCGCGAGAACGTGAACACGCTGCTGTCCATGATCAGCAACCCGGCGAACCCCGTTCTCGGCGCCCCGGCCGCCGCTCAGCGCCAGACCTACGGCGCCGACCTGGTGGCGCTGATCGCCGCCGTCCCGTACGAGGACAGCTCCGGTGCGGCGAGCCTGCCCGACCCGGCGACCTCCGCGGCGACCGACACCGCCGCCTTCTCGGTCACCAGCCTCGGCTCCGTGACGGCCTGGGAGAACCTCGGGCACGAGATCGGCCACAACTTCGGCCTGAAGCACGACCGCGCGACGATCGCGCGGCAGGGTGGAACCACCCCCGCCGGCACGTTCAACTACGGCTGGGTCACCCCCAACGGGCAGCACCGCACGCTCATGGCCTACTCCCAGTCCTGCCCCCAGGCGTGCACGGTGGTCAACGCGTACTCCAACACCGAGCGGACCTGGAACAGTCAGGCCCTGGGCGACGCCAACAACAACAACGCCGCCGCCGCGCGCGGCAACGTCGACGCCGTGGCCGCCTACCGTGCCTCCACGGTGACCAACCGTGTCTCCCTCACCGTGATGCATGACCCCGAGGGCGCCGGCATCGTAAGGGTCAGCCAGTTCGGTCCGTACGCCCCCGGTACGCAGGTCACCGTGACCGCGGTCCCCAACCCCGGCTTCCAGTTCGACGCCTGGGCGGTCGACGGCATCGAGCAGGAGGGGAACAACCCGAGCTACCAGCTCACCATGAACGCCAACCGGACCATCAACGCGCTG
This sequence comes from Streptomyces sp. NPDC013317, assembly GCF_055563155.1. Classification (NCBI taxonomy): domain Bacteria; kingdom Bacillati; phylum Actinomycetota; class Actinomycetes; order Kitasatosporales; family Streptomycetaceae; genus Streptomyces; species Streptomyces sp. NPDC013317. Next base: position 948,717 of record NZ_JBVHDX010000001.1, read on the forward strand.
TTCACCCCGATCGCGCAGCCGTAGCGACTGCGGGGCGGAGGGAGCGCACAGCTCCGCACGCGAAGGCATCCCTCCCGGCCATGAGAGGGATGCCTTCCGTGATCCGGGTTCAGTGCTCGCAGAGGGAGAACTCCCGCTCGTAGAGCTGCTCGTTGTGCTCGTCGACGAAGAACTTGCGTTCCCGCATGAGCTGTTCGCGGTAGGCCTTCGCCTGTTCGAGCGTCATGGTCGACGTGTCGGACCAGGGCTGCTGCGGCGGCACGTCGGAGGTGGAGACGATCCTCTCCGACGGGTCGACGAGGAAGAACGCGAGAATCTTGCGATGCCCCGGGCGGGTCGGGTCGGTGAGGCGGAACGAGTCGACGCGGTGCTGCAGGACGTTCGGGAACGCCAGGCAGCGGCCCGCCGGGGTCGACGCCGATCCCAGCACCTGGTTCAGCGCGTCCTCGTCCTCCAGGCCGTACACCTCACGCAGACCGTTGTCGTCGTTCTGCTCGTAGTCCGGGTCGTCCAGTGCCGCCCGGAAGCTCAGCCGGCTCTCGGTGATGTTCTCGCTGTCCCAGTAGTAGATGCCGGTCGAGACGATCCGCTCGTTCATCATCCCCTCGACATGCCAGGAACCGCCGGCGTACTCGGGCTTGTCCGGGGTGAGATGGATCGTGGCGAGCTTGACGATGACCTGCAGGCCGCGTCCGCGCAGGCCGACTCGCGCGGACGCGTCGGGCACCTCCGGCGCGGTGAAGGCCGGGGCGTCCGGAACGACCGGGCGGCGGTTCTCCCACCATTCGTCCTGAGCCACCTCCCATGCGCGGCGGGCCTCCGCGTACGCCTCGTCGTCACCGTAGGAGGACCTGATCGGATACTCCGGCTCCGAGTCGTACCACCCGTAGGGATCGGCCTCGATCCGCAGAGGACGCGGATGGCGCAGATCGGTGAGCACGTTCTCGAACAGGGGGAGCAGGCGCGCGAACAGGTCCGGCAGGACCGAGGCCAGTTCCCGGTGATCCTCGGGGTGGACGTTGTTGACGTACGAACGGAAGGTCACATCGCCGTCGTCACCGACCTCGACATCCGTGGGCAGCCACTGGAACTGCTCCGAGAACTCGTGCTTCGAGTACCGGTCCGTCGGATTCTGCCAAGCCCGCTCGGGGCCGCCGCTCGCCTCTCGCACCAGGCAGAACAGCGAAGGATGCACCAGATCCAGTACCTGGCCGTCCGATCCGGGGTGCCAGTCCTGTTCCTCTCCCGGGACCTGTTCCAGAACCTCGACCGCCTCGCGCAGCCGGGTCCTGAGCTTCTCGTCGACCAGCGTGTCCGACTGCCACACCCCGTCGACGGCGGACACCTCGACACCGGTGCGTCCGTCCCGCAGCGCGGCGTAGTGCACGAGTTCGTCGAGCACATGGCGCACCTGCGCCTCGGTGAGGCCCTGGGCCACGGCCTCCTGGGTCCACCGGGCGACGATGTCGGCGTCGTTCATCTTGTCGAACCACCCCGCCTTCGCCCGAATGTGCGCGCTGCACTCCATCATCTGAAGCTCGCGCAGCGTCCGGGGTTTCGCGAACGCTATGGAGCGCGAAGCTTGAAAGGGCAGCGGGAAAGCGGACAGGCCAGTCAATTCTCTCGGTCCTCCGAGTCGGTGTGCGGTGGCCGGAAGGATACGTGAGTGGACTGACACCACAGCCGCGGCCGATGCCGGACCCTTCGCGACCCCGGTTCCGTCCGCGTGATCAAGCCCGCTCTTCCGCCACCTGATCGGCTCGGCAGGACCTAGAGTGTGCGCGTGACCGAGCAGAATCCCGAACTCATCGCCGGCCGGTACCAATTGGTCGAGCGCATCGGCCAGGGCGGTATGGGCCGGGTCTGGCGTGGCCTGGACCAGCAGCTCTTCGGGCGCGAGGTCGCCGTCAAGGAGATCCTCTTCCCTCCGGGCATGGAGGACGGCGCCCGCGCCGCGCTGCTTCGGCGGTTCACCGGTGAGGCCCGCGCGGCGGTCACTCTGAGCCACCCCGGTGTCATCACCATCCATGACGTGGTCGAGCACAACGGCGCCCCCGTCATCGTCATGGAGTTGATCCGCGGGCAGTCCCTGGCCGCCGCCATCGGCGAGCGGGGGCGCCTCCCCGTGCGGCGGGTGGCCGAGATCGGCGCCGTCATGCTCGACGCCCTGGCCGAGGCGCACGAGGCGAGGATCGTCCACCGCGACATCAAGCCGGACAACGTGCTGCTGGCCAAGGACCGCGTCGTCCTGACCGACTTCGGCATCGCCCACCTCGCGGACGCCACGACCAGGCTGAGCCACAGCGGGATCGTCATCGGCACACCGCACTACATGCCGCCGGAGCAGCTGGAGGGCAAGCGTCCGACACCGGCCAACGACCTGTGGGCGCTCGGCGCCACCCTCTACCACGCGGTCGAGGGGCGCCCGCCGTTCGACGCGGAAGGGCTGCACGCCCTCGCCGTGGCCGTCTTCACGAGCCCGCACCGGCCTCCGGTCCACGCCGGTCCGCTGGCCCCGGTGCTGGACGCGCTCCTGACCAAGGACCCGGCGCAGCGCCTGAGCGCCGCGGAAGCGGCCGAGATGCTCGCGTCGGTGCTGCGGTCCGCCGAACTCGCCGCCGACGCGCCCGCACCGACCCCCGAGCCCCCGCCCACCCCCGCGCCGGCACCCGCACCGGACGAGCCGTCGGACGCGGTCGTGGAGCACCATTCGGCTCCGACGATGCCGCAGCAGGCACCGTCGCCGACGCCCTCGATGCCCACCCCCACGGTCCTCGACTCCGAGGCCACCACCGGGGCTTTGCGCGACGACGTACCGGACCGACCGACGGCCCCGCCCGTGCCGGTACCCCCGCCGGAGGACGCGGTCACACTCGGCGCGACCGACGGGCGGCAACACGGTGAGCGCGTCGCCTCCGCCCGGCGACCTGGCCTCACCCGGCGCTCCGCGGTCCTGGCCACGGCGCTGGCCGTGCTCGCCACCGGGTCCGTCCTGACCTGGGCGCTCGGCCGGGACGACGACGAGCCCAGCGGCGGAGCCGCCGGCAGCGGGGCGAAAGGCCCCTCCGTCACCGTGGTGATCGGGGTGGACGCGCCACTGAGCGGCGGACTGTCCTCGATGGGTGTCGGAATCAAGAACTCCGCCGACCTGGCGGTGAGAACCGCCAACGAGTCCAGGCACGTCCCCGGTGTGACGTTCGAGACCAAGACCCTGGACGACGCGGCCGACCCGGCCAAGGGCGCGCTCAACGCCGCCCGGTTCGTGTCCGACGAGAAGCTGCTGGGGGTGGTCGGCCCGCTCAACTCCGCCGTCGCCCGGACCCTGGTGCCGCCGCTCGCGCGGGCGGACGTGGTCAACGTGTCACCGGGCAACACCGACCCCGTCCTGACCCTCGGCCCCGACTGGGCCACCGGCACCAGGGCCCGTCCCCACTCCACGTACTTCCGCACCATCGCCACGGACGTCGACCAAGGGCCCTTCGCCGCCCGGTACCTGCACGAGGCGAAGAAGACCAAGCTGTACGTGATCGACGACGCGAGCGCCCATGGCACGGCCCTCACGTCCGGTCTCACCGCCGAGTTCACCAGACTCGGCGGGACCGTCGTCGGCACCGAACAGGTCGACCCCGCGGAACGCGCCTTCGGGGGCCTCTCCGTCAGAGTGCGGTCCTCGGGCGCCGACGCCGTCTACTTCGGCGGCTACTACGACACCGCGGCCCCGCTCTCCCAACAGCTCGAGCAGGCCGGGGTGGACATCCCCCTGATGGGCGGCGACGGCATCTTCGACCAGCAGTACCTCACGTCGAACCCGCAGGCCGAGGGGGACCTCGCGACCAACATCGGCCTGCCCGCCGAGGAGTCGCGGGCAGGCCAGGACTTCCTCACCCGATACGAGAAGGCGGACTACCCGGAGCCGGCCGGCTGGTACGGCCCCTATGCCTACGACGCGACCTGGACCCTCATCGAGGCGGTGAAGGACGTCGTGACGGCCAACGGCGGCACCCTCCCCGACAACGCCAGGGCCAGGCTCCCGCGGGCCGTCGCCGGGGTCGGTTTCGACGGCGTCACCGGCCGCGTCGCGTTCGACGGGCAGGGCGACACGGTCAACCGAGGGCTGACGGTGTACACGGTGAAGGGCGGTGGCTGGCAGCCCGTGAAGAGTGGCACCGCCACCCCCTGAACGCGGGGGAGGGGCGCCGCGCTTCGACGCCTACGCCCGGCCGGCCGCCGACGGCGGTTGGAAGCAGGCGGTGACGTCCTTGCCGTGAGGACAGGGACGGGCCTGCCACTCGTCGGCGAGGGCGTCGATCAGGAACATCCCCCGCCCACCGAGGGCCGCTTCGTTCGCCTCACGCTGGTGCGGCAGCTCGGGGGAGGAGTCGTGCACCGTCACGTGCAGGCACTTCTCGTCCCAGGTCAGGATGAGCTGGGCATCGCTGCGGGCGTGCACATGGGCGTTGGTGACCAGTTCGGACACGGCCAGCACGACCGAGTCCACCAGATCCGGCGCCGTACGTGTCCAGCCGAGGGCCACCAGATGCTCGTGCGTCCAGTCCCTCGCGGTCTTCACGCCCTTGCTGATCGGCAGGGAACGGGCCCACCCGACCGCTCTCAATGACGGGTCCTGTGCCATCGTCCGTCCCTCCTCGGCTGACGTCCACGTTCGTCCCGCCTTCCCTCCGCGGGGGGACCCAACCGCCCGCCCACGACGCGGGGACGCAATCGCCCGCCCGCGACGCCACCTGTCTCAACGGGAGCCTGGCCGGTCGACCGGCTCCGGGGTGTCCGTCGCGACCTCGGGCTCAAGGCCCTCGGCGGGTGTCGTACGGGAGCGGCCGACGTCGCCGCGCCACGCCTCGAAGGCGAGCGTGGTCGCGGTCACCACCGCGAGCCCCAGGAACCAGCCCCCGACCACGTCACTCACCCAGTGCACCCCCAGCGCGACCCGTGTGTACCCCACACCGAGCACCGCGACGGCCGCCAGGACCCACGGAACCGGCCGCCAGACCCGGGGGACCAGGGGGAGCAGGACCAGCAGCAGTACGGCACAGGAGGTGGTGGCCGTCATGGCGTGCCCGGAGGGGAAGGAGAAGCCCGACGCGTGGGCGACAGGATCCGGCAGGTGCGGCCGGGCCCGCTCGACCACGTGTTTGACCAGCAGTCCCGCCAGCCCGCCTGCCGTCGCGGTGACGGCCGCCCAGGCGGCGAGCCGGTAGGCCCGCCGCCGGAGGAGCCACACCACCACGCCGGCCACCAGGAGCCGCATGGTCAGCGGCCCCCAGGCGACGTGCGTGAGAAGTTCGAGCACGCGTACCCAGGCCGGACTGGCGAGCGCGGAACGGTGCAGCCGATCGGCCACCTCCTGGTCGAGACGGAGCAGCGGGGCCCAGCGCGACTCCAGCAGGACGAGCGCCAGGGAGAACGGGACGGCCGCCAGGGCGGTGAGAGCCGCGCCCACCACCAAGCGCACGCCGAACCGGGCGTCGGGCCCACCGCGGCCGGTCACGAGCCGTCCGAGACGACGCTGCCAGGTACTGCTGGAACGCTCAGCCATGGTCGGTACGGGTGTCCTTTCCGTGGTTCGCGCCGGGTGGACGTCGAGCAAACGCGATGGACGGCGTATTACCTGCCACGGGCGCCTCATGCGTCCGCCGGACCGCCCCGGCCCCCCGTCCCACCGGTGCGACACTGGGAGGGTGACGGACAGCGAACAGCAGAGGGACCGGCGCCTGGAACGCGCCGTCCTCGAGCTGCTGGAGCGTCGGGCCCCCACCGCGACGATCTGCCCCTCTGATGCCGCTCGCGCGGTGTACGAAGGGGACGACGACGGCTGGCGCGCACTCATGGAACCGGCCCGCCACGCGGCCGAGCGGCTGGTCGAGGCCGGCGAGGTGGAGATCACGCAGGGCGGGCGCCCCGTCGATCCGAGTGAAGCCCGCGGCCCGATCCGTATCCGCCGGGCCGACTCCGGGACCTGATCGCCGCGCCCGCACGGCTCGCGTGTGTGGGTCTGCGATCGAGGGGCAGGCGGTCCCCCTGAGGTTGCGGCGGAACGCGATCTGTTCCTGCCGAACCCATGGTGAGCATGTGTCTCGACGAAGCGTCCCAGAGAGCGGAGTGGTGATCGGTATGGCGGAGAACGTGTGGAGCTACGGTCAGGCGTTCAGCCACCTGGTGGGTACGGACCTGACCGGCTGGCGGGTCGAGGCCACCGACGGGCACATCGGCAAGGTCGACAAGCACTCCCACGACGTCGACGACGCGTACCTGGTCGTCGACACCGGCGTGTGGATCTTCGGCAAGGAAGTGCTGCTTCCCGCGAGCACGGTGGCCCGGTTCGACCTGGAGAACAACACCGTGCACCTCGGCCTGACCAAGGACCAGGTCAGGAACGCACCGGAGTTCCACACCGACAAGCATCTCGCGGACCCGCAGTACCGGGAGGAGATCGCCGTCTACTACCGGACGGGCGGGTGGTTCGGGGGCGGACAGGGCCCCGTCTGACAGTCGAGCGGACACGACGGGCCGGTTCCCGCACCTGGGTGCGGGAACCGGCCCGCGCCGTCACCGCCCGCGCCGTCACCGCCCGCGCCCGATTCGCCGTCGCTCGTGGGGGCTTCACCGGTGGCACGTGAGGCCGACGGAGCCCCCCGGGCGCATGCTTGTAGGCAGAGACACCGCGGCCGGGAGGACGCACCGCTCGATCACGTGCGGACGAGGAGGAGCCATGACCACGCCTCAAGGCCCGACACCGACCACCGAGCCCGGACCGGCCACCGTCGGGACGGCCCAGGCCGACCCCGCCGACCAGCTGGCGCGCCTCGGCCGTTCGTGGACCTGGATCCTGGGCGCGGCGATCGTCACGCTCGTACCGGGCGTCATCGCGCTGGTCTGGCCGGACGTCACCCTGCACGTCCTGGCCGTGCTCATCGGGCTGTACCTGCTGGTCATCGGCGGCTTCCGGTTCGTCAGCGTGTTCGCCCAGAAGGAGCAGGGCGAACGGCTCCCGGGGCTGCTCATCGCCGTGCTGTTCGTCCTGGGCGGGGTGCTGTGCCTGCGCAATCCGCTGCAGACGATCGCCGCACTCTCCCTGATCGTCGGCGGCGTCTGGCTGGTGTCCGGCATTCTCACCCTCTACACGGCCGTCGCCAGCACGTACATGCCGCACCGCGGGGTCGTCATGGGCGTCGCGGCCCTCGGCATCGCCGCCGGCATCGTGGTCCTCGCCCTGCCCACGGAGTCCGCCCAGGTCCTGACCCGGCTCCTCGGCCTGTGGCTGGTCCTGCTCGGCCTGGCCGAGGCGGCCGTGGCCCTGGCCTGGCGTTCGGCACTCCGCAGGGCGGGCATGACGGGCCAGAACGCCTCCGGGGCGACGGCCGACCCGACGGCCTGACCGGTCTCTCACCGGGAGTGCGCCCCCGGCGCACGACCCGGCGGGAGAGTGGCCGGGACCTTGAGCGGGGGATGACCCTGCGGTCCCCGGCGACTCCACAGCAGTACCCGGTTGGGTGACTGCGGCGCGCAGGCGGCTCAGGCCAAGATCATCGGCATGAGATCCTCCTTGACGCGCCGTGTGTTCGCGACGGCCCTGGTGCTCGCCTCTTCGCTGTCTCCCGTAACGGCCTCGGCGGCTCAACCCGACTCCGAAGAACGGAATTCGGAACACGCCGCGCCCGCTCGCCTGCTCGGCGAAAAGATCGTTCCGCACAAGCTCGACTTCCGGGACACCACGGTCGGCGGTTTCTCCGGCATCGACCGCAACCGGTGCACCGGCGAGTACGTGTTCATCAGCGACGACCGCTCGAACCTCCAGCCCGCCCGCTTCTACACGGCCAAGCTGGACGTGGACGCCGATGGTGTCCACTCGGTCGACTTCACCGGTACCCACCCCTTCCTCCAGCCGGACGGATCGGTGTATCCGTCGCCGGCCCTCGCGGACGGCAGGGCCGTCGATCCGGAGGAGATCCGGGTCGATCCGCGCAGCTGCACCTACTGGTGGGCGCAGGAGGGCGACCGCCCCACGGCGGCCGGGGCACCGGTCATCCAGCCGTCCATCCAGTTCGCCGCCCGCACCGGCGCATACCTCGGCCGGCTGCCGCTGCCGCCCAACTACGAGGTCACCACGGAAGAGCGCGGGCCGCGCCGGAACCAGGCGATCGAGGCGATCACCTTCGGGTCCGACGGCAGGGTGGTGACCAGCGCGATCGAGGGTCCGCTGCTCCAGGACGGGCCGGTGCCGGACCTGCAGCACGGAGCGCTGGTCAGAGTCACGAAGCAGACGCGGAACGGCCGGGTACTCGGACAGTTCGCGTACCCGATCGAGAAGATCTTCGCCGAGTCCGACCCGAGCAGTCCCTGGGGTCCGGACACCGGTGTCCCGTCCCTCCTCGCCTTCCCCGACGACCCCGACCGCTACCTCGTCCTGGAACGTACCTGGGTCGCCGGCTCGGGGTACAAGATCCGCCTCTACGACGCCACCACGCGCGGGGCGACCGACGTGCGGGCGATGGACTCCCTGGCGGGTCAGTCCGTCGTGCCGATGCGCAAGAGGCTCGTCGCCGACTTCGACACTCTGGGCCTGTCCACGGTCGACAACACCGAAGGCATGACGTGGGGTCCGCGCCTCGCGTCCGGCGAACGGTCGCTGATCCTGGTCAGCGACGACAACTTCGTCGCTGACGCGGTCACCCAGATCGTCGCGATCGCCGTTCGCTGAGACCGGGGGACATACGGCGCCCCGGCCGACCACGTCGGCCGGGGCGCGTCGCCGACGGTGGCGCGCCCGCCGGAGCACCGTGTCTATGGCCGATCGGACAACGTCGTCCGTCGAGCACAGGCGGCCGATCCGTTGGCCCGGTCGTCGTCGCCCTACAGGATCCCAGCAGCGCCCGGGTGCCCCGGGCGGACGGAATTCTGAGGAGCACGGACGATGCCGACGTTCACGAGAGCGGTCATGCGCCGCAAACCACTCGACCAACTGGTGCGCGAGGCCGACGGAGGGAGTGGGCAGGACGGGCTGAAGCGCACCATGGGGCTCGGGCAGCTGACCCTGCTCGGCATCAGTTCGGTCGTGGGAACAGGCATATTCTTCGTCCTCGGGTCGAACGTTCCCAAGGCGGGACCGGCCGTCGTGCTCGCGTTCGCTCTGGCGGCCGTCGTCGCCGGCCTGGGGGCCCTGTGCTACGCGGAACTCGCGGGCGCGGTACCGGTCGCGGGCAGTACCTACTCCTACGCGTACGCCTCGCTGGGCGAGGGCGCCGCGTATCTGGTCGCCTGGTGCCTGATCCTGGAGTACGGAGTGGCCGTCGCCACCGTCGCCGTGAGCTGGGGCCAGTACCTCAACGAGGTCACCGACGCCCTGTTCGGGTTCACGCTCCCCGACGTGATCAGCCAGCCGCCGGGCGCCGGCGGAGCGGTCAACCTGCCGGCGCTGGCCGTGGTGCTGCTCTGCTCGCTGCTGCTGGTCCGCGGCACCCGGGAGTCGGCGATCGCCAACGCGGCGATGGTCTGCGTCAAGATCGGTGTGCTGGTGCTCTTCGTCGCCGTCGCCCTCACGGCCTTCGACGGCGACCGGTTCACCGACTTCGCCCCGCACGGCGTGGCCGGCGTGACGCTCGCCGCGTCCGGGGTCTTCTTCTCGTTCATCGGCTTCGACACGGTCTCCACCGCGGGCGAAGAGGTCCGCGACCCCCGCCGCACCGTGCCGCTGGCGATCCTGCTCACCCTGCTCGTGGTCACCGCCCTGTACGCGGCGGTCGCCCTGGCCGGTGTCGGCGCCCAGGACTCGGCGCGGTTCGGCGAGCAGGCGGACGCCGGAGAGGCCGTCCTCGCCGCGATCCTCCGGGATGTCACAGGCGCCGGATGGCCGGCGCTGGTGCTCTCCGCGGGGGCGGTGGTGTCCATCTTCAGCGTGGTGCTGGTGACGCTCTACGGGCAGACCCGCATCCTGTTCTCGATGGCCCGCGACGGGCTCGTGCCGGGAGTCTTCTCCCGTGTCGACCGCAAGCGGCACACTCCGGCCAGCAACACGTGGATCGTCGGGGCGGGCGTGGGGCTGCTCGCCGCCTTCGTGCCGCTCCAGCAGCTGGCCGATCTGACCAGCCTCGGGACGCTGATGGCGTTCGTCGCCGTCGCCGCGGCGGTCGTCGTCCTGCGGCGTACGAATCCGGACGCGCCACGCCCGTTCCGGCTGCCGCTGCATCCGCTCGTCCCGGTCCTGACCGCCGTGTCCTGCCTCTACCTGGCGTGGCTGCTGCCCGGGCTGACCTGGGGCCTGTTCGGCGCATGGCTGTCGCTGGCGGCGGGGCTCTACCTCGGGTTCGGACGGCGCCACTCCCGGCTGGAGCGGACCGACCCGGAGCCCGTTCCCCCGCGGCCCGTTCCCCCGGCGCACGAGGTCACGGCGGCCGAGGTCACTGCGTCGGACGCCCCGCCCGGCCCGATCGTCTGAGCTCCAGCCAGACGGCCAGCCGGACGTCGGGATCGTCGAGGTCGAGGGCGAACAGCTCCCGCGCGCGCCGCAGGCGGTGCCGAAGCGTGTTCGGGTGCACCCGCAGCCGGCCCGCGGCCGTGGCGATGTCGCCGAGTTCGTCCAGCCAGGCCGTGATCGAGGCCCCGTAGCCGGTGCCCTGTTCGGCGTCGTGGGCGAGCAGTTCGTCGATGCCGGACAGCCGGAGCCACGGGTGCCGTTCCAGCTCGTCCCCGATCCGGTCGAGCAGGATCCGGTGGCGGACGTCGGCGACCGTCGTCACGTCGGCCGGGGCCGGAGCGTCCGCCGTGGCCCGCAGAATCGCCTCGGCCTCCCTGCGCAGGGAGGCCGAGGCGCCCGCGCTCCGGCAGGAGCGACTCAGCGCGGCCCGCATCCCGGGTGCGACGGCCCGCCGTACCGCCGCGAGCGCGGTGTCGGCGAACCGACTGCCGTCCCCAGCCTCCGCCGAGCAGGGCACCAGGACGAAGACCACCCCGCCCGTCGCCGCGACGGTGACGTCCGGCCGGTGCGCCGCCGCGTGCCGGGTCAGTTCGGCCTCCGCGTGCTCCTGGACGGTGGCCAGAGCCGCGCTCGGGACCGGGAACGTCTCCGCGGCCGTCGCCGTCCCGGCCGCGGCGAACGCCAGCAACCGGAAGGGCACTCCCGTACGTATCCCGAGGAGCGCGCATGCCTCCTCCGGCGCCGAACCCGAGTCCAGCAACGCCAGCAAGGTCTCGCGGCGCAGCCGCCGTTCGGCCTCCGGCAGGTTCAGCAGCCGCAGCAGGTGGGGGGCGACGAGCCGCGCGGTCTCCGCGAGCGCCGTCATGCCTTCCGGGGAGATGCCGCCCTCCGGCTCGATCACCCACAGGGTGCCCAGCGGGAGCGATCCCGCCCGCACCGCGACGGCGGCACGCGGCAGTTCCTCGTCGATGGCCGGGAACCGGACCACCGTCTGCGCGGCGAGCACCCGCTGGTACTGCCTCGGCTGGTCGGGCCGCCCCGGAAGGTCCTCGATGCGGCGCAGGAGGATGCCGCGTTCGCGGGGCGCGTCGATGCGGACACCCGGGACGCTCGAGTACGCGATGACCCGCCGGGCCAGGTCCTCCACCACGGCCGCGCCCCCCACCACCGACGCGAGATGGTCGGTGAGCGCGTACAGCTCGCCGGCGACCGGTACGGCCCCGAGCAGGGACGACGCGCCGGCGCCGGTGATCGCGCAGCTCAGCACGGCGTCGATGTTCCGCCAGGGCAGATCGTCCTCGGCGGCCAGCACCGCCACACCGTGCCGCTCGGCCTCGCCGACGAGCGGCGCCATGTTCTGCCCGCGGCGTTTGACGACGAGGGCCGCGCAGCCGCGGCCGGCCGCCTGGCCCGGCAGCGCGAGCACACGGGGATCCGACGGATCGACTCCGACCAGGAGCAGAAGCCCGCCCGGCGACTCGGCGATCCGGTCCCCGGCGTCGTAGATGACCGTCCCCCGCACGGGGGTACCCAGACCGGCCGGGGCGGTGAGCAGGCGGATGCCCGCGGGCCCGGCGCCGTCCAGCACGCCGCCCAGGGTGGCCGCGCCGTCCAAAGAGGTTGTGAGATCGGACAATGCTGGTCTCGTTTCGTCGGCCGATCGACAGCGGCACTTCCGGTGAAGCCCCGCCAGGATAGCCACAGGAGAACACCGGACGAACCGAACGGAAGTGCGTTCCATGCTCATCGACCGACCTGTGACCACCCCTGCGCATCCGCTCGTCGAACTCTTCCCCGAAGGCTCCCACCTGGATGAACGGGAGCAGCTCGTGGTCGGAGGATGCAGCCTCGGGGAACTCGCCGACCGGTTCGGCACTCCGGCGCTCGTGGTGGACGAGACCGCGCTGCGCGGCCGGGCCCGCGCGTACCGCGACGCCTTGGACCGGTATTGGCCGAACAGCCAAGCCGTCTTCGCCTCCAAGTCCTTCCCCTGCACCGAAGTGGTCCGCACCCTGGTGGAGGAGGGCCTGGGGGTCGACATCGCGGGAGGGGGCGAACTGGTCACGGCGCTGGCGGCCGGAGCCGACCCCGAGCACATCGTCATGCACGGGAACGCCAAGACCGACGAGGAGCTCGCCATGGCGGTCGCCGCCGGCGTGGGAACCGTCGTGATCGACAACCTGCACGACCTGGAACGCCTGGAGAACCTGGTCACGTCAGGAAGGCAGGCCGTGCTCCTGCGCGTCGTCCCCGAGGTCGACGCCGACACGCACGCCGCGATGATGACCGGACACCGGGGCTCCAAGTTCGGTCTGACGGGCCGCCAGGCGAAGGAAGCCGCCGACCGGATCCGTCGCAGCTCCCGGCTGCGGCTGGACGGGCTGCACGTGCACGTCGGATCCCAGCTCATGGGCACCGAACCGTTCCGGCGCGCGGTCGAGGCCGTCGCGGCACTCCCCGGGCTCGGGGACCACAGCGTGTACGACCTCGGCGGCGGCCTGGGCGTCCGCTACACCTACGACGACCGGCCCCCGACCATCGACGACTACGTCAGGACCCTCACCGACGCCGCGCGGGAGCACCTGCCCGGCGACGCCCGGCTGATCGTCGAACCGGGCCGGTCCCTGGTGGCCCCGACGGCCGTGACCCTGTACCGCGTCGTCACGGTCAAGCCGGGCGAACGCCCGCTGGTCGCGGTGGACGGAGGCATGGCCGACAATCTCGAACCGATGTTGTACGGCCAGCGGTTCGAAGCCACCCTCGTGGACAGGGTCGGCGGGGGAGAGGCCTGCGACCTGGTCGGTCGGCACTGCGAATCGGGCGACACCCTCATCCGGGACGTCCCCTTGTGCTCCCCGCGCGCCGGTGACGTCGTTGCCGTCCCCGTGACAGGCGCCTACTGCTACTCGCTGGCCAACAACTACAACGGCGCGCGCAGACTCCCGGTGGTCTTCTGCCGCGACGGCCAGGCGCGGGAGGCGGTCCGCCGGGAGACGTACGCCGACATGTTGCGCCGCGACGCGGTTGCCGTACACCCGCGCGCCCTGCCCTTCCTCCAGCCCCGTTCCTGACGGCGAAGCGCGGCGTCCGTCCGGGCCCGCGACGAGTCGGCGACAGAATCTGATCAGTTCATTGCATCTAAGGCTCGGTGATTGGCTGCTTTATGGATGGAAGGCGACCGGTGGAGGCTGTCCTTTCGGCAATGTCACACGGCGAACCCGAACTGACTATGCTCCCCGATGTGTTGCGCTGCGCTCACAGCGAGTCATGGACGCTGTGATGCGTACGGAATGTGGCCGCGGAAGGAAAGCGGTTATCGGCGCTATCTCGAAGCGACCCGTAGGGGCCCGTCGGAAGACGCACACATGTCCGACGGTAGCCCGTTGTTCCTTTCGGCGCACCGCATTGCCTCAGTCCGCTCATCTCAGACCGTATAGGGACCCCCTGATGGTTCGTGCAGGTGTGATTTCCAGATCCCGGTCGACCGCAAGAGTCGCCCGGGTATGGCTCCTCCCTCCCGGAGTCCTCGCCGCGGCCTCCGTCATAGCGTGGGCCGCCTCTCCTGCACAGATACGGACACCGGTTGCCTGGTGCGGCCTCGTCGCGGTCGTCCTGACGGTCGTCACCTCGGCCGCGACGTCGCGCCGGCTGCTCGCGGCGGAGGCCGCCCGCCACGCGCGGGCACGGGCCGAGGCGGACGAGTCCCACGCGGAGCGGGTGACCGCGCTGATCGGACGCCTGGCCGATCAGCGGGCCACCACCGTCTGGATGGCGGAGCAGCTCCTCCCCGCGGCCGTCGCCCGCCTGCAGAAGGGGGATCCCGCCTCGGAGGTCCTGCAGGCCGTCGACTTCGGCGGACACCTCGACGGCGAGTTCACCGAGGCGCTGAAGGGCGCCCTGCAGACGCTCCTGGAAGCCGTGGAGGCCGAGGAGTACACGCGCGACGCCTCGCAGCGGGCGCTTGTGGCGGTCGCGCGCCGGGTTCAGGCGATCGTGCACCAGCTCGCCAAGGACCTCCACTCCATGCAGATCATCCACGGCACGGATGTCGTGGTCTCCCGCGGCCTGCAGGACATCGACCACCGCAACGCACTGATCGGCCGCCTCGCGGCCAGCATCGCGGTCCTGGGCGACGCCAGGCCCGGGCGCCAGTGGTCCAAGGCGATCCCGCTCTACGACGTCCTGCGGGGCGCCATGTCACGCATCGTGGACTACCCCCGCGTCAGGCTGCAGTCGGTCGCCGAGGTGGCCGTGGTCGGTCCGGGTGCCGAGCCGCTGATCCACCTGCTCGCCGAACTGCTCGACAACGCCACGACGTTCTCGCCGCCGCACACCCCCGTCGAGGTGACCGCGAGCGAGGTGCCCTCCGGCATCGCGATCGAGATCGAGGACCGCGGGGTCGGCCTCACCGAAGAGGTACGGCAGCACGTCGAACGCGTCATGGCACAGGCGCAGTCGGGCATCAACCTGGCGGGCCTGGGCGAGGTGACGCAGCTGGGCCTGCCGGTCGTCAGCAGACTGGCCCGCGAGCACGGCTGCGAGGTCCACCTGCGCACCTCCGCCTACGGAGGCGTCCGCGCCGTCGTCCTGGTTCCCAGGAGTCTGATCACCACCGTGCCCCAGCCCGTCGTCAAGGCCCCGGAGCCGATGCGCAACCGTACGGGCGGCCTGATCCTCCCCCGGCGGGCGCCGGCGCGCGAGACCGTCAGGGATTCCGGCGAGGTCCGGAAGACCGCCAACGGGCTTCCGCAGCGGCGACGGGAGTCGCCCGTCCCGAAGCCGGTCGTACTGGCGGCGCCCACGCCCCCCGTCGCTCCGGCCGCCCCGGGGGGCACCTCCGGCACATCCCGTGAGCCGGGCCTGATGTGGGAGGCGTTCAACGGCGACAAGCGATCGGCCGCCGAACCTTCCACTCCACCCAACGAGCCGTCAGATGAGGTCGAGTAACATGCAGCCACTGCCCAACATGGACTGGATGCTCAAGGAGCTCGTGGGCGGCGTCCCGTACGTGCGACACGTGGTGGTGCTGTCGTCGGACGGCCTGTGCATCGGGCAGGCGAACACCGCACCCGACACCGCCGACGCGATCGCCGCCGCCTGCTCGGGCATCCAGAGCCTGGCGAAGGCCATCGCGCAGATGTTCCCGCACGGGGACAGTTCGACCCGGATGGTCGGCATCGAGGCCGACGGCGGGTACTTCTCCCTCATGGCGGCCGGTCCCGGTGCCTATCTCGCGGTGCTCGCCGACCACGAGGTGGACGCCGGACTGCTGGGTGACCGCATGCGGACACTGGTGGTCCGCATCGGCCAGCACATGACCAGCCCACCTCGTGAGGACATCGGGCAGGCGATGTGACATCAGAGAACCAAGGGCCTTGGGATGAAGGCACTCCCGTTCCGCTCTATGTCATCACCGGTGGCGAGGTCTCCGCGGCCAAGAGGTTCAACCTGGTCACCCTCATCGCGGCGAGGGCCGAGCCCGAACCCGCGATGCAGCCCGAGCAGGCGGCCATCCTCACCCTCTGCACGTACCCGCTCTCCGTGGCCGAGGTGTCGGCGTACCTCCGTCTTCCCTTCAGCGTCGTCACCGTGCTGCTGTCCAGACTCGTCGACGACGAGCGGGTCGAGGCCATCGCACCCGTGCCCGTGGCGGCATTCCCCGAACGAGGCCTGCTGGAGGCGGTGATCCATGGATTACGCAAGCTCTGACACGACGACCGACGCCGGCCCGCGCGGCACCGACGTACTGCTGCCGCACAGCGCCAGAGGGGTCAAGGTCGTGATCGTCGGCGGCTTCGGAGTCGGCAAGACGACCATGGTCGGGTCGGTGAGCGAGATCCCGCCCCTGACCACCGAAGAGACCATGACGCAGGCAGGCGTCGGAATCGACAACAACCCCGGTGCCGAAGGCAAGAAGACCACCACCGTCGCGATGGACTTCGGACGGATCAGCATCAACCAGGAGCTGATCCTCTACCTGTTCGGCACCCCCGGACAGGAGCGCTTCTGGTTCCTGTGGAACGGGATCTTCGAAGGCGCCCTCGGCGCGGTCGTCCTCGTCGACACACGCCGCATCGAAGTCTGTTTCGAGGTCATCACCCGCCTCGAAGACCGCCGCGTCCCGTTCGTCGTGGCCGTCAACACCTTCCCGGAGGCTCCGCAGTACCCCCTGCCCGATCTGCGCGCCGCCCTGGCCCTCGGCGATTCCGTCCCCCTCGTCACCTGTGACGCACGGGACCGGGCGTCCTGCCGTGACGCCCTCCTCTCGCTGATGGTCTACCTGCACACCCTCGCCGCCGACCAGGAGAACGCATGACCGTGCCACCTGCCGAACAGGACACCGAGAAGTCCGGGGCCACCCCGCCCCCCGGCTGCCCGGCCCACGCCGCCACGGGAACCGACGGGGCGACGCGGCTCTACGGAGCCGCCGCCGAGACGGACCCCATGGGTCTGTACGAGGAGCTGCGGTCCGTCCACGGACCGGTGGCGCCCGTTCTGCTCGACGGCGACGTGCGCGCCTGGCTGGTCCTCGGGTACTCCGAGAACCGCGAAGTGGCCACCCGCCCCACCCAGTTCTCCCGCGACCCCCGCGTCTGGCACGGCTGGGAGAGCGGGGAGATCGATCCCGCCACGTCTCCGCTCGTACCGATGATCGGCTGGCGCCCCGACTGCGTCTGCGCGGACGGTGAGGAACACCAGCGACTGCGCGGAGCGGTCACGGCAGGCCTCGGCCAGTTCGACCACCGGGGCGTCCGCCGCCACATCACCCGCTTCGCCCACCACCTGATCGACACCTTCTGCGAGAGCGGCGAGGTGGAACTGGTGGGCCAGTTCACCGAGCACCTGCCCATGCTCACCCTCACCCACCTCCTCGGCATGTCGGACGAGGCCGGCCCCAAGCTGGTCCACGCGGCCCGTGACCTCTTCAAGGCCACCGAGACCTCGCTCGCCAGCAACGCCTACGTCCTGGAGTGCCTCGAACAGCTCGTCGTCGAGAAGCGGGCCCGCCCCGGGCACGACATCGCCTCCGCGCTGATGGCCCACCCCGCCCGGCTCACGGACGAGGAGGTCCAGCACCACCTGCGCCTCATCCTGCTCGCGGGCTACGAGACGACCGCCAACCTCATGTCGAACGTCCTGCGCATGGTCGTCACCGATCCCCGGTTCCGTGGTTCGCTGGCCGGTGGCCAGATGACCCTGCCCGAGGCCGTCGAACAGGTCCTCTGGGACGAGCCGCCGCTGATGGTGTGCCCCGGCCGATGGGCCAACGGAGACACCGTCGTCGGTGGACAGGAGATCAAGGCGGGAGACATGCTCCTTCTCGGCCTCGCCGCCGGAAACGTCGACAAGGCGATCCGGTCGGACCCCTCGGCCCCCGTGCACCACAATCGCGCGCACCTGTCCTTCAGCGCCGGCAACCACGAGTGCCCCGGCCAGGACATCGGCCGCATCATCGCCGACGCCGGCATCGACATCCTGCTCACCCGCCTTCCGGACATCACCCTGGCCGTCCCCGAGGAGAGCCTCACCTGGCGCTCCTCCACCTGGGCCCGGCATCTGACGGCGCTTCCCGTGACGTTCGCCGCCCGCCCACCCCAGGCGCCCGATGTCCCGGCCCCGCTTCCGGCCCCGCCCACCCAGAGCGGCGGAACGGGGTCAGAGCCGGCGCCCGGTGCGACGACCGTCTCCGGCCCCGAGGCCCGGGTGCCGGGACCGCGTGCCTCGTGGTGGACGCGCGTGGGACGACGCCTCCTGCGCCGGGGATAGACCGGCCGAACGGCCGGTGCACAGCGGGCCGTCGTATCGGAGGCGAAGGGGTGCCGACGCGTGTCGGTCGGCACCCCTTCGTACAGGGCCGCTTCCGTACTCCCGTCAGGAGATGTCCGTGGAGGTGTAACGCGGTGCGCCGGTGTACCAGGCATGGAGGCCGGACAGAAAGCTGCACGCTCCCCGGAGCCACGTCTCCAGTTCGGCCCGCTCGGCATGCTGCAGCCCGGAGCGCCGTACGAGCTGCGGCAGGGCCTGCTGCCTGAGGTGCTCGAAGTCCCGCAGCCGGGCGTTCACCAGATTCAGGGCAGCGGGTACGGCGTCGTGGAGGCTGATGGCCAGGGACGTGCCGACGACGAGGACGAGGTTGTTGACGTCGTGCTCCTCGTGCACCTCCCTTTCGAACGAGGCGACGTCGTTCGCCAGCCCCATGAAGTCCATGAAGGCGTCGAGAAGGGCCCGCACGGTCCGGTGGTGGCGAATCCGCTCGGGTATTCGCCCTCCGGTGGCCAACTCCACCGAATAGAGGGCGGTATGAGCGGCGAAGCTCTCACGTCGGAACGGGGCGTAGTCGATCAGATGGGGAATGCGGCCGCTGCGGCTGTTGGCCAGTTCCTCGACTCCCGCGTCGATGTATTTCGCCAGGGCCCGGTTGAAATCGTGTCGCCAGTGCGCCAGCCTCGGCGGGAAAAGGCTCTGCTGCAGATCGGCGATTCCCCTTTCCACGGCATTCGTCGGTTCCGGTAACCGGGACCCGTTCTCCGGTCGGAGGAAGGTGTGCAGCCGGGCGGTGAACGCCTGCGCGCCGGCGAGATCACCGGTCTGCTTGAACGCCGCGGCGAAGTAGTCGTCCCAGGCGAGAGCCCAGATGTTGAACCGGTGATTGAGCCGGAGGTCGGCGAGCGAGGCGTCGGGCAGGGTCCAGGCGGTCAGCTGGTCGACGGTCATGGCGTGGAACGTGGACCCGGTCCATATCGAGCCCCGTCCCGACGGACCCTCGCTCCCGCCCAGCATGCCCATCTCACGTGCCCAGGACTCGCTCTCCTGGCGCAGGGCCGGCAGACAGGGATTCACCCGCAGCGGGTAGGGCATCCACAGCCGGGGGAGTTCGACAGTACGCACTGTCATCGGACCGACCTCTTTCTCTCCTCGGCCCGCAACGGAGTGCGGACCACCACGCGAACTGCCCGCCTGCAGGAAGGCGGCCCACCCTGTGCGTTGTGCGTGTTCCCGCATGTGCCGCATGTGCTGCTGTCAATCGCCACCGCCGCGAGGACGGACGCTGCCCGTCCCGCGGCTCTCTAAACCTGCCCGCCTAGGACGACCGGCAACCCCCCATCCGTTTCCGGCCGGTGAGCGGCGTTCGGGCCACATGGCCCGGAGCCGGACGCGCCACGCCCTCCCGGCCGGAATCGTGCGCCATGGCTGACAAGTGTCTGCCATGGCGAGGACTTGCCTCCATGAGGCCTTCACGGCGGCGTTCACCGGTCGATAGACCCATGGCATGTACTCCCTCTCTCATGCGTACGCCGTGCTGCGCGAGCGCCGGCGGCTGATCGCCGCGGCCACCGCGGTGCCTCTCCTGGCCTCCGGGCTCGCTGTCCTGCAGGCGCCCGCACAGGCCGCTCCGAGCAGGCCGGCCGTCTCCGCCAAGCCCTCGGCGACCCACAAGGTCACCCTGGTCACCGGCGACGTCGTCACGGTCACCACCACGGCCGACGGGCGGCAGATGGCCGATGTCGACCGGCCGGACAGCGCCGTCGGCGGGGTGAAACTCCAGCAGGTCAAGGGCGACTTGTACGTCGTCCCGGACGAGGTCGCGCCGTTGCTCGGCACGAACCGGCTGGACCGCCGGCTGTTCAACGTCACCGACCTGATCGAGATGGGGTACGACGACGCGAAGTCGGCGACGGTGCCGCTGATCGCCACATACACCGGCCAGAGGTCCCGGTCGGCCGCCGAGCCCACGGCCCCCCGGGGCAGCAAGCTGACCCGCAAGCTGAAGGGCATCGGCGGAGCCGCCCTCAGCGCCGAGAAGCGGCAGACCCGCGCCTTCTGGAACAGCGTCGCGCCGCAGGGCGGTACGACGCTGGGCGCCGGAGTCGAGAAGCTGTGGCTCGACGGCCGTGTGAAGGCCAGCCTGAAGGAGAGCGTGCCGCTGATCGGTGCCCCCGAGGCCTGGGCGGCCGGCTACACCGGCAAGGGTGCCAAGGTCGCCGTGCTCGACACCGGCATCGACGTCGAGCACCCCGACTTCACGGGCCTGATCGACGGCACCGCGAGCTTCGTGCCGGGTGAGGGCGTCAGCGACGTCAACGGACACGGCACGCACGTGGCGGGCACCATCGTCGGCTCGGGCGCCGCCTCCGCCGGCGACAACAAGGGCGTCGCCCCCGGCGCCGACCTGTTCGTCGGCAAGGTGCTCGGAGGCAAGGAAGGCTACGGCCAGGACTCCTGGGTCATGGCCGGCATGCAGTGGGCCGCCGAATCCGGCGCGGACGTCGTCAACATGAGCCTCGGCGACTCGTACCCGACGGACGGCAGCGACCCGATGTCGCAGACCGTCGACGCCCTCTCCGCGCAGTACGGAACCCTGTTCGTCATAGCCGCCGGCAACGCCGGCCCGGAGACCATCTCCGCCCCGGGCGCCGCCGCGTCGGCACTGACCGTGGCGGCCACGGACAAGCAGGACCGGCTAGCCTCCTTCTCCAGCACCGGCCCGCTGGCCCACTCCGGCGGCATGAAGCCGGACATCGCGGCGCCCGGTGTCGACATCACCGCCGCCCGCTCCCAGGAGATGACCGACGGCGGTGAAGGCCTCTACCGCACCATCAGCGGTACCTCGATGGCCACGCCGCACGTGGCCGGAGCTGCGGCGATCCTCGCGCAGCAGCACCCCGACTGGACCGGCGCGCAGCTCAAGGAACACCTGATGAGCACCGCCAAGGGCCTGGACACCGGATACTCGCCGTACGAGGTCGGGACGGGCCGTCTCGACGTGGCCGCCGCCGTGCGCACCACGGTCCGCGGCACCGGATCGCTCTTCTTCGGCAATTACACCTGGCCGCACGAGCCGGGCGACG
Organism: Streptomyces sp. NPDC013317; assembly: GCF_055563155.1. Taxonomy (NCBI): domain Bacteria; kingdom Bacillati; phylum Actinomycetota; class Actinomycetes; order Kitasatosporales; family Streptomycetaceae; genus Streptomyces; species Streptomyces sp. NPDC013317. The sequence goes on from NZ_JBVHDX010000001.1 coordinate 969,996, forward strand.
TCGCCGTCACGAAGGACCTGACCTTCACCAACACCGGTTCCAGCGACGTCACGCTGAACCTGACGGCGCCCGAGGGCCCCTTTACACTGGGAGCCAGGACGGTGAGCGTCCCCGCGGGCGGCACCGCCGCCGTCCCGGTGACCGGAGACCCGCGGACCGCCCCCGCCGGCCGCAGCACCGGCTACGTGACGGCCACCGACGCGGCCACCGGACAGCCGGTGACCCGCACCTCCCTGGCGCTGCTGAAGGAGGACGAGCGCTACGACCTGAACATCGAACTGGTCGGCAGGGACGGCAGGCCCGCCGCCGGCTGGGTCACCGTCAACCTGGCCGGGGACAACTGGCCGTGGTCGCTCTACGTCGAAGGCTCGACGACCATGCGCATGGCACCCGGGCTCTACACCGTCGCCGGATACCTCGACGTCGACGGTGAGAAGTCCGACCGCTCGGGCCTGGCCGTGCTCGTCGACCCCGAGACCGTGCTGAAGGACGGCTCCGCGAAGGTGGTGCTGGACGCGAGCAGAGCACACCTGCTCCGCACCGAAGCACCGCAGCGCACTGAGGACCGTCAGCGCAAGGTCGACTTCAACATCCACTACCAGGGCTTCGACCCGTACACGGACTTCCGCAGCGCCTACGTACTGCCGCCGGCCTACGACGACGTCTACGTCGCGCCCACGGAACCGATGCGCCACGGCGAGTTCATCCTGATCACCCACTGGCGCAAGGGCGAGCCGCAGCTGAGCCTCAGCACGCCGGGCGGACGGCTCGAGTTCGAGACCCGGGTGCAGGCGGGCAGCGCCCTCGGCACCGCCACCGACCGGCTGGCCGCCGTCCACGCGGGCGACGGCTCACCGGCCGCCTACGCGAAGGTCAAGGCCAAGGGCAAGGTCGTCGTCGTCGAACGCAGCGACGGGGTCTCGCCGCAGGAGCGCACCGAAGCCGCGGTCGCGGCCGGAGCCAAGGCACTGATCGTCGTCAACGACGGAGTCGGCACCCTGACGGAGTACGTGGGCGAGTCGCCCATCCCGGTGGCCACCGTGCACCGCGACGCCGGCAAGGCCCTCGTCTCGATGGCCAGGTCCGGCACCCTGAAGCTGACCGTCAAGCAGACCGAGTACACGCCGTTCGTCTACGACCTGACCCGGGACTACCCCGGCCGGGTGCCGGACCGGGCACTCGTCTACAAGCCGGCCAAGAGCGACCTCGCCCGGATCGACGCCCGCTACTACGCGGCGGCCGGCAGCCGTCTGTCCCAGGGATACCGGGCCGACTTCACCCTCAGCCCGTCGTTCAACTTCCCCGAACCCGAGTGGCACCCGGGCACCCGCACCGAGTGGGTGACCCCCGGCCAGGTCTGGCGGGAATCCCACGCACAGGGCATCGACGGCACGCTGCCGTGGGTGATGGTCTCGGGCGACAACACGTACACGAAGGGCAGCACCACGCGCCTGGACTGGTTCGCCCCGGTCACCCGACCCGCCCAGAGCGAGTCCTTCGGCGTGTACAACTCCCGGTGGCAGAACCACATGACCTGGAACGTGCAGGCCTGGTCCTCCGCCAGCGACACCATGCGCCTCGGCGGCTTTCTCCCCTGGGGCGAGACACCCTCCCGCCTGCGGGTCTTCCAGGGCGACACCCTGATCCACGACAACCCGCTCGGTGGAGACATGCAGTGGCAGGAGGTACCCGCGGGCAACCTGCCCTACCGCGCCGTCCTCGACGTGGAGCGGCCCGGTGAGGTCTTCCGGCTGTCGACGCGCACCCACACGGAGTGGACGTTCATGTCCGGCACCGTCGACTCGGAATGGTTCGAGCCGTTCTCGGTGCTGAACCTGGACTACGCGCTGGAGTCGGACCTGCACGGCGACATCAGGAGCGACGCGACCCAGCGGATCGTGCTCAAGCCGGTGTCGAGCGACCTCGGCGACGTTCCCGGCACCGTCACCAAGGTGACGCTGGACGTCTCGTACGACGACGGCGCGACCTGGCAGAAGGTGACCCTGGCCAAGGGCGCCGACCGCTCCTGGACGGGCTCGTTCAGGACCGCCCGGAAGCCCGGCGGCTTCGTCTCCCTGCGCGCGAGCGCCGGGACGGACAGCGGCTACGGCGTCGAGAACGAGATCATCCGGGCGTACGGCCTGCGATGAACCACACCGCGGGGCCCCGGGGAGTCGACTTCCCGGGGCCCTTCCCCTCACCCCCGCTCCCACCAGGGACTGTTCAGGGTCCGCCGTCGTGGCCCATAATCTCCCCGCTGCGGCAAGCGGAAGAGAGTCGGTCGCCGATGCTGGATGTCCTGGGCCTGGAACCCGACGACGAGGTCGTCTACCGGGCGCTGCTCGGACGGCCGGACTCCACGGCGACGCAGCTGGCCGACCCGGTGGACCTGCCGCGGGCCCATACCGACAAGGCCCTGTCCCGCCTGGTCGAGTGGGGCCTGGTGACCAGATCGGCGGACGAGCGGTACACCGCCGCGCCGCCGGCGATGGCGCTGGGCGCGCTCATCAGCCAGCGCCGGGACGGACTGCGCACGGCCGAGCGGGCGCTGGTGACCTTCGCCGAGGAACACCGGGCCGCGATGACCGGAACCAGCATCAGCGATCTGATCGAGGTCATCACGGGCGCCGACGCCATCCGCCACCGCTTCCTCCAGGTGCAGCAGGCGGCCCGCACGCAGGTGCGAAGCTTCATCACCGCACCCTTCGTCGCCCTGCCGCCCGACGAGAACACGGCCGAACCCGTGGCCATCGACCGTGGAGTGCACTTCCGGGCGGTACTGGACCGGGCCGTACTGGCGGAGCCGGGCATCATCGACGACGCGATCGACTCCCTGCGCAACGGCGTGGAACTGCGGGTCGCCGACCGGCTGCCGATGAAGCTCGTCCTGGCCGACGCCGACCTCGGCCTCGTCCCGCTCGCGGTCACCCCGGCCGGCGAACCCGGCGCGGCGCTGCTGCACCGCAGCGGCCTCCTGGACGCCCTGGACGCGCTCTTCGAGACGGTGTGGAACAACGCCCACCCGCTCGACCTCTCGGACACCGGCGGAGAGAACGACCGGATCGTCGAGGCCGGCGAGACAGGCCCCACCGACCTCGACCGCAAGATACTCGCCCTGCTCCTGGCCGGCCTGACGGACCTGACGGCCGCGACCCGACTCGGCCTCTCACCCCGCACCCTGCACCGTCGCCTGCGTCACCTCATGGACCTCGCCGGAGTCCGGACCCGGATGCAACTCGGCGCCCACGCCGTACGGAACGGCTGGACACAACCCTTGTGACGGGTGCCTGACCCGAGCCGTCAACGACGTCCGCGCAGACGGCCGAGGAGCGTGCGGGCCTGCGCCCGCCTGCGCGGGTCGGCGGCGGCGCGCCGGACCGAAGCGACGGCCCGCCGGCCCTGGGGGGTGCGGGTGAAGTGCTTGATACGCGTGATGAATCCGGACATGTCGTCTCCTCGGGGTCGGTTCGTACGCTCCGCCTACCCCGCGAAGCCGCGCCGACGCCTCGACCTCACACCCGCGGGTCGCGTGACACGTGATCGGTCGGGCCAGACACGCGAAGCAGGCGACTCGGGTGTGCGCGGGGCAGCTCTGGGCAGGTGCGAGGAGAGCGAGCGGTCGTCGCCTTCGGGTACAGCCCCTTCCCGCAGGCGACGACCGCTCGCTCCTCCGCCCTTGGCAGCGGGAGAGCAAGGTGGCTACCGCCGCGTCGCCGGGTCAGTCGTCGAGGACGTCCTTCACCTTGCCGAGGTCGACGAACTTGAAGTTGGTCGACGGGCGGTCGCCGTCACCAGGGGCGTCGTGTCCGTCCTGGACGACGAGGAGACCGTTCGGGTACCTGGAACCGAGCGGGGCGTTCAGGACCGCGGCGCCGTCGCACTCCTCGGACCCATCGGGCGTACCGGCCCCGGCAGCGACCCGGAAGCCGCCCTCGTACTCGTTGGCGTCCTCCAGCTCCCGGTCATAGGCGGCGAAGGTGTCGTCGCCCTGGCTGGAGGCGAGGAGGTAGCCGTCGCCGTCGGACTCGGTGAGCAGCGTCAGGCCCTCGACGTCCGCGGAGATCTTCGTGCCGCCGAAGCCCGGGTCGGCGCCCGGCGCGCACTCCTCGCTCGCTTCGTCGTAGATGCCGGGTACGCCGTACTCGCGGACCTTGTCGATCAGCTTCGGGGTTCCGGTGAGGTCGGCACGCAGACGCCAGATGCCCACGTCCTCCTGGCCGGCGTAGAGAGTGCCGTTCCCGGGGTCGACGACCATGCCCTCGACCTGCGCCAGCTCACCGGGCTCGCCGCACGGGGACCACGAGGTGCCGTCGGGCAGCCGGAAGGAGGAAGGCAGGTCGATGGAGCGGATCTTTCGGTACGTGACCGTGCCGTCCGGGGCCGGCAGAAGCTCGAGCAGGGCGATGCTGGTGCGCTCGCGGCGACTGACGAGAGCGTAGGACTTCCTGGTCGCCGGGTCGGTCCAGGTCGCCAGACCGTACGCGGTGCGCTGGTCGTTGATCTCGGCCTGGTCCCGGGAGAAGACGGCCGGCACGGCCGGGTCGGTGACGTCGGTCAACGGGCCGCCGGCGCGGTCGCGGTCGATGCGGTAGAAGCGCAGCCGGTCGTGGCCGCGGTCACTGGTGACGGCCAGATCGGCCCTTCCCGAGGAGAGTCGCAGCCCGCGGACGAGGTCGACGTTGTTGAAGCGACCAGGGGCGTCGTCCTCGCCCGCGCCGGGGGGTGCGGCGATCGACTGCACCAGCCGCGCGTCGAGGTCGTAGACGCGCAGACCGCCCTCCTTGGCGGTGGCGACGACGAGGCTGCGGCCGGGGGCCGCGTCGTTGCGCCAGATGGCGGGGTCGTCCGCGTCGGCACTGCCACCTGCGTCGTCGTCGTGCAGCGCCGGTGTCTCCACGCGGGGGCTGACGGCCGGCAGCGAACCGGTGGAGGCCTGGCGGCGACTCTCGGCCTGGGTCGGCGCAGCCAGGGCCGCTGTGGTGAGAGTCATGGACACGGCCAGCACAGCCGATCGGACGATCATCGAGCGAGACACACAAGTCTCCTCTGCAGGGGGGTGGTTGACGGCCAGAGCGTGCTGCCTCTTCGTGTCCGCACAGCGGCGGCCGGACGACCCGTAACCCCACACTTACATGTACATGCGGTGAACGACGTGCCGCGTCGGTCCGGCCGTCGACTCCGTCGGCACCGCCCCGGGCGACCGCGGCCACGGTCCGGCCATCGGGCCACAACGGCGCGGCGCGCCGTTCACTGTCCGGGGCCGCGTGGGGGATCCGTCCGATAATCACCGTCATGACCGCTCAGAACGCCGCAGCCTCCGACCCGGGCCCGGACTCGTCCGGTGAGTCCGAACGGCACGCTTCATGGCTGGAGTTGTTCTTCGACCTCATCGCCGTCGCCGGTGTCGCCCAGCTGGCCCATCTGCTGCACGGCGCACCCGACCACGCGGACCTCGCCCTGTACTGCGTGCTGTTCCTCGCTTTCTGGACGGCGTGGATGTGCTTCACGACGTACGGGAACGTCGCGGCCGACAAGGTCCACACCCGCACCGTGCTGATCGGCATGTTCGGGCTCGCGGTGATGGCCGCGGCCGTGCCGGAGGTCCGCTCGGACCACGCGGACGCCTTCGCCCTCGCCTACGTCTTCGTCCGTCTGCTCGCCTCACGGGTGTGGCAGGGGCGCGGAGAGGTCCCGGCGGACTGGCCGATGGCGCAGCTCTCGGCGGGTGTCACACCGTGGATCGTCTCCGTGTGGGCCGAGGATCCCCTGCGGTACTGGCTGTGGGCCGGGGGGCTCGCCATCGATCTGACCCTGACGTTCGCCCTGTCGGGCAACCGGCTCATGGCGCGGATCCGGAAGCAGCAGGCGGCGGGGGACCGGAGTCATGGACAGGACGGCGAGGCCCTGCGGGCCGCCCGCTTCGACCCGCGCCATCTGGACGAGCGGCTGGGCCTGTTCACCCTGATCGTGATCGGCGAAGGCATCGCGCAGGGTGTACAGGCCGCCTCCGGAGCCGAGTGGAACGCCGATCTGGGCAGCCTGTCCGTCGGGTCCTTCGCTCTCCTGCTGGCCCTCTGGGCGCTGGCGGTACGCCGCTCCAGCGGCGTACCCCTCCTCGGCTTCGGGGTGCTGGCTCCACGTTTCTCCTTGCCGATGCACTGCGTGGCGACCGGCGCCCTCGCGTCCCTGGCCGCCGCTCTGGGCGCCGCCGTGGAGCACGTGGAGGGCCGGCTGCCGCTCGGCATGAGGTGGCTGATGTGCGGGGCCGTCGCCGTGTTCCTGGGAGTCGGTCTGGTGGCCGGAGCGCTGTCGGGACGGGGCGTGCGGTGGATGGCGGCGGTGGGCCTGCCCATGGTCGCACTGCCGCTGCTCCTCGCCGCCTTCGCCGGTCGATGGACGCCCGACAGCCTGGTGTGGTCGCTCGTCCTCGTGACCCGCTGGAACTGGCTGTACGAGAAACGCTTCGCGTAGAGCCCACCCGCCAGGTGCCACGTCCACGCCCGATCCGAGCGGCGTGGCGGGTCCCGAGGATGCGGTGCCGCCTGCGTCGCCCGCCCGTGGCCCGGCGCAGTGCTCAAGGGAGTGTGTCTACCCTGTCCGCATGAGGGATACGGGGGACTTCCGGCCCGGTGACGTTGTGTCGGTCGGGGCGTCACGTGGGATCACATCTCGCTTCGGTGGCCCTGGAGGGACATCGACGCGGACAGTGACTTCGTGCGCTGGAACGGGGTCGTCGCCGTGGGCGTGGGCACCGACGGTCGAGCACCCGGCCCGGAGGTGGAGCTCTTCCGCACCGATCCGCCGCCCGAGCAGCTTGCGACGGGGGACACCTGCCGGGTCGGGGTGCCGTCGACGGTCGTGCATGTGACGACAGTCGACCACCACGACCCTCCGCTCGAGACAGGCTGGCTGCCGCGTCCGCGCCTGACGGTGAGCGTGCTGCCCCGTGGTGTCTCCTACCGCGAGTTCCCGGACGACAGCCATCTCAACGGGATCGGGTACAGCCTCCACCCTGGCAACGGCATCCCCTTCACCTTCGAACTGCTGCTGCGCCCCTACGCCTTTCTGGAGGTCGGCGACGAGATCGCGGACGCCGCGGATCGGGCGTGGCGATTCGACGGCCCGTGGGACTGGACCCCCTTCGACGGAGAGACCGGTGCGGGCCCCGCCTGGCCGCTCGCCCTGCTCACCCGAGCACGGACGCCGTGCTCCGCCGCGGACGCCGAAGCGGTGGCTGCGGGCACGGCGAGCGGCTCGCACCTGGAGACGGTCCGAGACTGGATGGCACTCACCAAGGCCTCGCCCACACCCTGACCCGTCGGCCCGATCGAAGTGGGCAGGGCCGGGCCGAAGAGGCCCTTGCGGGGGCGGTCGTTCCCTACCGGTTTGAGCGGAGGCGGTTGGGCGAAGAGGCACGTGGTTGGTTCGCGTCGGGTGGCTTCAACGCTCAGTCGGACCCGAGTGGGCTCACGGCGGGGGTGGACTCGTTCCCACAGAGGTGTCGGAGTGCCGCAGTTCCGCGAGTAGCTCGTTCTGCCCGGCCAGGAGTTCGGTGAGGATGCGCCGCGCGGCGCGAAGGAGTTCTGCCACATCGCCGCCGGCCAGCGCGTAACTGACCGTGGAGCCGTCGCGGATGGATATCACGATGCCGGCCCGGCGCAGTACCGCGAGCTGTTGGGAGAGGTTCGACGGCTCGATCTCGATCTCGTTAAGGAGTTCACGAACGGGTACGGGCCCGTGCTGGAGCAGCTCCAGGATGCGGATCCGGGCGGGGTGCCCGAGCATGCGGAAGAACTCCGCCTTGGCTTGGTACAGCGGCACCTGCATGCGACAACGCTCCCACCTGGTTCGGCCATTGCGAAGGCTGTCAGCCGAGGCCGCCGGTTCCTCGGTGTCCAGCTGCCCTCATTCTCCCGCCTCCCGGCCCGGACTCGCCCCCAGGCTGATCACTTTCAGATGTGTCGAGTTGAAGAATCTTTCAACTCGTGGGCGTCCGAAGCCGGGAAGCAGAAGAGCGGCTACAGCTCCAGTTGCGCCTCGATACGCCTGAGTTGGTGCCGGGCCATGGCCAGGTTCGCCCTCTCCTTGTCCAGAACGAGGTAGAGGAACAACCCGTTGCCCCCACGCCCCTTGATCAACCGGATGAGGTGGTACTGGGTTCCGAGGCTGATCAGCACATCCTCGATGTCCTCCTGCAGGCCCAGCATCTCCAAGGTGCGGGTCTTCGCCCGGATCACGTCGGTGTTCCCGGCCGCGGCCACCGCCAGATCAAGGTCCTTGCCTCCACCGAGCGTTCCCAGGGCCATGCCGCTCGTGTAGTCGACCAACGCGACCCCCAGGCTCCCTTCGATCGAGGTCATCGCCTCTTTGAGGGAGGTCTCCACAGACAACATTGCTACTCGCTTCCTGCGCTTGCGACGGCCCGACCGGCCTCATGCCTCGGCCGAGTGATGACGGCAGACGCTACCCATCGACCACCGAGGAGTTCAGGAGAACAGCGAATCCGGCGGAAAACGACCGCCGCGCGGAACCTCATGCCGGGCCAGTGACCGAGACAGGGGTCGTGGGATCCGCGTCGAGCGCCTCCCAGGGGGGCAGCACGGTCTGATCGGTCCACGCGGCCAGCGCGTCGCCGTCCACGCAGATGATCCCGCACGTCGCGGCGTACTCGGCGGCCGGTGCGGTGAAGGAGCTGGTGGTGACGATGACTGCCACATCCGCCTCGTGGATGGTGAAGCAGGTGCCGCCGAACCTCTGCAGATCCTGGGATCCGACGCGGTTGTCCTCCGCGTAGCGCTTGCACTGGAGCACGACACGCCGGCCGTCCTCGGTCACCGCGAGGACGTCGGCGCCCAGGTCGCCCGCCCCGCCCACCACTTCCACGGCGGTGCAGCCGTCCCGCGCGCACAGTGCGGCGACCGTGTGCTCGAAGCCGTCGGCGTCGACCGCGCCGTGGTCCAGGGCCGTGGCATCCACGTCGGGCACGTCCGCTGCGGGCGGTGAGTCGTGCGGCGCGCCCGAGGGGCGAAGGCCCTCGCGGTGCCGGACGGGGATCGAACTCCGTCTGGCCGCTCCCACCCCGACGGCGAGCACCCCGAGGACGGCGAGCGTCGCGAGGACGGCGACGGGGACGCCGGACCCGCGACGCCCCGCCGTTTCGGCCGTCCTGAGGAAAAGGGCGAGGCCGCCGCCGCATATCCCTATGAGCCCCACCGCCAGCAGCAGATCCCGCCCGATGGCCACAGGGCCACGCCGTGCCGCACCGCGGCCTTCCCCGGTCACCTTCATCCGGGCCCTCCCTCACTCGTCCATGCCTCTCGCGCACCGCGGCCCCGACCCGGTAAGGGTTCGGGGGCCGCGTCGTACCGGTCCGCGGGTCAGCACTGGAGCTGTCCCCGCCGAGAGGCCGAAGTTCCTGACGGAACGCCAGGTATCCGTCAACGCGCATTCGAAACGTGGCCGACCACGTCGGCCTTTACGGAAACATCACGATCCGGCCGAGACAGCGCCACTCCCTGACCGACCGCTTAGCATGGTGCCCGCCGGAGAGGACGCTGCCGGTTCACGCCCACGGTGGCCGGCCCTCTGAAGGCTCCCGCGCTCCGCGCGGCTCCGTCGGCACCGCACGTCGGCGCCTCGCGCCCGCACCTTGCACGTGGTGCTCGCACCCCCGTCCACCTGGAGCGTCCATGCACCGTAGTCTCGCCCCCGGCAGCGCCACCGACCCGTCCTCCGCCGAGCTGTTCGACCGTGCGTGCCGACGGCTCCTCGGATACGGCACGGTGTTCACGGACTCCGTCCTGGAAGCCATCCGCGCCGAGGTGCCGTACTACGCCGACCCGGTGCTCGCGCCGCCCGACGTGCGCGAGAACGTGGCGACGGGCATCCGCCACGCGTTGGAGACCGGGGTGGAGCCGGACAGGATCGTGGACGTCGAGCGGTTCACCAGAGAGCTGGGCACGCGACGCGCGGAACAAGGGCGCCCCCTCGACGAGGTGCTGCACGCCTACCGCGTCGCAGGATCCGAGGTCTGGAGCGGGATGATCGGGGTGGTGGAACGCGAGGGTCTGGGCGACATGCGCCGGATGGTGCACGTCGCCGAGCTGGTGTGGAAGAGCAACGACCGCGATGCCGTACTCGTCGCCGACGCCTACCGGCAGGTCGTCGAGGGGGTCACCGGCCGGCACCACGAACGCGTCCGTCTGACCCTCGCCGCCCTCCTCGAGACGCGTCACGAACCAGAATTCACCCGGAGCGCGGCCGGCATCCTCGATCTGCCGCTCGACAGCCGGTACGCGGTGGCGGTCGCGGAGGCGACACCGCCGTACGGCCGCGTGCCCCAGGCCGCCCCGGAGCTGAAGGACATCCGGGTCCTCCGGCACTCCTGGGGTCAGCGCGCCGTGTTCGTCGCCCACTTGGGCGACCGTCCGCTGGACGCCTTCGCCTCCGGCCTCGTCGCCGGACCAGGGCTCCGCATCGGCATCAGCCCGGTGGTCCCGGGCCTGGGCAGCCTGGCCCGCGCGCGTGACATGGCCGGACTCGCACTTCGTACCTGCCGCGACGACGGGGAGGTCGCCCGGCTCGACTCCCGCCTGCCCGACGGACTCCTGGTCTCGAGGCCCGACCTGTCCCACGAACTCGTCCGCCAGGTGCTGAGGCCCCTGTACGACCTGGAACCCGCCGACCGCGACCTGCTGTTCGACACCGTCGGCGTCTGGATCGAATGCGGTGGATCCTCCGTTCAGTCGGCTCGGCGGATGTTCTGCCATCGCAACACCGTGCTGAACCGTCTGCGCCGTGTGGAACAGGTCACCGGCCTCACGCTGTCCCGCCCCCGCGACCTGGTGCAACTCACCCTCGCGCTCGATGCCCACCGCCTGCTGGGGCCGGCCGCGGCAGCCGGACCTGCCGACGACGGACTCCGGCGTCGCCCACCAGCCTGACCCCCTCCCCGCTGCCCAGAGTCCGATATTTCCTGGCATCCCGCTCCTCCCCGGCACCCCCTCTCCTCCCCGGCACCCGCCTCCCCGGCCCTCCACGCCCCTGGGCCTCGGCACAGTCGCACCTGCCGGGCGTTGGGAGCGGACACCGGCGCGGGTACACCGCATGGACGTGTCACGGGGCCGGGTGCTCTGGTGAGGCCCGTTCAGAGGCGACCCACCCGCCCCAGGCCTGCCAGGAGAGCTCTGCCATGACCGACCCGCACGCCCCTCGCCCCCCTCATCAGCCCCGGTCCCGCCGTCGTCCAGGCCCGTCCTTCGCCGTGGTCAACGGAACGGTACTCACGGCGCATCTGCTGCTCGTGTGCTCCGCGCCCGACTTCATGGCCGCCCCGTTGCGGGGCGAGACCGGCATCGGCGTGTGGGCACTCCTCCTCCAGGCCGTGCTGCTGGTCTGGACGGCGGTGCGCTACGACCGCAGTGCGGACAAGGGCCGGACGCCCGTCCGCCCCACCGCGTACGGGGAGTACTGATGAGACCGGAGCTCCCGCTCGCCGCGCCCGGCACCATGGACCCGGAGACCCAGGCACTGATCCTCGGCTGCTTCGTGGCGTTCATCGTCCCCGTCCTGTTCCTGTGCGTCCTCAGTGGCCCTCCGAGGGACCGGGTCGAGGACTTCTACACGGCGGGACGCACACTGCGGCCGATGCGAGGGGCGCTCGTCCTCTCCGGCGTCTACCTCTCCTCGGCCACGGTGCTCGGCACGACGGGAAGCGTCGCCCTCTTCGGGTACGACGGCCTGTTCATCGCGCTCTGCACCGTGCTCTCCCTCGGCGTACTGCTCCTCCTCGCCGTGCCCTTGCGCGAGCGCGCCGGCTACACCCTGGGCGACACGTTCGGCCTGCGGACGCCGGGGCGCGCGGTGAGGATCGCGGTCGCCGTGGTCACCCTGTGCATCTGCGTCCCCTACCTGGTTGTACAGCTCTCCGGCGCGGGGGTGACCACCGCCGCGCTGCTGGGGCTGTCCGGTCCGGGGATCGAGAAGACGGCGATCGTCATGATCGGTGCTCTCGTCGTCTGCGCCACGGCGTTCGGCGGCATGCGCGGTACGGTCGTGATCCAGGTGATCAAGACGGTGGTGCTGCTCTGTGTCGCTCTGGTCGTGTCTTCCGTGCTGCTGCACCGTTTCCACTGGAGCACCGACTCCCTGGTCGCCGCGGCCGGACAGGGAAGCGGCCGCGGCGCCGACTATCTGCGCCCCGGCCTCCGATTCGGCGCGAGCGCGGAGCCCGCCGCCACCCTGGACTTCATAGGCCTCATGATCACCATTGTGTTCGGCGCGGCCTGCCTGCCGCACGTCGCCCTGCAACTCGGCACGGCGCCCGACGCCGCCACCGCCCGCCGGACCGTGCGTCATACGCTCGTGATCGTCGGCGCGTTCTGCGTCACCACGGCTCTCATGGGGCTGGGCGCCTCCGCGTTGATCGGCGCCCCGGCGATCCTGTCCGCCGATCCGGGCGGCAGCAGCGCGCTGGTGATGCTGGCCGACGAACTGGCCGGAGGCGCGGACGCGCCCACCGGCGGCGCACTGCTCGTCGTCCTGGTCGCCTCCGGAGTCTTCCTCACCACACTGGCAGTCGTCGCGAGCGTCACCCTGGCGGCAGCGGGGACGATCGCCCACGACCTGTACACCCATGCGCTGCGCGGTTCCCGAACCACCGAGGGGAGGGAAGTGGCCGCCGCCCGGCTGGCGTCTGCCGGCGTCGGCGTACTGAGCATCGCTCTGGCGGTCTGGGTCCAGGGGTGGAATGTCCAGTTCCTGACCGCGCTTTCCCTGGCGGTGGCCGCTTCCTCGCTGCTGCCGGCCCTGGTGTACTCCCTCTTCTGGAAGGGCTACACGCGGACCGGACTGCTCTGGACGCTGTACGGAGGTCTCGGCTGCGCCGTCGGGCTCCAGCTGTCCGGTCCGGTCTTCTCGGGCAACCCGATGGCGCTCTTCCCCGACTGGCACGTCGACTGGTTCCCGCTCCAGACGGTCGTCCTCGTGTCCCTTCCCGTCGCCTTCCTCCTGGGCCGACTGGGCAGTACGCGGGGCGCGCGGGTGCCGTAGCCGTCCGGGTGGCCGGCCCTGCTCCGCGGGCTCCTCCCACAGCCTCCAGGCATGGGTGGACCCTCCTGCCCTGGGCTGGTCGACGGGGATGATGATCGTGCCGTCGCCGGCGTCTTCGAGGAGCATCGGGTAGGCCGCAACAGCATCACCCTGCGGCCTGCCTGGACAGCGGTTGGGTGATAGAGATGCCCGGCCGTGAGAGCGCTAGCATCAGTGCGCCGCTGATGACCCACCGAGAAGGCGATGTCGCACGATGGCTGATGACGCATACCTGTTCCTGCTCCCTCCCCGGCATCCTCGGATCGGGGCGGCCCTGGCCGCCGTCGGTGCGCTCGAATGTTCCGAAACACCCGCAGTGCACGGCTGGTTGCAGGCGCACGGCGTCTCCGCCGCCTCCGAGGAGGTCAGGATCCTTCCGGCGGAGGCGGAGGTCTTCATCCCGCAGGACGCCGAGCGGCTGCCCGTGCCCCTGAGCGAGGAGGAGACGCTGCGCGTCCAGCAGGAGTGCGCGCCCCAGTCCGTCACGGACATGGAGCACGAACTGCTCGAGTTCCGCGACGCCACCCAGGAGTGGGAGGCTCTCGTCCACCGCGCCCTGACCGCGGGCATCCCCGCGCAGCGCATCGCCCAGCTCACCGGCCTTGACCCGCAGGACATCGCGCGCCTGACCGCCTGACTGCGGACCCGGCGGCCGACTGCCCGGCACGGTCCGAACACCGCGCATGGCGACGGCCGTTCGGGGCAAACGGCCCGTGAGCGGTGGGGACCGCTCGAATCGCCGGTCCGCGACTGTCCCCCAGGCCGTGGACAGCACGAAGCCCGGAGCCCGCGCCTCACCAGGCGCGGGCTCCGGGCCCCTGAGGGCTCCGTGCGCCGATGCTCAGCCGCCCGCACCCGCGCCACGCGCACGCAGACCCCGACGTTCCCCCGGTGGGATGAGGAACGCACGGGAGGCCGGGCTGGGTCACCTTCCCGGTCCACCCTCGGCCTTTGCCGAACCGGCAACAACAGTGGCGTCGTGGACCCACCTTCAGGGACGGTGGCCCGGTGACCGAACACATCGCAGCAGAGGGATCGACCGCCGACACGTACCGGGGAGACCCGACCGTACGGGCCGAGTGGGACAACCGCTACGCGGAGCGCCGACGACTCTGGAGCGGCCGCCCCAACGGAGCGCTGGTGGCCGAGACCGCCGACCTCACCCCCGGCCGGGTGCTCGACGTCGGCTGCGGCGAAGGCGTCGACGCCGTCTGGCTCGCGCGCGGTGGCTGGGACGTCACCGCGCTCGAGGTCTCGGGCGTGGCGCTGGACCGGGCCGTGGGCCACGCCCGAGACGCCGGAGCCGTCGTCCGCTGGATCCACGCGGAGCTGACGGAGGCCAAGCTGCGGCCCGGCTCCTTCGACCTGGTCTCCGCCCAGTACCCGGCGCTGCTCCGCACCTCCGACGCCGCGGCCGAACGTGCCCTCCTGTCCGCCGTCGCACCCGGGGGCGTCCTCCTGCTGGTCCACCACGCAGGCATGGAGACCCAGCGACCCGACGAGGGCGGCTTCGACCCGGCCGACTACGTCTGGCCCTCCATGGTCGCCGCCCTGCTCGACGACGCCTGGCGGATCGAGGTCGACGAACAACGTCCCCGCGTCAGCCCCGAGGGCGGCGCCGGCGCCCACCACACCGACGACGTCGTCCTCCGCGCCCGCCGCCTCCGCTGACCGACGCCAGGCCGCCACGACGCGCCCCGCAGCGGGGCCTCAGACGCCGGGATCGGGTCCGGCCGGCTCTTCCACGCCGGCCCGGACGGCCTCCAACTGTGCCGCGAACGCGACACCGAGGAAGAGGGCCAGCGACGTCAGGTACGACCACAGCAACAGCGCCATGATCGCGCTGAGGGGCCCGTACACGCTGGTGAAGGAACCACTCGCCCCGACGTACAGACTCAGCCCCCAGGTGGCCCCGTTCCACAGCACCAGATACAGGATCGCGCCGAAGGCCAGCCAGGTGTAGCCGGGCTGGTCCCGGCGCGGCGAGAGCCGGAAGATCGCGCTGGTGGCCAGCACGGCCAGCAGCACGCCCACCGGCCAACGCAGCACCTCCCAGGCACGGGTGGCGTCCGGTCCGACGCCGTAGACCTCCGCGAACGCCCGCGTCAGATCGGAGCCGAGGACGGTGAGGAGGAAACTCAGCCCCAGCGGCAACCCGGCCAGCACGGCCATCACCATCCCCCGCACGTACTTGCTCAGGAAGGGCCGGTCCCGCTCGACGCCGTAGATCCGGTTGGCGCCACGCTCGACCTGGCACAGGCTCGTGGTGAGGTTGACCAGCGAGAAGAGCAGGCCCAGCCAGAGCGCCGCCTGACCCCCCTCACCCGCGTGCCGACGGCTCAGCCGCAGTGCCTCGTCGACCATCTCCTGGCTGGGGCCACTGGTGATCCGACGGATCGTCAGCTCGGCGACCCGGCCTATGCCCTCCGTGTGCAGCACCCCGGACAGACCGATCGCCACGATCGCCAGCGGCACGAGGGAGAGCACCGTCTGCAGCGCCAGCGCGCGCGAGTGGCTGAAGCCGTCGGCGTAGCGAAAACGTACGAACGAGTCCCGCGCAAGGCTCCACCCCCCGTACCGACGCAGAGCGGTCCACGCCTCGTCGCCGGAGAGCTCGTCCCCCACGACGTCGCGTCGCTGCGGCACGCGTGTGGCGGTGCCCATCACCGTCCTCCCTTCCGCGCGGCCGGTGACGGCGACATCGGCACGCCCGGGTCCGCTCGGGGGACGGGCGTACCGCCGCACCTGTCACCGCCCCACCTCCCGGGCGCGGACGGTGACCGGGGACGAGCAGGGGGATCCTCGGCGGGGGACCGGGACGCCAGCAGTGCCCAGCCCACCAGCAGAAGCGCCAGGGTGCCGTTGAGCAGACCGCCCAGGACGTCGGTGGGATAGTGCATGCCCCGGTGGATCCGGGACACCCCCACCGCAACGGGGACCAGGAGCAGCAGCAACGACGCGTACCGCCACGGTCCGCGTGCCGATCGGGCGAACACCAGGACGACCCACCCGCCGTACAGCGCGACCGCCGCCCCCACATGGCCCGACGGAAAACTCGATGTCGGCGGAGCCGCGTCCACGTGAGGGACACCGGGACGCGGACGCTCCACGAAGGCCGTCACCATGAGGAAGACCGTCGACTGGAGGGCGACCGCAACCGCCAGGAACCCGGCCTCACGCCACCGCCGTCCGCCCGAGGACAGCACCAGCAGGGCGACGGTCACCAGCGTCACGCCCACGATCGTCTCGGTACGGGCCAGCGTCGACAGCCACTGGGAGACGACATCGACCCGGCCATCGCGGTACGCGACCGCCTCGCGTACGAGGCGTTCCTCCGCGGACTCCAGTCGGCCGCCCGCGCCACCGGACGTCAGGGCGAGGCCCAGTCCCACCATCGCAGCCGTCTGCACCGGCACCAGTGCCGCGAGCCAGGAGATCCTCGCGGCCGTGCCCCACCTCGTCGTCATGACCATCTGGTTGCCCGGCCACGGCCGGATGATGTGCCCATGCCCGCGCGCCATGTCCCAGGCGCGTTCGGCGAGGACGACCGGCCCCCGCAGGAATGCCGGCTCACGAGGGTGGGACCGGATCTGGACATTCCCGACCGGCGCCGTGCGGCCCTCACCCGGTCGGCCTGCGGACCGTCCGTACGCAGGGAACGGATCCGGCCCCAGCTCCCTGAAGTGCGCCCCCTGTGCGCCCGATGTCGCGTTCCCGCGCGGGAGACAGGGGCAGAGGGGTGAGGGGCTGATCGCGTCACGCCCCAGGGGCGTGACGCAGACCGAAGGGGTGGGAATGATCAGAGTCACGGTCGTGTACGAGGCGCAGCTGCTGCGTGCCGCGCTGGTGGAACTGCTGCGGTCGGACGACGAGGTCTCGGTCGTCTCCGCGGTCTCGCAATGGCCGCAGGGGCCGGCGGCCGGCGCGTCGGCACCGGACGTGTACGTCGCCGATGCCGAGTGTCTGCCGCCTCCAGGGGCGGAGCCCGACACGCCGACCACCTCGGTGGCGGCGTCACTGGAGGCGGGTGGATCGGCCCTTCTGGCGCTGATCCCCGCCCAGCGGCCCGGGGTGCTGCGCCGGGCGCATGCGGCAGGGGCGACCGGTTTCGTCGACAAGAACGGATCGAAGACCCGATTACTCCAGGCCGTCCACCGGGTGGCCGCCGGAGAGCGCTTCCTCGACGACACGCTCGCCCTCGGCTTCCTCCAGGCCGCGGAGATGCCCCTCACCCGACGTGAGTTGAGCGTGCTCTCGCTCGCGGCCAAGGGAGCCCCCGTCGGCGAGATCGCCGCGACGCTGTACCTCTCCAAGGGGACGGTACGGAACTACATGGCGAGCGTCATCCGCAAGGTCGGCGCACGCAACCGGGTGGACGCCATCCGGATAGCCCAGGGAGCCGGGTGGACCTGACGCCCGCCGGTCGGGCCTGAGGCCCACCGATGAGACCTGGCGCTCGCCGATCGGGCCTGACGGCCGTCGATCGGGACTGGTGGTCGCCGGTCGGACCTGACCGCCGCTGGTCGGGCCGGACTGTCCGCGTGACGTCTCCGCGGGCGCGGTCCCTGCTTCAGCGCTGGATGTCGTTCCAGTGTCCCACCAGGTCGCGATAGAGCGCCGACCGCACGAGCAGCTCCTCGTGCGTGCCGCACCGGGCGCGGGTGCCGTCGAGTACGAGGATCCGGTCCGCACGCAGCGCGGACGACAGCCGGTGGGCCACGACGACCAGGGTTCCGGGCCGGGCGCGCAGGGCGCCTTCGGCCCGGGCCTCGGCCACGGGGTCGATGTGGCAGGTGGCCTCGTCGAGAAGCAACAGCGGGGCGGGGGAGAGGTGGGCGCGCGCGAGGGCGATCAGCTGGCGCTCGCCGAGCGAGAGCGCCTCCGGCCGCACCGGACGGTCGAGCCCGCCGACGCGCTCGACGAGCGCGTCGAGCGAGAGAGCCCGTACGGAGTCGTCGACGTCGGCCCGACGGGCGTCGGGCCGCAGATAGCGGAGGTTGTCCCGCAGGGTGCCGCTGAAGACGTACGCCTCCTGGGGGATCAGGGTGCGCAGGGCGGTGAGTTCGGGTGACGGGTCGTGGCCGACGGGGCGGCCGGAGAGGAGTGTTTCGCCCCGGTCCGGCGTCAGCAGGCCCGCCGCGACCTGGAGGAGGGTCGACTTGCCGATGCCGCTCGGGCCCACGACCGCGATGTGCTCCCCGTCCTCGACGGTCAGATCCAGGTCGTCGAGTACGGCACGGGCACCCGGTCCGAATGCCACTCGGACCTGGCGCAGCTCCAGCGCGGCCGTCGTCCTTGCCGCCGGGGGCCGCACGTACGCGCGGGGTGCGGCGGCGGAGGGCGGGTCAGGGGCGGGCTGCCGGCCGGAGTGGGCCCCGGGGCCGGGGACCGGCCCGGTGAGCCGGTCGAGAATGACGAAGAGCCGGGCCCCCGCGGCGCCCAGAACGGTCATCAGCGTGTGGAGGGCCGGCAGCAGTGCCTGGAGGATGTAGGTGAGCGCGCCGACCAGGGCGCCCGCTGTGACGCCTTGGCGGAGCAGCCACGGGGTCGCCGCCAGGAGCAGGAACACGGGCGACTGGCCGGCTGTCGCCACGGACAGCGTGCGGACCGCCGCCCAGCGGGCCAGGGCGCGCTGGGCGGCGGCGGCCTCTTCGATCGCCAGGCGGTTGCGGGCGGCGGTCGGTTCGTGGGAGCCGCAGGCGACGATGTCACGCAGGGCGGTCCGCGTGACCTCCGCGCGCCGGCCGACGGCCTCGTCCGCGTCGAGGTAGCGGTGCTGGGCCCGTGCCATGGGCCGCAGGGAGGCGGTGAACAGGGCGATGCCCAGGACGAGGGGCGGGCACACGACGAGCAGGAACTGCGGCGCGAGGGACATCAGGCCGACCAGGGCCCCGACGGCGACGAAGACGAAGGAGCGGGCCGCGAGCACCAGCCCGGCGAAGCTGTCCCGCGCGATCTCCGTCTGGCTCGTCAGCCGGGAGACGGCGGTCGTGTCCACGGTTCCCCGCCCGGCCGTGGCCGCGCGCAGCGCCCGCACGACCGACCGGCGTACCAGGTGATCGCGCAACGGTTCGGTGAGGCGAGGGAGTTGGGTGAACACGCCCCGGACGACCGGCGCGCCGAGGACGATGACCACGGCGGCCCCCGCGAGCCAGAGCAGTCCCGCCGACGTATTACCTCGCAGGAAACCGTCGTCCAGCGCCCGGGCCACGCAGTAGCCGCCGAGGAACGTCTGAGCCGACTCGGCCGCGGACCAGGCCGCCAGCCTGGCCAGCACCCCCTTGCGGCGCCCGAGGAACGTCCGTCCCGACACCAGAACGCGCCGTGACGTCCGCTCGGCGGCGGGGGCGGGGCCGCCGAGGGGCGACCGTTGCTTCGGGCCCGTCGTCCGGCGTCTGTCCGCCGCCGACGTCACGCGTCGCTCCCGGGCTCGTCGTGGACGGGCCGGGCGGCCCGGCGGTCGTCCTCCTGCGAGGCCCCGTCTCCGGCGGCAACTGCCGCGCCCGCGGCCCTCGCCGGGACGGCGGCCTCGGCCGGGGCCCTCGCCGGGGCGACGGTCGCCGCCGACGCCGCGGCGGGCTCGGCCAGGAACACCGCACGGTAGTCCGGGTCCTCCCACAGCAGGCGGTGCGGTCCGAACCCCCGCACCCGTCCAGCCTCCAGCCAGACCACCTTGTCCGCACGGGCCGCCGTGGAGACCCGGTGGGCCACGACGAGCTTGGTGCACGGCCGCA
The DNA here is from genome assembly GCF_055563155.1 of Streptomyces sp. NPDC013317. Taxonomy (NCBI): domain Bacteria; kingdom Bacillati; phylum Actinomycetota; class Actinomycetes; order Kitasatosporales; family Streptomycetaceae; genus Streptomyces; species Streptomyces sp. NPDC013317. Next base: position 989,819 of record NZ_JBVHDX010000001.1, read on the forward strand.
GTGACGTGGAGAGGGCGAGCTCCACCTGCCGTTCCGTCGCCGTGTCCAGGCTCGACATCGCGTCGTCCAGGATCATCAGCCGCCCGGCCCCGATGAACGCCCGTGCCAGGCCCAAGCGTTGACTTTCCCCGCCGGAGAGGGGCGCCTCGTCCAGAGGCGTGTCGTACCCCTGTGGCAGGAGGCGGATGAACGCGTCGGCGCTCGCGGCGCTCGCGGCGTCCCGGACCTCCTCCGCCAGGGCTTCGGCGGTTCGAGGAGCCGCGGCGCCCACGGCGCCACTACCCTCACCCTCGCCCTCAGCCGGCTCCCCGACGGCCCCGCCCCGCCCCGAGGCGATCGCGCGGCGGACCGTGGGCGTGGCGCCGCTGTCGAAGGCGGGGCGGGCGAAGGCGTAGGAGGTCGCCGAACGCAGCTCCGCGCGGGTCAGTTCGGCCAGGTCGAGACCGTCCAGGAGGACGCGCCCTTCGTCAGGGTCGGTCAGCCGGCCCGCGACGGCGGCCAGGGTGGACTTGCCGGCGCCGGAGCGCCCCACGACCGCGACCGTGGAGCCGCCGTCGATCGTGAACGTGACGCCTGTGAGCAGCGGGACGCCGTCGCGCACCACCCGTACCCTCCTCAGCTCCAGGTCACCGGGCCCGTCGGGCGGCAGGACCGCGGAGCCGTGGGTCATGGGAGGGAGATCGGCGAGTGCGGCGGTGCGTCGGCCCGCGGTGCGGGCCCGGACCAGGGCGCCGAGCGGCGCGGCGATGGATCCGATCCCGGCGGCGAGGGCGGCGTACCGCGAGGTGGCGAGCAGGTCGCCGACGCTGAGCTCCCCGGCGGCCAGCCTCGTCCCCGCCACCGCGACGACGGCCGTGGTGAGCAACGGAAGCAGCACTCCGCTGCGGGCCACGGCGCGGCCATGGACGAGCCACATCCGGGTGCCGTACCGCGTCATGTCCTCCAGCGAGGCGAGGATGCGTTCCTCCTCGCGGCGTGCCGTGTGCGCGGCGGCGATGGTCCGCGCACCGCTCAGCGCCTCGGTCAGCCGGGCGGCGACGGCGCCCTGTGCCTGCTGGTACCGGCCGACGGAGTCGGACGACTGCCGCGCGAAGGCCCGCAGGACCATGAGGAGCAGCGGCAGGCCCGCCGCGAAGACGGCCGCGGTCCAGGGGTCTATGAGGGCCAGCGCGACGAGCGCGCCGGCCGGGACGAGGACGGAGGACACCGAGGTCGCGAGGGCCGACGGTGCGGCGCCGCTGTCCGTGGCGTTCACGCACAGCCGGGCGGCGACGTCGCCGCCGGAGTGGGGTTCGGCTCGGTGGGGGGTCGTGGCCGACAGCCCGGTCGACGCGCGAAGGCGGACCCAGGCGGTGGCGCGTGCGGTGGTCAGTTGCGTCAGCAGGACGGTGGCGGTCTCCATCAGGACCTCCGCGGCGAGCAGTACGGCGGCCCAGGTCAACCAGGTCCCCGCGGCGGGGTGTCGGTGCAGCAGCAGGTCCAGCGTGCGGCCGGTGACTGCGGGGACGGCGAGTGCGCAGGCGGCGCCGGCGACCGAGCAGACGAGCAGCATCGCGGTCGGGCCGGCGGTGTGTCGTACAGCGCCGCGCAGCAGCCGGTCGGACCCGGTCCGGGAAGCCATCCGATGCCCCTTTCGCCTGACGGGCGCGGCGGGGCACCCGCGACGCTCGCCCCGATGCCCGATGCCCGATGCCCGATGCCCGATGCCCGATGCCCGATGCCCGATGCCCGATGCCCGATGCCCGATGCCCGATGCCCGATGCCCGATGCCTGATGCCCGATGCCCGATGCCCGGCTCTGATGGCCGGTGCCCCGGGAGCTCGGCTCCCGGGGCACCGTGACTACGCGCCGGCGCCTCTACGGACCGTTCGCGGAGCCGGATGGACTCAGTTACAGGTGGTCACGCTGAGGCTGCTGTCGCCGCAGAGGAGCAGGCTCGCGCGGCTGCCCGTCTCGACGTCGCCGATGGCCTCGTCCTTGGGGGTCTCCAGCGACTGCAGGTCGAACAGGTTCATGATCGTTTCCTTTCGTGTGGGGACGGTGGTGCCGTGCGACCCCGGAGCGGGGCCGGTTCTTGGGGCCGCCGGAGCGGCGGGAGGAACGGCAGCTGGGCCGGGCGTTCGCCCAGAGCTGCCGAGAGGGCCAGCAGGACGCCCGCCGTGCCGGTGGCGAGGTCCATCGAGAGCCGCATCATCTGTTCGCCGGGGAAGGCGAGATGGCCCTCGTAGGACATCGCGTGCCAGGTCAGGCAGCCGACCTGACGGCGTACGTCCTCGGGCCCCGTGCCGGGCCCGCCGGCGTTCGTGCGGGCGAGGTGCAGGACCATGCCCGCGACACCGCGGAAGAGGCCCGGCTGGGCGTAGAAGGTGGCCTGCGCCGCCTGCACGATCTCGTACCGGGCACGGTCGAGGGCCTCGTCGTGGCGGTGGAGGAGGAAGTCGTCGATCACCATGCCGATGCCCACGCTCCCGGCACCGAGGTACGGCATCGTGCGCCAGCCCTCGTCGACCTGAAGGGTGCCGGAGGCGCCGCGTACGCAGCGGGTGAGATCGTCGTGGAGCGCTTCGGCGGCGAGGTCGAGAAGCGCGGAGTCCCCGGTGCGTTCGTAGAGCCGTACGAAGAGCAGGGCCCGGCCGGCCGCACCGTGGAGCAGCCCGGTCCGTACCCGGCCTCCGGCCCCCGCGCCTGCGGGCCGCGGGGACGTGACGGGCGGGCGGGCCGCCAGTTCGGCGCATCTCAGCGCCGCCGCGTGCAGGCCGGACTCGCCGGTGGCGGCGGCGAGGGCGTCCAGGGCGAGGCCCATGCCGGCGGTCCCGCCGTGCAGATCCGGCCCGAGCGCGTCGTACTCCTGCGCGAGGACCAGCTCGGCCAGTTCGAGGGCGCTTGCGGTGTGCCCGAGTCGCTGAAGGGCCCACGCGACGCCGGTCAGCCCGTCGTAGAAGCCGAGCGGCGTGCCGGACTCGGGCTGCTTGGCGTACCGCAGGAGCCGTTCCTCCGCCGCCGGGATCCGCGCGGCCCCGCTCTCGTGCAGAGCGTGCAGGACTCCCGCCGTGCCGTAGCCGACGGACATGCCGCCGCCGGCCGTGGCGAACTGAGCGATGTCGCCGGGGAAGAAACGATCCTCCCGGTCGGGCGTCGCCGAGGCCAGGATCGCGCGCACCATCGCGTCACGGCTGCCCGGCCACTCTCCGGGCTCGACCGGCAGGAACGGAGCACGGCCGCCGGACGCGGTGGCGCGCGGTGACGTGCCGGCCGGCTCCCGCACGATCTCCCGTACCGCCGCGTCCAGGAACTCGCCGGGCACGGGGAATCGCGCCGCCGCGACCTCCGCCAGATGCGCCGCCTTCCCCCGGTCCACGGCGAGGAGGCTGGTGAGCGGGACGAACAGCGCGATCCGCAGGCAGGCGAGAGCGTAGCGGTCCACGTCGAAGCCACGCCGGTCGGCGGGCGCGACGAACGCGGGGTTGGCGACGGTCTGCCGGCCGCCCTCCGCGGCCGCCTGGGCCGCCTCGAAGTCGAGGAGCACCACGGAGGTCTCGTCCTCGGAGACCATGATGTTGAACAGGTGCAGGTCGTTGAAGACGACGCCCCGCGCGTGCACCTCGGCCACGGCCTCCTCGACGAGGCCGTGGATCCGCAGGGCCCATTCCGTGTACTCGGCGAGCCGCTCCGCCGGCGGTTCGGCCTCCATCAGGGGATGCCTGCGGGCGAAGAAGGTGTTGAGCGGCCTGCCCTCCACGAACTCGAGGACCAGGAAGTGGTGGTCGCCGACGGTGAAGCTGTCGAGGACCTCCGGTGTACAGGCGAGTCCGGAGAGCTGCTCAAGCGCGGTACGTTCGCGGTGCAGGCGGGTGACGGCGTCGGCACCGTCGGCGGCCAGCCCGGCGTGCGGACGTGCCTCCTTCAGCACGACCCGCCGCCCCGTCTCGCGGTGCCGCGCCTCGTACACGCCCCCGCCGTTGGAGAAGTGCAGGGCCTTCTCGATGTCGTACGGCATCTCCTGGACCGTCACGGCGGCGCGCGCGTCGAGGTGCGGGCGCAGGAACGGCGGGGGAGTGACCCAGCCGGGCACACGGAAGACGGGCCCGCGCTGATCGGGTACGAGGGCGCCGGAGCCGTCCTCCATGGCCGGCCGCAGCTCGCCGTGCTCGTCGTAGCAGTGGCGGCGCGTGAAGCTGCCGTACCGCAGATGCACGGGGCCCCGCCCCCAGCGCAGATCGCTGAGGATGTACGGTCCGGGCTCACCGTCGAGCAGGTGCGCCAGGTCGGTCGCCAGTCGCTCGCACTGCTCGTCGTCGGCCGGGTAGACGGTGATGAACTTGCCGCTGGCCGCGCGGTCCGCGTACTTGGCGTTGCGCTGGTGCAACAGATACCGGCTCGGCACGAACTTGAACGCCACCTCGTGCCGCAGACAGTGTTCCCGGACCGTGGCGAGGACCCGCTCCGCGTTGTCGAGACAGGCCGAGACGTGGATCTTCCAGCCCTGCGACGGGAGCGTTCCGCCCACCGGACGCAGGGCGAGCCAGTCACCCGTGCGATGGGTGCTCCAGCCCTCGGGCACGGGGAGGGTGGCGGCCGGGTAGAGGGAGTCGCCGGCTCCGTCGGCGAAGACGAGACGGTGGGGCGCGTCGTAGAAGTGACGGTCGGCATCGCAGAAGACCGCGTACCCCTTGTTCACAACGCACTCCCTCGGTCGGTGACGGAATGACGTTGTCACGCGCCGTGAGGGCCGGGACAGTCGCCGCTGTCACGTCTCGCGCATGCAGTACGCACAGGTAACCGATGCTCTCCGCCCACCGGTTGCTCGGCCCGCACCGCGATGCGGAGAGGGGCGCGGAGGTGGTGCACGCGCGGCGGAACGAGGAGTGGGGGTATGCCGTCTCCCGAGCCCGCGATCAGGAACGGGCACTCATGCGCTGGACCCCGTCGCGCGTCTGCGTCAGGGGGGGGCGGCCGGGATCTGTGTGAGTGTCAGGTCCATCATGCCTGTTCAGGTGGTGTTTCGGTAGGACGTACGGCACGCCCGTTCGGCCTTGTGACGCCCGGCGCCGCGCGTCAGACTCATCGTCATCCACCTCCCGGCCAACCCGTCGGCAACCCTTCTCGGTTGCCGGCGTCTTCGCTGTGCTGTCTCGCCGCGGGACATGCGCCGGCTGGGGGTGGGAGACGAAGGGGATCGATGGATCAGGACATGGTTGTGCTGGCGAGGGTCAAGCTGCTCAGTGCCAACCGGAAGGTGGTGCGCGGTGCCGAAGGGCTGTGGATCTACCGCCTTCTGACACGGGTCGAGCCGGAGGTGTACGGGTCCAAGCTGGCGTACGTCCTGGTGGAGGAGAGCGCGTCGCCCCTGGTACGGGACCTGCCCGGGCGACGGCTGGCCCTGTTGGACGAGGCCGTGGAGGTGGCGCAGGCCCTCGGTGAGTCGAACCCCCACCGGGCGAAGGTGCTGGCGAGGGCCTTGGCCGCCAGACAGCGTGAGGGCACCGTCCGTCAGGCGAACTCGGCGTCCGATGGGCGGGAGAGCCGTGTGCCTCTTGAGGAAGAGCGGCGCCAACGCGCATGACCTCGTGTCAGGCGTCGACTTCCTGGACGGTGTAGGAGAGGCCCCAGCTCTGCCGGCCGGATGGAGCCGCGTCTGAGTCGTCGAGCACACAGCCCGGAGCGCGAGGGCCCCTGACCTCGGTCGGGATCCCACGCTGCTGATGCCAGACACGGGGGGAGGGGCCCGCCATGGGGAAGGCCCGGGGCGCCATGCCCGGGGCCCTACCCGGCCGCCGGCCCGGCCCAGACACGCTCCGTACCATCCAGAGGTGATCAACCCGCTGCTCCGCATGTCCAGACGCCGACTCATCGCCCTCACCGTCCTGGCCGGAATCGCCGCCTTCGGGTGGTACGCCGCCCAGCCGGTCCATCCCGCATGCACGGTCTACTCAGGGGCCTACGTGACCCTCGACGCTTCGGCGGCAGAGGTGGATGCAGCGACCCGGCAGGCTTACGAGAAGGCCCTGGACAGCGGCGCGTGCGGACCATCACGCGCCCGGTTCCGAGACTGGATCGACTGACCTGAGGATGCGGGCCTCCTGACCCTCCTCCGGTGACGCTGCTGGGCATCGAGCCAACCGAGTCCGAAACCGGGAGAGTCGCTCGGGTGCTCAGGCTCGCTCCGTGCCCGCCGGCCGGTGTGATCCGTCCAGGCCGGCCGGCGGGCGGCGTCACGCAGGGACGTCGAGCGGCGGGTGCTCGAGCACGCGGGGCCTGTACTCGACCAGCTGGATGCGGCCGTCGAAGGTGCGGTGCTCGATCATCTCCAGGGCAACGTCCGGATAGCCGTCGTAGATGCGTTCTTCGCCCGTGGCCCCGGTGATCACCGGGAACATCACGACCCGGAAGCGGTCGACGAGTCCCGCTCGTAGCAGGGACCGGCACAGGCTGAGGCTGCCGATCGTGCTGAGGAGCCCCGAGCCACTCGATTTCATGGCGCGGACCGCCTCGACGGCGTCGTCGCGCACGAGCGTGGCATTGGCCCACGTCAGCGGCGCCTCGAGTGAGGAGGAGAACACCACCTTGGACGCTTGCGTGAGCTGGTCGACGGACGCCTCTTCCTCGGGCCTGAACTCGTCCTGGCCGCTCGGGACGTCACCCGCTGCGAAGCCGGACATCAGACGGTAGGTGTTCGCTCCCATCAGGTACGTGCACTCGGGCTGCTCGCCGAGCCATGCGAGGTACTCCGGACCCTCGAGGCCCCAGAACCCGGGCCATCCCTCTCCCGATGCGTATCCGTCGAGGGAGGTGATGAAGTCGATCAGAAGCTCCGACATGGCGGTGTCCTTTCCTGGGGTGTCACGAGCTTGGACCGGCCGGGAGCCGGCGACTCATCGGCCGTGAGCCGGGCGTTTCCGGCGAAGGGAGGCCCCGGCCGACGGATATGCCGTCAGCCTTCGGTTCGCCTGAGCTCAAGAGCCTTGTAGGTCTTGGGGCGCAGCGGTGGTGCGGTGTCGATGGGAGTGCTCCCGGGCGTTCCGCACCGCGCGCAGGTGCGCGCGTCGTCACAGCCGCATGACGATGAGGGCGGTGTCGTCGGTGAGACCCGCCGGGGGGATCAGGTCTCCCAGGAGTGCGTCGGCGAGGGTGTCGGGGTCGGTGGCGTGGTGGCGGGCGACCGAGCCGGCGAGGCGCGCGAGGCCGGTGTCGATGTCCTCGTGGCGGCGTTCGACGAGCCCGTCGGTGTAGAGGAGGAGGACGCAGCCGTCGGTGAACACGGTCTGGGACTGGGGCCGGGGAACGTGGTCCGGGCGGGCGCCCAGCGGTGGATCGGTCGCCTGGTCCAGGAAGGTGACGGTGCCGTCGGGACGACACAGGGCGGGCGGGGGGTGGCCGGCGCTGCTGTAGGTGAGGGTGCGGGCGTTCCAGTCGACGAAGACGGACGCCGCGGTGGTGGATTCGGCACCTTCGACCGAGCGGGCGTACAGGCCGAGGACGTCGAGGGCCTGGGCCGGGCCGGTGGCGACCCGGGAGGCCGCCGACAGGGCGCTGCGGAGCTGGCCCATGACGCCGGCGGCGCGCAGTCCGTGGCCGACGACGTCGCCGACCGCGACAGCGGTCCGGTTGCTGCCGGGCATGTCGACGAGGTCGTACCAGTCGCCGCACACGTTCAACGCTCCTTTGGCGGGCCGGTAGCGTACGGCCGCGCGATGGTGGCCGAGCGGCCGGGGCGCCGGCAGCATCGCTTCCTGCAGGTGGAGGGCGACCTCGCGCTCGCGGGCGTGGGCCTTGCGCAGGCGTTCGTTGACCTCCTGCAGTTCCCGGGCGCGGGTGTAGAGCTCGGCCTCCAGGACCCGGGCACGGCCCCCCTCCGGGCGCCCGGCGCGGGCGCGGATGAGTTCGGTGACTTCTTCGACCCGGTGCAGCACCAGGGCCACCGTGCCGTCGGGGGCGAGGACGGGGACGTTGACCGGACTCCAGTACCGCTCCTGCCACACCCCGGGCCGCTCGGAGTCCTCCACGTCGTAGCGCTGCAACGCCATCGTGTCGGGCTCCCCGCTGGCAGCTACGCGGCGCAGGGAAGCGTAGAGGTTGCGCATACCGGTCGCGGCCGGATCGCCGGGGTTGTCGGGGAACACGTCGAACAGGAAGCGGCCGATGAGCTGGCTCCGCGTCCGCCCCGACAGGCTGACGTACGCCTCGTTGACGTCCGCGTACACAAGGTCGAGCGTCAGCAGCGCCACACCTGCGGGAAGGGCCTGAAAGACGGCCTTGTAGTCGTTGCCGGGTCCGTTCACGCTTCCACCTGCCGCGCCTGCGGCTCTCGTCCGTCGTGTGCGTTTCCACCCTGGCACGCATGTGGGCCGCGGGCCCGTCGTGGTGCGCCCGGTATGGACCGTTCGGCCTCCTTGCCGGGCGTTGGTCAGCGCGGCGACGACACCCTCGACGGTCTGGGCCCCAAGCCAGGCCCTTCCTGTCGGGTGGACGACTGCTTCGGCAAGCGGCTGGGCCCCCACCGCCCACGCGAGTGGTGATCACAGCGGACGAGAGTGACGACGATCCGTAGGCACCGCGTGGCCTGTCCGGCCCGCGACGCCTCGATCCCCCATTGATGCCTGAGCCGGTGATCGGCGACTCTCCGGACGGACCGAGAACAACGTCGCCTGCCGCTGCCGCTGCCGCTGCCGCTGCCGCTGCCGCTGCCGCTGCCGTGGTCGACCGCGGCCGAGGCGCCGGCGGCGATCCTCTAGCTGAGACGGCCGAGCACCCTCGACACCACACACCACGGGTACGCCGCAGCGCAGCGCGCTGACGGCGTCGCGGGCGCCGGTGGCATCGAGAACGCGGCGCGATGCCGGATGTCAGGCCGTGTCGCGTTCCGGCGGAGCTGGAGCCTGGCCCCGGTGTCGGTAGCCTGCGGTCAGATTCCGTCTACCGGACAGGCCTGGCCCCCTGTCCCGCAGCCCGCAGTGAGGAGCGGTCGCCGCCGGGATTCGAACCCGGGTAACGCATCCGGCAGGCCGGTGTACGTCGTCCTTGGCCGCTAGGGCGTGTTGCGAAAGTCCCGCCTGCCCCGCGACGCCTGGCACGCACGCTCGCTGCGTTGTCGGGATCGTCCGAGTACACCCGGTACGAGGACGACCCTCCGCCTTGCGATCGCACGCACCAGACGCCGCGGGGCCCGCCCTTCGGGCGGACGGCGCTACTTTCGCAACACGCCCTAGACGAAGGCGACTGCCTCGGCAGGGTACACAGAGGCGCGTGGCCGGTGCACCGGAGTATCCACGCCCGCACGCCATGCCCCCGTTCGGGGCGCCCCTGATCCCGCCTCGCCCTCATCTCCTGGACCGCCGATGCGCGATCCAGGTCGCAGCCTCGGCGTGCGTGCGGGCCTGAGATCCGTATGCGACAGCCGTCCCCGATGTGATGCCGGGGGAAGCAAGGAGGGGCGAGCAACGGCGCCTTCGCCATCTGACCCGACTCTCACCACGCGTGACAACATGGTCACCATGACGAGTAGAGGGCACACGTCGTCCACCACACAACCCTCCACCGCAAGCCATGACGGAAGCCGTCCCCTTTTCCAAGAGACCGGGCCGCTGACCGTCGGCGTCGAGGAAGAGTTCCTTCTGGTCGACCCCGTGTCACGCGAGTTGAGCGCCGCCGCCGAAAAGGTCGTGGCCGAAGCCTCACACGACCTCGGCGACCACGTGGGACCTGAACTCACGCGCTACCAGGTCGAGACACGCACCGATCCCCATACCCACCTCGCCGACCTCGCCGACCAGATCGGTTCCGCCCGCGAAGCCCTCGCCCGCGCAGCGGCACGGCAGGGCCTGCGTATCGTCTCCACCGGAACACCCGTCCTCGCTCCGCCCGGACCGCCACCCCTGACCGACGGGCCCCGCTACACCCGCAGCGCCGCCATGTTCCGGGGTCTGGACGACGAGCAGGTCGCCTGCGCCTGCCACATCCACGTCGGCGTCCCCGACCTGGCCACCGCACTTGAGGTCAGCAACCACCTCCGCCCGTGGGTCCCCCTCCTCATCGCCGTCGCGGCCAACTCCCCGTACTGGGCCGGGCGGGACACCGGCTACGCCAGCTGGCGCACGACCACCTGGGGACGGTGGCCGGTCTCGGGACCCCCGCCCTACTTCGAGTCCGCCGACCATTTCGAGGACCTCGTCTCCGGCTTCCTCACCACAGGCGCCGTCATGGACCGGGGCGGCCTGTACTGGGACATCAGGCCCTCACACCACGTCTCCACCCTGGAGATCCGCGCCGCCGACGCCACCGCCACCGGCGACGACACCGTCCTCCTCGCCGGCCTCGTCAGAGCCCTGGCCGCCACCGCCCTTACGGCTATCCATGGCGGAGAACCGGCGCCTCGCCCCCATCCCGAGATGCTCAGGGCGGCCTGCTGGCGCGCGGCCCGCGATGGCCTCGCCGGCGACGGCATCGACCCGTTCACCGGCCGACTGACCCCGACCGTCACCCAGATGGGCCAGCTCCTCACTCACATCCGGATGGCGCTCCATCAACACGGCGACACCGCACTCGTCCACACCCTCTGGTCACGCCTACGTACCCACGGCAGCCGATCCGACGCCCAGCGCACCGCCCACCGCCGCCGCGGCAGCCTCACCGACGTCGTCGACCACCTCATCTCGACCACCACTCCGAACGGCCACACCGACCGCACGCCGAACTGACGGAGCCGGCGACGGGCATGGGCATGATGACCGCTCGTCCTCATCGTTCTCGTGCCGCACCATCCGGAGACCGGTCCTGGGGCTCGGACGGCGCGATCGCCATGGCCCCGGCGCCTCTGCCGTTCGGAGTGTTGTCGCTGTGGCCGGCCGAGTCCGCAGGGGGCCGGGGGCAGGCTGTCTCGTGGGCGTGGGGACACGGCGCGGCAGAGGTGGTCGTGGGAATCCGCATCCGGCGCAGGAGATCACGGGTGGTGCGCTTGCTCAGCGTGCTGCGCCAGGCTAGTCCCGGGTGGCGGGAGCGCAGGTGGGAGAGTGCGCGTGTGCCCAGGCCCGTGCTGTGGAAGCGCTCGTCGATGACGACGGCGGTGATGACACCCTGGGCGCAATCGGTGCAGAGCCGGTAGTGGACCTGGCCGACGACCTGGCGGATGTGGACGAGGAGCAGGCATTCCTCGCCAGGCCCGGACGTGTCCGGGACGTGCGTGGACAGGAAGTCGATCGCGCGGTAGGCGAGGATACGCCGGCGCAGGCGGCCAGTGAGCCGGCTGCGGCGCGAGTGTCTGGCGCCGGTGTGGCTGGGCGGCGGTGTCCGGGCTTCGGGAGCCGGGCCGAAGAAAACGCTGCTGCTGGGACGCGCATGTTGTCCGTGCATGACCTCTCGTGTGCCCGGAAGACCCCCCGATACCCGCCCTGGCACGCATCGCCCCTCTTGGTGCGATCTCTCGGGGTGGTATCGGTGGTGACAGCGGCAAGATCGCCCGCCGCCTCACCCTGGACGTCCGCCTCGCCGCCGGGTCCCCGGAGCCCCCTGCGCCCACACCTATAAGAGCGCTTTGTCCCGGCGAAGGTGTTTGGTAAGCGCTGACGCTCCGGAGTGTCACAGATCGGCGCGTCATTTCGTCCATGTGGTGAACGCCCTCGGATCGAAGGCTGTGTCCCTCGCCCGCGGGCATCAACCAAGTGGCAGCCAGGTGCGAAGGAGAATCCCCATGGCGCGAGGATTTGTGTGTACCGACGTTCAGCTCCGAATCGATCCCACCTGGTCCGACGACGCGTAGTCCCAGCGAGAGGAAGGGTCAGCCGGTTCGGGCGCCGTTCGCCGAGGTAGAAGCGCGGTAGGGAAAACACGACCGCCCGAGCACCGGACGTTCGGTAGACGTCAACGGCAACGGCTGCCCGCGTCGCTGCCCGTGGCATGAAGGGTTAGTGCCGCTACCGCTACCTACCGCTGCCGCTGCCCGCGGCACGAACCTTCATCGACGCCGTGACAGGACGAACACAAGGGCCGCGAGAAAGACGAGCACGATCAGAGCGATTCCCCACATCGGCAACCCGGACGCTGATGAGGGCATGAGAGCCGCGATCTTCATTTCTGCCCCCGCCCGGAAAGGACGAACCATCCTCCGGCGCCTATGAGTGCCACCGCCGCGATGAGGGGAATCGCCGCTCGGCCATGTCCGGCCGAAGCATCGCGGGCTCCCATCACGAGCAGCAGCGCGCCACAGCAGATGGCGACCAGGGCGCCGGCAATCACTACACCTCGACGCATCGGAATCCTCCTGGGTGCAGGGGGAGGACGGTGTGCGGCGTCCTCCCCCTGCGGTCGTCAGTTGTTGTAGACAGCGGTCGTGGCCGCAGCGGCACCCGCGGCGACTACGGAGCAGCCGGTGAATCCGGCGCCCAGGGACAGTCCCAGAGTCGCGAACGTCCCAGCCGCGGCTCCCGCCATGCACAGACCTTCGATGCCGAGGCCCATCAGGATGCCCATCTTGGTGGCGTTGGCGCCCTCGGTGTTTCCGGTCAACGTGTCGGTCACCAGGCTGACGGCGTCACCGATTCCGGTTATGCCCCCGAAACTGAGCGTTCCCTGCGGGTCGATGCGGTTGACGGGGTCGCCTTCGGCGTAGAGGTAGGGATTCTTCTCCTGGCCGGACGGGTCAGGCTGGGTGAAGCGGCCGATGTTGGGGTCGTAGTAGCGGGCGGCGAAGTGGTAGAGCCCCGTGGTGTCGTGGTAGCCGCCGGCGAACTGGTACGGCTGCGGGACCTGTTCCGTGGTTCCGGCTCGTTGGACGCCACGGGGGCTGTAGGAGTACGTGTTGACCCTGGTACCGGTCTCGTCGGCGAGCGCGACGACGGAGCCGACCGCGTCGGTGAGGTAGTAGTAGGACTTGCCCCCGGTGGTCATGGAGTTCAGGGTGCCCCCGGGCTCGCGGTTGAATCCCGTGTCCACGCCGACGATGCTCTTCGCGGACAGGCCGAGGGGTCCGTTGTGGAAGAACGTGTCGCCGAGCTTGATCCGCTCGCTCTGGTCGGTGGAGCCGTACTGGCCTGCGTAGGTCTTGCCGCCCACGGTGACCGACGTCATCTGGGAGTGGTCGGACCAGGTTTCGGCCGTGCGGGTGCCTTCGGGGGTGGAGGCACCGGCGGTCTCGTTGCCTACCAGGTCGTAGGACCAGTTGGTGGTGACGCCGTTCTTCGCGGTGATCTGCTGGGCGTCGTTGACGGTGTAGGTGGTGCCGCGCGGGCAGCCGGGGTCGACGCCCTGGGAGGTGAGGTTGCCGGCGAGGTCGTAGCAGTACTGCCAGGAGGAGTTCAGGGTGGTGCCCTTCTCCTCCTTGGCGTAGGAGAACCGGCCCGCACCGTCGTAGGTGTAGGTGGTCTTCATCCCCGCGACCGCGTCGTTACGGGTGCGGATCTTGCCGCCGTCCTTGAGGGGGGTGGTGGCGTTGGCGTCGTGGTCGTAGCCGTAGGTGTAGGCGAGGTCGACCAGGGTGCCCTTCGGGGAGGTCGCCCGGATCTTCTCCGGCCGGTTCGACTTGTCGAGCGTGACCTCCTGGACCGTCCCGCCGGGGTACGTCGTCCTCGTGCGGACATCGTTGTTGTTGTAGGTGTACGTGGTGACCTTCCCGGTCGGGTCCTTGAGCTCCTTGAGCTTGTTGACCTCGTTCCAGGTGTAGTCGGTGACTCCGGCCGGATCCTCGTAGGTGTCGACGTTGCCTGCCGGGGTGTAGGTCAGGCGGGTCTGCGAGCCGTTCTGCAGTGTGCGGACGGTCTCGCGGGACAGCGGGTCGAAGGCGTACGTGATCACTCCGGCGCTGTCCGAGCGCTGGGTGAGGTTGCCGTCGCCGTCGTAGGAGTAGGTGACGGTGGCGTAGCCGGAGGTGTCGACCTTGGTGATCCGGTCACGGTGGTCGTAGGTGTAGAGAGTCGTGACACCACGGCCGTCCTTGACGGTGGCAGGCCGGCCCAGGTCGTCGTAGGTGTAGGTCGTCACACCGAGCGGCGCGGGCGGAGTCACCTTGGTCAGATTGCCCCTCGCGTCGTACGTGAAGGACGTGGAGACCGACTTCGTCGAGGTCATCTTGGTCGTGGCCTTGCAGCGCTGGCCCTCGAATCCACCGCAGGTGGCAGTGGCGGGGTTGTAGTCGAAGGACTGGGTACCTCCGCCGGCGCCGGTCACGGCAACGGACTTGGTGTTGCCGGCCGTGTCGTAGGTGTAGTCGGTCTTCTCCCCGTCGGCCGTGGTCATGCTGCCGGGAAGGTCCGCCCCCGACAGGGTCTGATAGCCGGCCATGCCGGCAGTCGCCCCGGTCGGGAGCTTCGCGGAGGTGAGATTGTTGCGGGTGTCCCACCCGTAGTCGGTCACGTTGCCCGCCGCGCCGCCCACACCCATGGCGTCCGTGGCGGTGTCGACGTTGTAGTTGGCGTCGAAGGTCTTCGACCGCGAGTGGCCGAGCGCGTCGGTGACCTTGGAGACCTTGCCGTCACCGTCGTGCTCGTACTTCGTGGCGTGCTGCTCCGGGTCCGTGACGGTCGTCGCTCCCGCGTCGGAGGGGGACGCGCCACTGTAGGAGTACGTATAGGTCGGGCCCGTGTGACCGGAGGTTCCTGTCCCGGTAGCACGCAGCATCGAGGTGACGCGGCTCTCGGCGTCGTAGGTGAAGACCGTCACCCGCCCCTCGGGGGTCGTGACCTTGGAGATCCTGCCGTCGGCGTCGAAGGCGTAGACCGTGGTCTTGCCTTCGGTGTCCGTGGTGCGCGAGAGGTTCCCGCTGCCGTCGAGGTCGAAGACAGCGGTACGGCCGGTGTTGTCCTTGGCCTGCCACTGGTCGGGGTAGGTCTTGAGGAGATCGACCCACCGCCCGGAGCGGGTTTCCGTGAGCTTGAAGCCCTTGTGCTCGCCGGTCTCGTCGTGCTGGTCGACGGTGATGGTGCCCTTGTTGCGATCGGTGACCTTAGTCAGCGTCCCGTTCGCGTCGTAGGTGTCCTTGACCCCTGACTTGCGGTCGGTCAGCGTGTACGTGCCGTCCGCCTGCTTCTTCAGGTCCTTCGAGTACCCCTTGGGCGTGGCGAGCGTGCCGTCGGTGTTCTTGGTGAAGCGGACCGCTTCGCCCGTGGCGTCGTAGACCACCACCTCGGTGGTGAAGACGTGCAGGTAACGCTCGTACTCCTGCCACCAACGGCTCGACACCTTGCCGTAGGGCGCGTCGAGCGAGTTGTAGGTGCGCGCCAGGCGCAGCTTCTGGCCCACGCCGGCGACCTCGAAGTCGGTCGCGGCCAGCATCAGGTTGCCGTTGGACAGGTTGATCCGCGCGACGAGGGAGTCGGTGATGCGGAACTCCGAGATCTGATGCCAGGGCACCGAGCCCTGCCCTACCGGTACCCAGGTGAGAACTCCGGTTTCCGCCGAAGGGGCCGCGGAGGAACGCTGCTGCTGGGAGGGCGCCTTCGCGGCCCCACGCGCGCGTTCCCTCTGTGCCGTTCGCCAGGCGGTCTCCTCCTTCGAGGGAGCCGCCTCGGCCTGAGAAGCCACCGGCTTGTTCGATCCCACCTTCACGGGCGGAACTTCCAGCGGCGCCGCCTTCGTGCCCCACACCGAACCCGAACCCGAACCCGAACCCGGACCCGGGCCGGCTCCGGGTGGCGCGGCGAGTGCCGGGAGCGACGACGCGCCCAGCGCCAGGACCGCGATCGCTGCCGTCAGGGAGTGTCTTGCCGTCATACGGGCACGCCGAGAAGGCGTGCCGGAAGCACGCGAAGTCATGCACTTCCCCCCACGAGAAGAGATGTCACAGCAGCCCCACCGGCCACTGGAGCCGCACACGCTGCCACAGGCATTCCGGGAGCGGGCCCGCCCTGCCCGCGATTTCTTCGTACATGCGGGCGATAACCAGCCGAAGATCCGCAAGAAGAGGGATCCCGGTATCCATGTCGGTAGGCAACAGTTGCCGTAGGGCACCTTCGTTGGAGGGTTATCGGAAGACGGCTGGAAACCGACCGTTTTCCGACCCTGTCTGCGCACGGGTGTACGGCCGCGACGGGGTCCGGCGGAGCTGCTCCGTCGCCTCGCGCAGCGCACGCTCAGGGGCAGTGAGCACCTCTCGTTCCTCGCGCACTCGGCTCTGGGTGAGGACAGCCGCTTCAGCCTCTTGCAGGCGTGTCGGACCCGAAGTCGTACTCCCTTTCGCGGATTCCTCCGTTGCCGCGTGACTCGGGGTTGCAAACCGCAGCGAAGGGTAACTGATATCTCACTTTCCGTGACGGATTGTCTGGTCTCCCCGACACATCGCGGAGAGTGATACGAAAGGAGCGCCTGTGACCGAGTCTGTGGAAGTGCTGCTCGACCGGGTTCTGAAGCGTGGAAGCTACGACCAGCGGGCGGAGGCCGCCGGAGCGGTCCACGGTGTGTTGGAGGTCCTCGGGGCGCATCTGGTGGGCGACGACCGCACCGACCTCGCCGGCCTGTTGCCGTGCCAGTGCGGCGCGCTGCTGACCGAGGTGCCACCAGCCAGTGAACCTCTTACTCCGTCAGGTTTCGTCGAGGCAGTGGCCGCTCGCGACGGCATCGACGCGGTGGATGCCCGACGAGCCGTCACAGCGGTGCTCGGCGCCGTGGCCGACGTCGCCGACGACGCACTGCTGCACCGCATCCTCACTCAGCTTCCGCCGGGTCACGCCGGCCTGTTCGGCCGGACAGATCCCACGCCGACTCGAACAGTCTGAGTAGCCTGCGCCGTCGCGGGACACGCCGCCCGGGGGAGTAGACGCCCGGGGAGAACGGGGCGGTCGCCCCCGCTGCTCGCCCTGAGGGAGCGGCGGCAGGGCGGCCGACGGTCGGGGTCAGCGGTGGTGGGTGGGCAGGCAGGGCGACGGCGGAGACGATGCTCTGCACGGTTCTTCGCACGCCCGGCTCCCGCTCGCACGCCCGGCTCCCACTCGCACGCAGAGGCGTATTCGTCATAGCCCTTGGGCTGTCAGTCGCCTGCCGTGCCCGCCGTGCCTGCCGCGCCCGGTGCCGTCCGAAGCGTGGCTGCCCTCCTACCCCTGCGGCGTGAGCGCGGACGCCCCGGCGCCGGGTCCGTCGACAGCTGGAAGGTGACCGCCACGCGGGCACCGCCCAGCGGACCGCGCGTGATGCGGACGGCGCCCCGGGCGGCGAGGGCCGCGCGCCGGGCGATGTCGAGCCCGAGGCCGGTGGAGCCCGTACTGCCGCCGCGGGCGAGGGCACCGTCCGGGTCGGCGATGCCGGGGCCGGCGTCGTGAACGGTCAGTTCCACGGTGTGGGCGGTGCGGCACACGGAGACCTCCAGGGCGGTGCCCCGGGAGGTGTACCGGAAGACGTTGCCCACGAGCGCGTCCACGACGGCCGTGATGTCCGCTTCGGGGAGGCAGACGGGGGTCGTCTCGTTCGTGATCTGCAGTGTGCAGGGACGGTCCTGCTGACCCGCGAGCACGGCCCAGAAGGCCGCGCGCCGACGGACGACGTCGGCGACCTCGCAGCGGTCCCCGTCCTTCCGCGGCCCGTCGGGCGATTCCTCGCCCCGCAGCGCCCGGCCCATCGGGCCGACGGCGAGCGGCGTGCGAGCCTCGGCGATGATCGCGTTGAGCTCCCGCTCCAGCTCGGCCACGGCCGTCTGGATGCGTCCGGTGTCGGCGCTCGGCGCGATCCGCTCGACCGCCAGGTGCAGGGCGGTCAGGGGGGTACGGAGCCGGTGGGACAGGTCCGCGACCAGTTCCCGTTCGACGGCGAGCAGGTCCGTCATACGGTCGGCCATGGTGTTGAAGGCCGTGCCCGCCTCCTTCAGTTCCGGCGGCCCCTTCGTCTGGACGCGGGTGTCGAGGTTGCCCGCGCCGAGCCGGCGTGACCCCTCGGCCAGCCGCTTCGCCGCCGTGACGACGGCGGAGCCGAGTCGGTCGGCGACCAGGACGGAGCCGCCGAGCAGGACGACCGCCAGACCGGCCATGACGCTCCACGACAGGACGACACCGCGGGTCAGGTCGTCGTCGGGCACGAAGTTCTCCACCACCGCGACCCGGTCCTGGGGCAGGATCACCGGCTGCAGGTAGATCCATCCGCCGGGCACGTCCCGGGAGATGGACTCGCGTTCCTGCTCGGCACGGCCCAGCAGATCCGGCGGAGCGTGCCCCGCGCCGCCGACCGTGCTGTGGTCCGGCAGATGGATGACCATGTGCTCGGCCGCGCGCAGCCCCGCCCCCGCCTCACGCAGCTCGGCCGCGTCCGTGGTGAGGGCCAGGATCGGCGCCATCGCCGCCGCGCTCTGCTCGGCCGCCGTGATGCTCTGCTCGCGGGCGAGCGACATCACCAGCAGCCCCAGCGGGATCAGGAACGACAGCGCCACCATGGAGGTGACGGCCAGGGCCACCCCCGCCAGGGAGCGCCTCACCGCGGGGCCCCGGGCTCGGCGCGGCGTCTTCGGGGCCCTCGGTTCACGGGTGCAGCGCTCCAACGGGTAGCCGTGCGCGCAGCGCCACGGTCGGGGGATTCGGGTCCGGGTCTGGGCCCGGGTCCGGGCGACGGGCCGCCGGAGGCCTCCCGGTACGACGTCCTCCGGGAGTGGCGTGTGCCGTCACCGGCCCCGTGATCCGGGGGCGACGGGCCGTCAGGAGGTCCCGAACGACAGGCCGTCCCCGCCGGTCCGCAGGGACACCGCCCGGTCGGCCACCGGGATCGTACACCCCTCGGTCGAACTGCAGCTCGCATAGCCGATCAGCACCTTCGCCTCGCCCGGAGCGGTCGCCCGGATCGGCAGCGTCACCGTCACGGCGCCGTCGGGGTAGACCGGCACGGCGGCGCGCACGCCCGGCACCTTGATGCTCTTGACCGGCTTGTCCACCGTCATCTCACCGGCGGTGGCGACCGAACCGACGGGGCGGACCTCGGTCGGCCGCCCCACCCCTTCGACGCCCTCGGCGGGCAGCGCGGTGCTGTAGAGGTGGAAGCCGGCCTCGTCGGGCGTGAACGTGGCGACCAGGGTCCCCGCGTCGGACTTCCAGTCGGCCACGCTCAGCCGGACGGTGACCCCGTTCTCGTTGAACTCCGTCACGGCGGCGGCGTGCGACGGCACGGACTCCTCGCCGCAGCCGGTCAGCGAGGCGGCGGCCAGCAGCGCGGCCCCGGCCCAGGCGAGGCGCGTGCGCGTGGCGCGGGGAAGGCGGGGGGCAGGGTGGGGGGAGGTCATGGGGTGTCTCATGTCGTCTTTCCGGGTCTTTCTCGTGTTTCGGGGGGGTGGGCCGCACGCCGGAGGCGCGACCGGCCCTCCCGGGTACGGGGGAGTGGAGCCGTACGGTGCGCGGCGGGAGTCGGGCTCTCCCGGGCGAGGAGTGGCGGTGGCACTCGGGTACCGGTGCTCACAGGGCCGCGGTCGTGCCCTGCAGCCTTACCTGCAACGCGTACACCAGGTCGGTCCACAGGCCGGTGATCAGCAGGACGCCGACGAGGACCAGAAGTGCGCCGCCGGCCCGCATGACGGTTCCGTGGTGGTTCCTGACCCATCGAAAGGCGCGCAGAGCGCGCTGGAAGGCGAGTGCGGTGAGGAGGAACGGCGCGCCCAGCCCCACGCAGTAGCAGACCATGAGGAGGGCGCCGCGCCCGGCGCTGGCCTCGTTCCAGGCCAGGGCCTGCACCGCGGCCAGGGTCGGCCCGATGCACGGCGTCCAGCCCACGCCGAAGACGACGCCCAGCAGGGGCGCGCCGGCCAGGCCGAACGAGGGCCGGCGGCTGCTGCGCAGCTCGCGCTGGGTGAAGCGGGGCAGCCAGCCCGCGAACGCGAGCCCCATGACGACGGTGAACAGGCCGAGGACCAGCGTGATGCCGTCCTGGTAGGCGAGCAGGTTGCGCCCGACGAAGCCGAACAGGGCGCCCCCGGATACCAGGACGCCGCTGAAACCCAGGACGAACAGCGCCGCTCCGGCGACCATCCGTCCGCGCCGCCCGCCGTCCGCCTGGGCGAGGTCGGACACCGACAGGCTGGTGACGTAGCTCAGGTAGCCCGGCACGAGCGGCAGGACGCACGGAGAGAGGAAGGACACCAGGCCTGCGGCCACGGCCACCGGCACGGCGAGGAGCAGGGTGCCCGACACCGCGCCGGCGGCCGGCCCGGCGGCGAGCGCAGCCCACGTGGGGCCGGTCATGCGTCCTCCCCGGCGACCCGGTCCACGAGGGGCTCCAGCCGCGCGCGGGTGACCGGACCGGAGACGGCGACGGCGATCCGGCCCTGCCGGTCGATGACCAGCGTGGAAGGGATGGCCTGCGGGTTGAGCAGCGCGGGCGGGAAGGCCAGCAGCAGCTCTCCGTCGGGATCGTGGATGCTCGGGTACCGCAGCCCGTAGGTCCGCTCGAACTCCCGGGCCGGCCCGGTGGAGCGGTCGCGGACGTTGACGCCCAGGAGCTCCACGCCGCGCGGCGCCTGCGCACCGCGCAGCGCCTCCAGGTCGGCGGCCTCGGCGCGACAGGGAGCGCACCAGGAGCCCCACACGTTCAGGACGACGACCTTGCCGCGGTACGAGCGCAGCGCCAGGTCCCGGCCCGTGAGGTCCCGGCCGGAGGTGTCGGGCGCGGAAGGGCGTTCGGCGACCGGCAGCACCGCGGCGGTCTCGTCGGTTCCCGCTCCCGGCGCGCCGCCGTCCGCTCCCGCCACGGTGCCCCCGCCGCAGCCGGTGGCCGTGAGGGCGAAGAGGAACAGGGCGATCGCCGCCGACGCGTCGCGTCTGTGACCGCGGGCCGTCATCAGGCCCACTTCCGCAGGAACGCGCCGAGGCCGGTCTCGGTCAGCTCGGGGTTGCCGGTCGAGTGCGTCTCGGTCACCACCTTGCCGTTGCCGTCGAGAACGACCAGGACGGGCATCTTGTACGCGCCCTCGCCGGAGCAGTAGTCGCGCAGGAGGCCGAAGGCCGAGGAGTCCTGGCTGCCGATGTCGACCTTGACCACGTGATACGAGGCGTCCAGGAGCGCCCCCACGCCGCTCGTGGCGAACACCCGGTCGGCGGCCTTGCAGTTGCCGCACCAGTTGGCGCCGAAGTCGATCAGCACCTTCTTGCCGTCGGCCTTGGCGGCGGCGACCGCGGCCTTGACGGCCCCACGGGCGTCCGCACCGGTCGGGTACCCGCTGGTGAAACCGGAGGAGCCGGAGACGGGCGCGCTCTTCTTCACCGCGGGCTTGGTCGGGGCGGGAGCCGCCGTCGTCCTGGCGGGGCGAGGGGCGGCCTTGGTCGTCGCCGCGGAACGCTTGGCCACGGGCGAGGAGGCGGAAGGGCTCGGCGGGACCGACGTCGCGGCGGCGGTGGGGGAGGCGGCCGCCTCCATGGGCGCCGGTGTGCCGGTGCCCTGGTCGGCGGGCGCGTCCGGAGCCGCCGCCACCGACACGTTCTGCGCCGCGTCGTTCTTCGAGCCGCCCGTTCCCCAAGCCGTGGCGACGGCGGCGGAGGCGACCGTGAGGGAGACGGCCGAGAAGCGGACGAGGCCCTGAATGCCGGCGGTGCGCTGTCTGCGCCGATGTGCGGCCATGACGGATCAACCCCTTGTGTCGGTGAGCTCTCCGGGGGCCTGGAGACGGCCGGTGCCGGAGCGGGCGCAGGACGCGGCCCGGCGTCCTGTCCGCCGGGGCCGGAGCGATCGTCCTGACCGACCGTGAGCCTAGGTGCCGAAAACGCGTCGTGGACCGTCCTGATGCCACCCATCAGGCACGCTTAAGGAACTGCTCAGGTTCGCGACCGCACGCCCTCCACCAGGGGTTCTCCGGGTTCTCCGGCCGTCCGCGGCGTCGGCCCGAGGACTTACAGCCGGGTCTCGCGCACGCTGGCCTGCGCCCTCGGCACGACGGTCGCCGTGATCTGCGAACGGTGGTCGTCGCTGGTGAAGACGACCACCAGCGTGCCGGGATCGCTCTGCTCGGTGCTCGTGCGGAACCCCGGATCGGGAACGGCCGAGACGAAGCACACGCTGTCGCGGCCGTACTGGACGGTGACCTTGCCCCCCTCGGAGGGAACCGTGTGCAACCCGGGACCGCCGCTGCACTTCGAAGCCGACGGCCGGGGCGCGGGCGGGACGGGCGCCCGCGTGGCCGAGGGCGACGGCGAGGGCGTACGGGTGGTCGGCGGCGGTGACGAGGGGGACGCGGGTGTGGTGGTGGGCGCCTTCGGCGTGGTCGCGACGGACGAGGCCGGCACCCCGACGAGGACGGACGGAGAGGGGTACACCGCCTGGACCGACCGCGCGGCGGGCGGGGTCGGTCGGGTCAGGCCGATGACGAAGTACACCGTGAGCATCACTGCGGTGACGCTGGCCGCGGTGCACGACAGCCATATGAGGAGATAGCGCAGGAGGCGTGGCACCGCATCAGTGTGGCCGACGCCCACCGCACCACCGACCCCGCCCTCGCTCACGGAGAGGCCCGGGGGCCGGCCGCGACCGGTCGGGCTCGGGGCCCCGCCTCCGCCCCGAGGCGTACGGAGAGTTGGCGGACGCGTTCGTGGCGACATGGGCCCCCCGCATGCCGCCTCAAGGTTCGCCCCGCCAATCGCCCCTCGGTCGGGGCTCCAGGCGGGGCCCGAACCTGAGCTGATGCTTAGGTCCTCCTGAGCGCATCCCTCAGACGGCGTTTTCGCAGCTCAACTACGCCTACGCTCCCGTCACGGCAACCGGCGGCGCCTCTCCGCCGCACGATCCCGGCCGTACTGACAGGGACGGCCGCTCCGCGCCAACGCGCCCGGCCCGTGCCGGCCACCCCGCAGGTCCACCCCGTAACCGAACCCCTTGGAGGAGTACCGAGATGAGCTCCCGAGCCGCCCACGGACGTCGCGGACACCGCGCCCCGCGCAACCCGCGCGTCACAGCCACTGTGGCGGGCCTCAGTATCCTGGCCGTCGCCGCCGCCGGCCTGACAGGCGCCGAACTCGTCGGCTCCGCGCACGACAAGGCCGAGTCCGTCGCCATGGGCGGCGACTCGCCCGACCCGACGCCGACCACCGCACCGCCGACCGGACCGACGTCCGCGTCGGCCGCCCTGCCCATCCTGACGACCCCCTCCGCCACGCCGACAACCCCCTCGGCCACTCCACCGCCCTCGGCCACCGCCAAGGCGGCCAGACCTTCCGCGTCCCAGGGCGCGCGGAAGCCCAGGCCCGCGCCCCCGGCCACCGCGAAGCCGCCGGCCACCGAGCGCGACAGCGGTACGCGCCCGGCGGGCAGCGGCGAGGCCGAGGAGGTGGTACGCCTCGTGAACGTCGAACGTGCCACGGCCGGCTGCAAGGCCCTGACGGTCGACGCGGACCTCACCGAGGCGGCTCAGAAGTACAGCGACGACATGGCCGCCACCGGCAACTTCTCCCACACGGGAACCGACGGCTCCCAGCCGCAGGACCGCATCGAGGCGGCCGGATACACCTGGTCACGGTCCGGCGAGAACATAGCCAAGGGACAGGACGACGCGGCCGCCGTCATGGACGCCTGGATGCACAGCCCCGGCCACCGGGCCAACATCCTCAACTGCGGCTTCACCGAGATCGGCGTCGGGGTCAGCACCGACGGAGGCCCCTGGTGGACCCAGAACTTCGGCACTCCCTCCTGAGCCCCTCCTCAGTGCGGCGCCACCAGCTTGATGCCCACCCCGCGCACGGTGCGTAGATACCGTGGTGCCGAGGCCCGCTCGCCGAGCTTGCGACGCAGCGCCGACACGTGCACGTCGATGGTCTGGTCCTCGATGTAGGCCTCCTGCCAGACCTCCGCGAGCAGCCGGTGCCGGGACACCACCGTGCCGGCGTGCCGGGCGAGAAAGGCCAGCAGGTCGAACTCCCGGCGCGTGAGGACCAGTTCACGCCCCGCCAGATAGGCCGAACGCGCCGGCGGATCCACGGTCAGCTCACCGACCGTCACCAGACCCGACGGATCGACGGGTGGGGCCTGCCCGGCGACCGCGGCGGGGACCGCGGTGCGCCGCAGCACCGCCGAGAGCCGGGCCAGGAGCTGCGCCCCGGAGAACGGCTTGACGAGGTAGTCGTCGGCGCCCGCGTTCAGGAGCTTGACGATCTCGCTCTCGTCGTCACGCGCGGTCGCGACGACCACGGGCACGTTCGATATCCCGCGGATCATGCGCAGCGCGTCGCCGCCGTCCAGATCGGGCAGGCCGAGGTCCAGCACCACCGCGTCCACCGAACCCTGCGCGACCTCGCGCAGCGCGCCGAACCCATCACCCGTGCTGCGCACCGCATGGCCGTGCTCCGCGAGGATCTCCATCAGCGAGGCACGGATGCTGGGGTCGTCTTCGACCACGAGTACGCAGGGCATGGCGGACACCCTACAACCGCCCGTCCGCCCTCCGGACAGCTCTCACCAGGCCCCGATTCCGGGCGAAACCTCCCGGATCACGGCCGATCCCTGGACCGCTTTCCCGCACGCCCCGGTACCGGAGAACCGGATCCCGCAGGCATGGCCCCCTCGGAGCGGGCCCCCCGGACCGTGCCTTCGTCGCATGGCATCGCGCCTGCCGCGCAACGGTGTTGAAGCCCCATCCTTCCGGGATCGGAACTGAAGTTACCGACCGAGAGCCGACCGGAGCGTCACGCCGTAGCGGACACGCAACCGCCGCACCTCCCAGAGCGAAAGCAGAGTGACCGACAAAGGACCGCCGAGCGAGAAGACGTAGATCACGAGGGGAGGAGCAGCCACATCCGCACCGTCGAAAAGCTGCAGGGCGAACAGTGACCAGACCAGAAGAGGCGATACGAGGGCGGGCAGCAGCTCATGCACATCCCCAGCACGAAAACATGAGTTCAGCCCCTTCACAGCTGCAGCGAGCGTGAACAGCAAGGCCGCGACGAGACCTACGGCGCAGACAAGTGCGGCCACGAAGAACAGCACGCTGATCACCAGACCGGTGATCAGCGTGCCGATGACGGTACCGAACAGTCCGAATGTGAAGTCGTGCGGGCCGATGTCCCCAGGCGCGACAATGTCACCACCCAGGGCCCGCCACCATCAGCCAGACCGCACCTACTCCCAGGGGTATCGCACCCAGCGCGGGGCCAATGGGCCACCCACGCGAGCGGCGTACCCGCGCCCCAGAGGAGCTCGGGCCAAGGCGATGAAGGCTGTAATTCCGACGACGACAGCGGCCAGCACAATGCCGCAGCCGATCAACAACTCCTGCAGCTTGCCCATCAAGAAGCTCTGACGGTCCACACGCATGGGGTAGGCGAAGAGCAGCCACAGCGTCGCGGTCAGCCCCACAGCTGAGCGGAGACTCTGCATACGGGCGATGACCGGATCCTCGATCCGGTCGGGCCGAGTCGGGTCGCCGACCCGCGAGGCCGCCGAGCCCAAGGTGTTGACGAGATGACGCATAGCCGGCTGAACTCCCCCGCAATCCGAAACGCGCAGCAGACCCGGCTGCGCCCCACTGCGGCAGCCTAGTCGATCATGTTCGCGTCATCGGATGCCTCCACCCGTCGTGGAGAACACGCGACGCGCAGTCGGCCCAAAGCTAGCCTCGCCACCCCGGATCGCGACCCGTGCCGGTGGCCGTCAAGGTCGGCTCCGCTCCGGCCCGCGTCCCTGCGCCCGGCACACACCCCGCGACACTCTCCGCACCCGAGCGCGGCTCGGCCGCTTCCCGGGCCGGCGGCTGTTCGGCCCTCTGACGACCTTCGGCCGGGACTCTCGGGTACGCATCCGTGCGTGTCAAGGGCATGTACGACGGGGCGCGTGGGACTCCTCGACCGGGGCCAGGCTGGATCACAGGCCGTGCGCGTCCGTCCCCCTCCGGAGACGTTCCGGGACCGCCGGTACGCGCGGACCCTGCAGGTCGCCGCGAGACGGACAGCACTCCAGCAGCGGGCAACCGATCCCCGCACCCGCGCGTCGGACACCACATGGAACGCGAATGGCTCTTCTTCCTCATACCGCTGGTGATCGGCGTGATCTTCCTCTGCATCGGCGTGCACGGACTCCGCCTGGCCGGCGCGCTCCGTCGCACAGGCATCACCGCGGCGGGGAGAGTGGTCCGTCACGAAACCAGGCGAGACCACGACGGAGCCAAGTACTACCACCCGGTCGTGGCCTGGACGACCCGCGACGGCCGCGAGTGCGAGCACTCCTCCAGGCTCGGCCGCGGCAGCACCGCACGCGGCTTCGGCGTCGGTGCCTCCGTCACGATCCTCTATGACGAGAACAATCCCCGCCGGTTCGCGATCCAGGGCTGGGACTCGGCAACGGTCCACACGGTATTCGCCGTGGTGGGAACCATCGCCACAGCAGGCACCGTGACGGTCCTTCTCCTGCTCGTCCTTCTTTGAGTGCCGTGGGAGTCAGGTGCGCATCCGCGACTCCCCCCGTGCTGAGATTCACCGGCTTCGAATCGTGGCCGGCCGTCTCGCGTCGACGTGAGGAGGTCCAGGACGACCGATTCGTGTGACCGCCAGCGGTTCGCGGTGTGCTCAGTCGAGGCGTCGACGGTCGTCGTCGCTCCATGTGCGGGTGTCCCGGGGCGCGACGTACGGCTCCGCATCCTTGGGGTGGCCTCCGGCGATGGCGCGCTGACGCGTCGACTCGGCGTCTGGCCGGAGTGATCATCTTCCTGGTGTGGCTGTGGATCGCCAATCTGGATGGCCAGGATGCCGTAGTACGTCAGGGCTGCGGCGCGGTCGGTCAGCTCGTCGTCCTTGAATTCCTTCAGCGTGCCGCGCGGCACGGCTTTCCAGGACCGACGTGGCATCTGGGAGCCGGTTCGGCGGCCGCTCCTCCACCTGCTTGGACGGTCCGGTACCGACGAATGAGCCGGTATCGGGGCCGTGGGGCTCATCCCGCTCTGGACCCGTCCTGGGATTCGTAACCCGGCCACTTACCACCGTCGCCCGTTCCATGCGCCGCCGGTAGTGACCAGAACGATCGGTACGGGTGGACGGGTCACCCGTCAATCCGGGCGTGGGGGAGGGGAACCACTAGCGGAAGCGTCGCGGCAGGAGCCGCGCGCGCGTTGTTCGGCCCGTGTCACGCATCCTGCGGCCTTCGGCCTGCAGGGCGGGATTCTGCAGAGCCTTGCCGTCGGACTCCTTCATGAGTCCCCGGACCTTCAGGTAAGCGGCCTTCGCGATGCCCATGGTTGCTGCCTTTCCGGTTTGGTCTCTGGGCTGAGCCCGCCCTCAGAGCGAGCAGTCGCCGGTCGTTCTGTACGGTTTGCCCTAGATTTGTTGGCGGAAAACGCCCGCGAGTGGTGAGTCATAGCCGCCCCCCGGGCCATCCGTCGAAGGCCTGGCGACAGGCGTCGATGCCGCCAGGTCGAGCGCGGCGACAGGTGGGTCAGTTGACGGAGAGGGCTTCGAGGAGGTCGCCGATCTGTGGGTCGGGCAGAGCACGCGCGACGTCTGCCTGGGCGACGATGCCGACCAGGCGGTGACCGTCGATGACCGGCAGTCGTCGTACCTGGTGATCGGCCATGGTGTGCAGAATCGCGGCCGCGTCGTCGTCCGCGCCGATGGTGACCGCTTCGCCTTGGGCGAGTTCTCCAGCCTTGCATTGGGCGGGGTCCTTGCCGGCACCCAGGACCTTCACAACGATGTCGCGGTCGGTGAGCATGCCCTTGAGCCTGTCGTCCGTGCCGCAGATCGGCAGCGCGCCGACACCCATGCGTGCCATCTTCTTGGCGGCCTCGAGGACCGTCTCCTCGGCGCCGATGCACTCGGCACCTTCCGTCATGATGTCGCGGGCCGTGGTCATGACGTCCACTCCCTTCGTGCTTGTCGCCGTGTTCCCGGGCGGGAAAGCCGGCGGTCGGGCATCGAGCCGGTGCCCCGTCGCGCGCGTATGACTCAGATGTGCACGCGAGTGTTGGTGCCGACGTTGCTGTCAGCCTGTTCCTCCTCGAAACAGCAGTCGCCTGCCGCCGATCGCGCTCCGTGACTCTCCTCAGGTCTCGCTCTCGGTTGCCCAGACCTGCTGATGTGATCTCCCCACCCTTACGGGCCGCCCTGGGACGGGTCACCCCTGGCGAGGGGCCGCCCGGAAGTCCGTCAGGGTCCGGGTGGTGTGTGGTTGCACATGCCGTAGCGGCATGTGGTGTCGTCGAGGGCACCACGGCACGAAAGGTCTCTGTCTGCGATGTACCCCTCCGTCAGGCCTCCCCGCGAGGTCAAGATCGGCGATGCCGCCGCCTTCGCCGGAACCACCCCGCGCGCCATTCGCCACTACCACCAGATCGGCCTGCTGCCGGAGCCCGAGCGAGGCGGAGACGGACGCCGCCGCTACGGCTACGACGACATGATCCGCCTGCTGTGGATCCGCAAGATGTCCGCGACCGGCATCAGTCTGGACGACATGCGGGCCGCCTTCGACGAATCCCGGGACGTCGAGGACGTCCTGGGCCGGCTGGAGGAGACCTTGGCCGCCCAGGAGGCCGACATCAAGCGCCAGCGCGAGGCGGTCCAGCGCCTCCGGGCCGTGGGCAGCCCACTCGGACTGCTCTCCGCCTTGGTCACGGACCGGCTCAGCCACCTGCCTTCCGGCGCGCTGCGCCCCTCCGACCTGGACGCCCTGCTGGTCACGGAACGGATATTCGGGCCGCTGGGAGCCGCACTGCAGGCCGGCGTGTTCATCGTCCTGGCGACCCATCCCGCTCTAGGGGCCGAGGCAGACCGCCTCGACGCGGCGGATGCCACCCTCGATGACACCGTCGACCCCTACGACCCGAAGGTCGAGGCACTCGCCGCGCAGCACTGCGCCCACCACAAGGCCCTGCTCGAGGCCATCGAGGCTGCCGGACTGGACGTGGCCGAGGAGAAGCTCTTCGAGATCTACGACGCCGAGGCGAGCGGCGAGGAGGACACCCGGATGAGTGCCGTCGAAGCGGTGACCAAGATGCCCTACGGCTTCTCCGCGGCCCGGACGCGGTGCATGGAACTCACGGCAGAGCTCCTCGGCGGGGACCTGTCCGCGGGCAGCTGAGCGCTGGTGCGGTCGTGCACGGGGTTCCCGGATCGCACGCCGCCGCGAAGCCGGCGTCTCGATACGGCGCGCACGCTCCACGAAAGGCACCTCCAACCGTCGCTCCGCGCGTCCGATCCCTGCGCGCGTCCCCTCCCTGCGGGCTGCCAGGTATGAGCGCCGGGCCGTCGGTCCCGGAGCCACGCCCGCCGCCCACAGGGCTGGGGGACGTGTCGGTCGGACCGCCGTGTCCCCCATCGTGACCGGGCCCCCGCCCGACCGCCGGTTCGATCTGGTCGGTCCATGCACCGGGCGGCCGGGCGCGAGCGGCATGATCCTCGCCGCCCGGCTCGTGCTGTCGTCGCTCAGCCCCTACGCGGAAACGGAACATCAGCCCCTACGCGGAATGGAAGAGACGTGAGCATGGTGATTGCCGTGCTGCTCCCGGGGGCACCCGCGGTCCACCTCGACAGGAGACGTCGCGGAGAGGGGTTCCTGTGGTTCGGGTGGCCACGGATGTGATCGGCGATCCATGCCGGCTGAGCCTGGCGGCGCGCGACCGGCAGGCGGCCGAACGCTTCTACGGGGCGGTGCTGGGGTGGACCCTTCCGGAAGGGCGGGTTCGGCGGAGTCTTCTCGGTAGCTGAGACCGGCGACGTACCAGTCGCCGGCATCGGCACCGTGGCCGCTGAGTCCGCTCTGCCGGTCGCCTGGACTCCGTACTTCGCCGCGGACAGTGCCGACGCGGCCGCTGAGCGTGTACGTGAGCGAGGCGGCACGGTCGCGGTGGGGCCCGTCTCGTTTCCCGCCGGCGGCCGGGCGGCAGTGGCTGCCGATCGGGAGGGCGCCGTCTTCGGTGTGTGGGACGGTGACGTTCTCGCCGATGGGAGCGTCGCCTCGGCGCGTGCTCCCGCACGGCTGGAGCTGCACACGGGCGACGCGTTCGATGCCGCCCTCTTCTACGGCGAGGTACTCGGATGGGGACAGGGCGGCGGATGCTGTGACACCGCGTACGAGGAGGATCAGGTCGTACTGCGAAGGCGTGGCCGTCCCGTTGCCAGGCTCCGCGGCCCTGTCGGGCGAGCTGCTGCGAAACCGCGGCTCAGGCCTCGCTGGATGGTCCACTTCAGAGTGCCAGATCCGGAGGAAGCCGTCGCGCACGCGCTGGCCGCTGGAGGCCGGACCGTACGCGGCCACGGCAACAGCCACAGCATCACGCTGCGGGACCCCGCCGGGTGCTTGTCCGCGCTGGACGATGCACCGACCCCTGACGCGTGACCACCGGGCGAGGGCAGGAGCCAGGGATGCAGGCCCGCAGGTCACGGCCGGAGCTGTGTCCCCCCGACAGATGCTGCC
This sequence comes from Streptomyces sp. NPDC013317, assembly GCF_055563155.1. Classification (NCBI taxonomy): domain Bacteria; kingdom Bacillati; phylum Actinomycetota; class Actinomycetes; order Kitasatosporales; family Streptomycetaceae; genus Streptomyces; species Streptomyces sp. NPDC013317. The sequence goes on from NZ_JBVHDX010000001.1 coordinate 1,020,080, forward strand.
GCGGCCGACGCTGCTCCGGTCGCGGCACCGCCGGATCGGTGTCACAACGAGGGGGACCCCCAGGAAGAGGGGGTGGCCGACGAGGGTCGACGAGGCCCCCGACAGCCTCGGAGAGGACACCGCCGGAGGGCGGAGCCCGGATCCGCCCCCCTCAGCCGCACCCCCGGACAGCCCCCGTTCGGCGGGTGTCACCGCGTGCGGCGCGGGATACGGCATGACCACTGGGGTAGTCGGATCACACGCCTGCCCGGCCTCACATCCTGAACCTCACCACCCGTCCGTGCCGGAAGGAGATCGCGATGCCCTCTCACGACCAGCCCCGCCTCATCGATCCTGTGGGGCTGCACCCCCGACCCCCGTTTCCCGAGCAGGACCAGGACCACCCCGGCTCGACCGAGGCGATGGAGCCCCGCCCCGACCACGGCGAGGCGACCTACGAAGGCCACGGCCTGCTGCACGGCCGCAAGGCGCTGGTCACCGGAGGAGACTCCGGAATCGGCCGGGCCGTCTGCCTGGCCTTCGCACGTGAAGGCGCCGATGTCGCCTTCACCCACCTGCCCGAGGAAGCCGATGAGGCCAAGGAGACCGCGCGCCTCATCCGCGAAGCAGGCCGCACGGCGGTGGCCGCGGTCTGCGACATCCGGAACGAAGACGAGTGCACCGCCCTCGTCGACCGAACCGTGTCCGAACTCGGCGGCATCGACCTGCTCGTCAACAACGCCGCCTACCAGATGGCCCAGCCGGACGGCATCGAGGCAATCTCCACCGAGCAGTTCGACCGGGTGATGAAGACCAACCTGTACGGGATGTTCTGGCTCACCAAGGCCGCTCTTGCCCACATGCCGCGCGGCGGATCCGTGATCAACACCACCTCCGTGCAGGGCTACCAGCCCAGCCCGCACCTCCTCGACTACGCCATGACCAAGTCCGCCATCATCTCCTTCACCCACAACCTCGCCCAGATGCTCGCCGAGCGCGGTATCCGGGTCAACGCCGTCGCTCCCGGCCCCGTCTGGACGCCGCTGATTCCGGCGACGATGCCCGACCCGACGCACTTCGGGGAGCAGTCACCGCTCGGCCGCCCCGCGCAGCCGGTGGAAATGGCGCCCGCGTACGTCTTCCTCGCTTCCGACCGGGCCTCCTACATCACTGGCGAGATCGTCAACGCCACCGGCGGAACACCGCTCCCATGAACCCGGACGAAGCCCTGCGTCGCATCGCCTTCCTCCTCGAGTGGCGTGGGGCGTCTCCCTACCGGGTGCGCGCCTTCCACACGGCGGCGGACGCCGTCCGTGACCTACCGCCAGGCCCGGTGGACGCCGTCCGGGCCGAACGGCTTCGCGGTGTCGGCCCAGTCACCGCCGAGGTGATCGCTCAGGCTTCGACGGGGAAGGTGCCGAGCTACTTGGCCCGCCTGCAGGCCGAAGCCGACCCGGCCGCCCACGCCGGCTGGGACCTCGCGGCCGCGAGCAGAGGGGACTGCCATCTGCACTCCGACTGGTCGGACGGCGGCAGCCCGCTCGAGGACATGGCACGAGCGGCCCGCGCCATGGGCCACCAATGGGCCGTTCTGACCGATCACTCACCGCGGCTGACGATCGCCCACGGCCTGAGCCCCGAGCGTCTGGAACGCCAACTGGATGCCGTGGCCGCCGTGAATTCCACGATGAGCTCTGACTTCCGGCTGCTCACCGGCATCGAGTGCGACATCCTCGACGACGGCTCGCTCGACCAGGAAGAGGAACTGCTGGGCCGTCTCGACGTCGTGGTGGCATCCGTACACTCCAAGCTCCGCTCGGAGCCCGAACCGATGACCGCCCGCCTCTTGGCCGCCGTACGAAACCCGCGCGTGGATGTGCTCGGGCACTGCACAGGGCGGATCATCACCGGACGCGGCCGCCCGCAGTCCCGCTTCGACGCCGCGGCCGTCTTCGCCGCGTGCGCGAGGGCCGGTACCGCCGTGGAGATCAACTGCAGGCCGGAACGGCGCGACCCGCCGGACGACCTGCTCGAACAGGCCGCTGCCGCGGGCTGCCTGTTCGCCGTGGACACCGACGCACACGCGCCCGAACAACTGCACTGGCAGAGCTCCGGGTACGCACGCGCCGCACGGATCGGCCTGGGAGCTGATCGACTGATCACGACCTGGCCGCTCGGACGGCTGATGGCACACAGGAAGAGCTGATGGCAGCCCGCGAAGCGTGATGACGGGCGGCACGATGTGACGCCCCGTGCGGCTGAGCACCGTAAGGCCCGGAAGCACGGCGTACGTGTCGTGGTCCGCGCGTCGCGCCGTACTGAGGAGCAGGCAGATGCCATGACCTGCCTCGCCGCCCGTCGCGCGGACGGTCAGGTGCACTTGCCTGGCCGTCCACGGGACGCGCCAGGAGATCAGCGCCGGCGACCCCGCGGGATCAGTGCGCTTCGCCTCCGTGAGAGGGCTCCTGGGCGTCCACGCCGGTCACGGCGGTCGCGTCCCTGGTTCCGCTGGGACGACGGCTCTGGCCCTTGGGACCTGTGTCGTGCATACCCTCGTCGCCGCCCTCGGCCTTGGCCCGCGTCTCGCCGCGTCGGCTCGAGCTCTTCACGGGCCGCCCGTGCGGGTTGCCCGTCTCCTCTTCGGAGGTCTGGCGGCCGGAACCCTTACGCGGAGCGTTCTCGTCCGGGTGGAACGAGCGCCGCGCGCTCGGGTTGTCCTGCGTGTGGGTCGCGTCGACATCGGGAGCCCAGCCGTGCTGCGTGGTGGCCTTGTGCGGAGTGGCACCTTCACCCTCGGGGTGAGACCTCGGATCCCTGGTCATGAGACTCGCCTACCTTCCGGCTCCCGGATTCCGCTGAGCCCCGCGTATCGTCCGGTTGCCGAAGCGGGGGCCCGCGGCTGACATGCGGCGGCTGTCCACTCGCCGGCAAGCCATTCCTCCGTACTCCGATTTGTTGGGCGCGGTGAAGGAGAACGTGGAGGCCGTGCCGGCGCAGTGCGGCGTGGGCGGCGTTCGAGCCGGCAGCGAACGGTACGCCCGCGACAACGGCAGCTCCGGGCTCGCGACCCTGCTGCGGGAGCACGCCACCTGCCGACGCGGCGAGATCCGCCTGCGCTTTCCCGCCGAAGCCGGGCAAGGAGGTCGTCCGTGCGCTCGTGGACGAGCAGGCTCATGCTGTCGTTTACGCGCTGCTGCGCCGTGAGGACGACGGGCCGAGACCGTTCGCCTGCGAGCGGGCCGTCCTGCGGCCGCTGTGCTCCGGTCATGGGCGCTCCTCCGCGGGTTAGACCGCGTGGGGGGACCTGTCGTGGCGTCGTGACGCGGGGCGGCGGACTCTCCGGTTCGACCAGGGATGGTGGTGCGGATGGGGGCCTCATGCCGGGGTGCCGTCCGCCGCTCGAAGGGAACCGGAAGATGGATGCGATCGTGCTGTTGCGCGAGGACCACAAGACCGTGGAGAAGCTGTTCAAGCGGTTCGAGAAGACCGACGACGACGAGCTCACCGAGCGCAGGTCCATCGCGGACGAGGTGATCGAGGAGCTCACCGTGCACGCGTGGATCGAGGAACAGGTCTTCTACCCCGCCGCCCGCGAGGCCGCGCCGGACACCACCGATCACATCCTGGAGAGCATCGAGGAACACCATGCCGTGGTGTGGATGCTCTCCGAGCTCAAGTCCATGGACCCCGCCGACGAACGGTTCAAGGCCAAGATGAGCGTCCTGATGGAGAACGTCCGCCACCACGTCGAGGAGGAGGAGCAGGAGTGGTTCCCCGACGTCCGCAAGGCCATGGGACGCAATCGTCTCCTCGAGGTCGGCGAGCAGCTGGAAGCGGAGAAGGGCAAGGCTCCCCGCGACCCTCTGGCGGTGCCGAGCGCAACCAGCAAGTGACGGCCGCCGACCACCCCCTCCAGCGCCGCGCACAGCGGAGCCGCCGCCCCGTGGCAAGGGTCGCGGCCGTTGCCGCAGCGGTGGCGATGCTGTGCGGGTGCGGGGCCACCGAGCCTCGGCTCGACGGCGCGCGGCGGGCGGCGACCGCCTTCGAGGAGGCCCTGGTGCGTGCCGACTACGCCGACGCCTGCGCGCTGTTGGCCCCACAGACCCGCCGGCAGCTGGAAGAGGATGCCGGCGAGCCGTGCGGGCCGTCCCTGGCCGGCGAGGAGCTTCCGGCCGGCGGCACAGTGCGAGACACCCAGGTGTACGGACGGCAGGCGCTGCTGCGCCTTGAGGGAGACAGGCTCTTCCTGTCGCAGTTCGACGACGGCTGGAAGGTCGTCGCGGCAGGCTGCGAGCCCGAGAGGGACCTGCCTTACCGGTGCTCGTTGAAGGGTGGCTGACGTGCGCTTCCTTTTCGTCAGCTGCCTGGTGGTCATCCTGGGAGGGCTGGGCTACTTCATGGCGATCGGGGCAATGCAACGGTGACGAACGGCAGGCGAACGGCCGCCAGGGGCAGCTTCTGGCGGGACAACAGCCTCACCCTCGCCTTCGGCGGCGCCTTCTTCCTCGTCCTGGCCGGGCAGGCGCTCGCCGGGCACGCCGGGTTCAACGAGGATCTGGCCGTCGACGGAATGCAGCAGCTGACACTGGGCGAATACCTGATGTCTTCCGACTTCGCCGTCGACGTGACCGAGAACTGGCAATCGGAGTTTCTGCAGTTCTTCCTGTACATCTTCGGGACCGTCTGGCTCCTTCAGCGCGGTTCGCCCGAGTCCAAGGAACTGCACAAGGCCGGGACGGAGAGCGATCAGGAGCAGAGGGCCGGTGACCACGCCCGTCCCGGATCGCCCCGCTGGGCGGGAACCAAGGACTGGCGGCAGAAGCTCTACTCACGCTCCCTGGGGACGGTGATGGCCCTGCTGTTCCTGTTGTCCTGGCTCGCCCAGTCCATCGCAGGCGCGGCGGCCTACAACGAACAGCAACTGCGCGAACTCCTCCCGCCCGTCTCATGGGCCGCCTACCTGGCAAGCGCCGACTTCTGGAACCGGTCACTGCAGAACTGGCAGTCCGAACTCCTGGCGGTGGGAGCGATGGCCATCCTCTCCGTCTATCTGCGCCAACGGGGCTCCCCGGAGTCCAAGCCCGTCGGTGCCCCGCACACCTCCACGGGAGTCGAGGGCTGACCGAGGGGGAGACCATGGCGGAGCGAATCTTCCGGCTACCCCGCCGGGCAGCCCGAATCTCGCCCCGCGTGGAGACCCGCCGATCGAGGAACGCGACCGCCTCCGGCCCGTGGGAGCGGATGAGCTCTCGCGACCTGGCTGCGATGCGGCCCGTCGCTGTCGACCAGTCGCTCTCCACGAGGTTCCCGCCCTCGCGGACCAACGGCCGGGTCAGCCGGTCGGCAGCGCCGTTGGCCTGCCGTACAGGTCCTTCGGCTCCAGCCGACCCCTGTTGACCCGGTCGCCGGCCCGCCCACGGACCCCGACGATCCGCCCGCCCCGGACTGCGATGTCCATGGCGTCCCCGTCGGAATGCAGCAGCGAAGCCGAGCGCACCCACGCCTCGGCCTTCCGCTCGTCCACCCCGTCGGCCAGGCAGGAGTCTGTACGTACGGGCCACTCACCGCCCCGACCGTAGGGGGTGCGGCGCCCCACGGATCGGTGATCCGATCGCCGGACACCAGGGGTTTCCGCCTCACAGCCGTTCCTCTCCATCGGGCGGCACCGCGGCCGACCCCGCCGACGACCGGCGGCTACCTGACCACCTGACACGGCTCCCGCCGCAGGCGGGAACGTGCTGTCCGCGGGAGGGACGGCCCGGAGCTGACCAGCGCCGCGCATGGCGAGCGCACGGGTACGACTCCGCCAGGTCGGGTGTACGGGAAGCGACCGAGCACGCGAGCGGCTCGCACCCTGTGCTGACAGCGCCGCCGTCCCGGTCCGCGGCAACGCGCCGTACCCGCGAGAGGCGACGAGCGGAGGCAGAGGCGGGTTTCGCCGCCCACAGCTCTTCGGCGGAGCCGCTGTCCCCGGCGGGGGTCAGCGGCCGAGAGCACGCTCGAGTTCGGCCTTGTCCATCTTGGACCGTCCTTCGATGTTGCGCTGCTTGGCCTCGTTGTACAGCTGCTCCTTCGTGGGGCCCTTGGAGCCGCTGTGCGAGCGCTGCCCGCCGCGCTTGGAGGAGGACATGTCGTGAGTGGAGGACCGGCTCGCGGTCTTCGACTCGCCCGAGCGGGCGCGTTCCTTGTTGACGGTCCGCGCGGCGATCTCCTCGGCACGCCTGGCGCTCTCACCACGCTCCTGGGCACTTTCCTTGATGTGCTCGTACTGGCGTTCGCGCTTGGGGCTGGATCCGCGGGGCATGAGGACTCCTCGACTCGACGTTGACCTGCCGGACCGATGGAGAGTCCACCGGACCCACACCGCGTCTGCCCGAACCACAGCCACACACACCACCGGCCGGCCAGTGCTTCCCGGCCCCGGATGGACGGCCCGAACAGCCCTGACCGTCCGAGTCCCGCGGCGCGAACCGACCGCGTACGGTCGGCGCGCCCGGGGCCGGGCCCAGAGGGGGCGAGAGGGAAACGATCCGACAGGATGGAGCGGATGACACTCTCCGACGCCGTGTATCTGGCCGCGGGGATCGGCGCGCTCGGAGCGGCCGTCGTCCCCAGGCTCGTTTTCCGCCGTCCCCTGTCCTTGCCGATGGTGTTCCTGGCCGCCGGGGCGCTGGTGGCCCTGCTTCCGCTGTCGGTGCCGGTGGTGGATCCACGGGAACACGGGATCTGGGTCGAGCACGCGACCGAACTGTGCGTCATCGTCTCCCTGATGGGTGCCGGGCTTGCGCTCAACCGGCGGGTGGGGCTGCGTTCCTGGGCGGCGCCCTGGCGGCTCGTGGGACTGGGTCTGCCGTTGACCATCGTGGTGATGGCAGCCGTCACGGCGCTCGTCATGGACTGGCCGCTGGCGCCGGCCGTGCTGCTGGCCGCCGTGCTCTCGCCGACCGATCCGGTCCTGGCGGCGGAGGTACGCGTGGGTGAGCCCACCGATGCCCAGGACGACGAGGACGAGGTCAGGTTCGCGCTGACGGGCGAGGCGGGGCTGAACGACGGTCTCGCGTTCCCCTTCGTACTGGCGGCGCTCGCCCTGGCGGCGACGGCCGGCCAAGGCGTGGAGGCGGGCGGCGTGGGGCTCTGGTTCCTCGACGCCGTGGTGGCCAGAACGGCGATCGGGATCGCGGTGGGGATCGTGACGGGGTGGCTGCTCGGGCTGATGTTCTTCCGGGCACGCCAGCCCTCGCTGAGGCTGTCCGAGCACATGGAGGGTTTCGTGGCCCTGGGAGCCACCTTCGTGGCGTACGGGACGGCCGAACTGCTCCACGGCTACGGCTTCCTCGCCGTGTTCGTCACCGCCTGCACCATCCGGGCCGCCGAACGCAGTCACGGCTACCACAAGGTGCTCCACGAGTTCACCGAGCAGATCGAGCGGCTGCTCACCGTCTTCCTCCTCTTTCTCCTGGGCGGCTTCCTCGTCACCTACGGGCTGCCGGAACTGACCTGGCGGGGGGCTCTCGTCGGGGTGGCCCTCCTCCTCGTCGTCCGGCCGGCGGCCGGGTGGGTGAGCCTCCTCCGAGGCGGCACCGGTCCACGCGAGCGCGCGGTCACGGCCGTCTTCGGCATCCGAGGGGTCGGCTCGCTGTACTACCTCGCCTACGCTCTGGGGCACAGTGAACAGTTCGACGGTCACGCCTCGCAGTTGTGGTCGATCGTCGCGTTCACCGTGCTGCTGTCCGTCTTCCTGCACGGCGCCGCCGCCACCCCGGTCATCCGCCGTCTCGACGCCCTCCGAGACTCCTCTGCCACTCCGCCCTGAGCACCCCGTAGGACGGCGAAGGACAGCGAGGCCGTCGACACCGGATGGCGACAGTCGCCGTGACGGCGATGCGACGCCCCACTTCGGCGCGTGGGGGCGCTGACGGCGGTGGTGACGGGCGCAGCGCTCGAGTGGTCCGACGGCTGGCGGGGCACGGGGACAGGCTGACCCGCCGATTCACCGGTGATGTTCCTGGGCTGTGAACGGCCGGCACGGCCGTTCGATTCGACTACGCTGGCGGAGCTCGCACACGTGAACGAAGGACGCGCATGGCTCGCCCCTACAACCCCGGACCGAAACAGTTCGTCTTCACCGTCGGTGACGGCAACGACCAACAGGTCTCCGTGAGCGACCCTCAGGAAGCCTACGTCGCGTTCTCGGCGTTCTTCCGCGATCGAGCTTCTGACACCTACACCATCAATGATGGGCCGTCAGGGCAGAGTCTGGTCATCATGCCCTGGCGAGGTGTGATCTCCCGGATCCAACATGCGGACCAAACTCGGTCCGAATACCTCCGGGTCGACAGGTCCAACCGCTACCTCCCGAGCGCGATGCTGTTCTTCGAGAACGGATACGCCGGCCTCGACCACTTCGGCCAGTGGTTCCCCGACCTCGCCGATCTCGACGGGTCACCCGAGACCCGCGGTGCCGCGCGCGCCGCCACGATCACGTCAGAAGCAGCTGCGATCCGGGAAGTCGCTCGGATCTGGGCTGATTCGGGCTACGTGGACCCCAGCGACCGGTACTACGTCTTCTTCGACTCGCACGATGCCGACGACGACCGAGCCGACCGAGCAGTGCTTCTCAAGCTGATCGAGTTCCTCGGAATCGAACGGGTCGACACCCCGGCCGGAGGCGCCGGGGGCGAAGTCTGGGTGCGCACCGACCCGCGCCTCGACATCGAATTCTCACGGTGGTCGTGACCAGATGCTGCGGGGGCCGCTTGCGACATCGCCGTGCCGGCCGGTGCCGATTCACGGAAGACTGGCGTCATGAGAGACGTCGTCTTCGCGCGCACGAGCGGCTGGATCCCGAGCGTGATCCGCGAGGATGGCGAGCTGAAGCTGGTGCTCGGTGCCGGGGCTGACGCCAACCACGAGCCTCGCCTGTTCACCTTCTCCATCAGCGAGGCCCATCTGGCGGTGATCCGGGAGGACCTCGCCAGGCACCTGCTGCTGTGGAGTGCGGTCCTTCCGCTGTGCGACGCCGCCGGAACCGGGGGCCGGCTCGACGAGGACGCAGCCGTCGCACTCCTGGACCCGATCCTCCTTGCCGCGCCTGCGGACGTCGACGCGCTCTTCCAGCGCGTCCGGTGGGACAGGGGCCGGCTCGTCGCCCACGGGGCCGACATCGGTCTACTTGAGCGCGGTCAGGTGTGTGCGGCACTGGGCGGGGCGACCGAGACGTCAGACGGGAAGCGAGCTCAGGAGTACCACGCGGGCCGCCGTCGCGCCGAGCGCGGAGTAGTGCTCGGTCGACTCGACGCCGCGATTCTGAGGTACACGGGCCGGTATGTGCACGGCGCGACGGTTCCGAGGCGCATACCCGACGCCGTCGACCCCGCGCTGCTGCCCCAGGTCATGCGGGTGGTCGCCACCGCGGAGCAGGCGTGCGCCGGGATGCAGATCGGCCGCGATCCGCGACGGGGAAGCCGCGCCACGGACAGGCGTGACTGGCACCGGATGGAGGCGACGGTCGAAGCAGCCGTACGCCGTGCACACCCTGAGCTCGTCGATGACGCGGTGCGCGCCGTGAGCTTCCTGATGTGCTCGGAGGCCGCGGACCGCTCCAGGAACGCACCCGTCGATGACGACGAGAAGGCTGCCGACCACCGCTCCGACGTCGGAGAGAGCGCGGGGAAGACGGCCTTGTCGTTCACCGACGACAAGGGCGTCGAGAAGAAGTGGCGTCAGGACGGACCCCGTACCGCGGCCGACGAGTTCTGGGAGTTCGTCGGTGACCGCTCCGCCGCGGACAACGAAGTGTTCACCATCGAGGACGAGGAGCTGGGCGAGGGGATCCAGCTCCACTTCTACGCGGACTCCGCCGCCCGCATCACGACGCTGCGTCAGGGGAGGGGAGCGGCGAATCCGCAGTACCGGGTCGAGTACAGACTGGTCGACGGGATCGGCGGATACCGAAACCTGGTGAAGGCCTTTGTCCGCGGCGGCTGTGTCGCACTCGAACAGCACGGTCCCTGGACGTCGGACGTAGCCGAGCTCGAGCGAGCACGTCGGCGGCGCGACACCCGGTAGCCCAGCAGAGCCCGCCCACTGAGGGTCGTCCCTGCATGCTGATGCGAGGTGATGAACGCGCCCTGCCTTCACGGCCGGCGCCGCGTCGCGAGTGGATGCTCGGAGAGGCTTGTCGACGTGGGCAGTTCCTCGCCGACGGACGCGAGCGCGGCCCCGGGAGCGTACTTGGCCCTGGTGGACCAGGGAGTAGCCGATCAAGTGCGGGTCACGGCACCGCACCGCCGATGTCCTGGGTCACGTCGCGCCAGAACGAGTCGGCCTCCAGCTCTCCTGTCCGCACCCAGCAGCCAGGCGGATCCGCACCGCGGTCCGATGCCGGCCGCCGAGCGCACCCGGTGAGGCGCGCGAACGCCCGCCAGTGGCAGGCGAAGAACGAGGCCAGGTTCAGGAGATCGTCCTAGCGGCGTCCTCACGCCGCCACCCGAGGCGGGGGTGGCCATCCGGGCCCGGCACTCAGCGCAGCGGAAACTGGGCCGCGTGTCCGAAGGCGATGGCCGGGACCATGTGGTGCGCGTCGAGGGTGCCGAATTCCGGGATGGTCTTCTGGTGGCCGGCGGCCTTCACGTCGCCCAGCAGCGCCGGGTTGGAGAAGTGCACCCACGTCACGCGCCCGTCCTCCGTGCTGCCCTCCTCCACGTACACGCCCTTCACGGGCGCGGACGGCTTTCGGATCACACGGCCCTGTGGGACGAGGCCGTTCTCCGGGCCGGAGTACGTGTCCTGGGAGTGGTACGCGCGTAGGCTGCGCCGGTCCGCGCCGGGCCCGGCGAGCCAGCCGCGGAAGGCGGTGACCATGTGCTGCCGGCCCTGGCTGTCCACGCCGTCGATGTCCCACAACTCCCGCCAGTTGCTCGTCAGGTGCGCGGCGGGTGCGTGGAACAGCTCCGGCGGGTAGCGCTTCTCGTCCAGCCGGTCGGCGGTGCACAGTTTCACCACCGCGTTGATCCCGGCGCTGAAGCCGGAGACGGTGGCCGTGAACCGCCCGGGCAGCCGCCCGGAGCCCCGCGGCCCGTCCCAGGGGAACAGGTGCGTACGGCCGTTCAGCAGGCGGAGTTTCACCTGCGGCGCGCTGTGGGCGGCCACGAGCTGGCGCGCGTACAGGAAGCGGAGCACCTCCTTGATCAGGCGGGCCAGGCCGGGCTGGGTGTCCAGCGGGCCCCAGTCGGTGCTGGGCTGGCTGGGCATGATGACCACCGGGTTCCGGCCGGCCGCCAGCATCTGGTAGACGATCTTGTAGCCGACCAGGAGGTAGTTGACGAGGATGCCGACGTACGGCTGTTCCGCGGTCTTCGGGGATTGGGGCGCGGTGACGGCGTACGGGTAGGCGCCCAGGAAGGGGTACGAATCCGGCGGGTAGCCGCGGTCGGGGAAGGTCGGCGGGGAATAGAAGACGACCACCTCCGGGGCCGGGCCGAGAGGCGCGTACGGTACCCAGGCGCCGGTGAGGAACCGCGGCAGCCGCGCGCCCCCGCCCCCACCGCCTCCTGTCCCGCCGCCCCCGCTGCCCGGGGCCGTCTGGGGCTGGGCCCCGTACTCCAGGAGCACGAACCGGCCGCGGTCGGCCAGGTCGGCGGGGATCACGGAGTGCTTGAAGCGCTGCCACTCCATGGCGGTGAGGTCGCCGAAGACCGGTTCGTCGAGGCGGTGGATCGTCTCCCGGTTGTGCCGGGCCCCGCGGTAGATCCAGTCGGGCTCGCCCACGTCGTCGACCAGTGCGGCACCCGGATTGTCCGGCAGAGGCCGGTTCGGGTCCACGGCCACGGTCGGTGCCAGACGGACCGTGCCGATCACCGTGTTCACGTGGAGTTCGGGGCCCAGCAGGAAGGCCTGCCCCGCAGGGTTGGACGACTGCCAGCCCGAGCCGGCGCCCCCGCTCCCGAACACGAACCGCTCGGCCGCGAACCCGTCCATCACGACCGTGACCTCGATCTCGTCCCTCGCGAGCGTGACGTCCACCGCCTGGCCCGGCCGCACGGTGAGGCTCGTCGGCAGCGGCCCCGGGGCCGTGAAGACGAGGGTCACACGCGCGCCGTGCAGCGGGGTGCCGTTGACGTCGCCGACGTTGACCGTGACGCGCACGTCAGAGCTGCTGGCCGGTCTTGGGGTCGTAGCGCACGGCCACGGCCGCCACCTGGTCGGTCGGCAGCACCTCCACCCACTGGTCGAAGACCTGGTACGGCTCGGCGGGCCGGAACCCGCCCTCCAGGGGGTCGAAACCGCTCTCGAACACCTTCTCCGAGGCCGCCGTCTTACGGTGGTCGGAGTTCGACTCCTTGAGCTCCTGCGCGACCATGGCCAGCACCTCGCCCACCTTTTTCCCGCCGAACGAGCCCGGGTCCCCGTCCTGGAGGGTGTACGCGACATCCAGCCCGGCCTCGCCCTCGACCCCCTTCAGCCAGGCCAGCGCGGCGGCCTCCTGCCCCGGCCGGACGGGCATGACGGCCTTCACCCAGGCCGCGTTGAGGAACTCGTTGCGCCGCGGGTCGGCGTCGATCTGGATCAGCCAGCCCAGGGAGCTGCCGAGCGGCGCCGGATCGGTCTGCTCGGTGATCAGGTAGTCCACCCGGTACTCGGACACGGGTGGGTTGTGCCCGCCCGCCGCCTTGTACTCGTCGGCGCGGGAGTACCAGCCCGCCACCGTCTGCCCGGCAAGCGGCAGGGCCACGGTGCCTGGCGCCGGTGCCGGCTCCTCCGCCGGCGGTACGGGATACCTGCCGACGCTGTCCCGGGTGACGGGCGGGGGTGCCAGCGGCCCCGGCCGCCAGAAGTCGGGGGCCACGAAGTACAGCATCTCGTCCACGTCGAAGAACCGCTGGATCTGCTCCGCCTCCACGTACGGCAGGCTCGAAGGCGTCCCGGCCGACGGCGGCGCCGGATAGTGCCCGCTGTTCTGCAGCTTCCGGATCAGATTGCGGAACACCCACCGGCGCTCCTCGCTGCGCAGGTCCTCCGAGGGCCGGGAGCGCATCTGGCTGACCAGCCGCAGCCGCTCGCGCACCGCCTTGCCGTACGCCTCGTGCTGGAGCCGCTCCACCTGCCTGCGGTAGGCGGCCTCCGCGTCGTCATTGGCCTGCTTGCGCTTGGCGACCGCCGCGGCCGTGGGCTTGTACGTGAGCATCGCGTCGAAGGGCAGGGAGGGCTTGCCCTGCCAGTTCGCGTACGTCAGCCGCAGTTTGAGCTTGTGCGGGGTGGTGGTCGTGTCCGGGTTGGGCACCAGGTCGGCCGAGTCGAAGGGGGCGAACTCCACCCGGGCTCCGTGCCGCTCGATCGAGGCGATGCCCGTGAGCTCGTAGTCCGCCGGCGGCGGGGGCAGCGGCTTGGTGAAGCAGAACTGCACCGTGTCGTCGACGCCGGCGGTCGTGGTGTTGATGCCGCGGCAGGCGTTGGTGGGGTTCGGGGTGTACGTCAGCTCGCCCTCGTCGTCCGGTCCGTCGTTGTGGAGGAAGGGGATGTCGAAGTGGAAGGGGATCAGTCTGTCCTCGAGGTCGGGCAACTTCTCCGGCCTGGGTACGGCGGTCAGGTCGGGCGCCTCGACCACGTGGACCATGTCCCCGAGCCCCAGGTCGAAGCCCGGATCACCGAGGTACACCTGCCAGCACAGCCGTGTGCCCACGTGCTGGAGCTGCACGCCGACCTTGCGCATCTTGCGCCGCATCTCGTAGTTGACGAGCTCGGTGGTGTTGTTCTGCAGGAAGTACCGCCGGCTCGATGTGTCGGTCGACTCGGTCACCGTCTTGAAGGTGGTCTTGAAGTTCCGTTTGATCTCGCTGCTCGCCTTGGCGGTCTGCGTGCGTGTCTGCTTGTGCGTGGCCTCCGAGCCGCGCTTGGCGGTGTTCTGCGTGCTGAAGCTCAGGCTGGCGTCGGCATGGTAGATCTTCGCGTTCACCCCGCCCGTGGCGCTGACGCCCAGCTTCGTGTCGCTCGCGTTCTCCTCCTTGACCGCATCCGCGACGTCGTCCTGCTCGGTCAGGCTCTCCTCCGTCTTGCGGGTGACCTCCTCCGAGACCTCGGCCGTCTTCTCGACGAGCGTGCGGCGCGTGCTCGTCTCGACCACCTCCACCGAGCCGCCGGGGCTGACCCAGATGTGCCCGGCCGGTACGCCGAGGAAGGTGTCGAACTCGAAGAAGTACTCCCTGAAGAGGTTGACCAGTCCGACCGGCGAGAGCCCGCCCGCCGCCTGCGCCGCGAACCGACCGGCGAGCGCGGCCAGGGCCTCGTGGCCCAGGCTCCGCGCGACGTCCCCGCGGAAGCTGTCCGGGACGAGGCGCGCGTACGCCGACTCCGGGTTCGCGGCTGCGGCCGACAGGGAGGACTGGGCGCCGAGCCAGCCCACCAGCGGCTGGTACACCCCGAGGAGCTCACTGGCGTACGGAAGGGTGCCCGCGAAGTCGTACACGGGCTGACCGGTGTACGCGGGCGCCCCCGGGGCCGGCATGACCATGGTCTGCGCCGGGCCCGCCGTGCCGCCGGAGACCGTGGCGAACGGCGCGGCGGTCCAGCCCGCTCCGGACGCCGACTTGAAGAGCTGCATCTCACCGGTGGAGGTCCGGGCCGGGGCCACGAAGGAGATCGTGAGGTTGCCGGGCGAGGTCGCCGTACGCCCCACGAAGTGGAGGCCCGAAACCGGGTCGTCCCACAGGAAGGATCCGCTCAGCTCGGTGACGTCCGCGTACAGGCTCGGGTCCACCACCTGGACGCCGGCCGGCAGCGCCAGGGCCATGCGCAGGCCGTTGGGAATCTCCGCCCCCGTGCCTTCGACCTTGTACCGCCAGATCCGATACGAGCTGCCCGCGCCCGACTGCGGGATCGGATCCGTCCCGACGAAACTGACCACCAGCGCCATGGTGAAGATCCCCTCGGAGTGGCTTTCGCTCTGCCGGGGTCCTTCCCGTGCCGTGTGCACATGCCGATGGCGAGCGGCGGGAATCACCTGAGCGGCGGGCGCGCGCGGACCGGACGAGCCCCCAGCGCCCGCCCAGCCCAACCGTGCACGCCTGCTGCGCGCCCCCGCCCGCACGCGCCCTGGACGCAGTCCGGGACCGCGGTCGCCTCGACCTCCCGACTTGGCAGCACCGCGCAGCGGATGGTGTCGGGGTGGGAGCTGAGCCCGGTCAAGCGACCGACCCGCGCACGCCGCGCCCGGTGAGGTCCTGTGTGGACTACCGCGACGGCCTGCTGAAGAACGTGACCGGTCGTTCCCGCCGTACTCCGTCGACGACGACGTCGACAGACTCGTCGTAGAAAGCCACCCGGTTCTTGATGATCCCTACGGAGGGCAGGGGGTCGGGGTAGCTCCAGGCGATGTCGGGCCGCACGTCGGCGTCGCCGGCCCAGGACCAGTACTCGCTGGCCACGCCCTTGTACGGACAGCGGGTACGCCCGTCGGTGCGAGTGAAGAGGTCGAGCCGGACGTCCTCCCGCGGGAGGTAGAAGCGCACCGGCAGGCCCGTCTCGAACAGCAGAACCGGCGTGTGGGTGTCCGCGACGACCGTGCCCTCGATCTCGACCTGGACGTGTCGACTGCTGGGCAGGACGTCCACCCGCTTGTGCGGGTCGCGAGGGTGCACGAAAATCTCTTCGTCCTCCTCGTACCAGTGGTCGAGAACCTCGCGCCCGAACCATTCGAAGCTGATGTGGCCGGCCAGCTCCTCTCCGGGGTACGTCCAGGCCGCCGCCCCGACGGTCCGGTCGGGGAGCACGAGGTCGTAGAAGACCGTCGCTCCCGCGTGACGCCGCCGGCCGGCGGGCCGCTCCGTCCGCCGCAGCAGGTCCGTCCGGACGTCCCCGGCCGGGAACGCGTAGAGGGGTACGGGGCGACCGGGCTCCCACACGAGAATCGGTGAACGGCTGTCCACGATCGTGAACTCCCCTGCCGTCGCACGCACCCAGCGCTCACTCGGTTCCCAGAAGACGCTGTCGGAATCGTCCCGGCGGCGCACGACGGGCACGGCTTCCGGGCCGGACTTCGGTGCGGCCATCGGTCTCTCCTCTCGCTCCGGTCCCGCCTGCGGTTGCCCGGACCCCGCGTCCTGGTACCGGCGGCAGCCGGTGTGGTCCACGCTGCTCCTGATCCCGGCCCGAGGCAAACGGTCCGCGATCGGGAGCAGCTCTCCGCCCCTCAGCTCCGGCCGGCCCCTCGCATCGATCGACGCCGGGGTCCCACAGCCGACCGTCGGAACCGTCCGCCGAGGCGCGCGCAACGCCCAGCCTCTGCCTGAAGCCGTATCGGCCGCAGGCGCTGGGGGTGCTGGGCCCGTACAGCGCGCCCCATCCCCGGGACGAGTGCCCACCGTCCGGACACGCAGTGGTCAGGGGATCGCAGCGGGTGGCACCGGCGTTCCTTCCGCCCCGAGCACGGCCATGCCTGAAATGCTGCGTTCATGGCCTTCGTGTCGTTGAGGCGCGGGCCCCGGCGGCGCAAGCCGGGAAAGCTCATCGCCCGCAGGAGCGTCGAGTCCTCGCAGCGACTGGGCCACCATGGCCTGGCTCGCCGGCTGCCGACGCCTGGTCGGCGACGGTGCAGGCGGCGTCCAGCTGGATGGGGAGGGCGAGATCTGCTTGTCGAGCGGGTCCTCGACCCGTGGCGGCTGACGGGCCCACTCCCCGCGGAAGACGTCGCGAAGGCGGCCGGCCTCGCCCTCCGCCGCACCCACAGGACGCGCTCTACGTCGCGCTGAATCTGGCCAGTGCCCAGATGGCGACGAGGTCGAGGACCATGACGGTGATCGACCAGCCCGGGTAGTACGGGATGAACATGAACTGGGTGACCAGGCTCACCGCACCCACTGCCACACCAGCGCCTTTGGCCCAGCTCTGGCCGAGCAGCACCCCCAGACCCGCGGCAATCAGCGCGACCCCGATGACCACGTGCAGCCAGCCCCAGGCTGTCACGTCGAAACGGTAGGCGTACCCGGGTGCCCTGAAGATGGAACCCTGTCCGATGCTGGCGGCGCCCATGAGAATGCTGAGCGTCCCGCTCAACGGCAGTGTCACCCCCGCGAAAAGGTGCGGGCCGGTCACCCACTGGTCGTCGCGGGGCTGCGTCGTGCCCTTCCGCGGCCCACCAGGCATCTCCGCCATTGTCTCCACCTTTCTGAACAGCGCGGAGACCGCCGCGCACCGTGGGGTGGGGACTGCCGCCTCTGACAGGCACAGTCTCGACTCGCATCGATCGCACCGCGACCGCCCGAGGCCATCCGAGCGAAGCCCCTGCCCCGGATCGTTCCGTGGCGAGGCCGCTTGGTGCGGAGCCGGTCAGTAGGCAGCGGGTTCGCGGCTGAGGGGGCAGGTCGTGCAATGACCGCCCCACTTACCCTCCCTGCGGTGCCCGCGGCACGGGACGACCTCGGCTGAGGCCCTGGTCGATCGCGGCCGTCGCCCGATCGGCGGACTTGCCGACCCCGCGGCCATTGCGCAGGTTCCTACAACCGTGTTCACCAAAACTGCGCCAGGCCGCGGGGCTGTCCTGGACACGCGGGTGTACGGGCGGCTGTCGCGCCTCTGTACTGGCAGCCCCCTGCTCTTCCCCGGCGGCCCACTCCGCAGGGGACCCGTGTGGGGCCGATCGCCCGCTTCGCAGGGCTTCGGCGGGCCCCCGCCGCAACGGGCATACGGGGGTACTAGCGACGGCCCCTGCGACGTCGACGGATGAGGGCCACGGTGAGCAGCCCGGCGGCGGTGACGATCAGCGCGGTACGGTTCTTCCGTGCCACCCGCTTGGCCTCACCGGCCCGCTGCCTGAGGGGTTCGGGAGTCGTGTCGTGCACCAGTTGACCGGCGAGGGCCGCCTTGTCGCGCACCTGCGCGGCTGTCGCGCCCTCCGTGTCCCGTAGGGGCTGCGCGGCGTGCGCGACGGTGTCCCGGGCTTGAGCCGCGACACGGCCCGCCTGTTCCCTCACGTCGGCGGCCTTCTCCTGCGTCCTGGCCTTGAGGTCGGTCTTCGCGGTCAATGCCTCGACAGTCCTGCCAAGCCGCTCGCGGGTCTGCTCCACCAGCTCGCGCGGTTCCGCGGGAGCGTGGGCGTCGTGGCCCTGGGGCTTGTCCTCGGACTGCGTCATCGCTTCGCCGCCTCCTTGATCTCCTCCACGTCGGCCTTGACGTTCTCCAGCGCCTCCTGCGGGACCGGAGTCCCCGCCTTGCCGATCTCGTTCTTGCCGACCGCGGCCAGCACGGCGGTGATCCCGGCGAGCAGCGCGGTCACGACCAGCGCCGCCAACCACACCTCCCATACCAACGCCAGTGCGGCGATCGCGGTGGCCGCCAAGGCCTGCAAGGTCAGGACCCCGAACAGGCCGGCGCCACCGAAGAGGCCGCCGCCGCGCCCGTACCGCTTGCCCTTCTGTGTCATCTCGGCCTGCGCGAGGCGCATCTCGTCCCGCACGAGCTGGGAGAGCTGTTGGGAAGCCTGCTGAACCAGTTCGCCCACGGATTCATCGGGGCGAGACTGCCGTCCGCCACTACGGGTGCTGTCGCTCGGATCGACGATGGCCATGCTCGTTCACCTGCCCGTTCCCTCACGGAGTGGTCATCTGCTGTCCGCGTCGGTGCGCGCCTACCCGCACACGGCCGACCCACCCGGCGGGCCTGTCGCTATCTCAGCCGCCGAGGCCATGGAAAGGGCCTGCCGGAACTG
Organism: Streptomyces sp. NPDC013317; assembly: GCF_055563155.1. Taxonomy (NCBI): domain Bacteria; kingdom Bacillati; phylum Actinomycetota; class Actinomycetes; order Kitasatosporales; family Streptomycetaceae; genus Streptomyces; species Streptomyces sp. NPDC013317. The sequence goes on from NZ_JBVHDX010000001.1 coordinate 1,038,759, forward strand.
AGGCCGCCCTCGTCCCCTCGCCGGTCCGACCGTGCGGCGCCGGGGCGCACGCTCAGGCCTCACCCTTGAGGCGCTGTTTGTCCTCCTCGTCCCACGCCCGGGTGTCGCGCGGCTCGACGTACGGTTCCTCCTGCTCGGGGTGGCCGCCGGCGATCGCTCGCTGGCGGGAGGTCTCCGCGTCGAACTCCAGGCCGAGGAGGATGGCCAGGTTGGTGATCCACAACCACACGAGGAAGACGATGATCCCCGCGAAAGTGCCGTATGTCTTGTTGTACGAACCGAAGTTCGCCACGTACAGCGCGAATCCGGCAGAGGCGATCATCCAGATCAGAAGGGCCAGGAAGCTGCCCGGGGTCACCCAGCGAAAACCGCGGACGCGCGCGTTCGGCGTCGCCCAGTACAGGATTGCGATCATGGTCAGCACGAGCAGGACCAGCACGGGCCACTTGGCGATGGACCACACCGTCATCGCGGTGTCCCCGATGCCCAACGCCGTGCCGAGCTGTTTCGCGAGAGGTCCGGTGAACACGACGATCAGCGAGCTGATCAGCGCCATGACCATCAGGACGACGGTGACACCGACGCGGACCGGCAGCACTTTCCACACCGGCCGGCCCTCGGGGATGTCGTACACGGCGTTGGCGGTACGGATGAACGCCGCGATGTAGCTGGAGGCCGACCACAGCGCCAGCAGCAGACCGACGATCGCCATCACCGAACCCGTACCCGCGTTGCCCTGCAGCTGCTGCACCGCGCTCGTGATCACGTCACGGGCGGAGCCGGGGGCGAATCCGGTGAGGTTGTCCAGCACCTTGTCCGTCGTCGACTTGCCGGTGATGCCGAGCAACGAGACCAGCACCAGCAGTGCGGGGAAGAGCGCAAGGATCCCGTAGTACGTCAGGGCGGCCGCGCGGTCGGTGAGCTCGTCCTTCTTGAACTCCCTCACCGTCCGGCGAAGCACCGCGCCCCACGACTTCTTGCCCAGCCCGGTGGGAGCATCCGGCGCCCGCCGCTCGACATCGGGCTCCGGACCGTACTCCGTCTCCGCCTCCCCACCTCCCGTCGGAGCGCCGCGCGCCTCGTTCTCGACATCCGGATGGGCGGCATCGCTCCCGGAGGATCGATGGTTATGGGTCAGTTTCGGTATCCGTGTCATGTATGCGCCGCTGCCCGGGATACCCGTACGCGAACCTGAAAACGCCCGTGAGATGCCGCCCCAGCTCGAAAGGGCGTAGCACAGGTCCGGCCCTCATGCCGGATGAACTGCGCGGCGGCCGATCGGGGTCTGCGATGATCGCGCCGCTCGCGTCCTGTGGGCGCTGCCCGTGACGACCGCCGAGATCGAGTGCCGGCCGCCCATGATCGCCGCTCGTGGTCACCAGGGCGTAGCGGCTCCAGGTCCGCCAGATGGCGAAGGCCTGCAGAAGCCGACGGTGTTGCCCCATTTGTTCCGCCCACTGAGGACATTGGCGCTCCCACTACTCGGTGATACCGTGTAGCGGTACTCGGCACCACGTAGTACCGACGGGGTTGAGGAGCATCCGCAATGGACGACCTGACGGAGATGCTGAAAGGCACGCTCGAAGGGTGCGTGCTCGAGATCATCGGCAGGGAGGAGACCTACGGGTACGCCATCACCCGCCAACTCGACGAGCTCGGCTTCGCCGACGTCGTCGAGGGGACGGTGTACACCATCCTGCTGCGGCTGGAGCGGAACGGGCTCGTCCAGGTGACGAAACGGCCATCCGGGGTCGGTCCGCCGCGCAAGTTCTACGCGCTCAACGACGCCGGACGCGAGGAGCTCGCGAAGTTCTGGGCGAAATGGCAGTACCTCTCATCACGCATCGACAGGCTCAAGGAGGGCGGGAGATGAACTTCTGGGAGAAGGTCACAGGCAGCGATCTCACCAGGGAGTGGCAGGAGTTCGAATCCCGGGCCGAGGCCCTGCCGGACGACCACCGGGCGGCGTGGGAACAGATCGTCGCCCACCTCTTCCCCTACGGGGACTTCACCGGCCGCAACCTGCTGCCGATCCTCGACTCCGCGCTGGGGCTGCTCGAACTGGCCGCGGCAGACAGGCAGAGCGTCCACGAGGTGCTCGGAGAGGACGTCCAAGGCTTCTGCACCGCGCTGGCCGGCGGAGCGGGCGCCCGGACGTATCGCGACCGCTGGCGCGAGCAGTTGAACAGAAACGTCGCGAGGAAATTGAGCCGGCTGGGAGGCTGACGTGAGCATCCAGGACATCATCGAAGGCAAGAAGCAGTGGCGGGCGCATGTGGCCCGGGTCAGGGCACTGCCGCCGGACTACCGGATCGTCTATGGGGAGATGCAGAGGTACCTGTTCAAGGTCGGACCGATCAGCCTGGCTGACGGGCCGCTGCTCCCCGGCATCGTCGGCTTCTTCGAGGAGGGTGTCGCCTCGGGCAAGGGAGTGCTGGAACTCATCGGCGCCGACGTCGCCGCGTTCTGCGACGACCTGGTCAAGGACTCTCCTACCTACGCGGATGCCTACCAGGCATCCGCCACCGCAGCACACGACAAGTGACGCCCGACGTGCCATGTGCGGCGGCCGGGTTGCCACTTGGTGCGGGACTTGGCGGTTGAGCTTCCGAATCAACGGGGTTGAGCGATCGGGCCGGCGGCCGCAGGCCCGAGCTGGCGGACGGTTTCGTGACACTGCGATACCTGCGATACCTGCGGTACCTGCGATGACGCGTGGCTGCCGGACGCACGGTCATCGGGCCCGGCCGGCGGTGGTAGAGCAGGCCGGTCCCTCCGAACCAGGGGGCGCGTGGACCCCCGCCCATGCGGCGGTGACCGCGCTGGTTCCGCGAGGTCAGGCTCGGTGCGTGTTCAGGCATGGTCCGGCAGGAGCACCGGCCGTGCTCCGGAGGGGTCGGTCTCCGGTCAGAGGATGCGGGTGAGTCGGGTGCTGAGAGAGGGTTCGGTCAGCTCGCGGCCGAGTTCGACGGGTACGCTCCTGGCGGCCGACCCCTCGCCCACGGTCAGCACGCCGATCTCGGCGCCCGCCGCAGCGCTGCGCGGGACCGCGTCGGAGGCCTTCGCCCTCTTCCCGCCGCTGAGGGTGAGTCGCAGTGACTGCCCGGGGACGGCGACGACTCTCAGCTCCGCGCCCGCCACGAGAGGCGTCCGGCCGCCCAGCCCGTCGTCGACGTACCCGACCGTGTCGCCCTTTCGGACCACCGTCGCCGAGGTCAGGGCGCTCCGGACGGACCCTATGACCTTCTTGCTGTTCGCCAGTACCAGGGCCAGGCTCCGGGTCGCGTTGGGATCAGGTCCGTCCGCCCGCTGGTCCATGAGCGCGCCCAGGATCAGCGGGGTCTCGTCGCCGACGGTCTTGTAGCCCGCCCAGACCAGCGCGCCGCCCGCGGGGGTGCTCGAACCGGTCTTGATCCCGCGGATGCTCAACTCGGGCTCGTTGAGAAGGGTGTTGTTGTTGATCAGCCGCTGGGACAGATTCTTGATCTCGGCATCCGGCAGGGCGACCACGGAGCGGAACACGTCGTTCTTCATCGCCGCTTCAGCGAGCTTGAGCTGGTCGACGGCGGTGCTCACCGTGCCCGCGTCCAGGCCGCTCGGATCGGTGTACGTGGTGTCGGTCATGCCGAGTTCGCGGGCTGCGGCGTTCATCCGCTCCACGAAGGCCGCCTCGGACCCGCTGCCGGTGGACCACCGCGCCAGCAGCCGGGCGGCGTTGTTGCCCGAGGGGATCATCAGCATCCGCAACATGTCGAGCTGGCTGTAGGAGCTTCCCTCGGTGAGCCCTTGGATCCGGGACTCGTTCTGGGACCGGCCCTCGGCGACGGCCTTGGCGTCGACGGTGATGGTGGGACCCGCTTCTCCCTTGCGCAGAGGATGATCCCTGAGCACCACGTACGCCGTCATGATCTTGGCTACGCTCGCGGTCGGCACCGGCTTCCGCGCGCCGAACGTGCTGATCGTTCCTGACCCGGGGAGGCGGACGGCGCCCTGGCCCTGCGTGGGCCAGGGGATGGCGAGCTGCCCCTCGACGGTGTGTGTCCGCTCGGCCGCGACGAGACGGGGATCGGGCAGCGGACGGAGCAGTTGGGCGCCGGCCAAGGCGCCGGCGAGGAGCAGCAGGACGAGAGCCGGTGCCTTGATCCGCCGCGCCAGGGGGCGGCGCGGGGTCTCGACCGGGGGAGGGGAGCTCGTCTGCTCGGCGAGCGGGTCGGACGGGCTCTCAGCGAATGCGGCATCCTGCTCCACGCCGGCGGGCGAGGACTCGGACGCGCCGGGGGCTGCGGTCGTCGCGCACGTCGGGACGGCGAAGCTCGCCGTCGGCGTGTCCGGAGCCGCGGGCACGGTGAGGGCGCGAGTGGGCTGGTCGTACTCGCCGCGTCGCGCCCATGGCGGCGTGTCCTGCCCCGCCCTCTCAGTCGCCGGGGATGGCGGCGTGTCCTGCCCCGCCCCCTCAGTCACTGGCGATGCCGGCGCGCCACGCCCCTTGGTGGCCCGGGCCACCGTGCCCAGCACGGCGGTTGCCTGGTCCACGGCCGGCCGCGGCTCCGCTGCGGAAGGGGCCTGGCCGGGTTCCGTACGGGCCGCGGGGGTGGCGGATTCCGGCCCGCCGTCGCCCTGGGGCACGGGCCGGACGGCACCGTTCCCCGCCGATGCCGCCGATGCCGCCGATGCCGCCGATGCCGCCGATGCCGCCGATGCCGCCGGGGCGGCCTCGGCCCGGTCCTCGGTCGAAGCCGTGTTGTTCGTGTCCGGCCGCCCCTGTGCGTGGGATCCGTCCTCGGCCTCCGTCGCGTCCTCGGACGCGGAGATGTCCTCCGGGGAGGAGTCTGCCTCGGGACGGGTCCCATCCTCAGGGAGGGCCGCGGATCTCGTGGCCAGGGGAGCGGTCTTCGGGGTGCCCACATCCGTCAGAGGCGGGGCGGCGCCGCCGTCGGCGGAGTCGTCCGCCAGTGAAGCACCGCTGATGGGTGCTGGAGCGCTCACTCCGGCCGGCTTCCCAGCCTGCGGCTCGGTCACCACGGGCTCAAGCGGCCGCCCATCGCCATGGCCTTCCCCTCCGGCCCGGCCTTCTCGCGCGGTGGCCCGGAGGTCGTCCGACGCAACCGCCGGATCCGTGCTGCTCTCGCGAACCGGAGACTCCGATCCTCCATCCGGTACCGCTTCGTTCGTCATCCCGGCCAGCCCTGCCTTCTCGTTGCCGTGGTTCTCGGGGCCCGTCGCCTCCCGAGACGTGAGCCGCAGAGGTGATGTTCCATAGAACCGATCTTGTGACAGTTCGGTCATACAAGCGCGCGTGGGGGGCTGCTGCTCCGCCGGCCGACGGAACGAAGACCGACGTTGTCCGGTCGTTCACCCGTTCGGAGCCGACTACGTGAGGGCCGCCAGGCCCGGGGGAGCGATGGTGGCGCGTCCGCGTTCATAGCCCTTGAGGAGTCCTCATATGGTCCGCAGGTCGGCCTTGACCACACTGATCACCGGTGTCGCGCCTGCCATGACGTCCACCCCGGCTCTGGCCGATCCGGAGAGGGGGAGAGCGGTGGCGGACAAGGCGGCTGCTTACCAGGCCACGGCTCCCTACCTGCGGCACGTGAGGCCTGTGCGCGCGGGGTACAGACCCGACCGGTACTGCGTGTCCGACGCGGCAGGCGGTTCGGGAGCGCTGGGATACCGGCACTTCAACCACGCGTACGACAACCCGACCGACCCGACGAAGCCCACCGCACTCCTCTACGAGGACGACGGCAAGGGAGGCAAGCGTCTCGCCGGCGTCGAGTGGCTCGTCTTCGACCGTGACCAGGACCTGACCACCGGACGACGACCGGCCGAGCATGTTCGGGACGCCGTTCAAGGGGCCCAAGCGCGGCAACTTTCCCGGTCAGCCCGTGCGACCGGCTGCCTGACGGCAGATACGCGCCACCGGGACCGAGGGCCTGCCCGGCCGCCGGCGGGCGACGGTACGCATGCCTCGTCGGCGATGCGCTCGTCCGCAGTCGGTACGACTCCGTCACCGCCGTCACCGCCGTCACCCCTTCGACGCCGGATATGGGGGCATGTGAAACGCCTGGTGGCGGAGCTGCAAGGATGGCGGGCATGGACATCCGACGCAGGAACAACGTCACCGTCACCGGCAATCCGAGGGGTCCGGTGGTCGTCCTGGCGCACGGATTCGGCTGCGACCAGAACATGTGGCGGCTGACAGCGCCGGCACTCGTCGAGGACTACCGGGTGGTGATGTTCGACTACGTCGGATCGGGCCGCTCCGACCTCTCCGCGTTCTCCGAGGCCCGCTACTCGTCCCTGGAAGGCTATGCCCGGGACGTGGTGGAGGTGTGCGAGGCTCTGGACCTGCGTGACGTGGCGTTCGTGGGCCACTCGGTCAGCGCGATGATCGGTGTGATGGCCGCCGCGATCGCCCCCGAACGCATCGGATCCCTGGTGATGATCGCCCCTTCCCCGCGGTACATCGACGACGACGGCTACCGCGGCGGGTTCAGCGCCGAGGACATCGACGAGCTGCTGGACGCTCTGGAGTCGAACTTCCTCGGATGGTCGGCTGCCATGGCGCCGGTGATCATGGGGAACGGCGAGCGCCCCGAGCTCGGTGAAGAGCTGACCAACAGCTTCTGCGCCACCGATCCGGACATGGCGCGCGTCTTCGCCAGGACCACGTTCCTGTCTGACTCGAGGGACGATCTGAAGGCGGTCGAGGTGCCGACCCTGGTGCTGGAGTGCACCGAGGACGTCATCGCCCCCCGCGAGGTCGGTGCCTACGTCCACGCGGCCGTCCCGGGGTCGACCCTGGTCACGCTCGATGCCACGGGCCACTGCCCGCACCTTTCGGCGCCCGAGGCCACCAACCAGGCCATCAAGAGTTTCCTCGCGGGCCTGCGGTGATGTGCCGAACCGGACAATCGTCGGGGCCCAGCGAGACGGGCGGCGAGGAGACGAGCGATGCCGCGTTCGCGGCGATGCTCGAGGACGACGCACAAGACCTGTACGAGAGCGCGCCGTGCGGGTACCTCTCCACGCTGATGGACGGCACCGTCGCGAAGATCAACAACACGCTCCTGGGCTGGCTCGGCCTCGAGCGGAACGCGGTGGTGGGCCGGATGCGGTTCACCGACCTGCTGACCGTGGGTGGCAAGCTGTACTACGAGACACACTTCGCACCCCTGCTGCGGATGCAGGGGGAGATCGCCGGGATCGCCCTCGAACTGCGGCAGGCCGACCGCAGCCGACTGCCCGTACTGGTCTCCAGCACCGTCAAGCACGCCGAGGACGGCGAGCCGCTGCTGATCCGTACGTCCGTCTTCGACGCCCGCGACCGCCGCGCGTACGAGGAAGAGCTCCTCCGCGCCCGGAAGGCGGCCGACGAGGCCACCAAGCAGGCGCAGGCCGACCGGGCCCGCCTCCAGGACGCCCTCGCCGTGCTCCAGCAGTCGCTCCTGCCCACCACGCTGCCGCAGGTCCCCGGAGTCGAGACGGCCGCCTACTACCACACCGCCTCCCCCGACCGTCTCGGCGGCGACTTCTACGACGTGTTCCCGATCGACGGCAAGCGCTACGGCTTCTTCCTCGGCGATGTCTGCGGCAAGGGCCCGCAGGCAGCCGCGGTCACCTCACTCACCCGCTACACCCTGCGGGCGGCCGCGCTGCACGACCCCGAGCCGGTCGCGGCCCTGGCGACCCTCAACACGGTGCTCCACGAGCGCTACACGGGCGGAGACCCGCGCTACTGCACCGCGATCGTCGGAATCCTCGCCCCGGACCCGCACACGGGGCTGACCTCCGTACGGCTGGCATCCGGCGGCCACCCCCCGGCCCTCGTGCTGCGCGCCGACGGCCGGACCGAGTATCTCCACACCACTGGAGGCCTGCTCGTCGGCATCCTGCCCCGACCGAACTTCGCCGCTGTGGACACCACACTCGCCCCAGGCGACACGCTGCTGCTCTACACCGACGGCCTCACCGAGGCCCGTACGGGAGCGGACCGCGCGGACCTCTTCGGCGACGAGGCCCTCCAGGACTTCGTCGCCGGCCACGCCGGCGGATCGGTGAGTGGCGTCATCGACGCCCTGACCGGACTCCTGGCCGGATTCGGCGAAGGACTCGATGACGACACCGCTCTCCTCGCCCTCGGCGTCCCCACCCCTCCGGCCTCCGTCCTGTAGTGAAGAAAACACGATGAGCGCATTGAAGATCACTGTCCGAGAGTCCACGGTCGGCCTCGTCCTGGAGATCAAGGGCGAACTCGACTACGCCAGTGCCGACGAGGTGCGTGAAGTGCTGCCCACGCTCACGCTCAGCGCGGGACAACGTCTCGTCATCGACCTGGACGGCATGGAGTTCTGCGACTCCAGCGGCATCACCGCCCTGATCGCGGCACGGAACCGAGCCGAGGCGGCCCAGGCGGACATCGCCCTGGCATCCGTACCCGCCAACACCCTGCGCATCCTGCGCCTGGTCGGCCTCGATCAGGTCTTCGCCTTCCATCCCGACGCCGAGACGGCCTTGCGCGGCTGAGGCACGGCGGGAGACCCAGGACGGCTGCGAGGCGGTGAACGGCGGGGGAGAACCCTCCTCTCGTGGCGTGGACGGCCCTGCACGGTGCGGGAGGCGGCCCGCGAGAACGGGTGGTGACGGTCGTGTTCGGGATCCGCGGCATCGGTTCACTGTTCTACCTGGCCTCCGCGTTCGGCCCAGGGACCGCTTCGACGCGTACGCCGACGAGCTGTGGGCCGTCACCGCGTTCACCGTCTTCCTGTCGGTATTCCTGCACGGCGCGGCCGCAACACCGGTCATCCTCCGACTCGACCGCCTCCGCCGCACCCCGCCCACAGCCCCTTGATGCCGCCGAGCAGGGTTCGGTTCGGACGCGTCCGCAAGCGCGTCCTGCTCACGCCCGATTTCGCCGTTCAGCCTTGAGCGTCCGGCGAAGGCGAGCCGCTTCCGGCGGTGAGGGCGACCTGGGCGGTCCAAGCCGAGGGCGCCTGGGGCGGCTCCCAGCTCACCGTCACGTCGGTGTCGTCGCAGTCGCGCGAGAGTTCCGTCTCGATCACCACAGCCGCGGCCCGCGCGTCTCGCGGGTCGGTGTTGATCGGCACGTCCAGCCGCCCAGAGCATTCCGCTGTCGGTATGGACACTGTTCGGGCTGGCTGGGTGGAGGATCGACCGCCGCAACACGGAGTGGTGCCGTGCCTGCACGGCAGGCTGAAACCTGCAGGGCTGGTCGTCGATGAGATACCTAGGCCGCTCAGCGGGCGCTCCGTTCGGCGGATGCGGCTGCATAGTGAGCTTGGGCCGAGATCGTCAGAGGGTCGTCTTCGCCGAGGAGCGGGCCGCAGATGACCAGGACCTTCCCGTAGAGCCGAATGGCCTTCCCCAGGTCTCCCGCCGTGTGATGGGCGAGCGCGAGGTTGTGGGCGGACGTGAGGACATCGACGTGGACCGGGCCGAGAAGACGCTTCTGCGCGCGGAAAGTGGCCTTCAACAGGGGGAGAGCCCGCGTGATGTCTCCTGTCTCCAGGAGAGCGAGACCGAGGTTGGCAGCCGACTTCAGAGTCTGGGGGTCGTCGTCGCCCAGCGTCCGGCGGTGGGAGGCGAGAACTCGTTCGCAGAGTGGAACGGCCTTGGCCGCGTTCCCCGCGTCGCGGTGGGCCGAGGCGAGCCCGTGCAGGGCGTTCACGGTCTCGGGATGGTCCTCGCCCCGCCTGGCGACGTTCGTGTCGACGGCCTGCTCCAACAGGGGGATCGCCGGGCCCGGGTTCCCGGCGTCCAGATGGGCGGATGCCAGGTTGAGACGGGTGGCGGAGAGGTTCGGGTGTTCTTCGCCCAGCGCGCGTGCGCTCGAGGCGAGCGCCTTTTCCAACAGGGGGATCGCCTTGTCCCGCTCCCTCCTCTCCAGATGGATGAGGGCGAGGTTGTTGAGGGTGTTGAGAGTGTCGGGGTGATCCTCGCCGAGCACCCGCCGCCGGTCGTCGAGCACCTGGACGGAGAGCAGTAGCGCCTGGCCCAGGTCTCCCGACGCCCGGTGGGCTCCCGCCAGACTCTCGCGGGCGGCGAGCGTGTCGGGGTGCTCCTCTCCCAAGACCCTCAGCCGGTCGGCGAGTACCTGCTCGCAGAGCGGGATCGCCCGTGCCGTGTCCCCCACCGCGGTGTACGCGTCGGCGAGGTGGCCGCGCGCCGTGAGCGAGTGCGGATGGTCGTGGCCCAGGGCTCGCGCCCTGTCTTCGACCACATGCTCGTACTCCTCGATCGCCTGGTGCGGGTCTCCGGCCGCCTGGTGTGCGGAGGCGAGGTTGGCGCGGGTGGCGAGGGTGAGGGGGTGGTCCTCTCCCAGGGCCTCCTCCTGGCCTCGGCGGAGCCGTTCGTACAGCGGCACGGCTCGGGCCGGATCTGCTGCCGCCTGGGACGCCTGGGTGAGGATGAGGCGGGCGGCGTGCGTGTCGGGGTGGTCCTCCCCCAGAACCCGGGCGCTGACGGCTGCGTTCCGCGTCTGCAGTTCCAGCGCCCGGTCGAAGTGTCCTGCCGCCAGGTAGGCGGTCGCCAGATTGGAGCGGGTCATGATGGTGGCGTAGTGCGCTTCGCCTCCCAGGCGGAGGCTGACGGCCAGTGCCTGCTCGGTCATGGCCGTCGCCCGGTCCACCTCCCCGGCCTCCAGAAGGACGGCCGCGAGATTGACCTGGGCCCCGATGCTGAGTGGATGTTCCTCGCCCCAGTGCCGAACGGTCGCCGCGATGGCCCGCTCGAACAGGGCCACCGCGCCGCGCAGGTCACCGGTCGCATGGCGGGCCGCGGCGAGGTTGTTGAGGACGTCGGATGTGTCCGGGTGGTCCGTACCCTGCCTTCGTTCCCGATAGGCGAGGGCTCGCTCGAGGTGGGGAACCGCTCGGTCGGCCAGCCCCTGGCCGTGGAGGTAGCCCCCCGCCTGGTTGAGGAGTGCCGCCATGTCCGGTAGATCGTCATCGGTCTCGGTGTGGTGAGCCAGGGCGTCGATGTGCGGGATCAGGCTGCGCCACCGGGGCCATGAGGCGGGATCCCGCCAGGACATGGGACTGACGACCTTGTGCAGGGCGACGGTCGCGTAGACGCGGGCCATCTCGACGAGAACCGGATCGCGGTGAGGGTCGGCGGGGTCGGGTGTACGGGCCAGCCCTTGCACGAGACGGTGCATGCTGAGCGAACGGGTGGCCGGGTCGACATCGATCATGCTGTAGGCGTTCAGGAGACCGATGGCGTCGGCGACCTCGCGCGGAGTGGGCATCGGCTCGAAGGGGTGGTCGGGAACGCGGTCGAGGAGGTCGGCGGGGATGCGGTCGGGGCCGTACCAGGCCAGGACGCGCAGGGCGCCGACGGCGAAGGGCTGGAGTTCGCCGACGCGGTCCAGTGTCACGCGCCAGACACGGGCGACCGTGTGCTCGGCGGCGGTGCGGCCTTCGCCTCCCCGCTGGTACGTCCCGCCCGGGTCCGCGCGCAGGAGGCCGAGGTAGTCGCGCGGGGTGAGCAGCGGGTTCTGCGCCAGGTACTTGGCGGCCTGGACGACCCCGAGAGGCAGATGGCCGAGGTCGGCGCACAACTCGGCGGCGCCGTCCAGGTCGCGGGGGCCGGCCGCGGTGGTGATGCGGGTGAGGAGGGACAGGGACTCGGCCGGGTCCAGGACGTCGAGCCGGATGACGGTGGTGGCGGTCGTCCAGGTCGTGGCGAGCCGGCTCGTGATCAGAAAGCGGCCGTTGGGGGCGCGAGCGAGCAGCCCGGCGATGTCGGCGGGGTCGGTGACGTTGTCCAGGACCAGCAGCCAGCCGGTATGCCCGGCCAGCCATTGGAGGGCGTACTCGGCCAGGGCGGCCGTCGTGAGCACCTTGGCCAGGGCCGGCTGCAGGGCGATGGCCAGTGCGGCGAGCCCCTGCTGGACGCCGGCGGGACTGTCGGCGGTGATCCATCGGACCGGCTTCAGCCCGTGGGAGCGGGCCCGGGTGGCCACCCAGTGGGCGGCCAGAGCGCTCTTGCCGACCCCGCCCAGTCCGTGCACCGCCTGGAGATGCACCTGACCGAGGGACTTCAAGGCCGAGTCAAGAGCCTGGAGTTCGGCATGCCTGCCCACGAAGTGGCCAGGCAGGTAGGGCAGATCGTCCATTCCCCGCGGGGCCTTCACCTTGGCCGCAGCCCGTAACACCTCGGGTGGCAGCAGCACGCTGGAGTGGTCGTTGTAGATGCCCGTGACCGCGATGCCACCGTTGTCGGCGACGGCGTTGCCGGACGCTGTCACCTGCTGGACGACAGGCGAGGAAGGGACGTCCCCCCTCACTCGCACTCCCTCGACGGCGGTGCCCCGTGCCGGGCTGCGCCCGCCACCGTCCCGTCGTCTGCCCCAGCGCCATTTGGCCACGGCCGCCCCCCCCGGATCCCTCGGACCTTCGCTCTCCACCTGACGGCTACGCGTCGGCGATGCCGCTGACCGCCCGGGATCCCGGGCCGGTGGCCTCGGCGTCCCCGGTGTTCACCGCTCGCGCCGGCCGTCGTCCGCCTCCGCCGGTGCGCTCGACGCCCGAGACCGCGCGACCGCCGTCCCTGGCCACCGCCCTTCCGGTGGCCGCGGCCAGGTCGCCGTCCGGTCCCGCGGCGAGGGCGAGCAGTGCCCGCAGCTCCTCGGCCACGCGTTCCCGGTCCCCGGGGTCCAGGCTCTCCAGCATGAATTCGAAACGTTCCTGCCAGACGCCGACCTGACGGGCCCGCTCCCGCTCCGGATCCTCGGTCGTACCCGGTTCCAGCGCCCTCGAGGTCCGGTCCAGGCGTTCCAGCTCGGCCCGGCCTCGCTCCGCGTCACCACGCCCGAGGAGCTCGGCCACCCGGCCCCGCATGCCGTGCCACGCGTCCGTCCCGGCCGCCTGCACCACGGCACCGCCCGCGGCCGCCGCCAACGCCGTCAACGCTTCGACCAGCACAGTCCTCACCCCCGTTTTGCGGGCCGCCCCCTGGGTCGGCCCGCACCGAAAGACAGCGGAACCACCCTAGAGAGCCGACGGATTCCCTGAAGGAGAATCCGCAGATCCGAGCAGCCCGCCGGGCAGTGTAAGGGTGGTGGATCAAGCGGTGGTGGTACGTCGTCCCGCAATGTCCGATACCGATGGGTGACCGGGTACGCCCGCGGTCGCGTCGATGAGGACGAGTTGGAAGCCGCAGGGTTGTACGCGCGGTGAAACCGCACGCCTCCTCCGACGGGTCTGCCACCGTCATCGGGCAATGGAACACCCCCGCGTCGGCGGAGGACCCGTCGTTGTTCGGTGAGGTGCCCTGCTCGAACGGAACACCCCGGCGTCGGCGGGGAGGACTTCGGCCACGTCCGCATCGACACGATGCGGCTCGGAGCGCCCCCGCGTCGGCGGGGAGGACCAGCGCCACTGCCGTCGCGCCAAGGGCGCGCGCGGTCCTGCGATACCTGGATCTGGGCGCAGACGCCGGTGTCGTCATGGACGACGCAAACCATGTCCAGGCAGAGGAAGGAGGGGGAGCCCGCGACGCGCGGGAGCATGGCGAGTGGGGAGCGGCGAGGCCACGCTGATCGGCCGGCTGTTCCACGTGTCGTACACGGTGGAGGGCACGTGGCGGCTGCTGAAGCGGCACGGCTGGAGCTGGCAGCAGCCCACTCGACGGGCGGTCGAACGCGATGACGACGCGGTCGAGGTATGGATGAAGGAGACCTGGCCGCGGGTAAGAGCACCGCGGCGGAGCGCGGGGCCTGGATCGTCTTCGAGGACGGGGCCGGGCAGTCGATGACTCCGCCGCGTGCCAGGACCTGGGGTCGGATCGGGCGCACGCCGGTGGTCCGCGTGCGCGGCCGAGGATCCGGCCGGGTCTCGATGGCGGGCATGGCCTGCTCCAAGCCGGGTGGACGGTCCCGGCTGATCTACGCGATCCGCGAATATCGGGGCCGTAAGGGGGAGCTGAAGGGCTTCGGCTGGCGCGACTTCCGGGACCTCATCGTCCGCGCTCGGATCCAGCTCGGCGGCCCGATCGCGCTTATCCGGGACAACGCCCGCATCCACCTCGTGCCGCCGCTGAAGGGGTTCTTCGAGGCCAACGCGGACTGGCTCACCGTCTCCCAGTTGCCCACTACGAGCCCGACCTCAACCCGCAGGAGGGCATCTGGTCGCTGGTCAAACGCGACATCGGCAACCTCGCAGCCGCGGACCTCGGCCAGCTGACCCGGGCCGTCAAGCGCAAGCTCAAGATGATCCAGTACCGCCCACACCTCGTTGACGGCTGTCTCACCGGCACCGGTCTCGCCCTCGATGGCTGAACGGTCGAGGTCGTCCTTGCACCTCGGCACGGATGGCGTCGGCAGCGGTCACGTCCCGGTGGCAGCATCCTCCGGCGTCGGCGGATAGAGGTCGAGCACGACATCGAGCCCCAGAGCGCCGACCTCGGCGAGCAGGTGAGCCGGCAGGACGCAGCCCCCCTGGCCGTTTTCACTGCCGAACCCGAGAACCACCTCCAGATCGCAGGCATCAGATAGCCGCATCAGCTCCTCACGGTGCCCGTCGAGCAGCCTGACCAGTGCCGCCACATGTTCCTCCGGCCATCGGTCGCTGCCCAGGCCGCTCCAGCGAATCCACACGTTGACCTCACGCCGGACGCTGCTCGGGTTCCGAGGGGTCGTCAGGCTTCCTCGCTCGAATTGATCATCCGGCGCGATCCCCAGGCGAGCCGAGATCTCGCTGGCGCCCACCGTTTGGCTCGTGATCCGCAACGACCCGGCGGACCACTTCGTATCCGGCATCGGCTGCCGCAACATCAGGTTCTCTGGCACGCCATCACGATCGCAGGCTGTCCCGTCCAAGGCCACTGACTTCTTGGCGCTCCACCAATCGGAGCCCCCGAACTTCAGCCACCCGACACCACGAGTTCAAGTTCAATAGTGTCCGGGCGTGACCCTGACTGACCTCAGCAACGGCTTCCGTGACGACAAACAGAGGCGCCGCGTCCAGGCGGTCATCCATGATCGCCTGGCAGACGACCGCGACGCGCAGGAGTGTCGCTTCCTCATGCGGTTCTGGTGGCAGCTGAGCATGTCGTACCGCGAGGTGTCGATGCGGGATCTGAGTCTGAACGTCAGCCGGGAGAAGCTCGCGGCGCTTGAGGCGCTGATCAACGCCATCCGGTCGTCCCATGCTCAGATCGATGCATGGGCCGCGGGCGCCGAGCGGGCCTTCCCGGTTGTTGAAGATCGTGGCTTTCGAGGTTCCTCGGGCAGCGAGGGCTAGGACGCCGGCAGCCTCTTCAACCGTCGCCAGCAGATGAGACTGCAGGCGAGGCTGAGGAAGGCTTCGTGGATGTCGTCGCGTATCTCCCAGCGGATCCGCAGCCGGCGGAACCAGTGCGGGTGGGCGAACGCGCGTTCCACGACCCACCGCTGGGTGCCCAGGCCGGAGCCGTGGTCGGTGCCGCGGCGGGCGATCAGCGGTTGCACTCCGAGGTCCCAGACCTGCCGGCGGTACTTGTCGTGGTCGTAGCCGCGGTCGGCGAGCACCATGTCCGGGCGGTGCCGGGGCCGGCCGCGCTTACCCCGCACCGGCGGCACAGCCTGGAGCAGTGGGATCACACGGGTGACGTCCTCACGGTTGCCGCCGGTCAAAGTGGCGGCGAGCGGGATGCCGGTCGCGTCGGTGATCAGGTGATGCTTGCTGCCCGTCCTGCCCCGGCCGACAGGACGTCGTCCCGTCTTGGGTCCCCCTTCAACGCCCGGACGTGGGAGCCGTCGACGGCCGCCAGGGAGAAGTCCAGGGCGTTCGCGCCGCGGAGCTCGGCGAGCAGAGTCTCGTGCAGCCGGGGCCACACACCGGCCTCGGTCCACTCGGCCAGCCGGCGCCAGCAGGTCATGCCCGAGCCGAAGCCGAGTTCCTGCGGCAAGTGTTCCCAGGCGATCCCGGTGTGCAGAACGAACAGGATGCCCTGGAACACCAGCCGGTCCGGATGCCGCTTGCGCCCGGGATGCCGAGCCCGACGCTCCACCTTCGGCGGCAGCGGCTCGACCACCGACCACAGTTCATCGTCGACTTCCCATGACTTCGGTCGCGCCACTCTGCACCCCCGGATCGTCAGTTCCGGAGCGATCCAACCACCTCGAAGATCATTTTGTGAGGAGTTCTAAGTGCCCGAGCGCGTACCGCAGTCCCTGCGACCGCACTCGCTCCCACTGCGCCGGCCGCTGCCGCTGGACCACCCAGGCGGCCACCGCACCGCCGGCGAGAAGCACCAGCGTGAGGGGAATCCACGGGTGGGCGGCCAAGAAGTTGACCAGACCGGTGAGCAGCATCCACGCGGCGAGCAGACCGCCGCCGACGAGGACGAGCTGCTCGCCTCCGGATGTTTTGTGTGAGCGTCTCCGGGTCGGGCGGCGTGGCGCGGAGCGCCGGCTCACCGTGTGTCCCCATTCCGGTCCCACTTGATCGGGTACGACACGGTCGGCTTGGGCCGCGGAGCGGTCTCGTTCCATCCGGGCCACTTGATCGGATACGACACCGTCGGCGCCGGGCGGGGCGTCGCCTTATCTGCCGCGGGCCATTTGATCGGATAGGTCACCACCGTCGTCGCCCCTGGCGCCGGTGCGCGCCGCGGACTCGTCTCCGTGCCCGACGACATGCCCGAGCCGCCGAACACGAGCACAGCCGCCACGATCCCTATCGCGTACGCGGTCTGCTTGCGCGTCCCAGCCGGCGCCCTCCAGTGCTCCCGGACCGCCGTCCCGTCCCGCCTGATGTATCCCCTCACTAACGGCAAAGCCGTCCCTCCCCAGGTCACGGCGCGAATCCCGCGCAACAGGCCAATCTAGCGGCCCCCACTGACAGAAGGTTGCCTCAAGGTGTAGGCGAGCCACTCGCGGCCGTGCCCACCGGCGGGCGGGTCGGGTACCTGGACGACATCGAGGTCGTCGACCGCTACCACGAGGCCGCCTTGGTCGAGGTCATCGAGGCGAAGGCCGCGCACCGCCACCCCAAGCCCGTCGCTGGGGAACCGGAGCCGCTCGCATCGACCTTCTCTGCACCATCGATCGGCCTGGAGTCTGTTGCTGGTATGGATCAGGCGGTGGGTGCCTCTGCGATCTCTTTGCGCATCGCGTCAGTGAGCGCGACGTGTGTCGCCGCGTCGGTCGCGTATTCACCTCGCCAGCTGTCCTGCATCCTCTTGGACGTGGAGCGGCGGTGATCATTGAGAGCGTCCACCACTTCTTGCCCTCCGATGAGGAAAACGAGATTGAAGGCCTCACGCCACGAGGCCGTGGCGGCTTGGATCTCCGCAGCGGTCTCCGCTGGAATCCGCGCTCTCGCTTCGAGAGGGTCCGATGGCGCTGGATCGAGGGCGGCGATCACCGTCTTCACCTCGAGAAGCTGCTGGGTGAGGCGGTTCCAGGTAGACAGATAGTGCGAGTAGGTCTCAAACCGATCTTGCCGGAGCTGCTTGGTGTGCTCCCAGCGCTCTCCTCGCTCGGCGGTTCGTGTCTGCCATCTGTGGTTGAGGATGGCTGTCACGAGAGCGATCGCGCTGGTGATCAGCACTCCTCCGAGCGCGCCGGCAAGCGCGAACCACGCGCTTTGGCTTCCGGTGTTGTCCGCAGCCGCGCTGACGAGGGCAGGAGGCGCAGTCACCATCGAGGCTCCCGGTTCTGGGTGGGCGAAACTCATCGTAGGACTAGACGACTTACCCGGTTAGCGGATCGTCAAGTTGGTGCAGTCAACAGACCGGGGCATGCAACCGGGTGCGGTGTTCTGGCGGGCCACGGCAGCGGGGGTCACCGCGCCGCGAGCATTCGGTCTCTGCCGCTCAGACTGCGGGGGCCAGGGGCCGCGGGCGCCGAGGGGTGTTCGAAGCGAGTGACATCCAGGCGGAAAGGCGAAGGGGCCGGGGGGGGGGCGGCCCCGGGGGGGGGGGGGGGGGGGGGGGCCGGCCGGGGGGAAACCCGAGACCGGGTTTTGGGGGGGGGAGTGGGGGGGCGCCGCGGGCGCGGTCCGCGGGGGAGGTCCGGGGGGCGGGGGGGGCGGGGGGGGGGCCCCCCCGGCCCCCCCCCCCCCGCCCCGGCCCCGGGGCCGCCCCCCCCCCCCCCGGGGGGGGGGGGGGCCGCCCCCCCCCGGCCGAGGTCTACCCCGTGACGCTGTATGGGGAGGGCAATGTCGGGGTCAGCCGAGGACGGTGACGGCTGCGTAGTACTGCTGGGCGACGGCTTCGCATGCTGCGATCTGGAACGCCGGCTTGGCCTGGACGTACCGGCCTGAACCGAGGGGGCGGTTGCACTCCTTCTTCATGTCCTGGAGAAACACCGCGTCCGTCTGTGCCTTGGGGCTGTCCGCTCCGAGTCCGGTCACACCGGGGACTCCGAAGCGCATGCCGTGCTCGCCGAGGAGCGCGCGGTAGTTGCGGTAGCCGAAGTCGTGCCGGGTGCATGCCGCCCGGAAGTCGGCGCCGGGCTGATCCGGTGCCTTGGTGCACTTGTCGGCATCCCAGTTGAACCCGTGGATGTCGGGGTTGTTGTTGACGAGTACGTCTCCGCGGGCGGCCGCCCAGTCGTTGAACGACTGCTGTCCGAGCTGCATGAAGGCGCGTACGCGTGCGAGCTTCTGTTCCTTGGTGACGGAGCTGGACTCCACCGTGCCGGCCGTCTTCTTCCACGTGCGGTCGGACACGTGCTTGAAGACCGCGGAGCGGTCCGGCGACACCCCGTAGACGTCGTCCGTGGAGCTGACGAAGGTGGAGCCGGGCCCACCGATCTTCGTCCACTTGCGGAACAGGACTGAGTACCGGTAGACGTCGCCGGTCTCCTTGGAGACCTTCAGCACTCGGCCTTCACCGCCGTAGATGTGCTCCGCCGGTCCGCTGATGCGCTGCCATCCGCCGTGCTGGGCCCATTCGTGGACGGAGAGGCGGTCGGGGGCCAGGCCGTACAGGCTGCGGGTGCCGACGACGAACTCGGCGCCCGGCCCGCCGATCTGGGTCCACTGGCCCTGGTGGTAGCGGTGGATGTTCCCGTCGAGCGTGGTCATGAACACTCCCGCGCGGCCCGCGTGGATGTCCTTGGCCGGCCCGCCGATCCGCTGCCAGCCACCGGATCCCCATGCGTTGACGGAACCGTCGCCGGCGAGCGAGTAGAGCCGGTCAGCGCCGACGGCGAACTTCGTGGCAGGCCCGCCCGTGAAGAACCACTTGCTCTGCTCCGTGTCGTACCGGTAGATGCTGCCGTCGACGGGCGAGGTCGCGAACAGTCCAGCGCCACCGGCATAGATCGCCCGTGCCTCGCCGCCGATCTTCTTCCACACGCCGTGGTCGGCCGCCTCATAGACCGCAGACCCGTCCTCGGCCAGCGCGTACACGGTCCGGCCGGATGCCGCCAGGGACGACACCTTGCTGGGTGATCCCGACGCGTTGACGTGAGCGACCGTGTCGGGGCGCTGTGTCGTGGTGCCTGCGGGGTCGTCGACGCCTGTGGTCCCGGCCCATGCCAGCCCGCCCACCCCCAGGGCTGTCACCAGCGCCAGACTGACCATCCGCCCACCGCGCCCGGTCCTGCCTTCGGCGGTAGCGGCTCCGGTGCGGCGTCGCAGCAGTGACTTCATCTCTCGTTCCTCCTCGGTCGGGTTCGACTGGGAGGCCCACGCTGGCCGCAGCTGGGGGATGTCCGTTGTCCGAAGGCGTGAATGTGCAGGTCAGCAGGTGGACAAGTGCCCGTTGTCCGCGGACAGGAAAGTGTCCGCAAGGTTGGGCGGGGCACTGCTGCAGTCACTGCGTCGCGCCCCGCCGTGTCGCTGCGCGGGGGGTGTTTCAGTGGGTGTCGATGTCGCTGGCGGTCTTGCCGAGTGGGGTCCAGGTGGACCGGCCGGTCCACCGCTCGACTGCGCCGGTGTTCTTCGCGATCCGGTAGACCGACCGGTCGTCGACTTCGTGGGCGGTGCCGGCCGCGCCGATCTGCGTCCAGGCGTGCGGGGTGCCGCTGTACTTGAGCAGCTTTCTGTTGCCGGGGTCGGTGGCGAACAGCCCCGCACCGCCGGCGTGGACGCTTCCGGCGGGGCCGCTGATCTTGTGCCATCCGGACCCGTGGGAGTCGGCCATCCAGATCTGGCTGCGGTCCGGGGCCAGCCCGGCGATGTAGTCGGGGCCGATGGCGAACTCGGAGCCCGGCCCGCCCGCGCGGGTCCAGCCCCGGCCGGGTCCGCCGTAGCGGTAGAGGTCATTGTTCTGGCCGGGGAAGACTGCGAACAGCCCTGCTCCGCCCGCGTACAACGCACTGGCCGGGCCGCCGATGTTCTCCCACCGGCTTCCCTCCCCGGTCCAACGCATGACGGCGTCCTTGCGCGGTGTCAGCGCATACAAGGAGTCGCCGTGGACGAGGAACTGCGCGCCGGGGCTTCCGATCCACCTCCAGGCGCCGGCCTGGTTGCGAGCGTAGATATCGCCCGTGTGGGGGTTGGTGGCGAACACCCCAGCAGGTCCGGCGTAGACCCGGCCTGCGATGCCCCCGACCGCTGTCCACCCTTTGCCCGCGGTCCACTGCAGGACCTCCTTGCGGTCGGACGTGACGGTGTAGAGGGTGCCGGCGGGCTGGGGTGCGCTTCTGGGATCGCTACCGGGGCGGGAAGAAGCGGGCGCCTGCGAAGGGCCCGTGGTCACCGCCGGCGGCGGGGTACTGCTGGCGACCGTCGGGCTGGAGTCCTCGAGGCCGGGCACGTCGAGCCCGCGGTCTGGCGCGGAGGACGTGGGTGACTGGGACGGCACCCTGAGGGACTGGTCCGGGCCGGTGTCGGATGCCGTCTGCCGCAGGCCGATCACGATGCCGCCGGCCACACAAGCGGCCGCCAGGAACAGAGCGGCCAGAGCGGGAACCCTCACACGCGGTGGACGGCTCTGGTCCCCACGGGTTTCGGTGCCGACGAGCGGTGTGCCGGCATCGCCGTCACGCTCGTCGTCACCCTGCACCGGTCCTTCCGGCGCCTGGCGGTCGGAGGGCGGTGGCAGGTCCATGCCCTCGTCGCCGTGCGCGGGAGCCGCCTGCGTGATGTGCGGCTCCTCCGGGCCGTCGGGCCCCGAGGCCTGGGCCGGGACGGTGGTGTCCTCCGCGTTCCGGTGCCCGTCTTCGGCCTTGCCACTTGCGCTGGAGGCGGAGACGGGTACTGACGAAGTGTCTTCGTCTGCCTGCTCGCCTGGTCCGGCCTCGCTCTGCCACTCCTGCAGGTCGTCCTGGTGGCGGGTCACGCTGTCGCGGAGCCGCGCCAGGTCCTTCAGCAGATCCGTGCTGCCCTCACCCCCGGGATCATTGTCCTCGGGTGACGGCTGGGTGGCCTGGATGCCGGCGTACGCCCTGCGGGCGGCATGATGGACCTGCTGAGCCTCCGACACCCGACTGCGTAACTCAGCCAACTGCACGACCTGAGAGGAGTCCGCTTCCTGCCCCGTCTCTGCCGATGACCCCGGCACGGGCGCCTGTTCCAAGGTGTCGATCCTGGCGAGGAGCACGGTGATCAGGCGGCCCATCTGGTCGATGTCCTGCTCGGCCTGACGCAGGGCCGCGTCGAGACCGGGGGAGGGGCGCTGCTCCTCCTCGGCGGTCAGCGCCTCTTCGTACAGGCGGCGTGCCTTCGCCAGCATCGCCTCGCGGCCGCGGGCGTCGCGCACGCGGTCCCTGACCACTGCGTTGAGCCGTCCCAGGGGGATGATCCGCGCGCCGGAGCGGTACTCGCCCCACAGCGTCTTGCCTCCCTCATAGCGCTCGGCCATCTCCCGGACACCCATGCCGTCGGTCAGCTCCCGCAGGAACTGCGCGAGTGCGTTGGCCGCGTCGGTCGCTCCCCTCGGAGCACCTTGCGGACGTCCCCCTCTGGCCACCCGTCCCCCTTAACGGTTGTCCGCGGACAACCCCCGTTGTCCGTTCCCCAGCTTGCGCCTGACCTGCGCGTTCCATACCCGCCCCACCCGGTCAACTCCGCAGAGAAGCAACGTGGGCGGCACGGGTAGCACAGGCGGCTTTCCGGCGAGATCGCCGACGCCTGGTGCCACAGAACACGGCCAGGTCTGTTCCGTCCATCAATGGGGGTTGTCATGTCTCAAATTCGTACGCTTGCTGCCCTGGGGGTGGCCCTCACACTCGGCGGCGTCGTCGCTGCGGGAATCACCGCCCCTCAGCCCGGCCCCGTCGGCGTCAAGCCGGACACCGTCACCAACGCCGCAGCCCAGCCCCTCTCGACCGGGACGCTCGGCCGTCACGCCCGCCCAGGCGGAGCGGTCACCCGCGAGCAGATCATCAACCGCGCCCAGTCCTGGGTGAAGCAGAAGGTTCCCTACAGCCAGACCGCCTGGTGGCCCGACAAGGCGACCGGTGGCCCCTACCGGCAGGACTGCTCCGGCTTCGTCTCCATGGCCTGGCAACTGCCCACCAGCGACACCACCCTCACCCTGCCCCGCCGCGCCCACCGGATCGCCGTGAAGGACCTCAAGCCCGGCGACGTCCTCAACTCACGCGGACACGTGATCCTGTTCGGTGCCTGGAACAACCAGGCCAAGGGCACGTTCACGTTCTACCAGGCGAGCCGACCGGGCCACCCCGCCGGCAAGTCCACCGGCAGCATCCACGCCGCCCGGCTGGCAGGCCACCCCACCCAGCACTACACCGCCCTGCGCTACAAGAACCTGACCGAGACAGCGCCGGTCGCCACGCCCTCGCGGAAGCCGCCGCGCAGAGCGCCCGCACCGACCACCCCGGCCCCCAAGACCACCACCGCCCCGGCTGCCAAGCAAACCCGCGCTCCGGCGCCCAGCGACCGGGCGCGGACACTGCGGCTGTCGACGATCGTCACCGCGCAGAACACCCTCTACGCCCGCTCCGCCGACGGCTCGGGCGTCTATCAGTGGACCGGCCGCGGCACCGTGTGGGTCAAGGTAGGAGGACCGGCGCGGCACCTGTACGGCGGAGGGGCGGGCCTGTTCGCGACGAACCCGCGCACCGGGAACATCTACCGCTACGACCCCGCCCGCCGCACGTGGACAGGGATCGGAGGTCCGGGCAAGTCGTTCGTCATGGACACCACCCGCCTGTACGGCCTGAGCCCCGACGGTTCGGGCATCTACCAGTGGACCGGCAAGGCCGGACAGTGGACCAAGATCTGGGACCACACCCGCAACGTCTACGGCGGCCCCGCAGGCCTGTTCGCCACGAACCCCAGCAACGGCAACATCTACCGCTACCACCCGGCCACCCGCAGCTGGTCGCTGACCGGCGGCCCGGGCAGGACGTTCGCCACCGACGGAAAGCACCTCTATGGCCTGAGCCCCGACGGCTCGGGCGTCTATCAGTGGACCGGCCACGGTACCGAGTGGGTCAAGGTAGGGGGGCCGGCGCGGCACCTGTACGGCGGAGGGGCGGGCTTGTTCGCGACGAACCCGCACACCGGGAACATCTACCGCTACGAGTCGAACTCCCGACGCTGGTCGCTGACCGGCGGCCCAGGCAGGACGTTCGCCGCCGACGGCAAGCACCTCTACGGTCTGAGCCCTGACGGCTCGGGCGTCTACAAGTGGACTGGCCGCGGCACTCTCTGGGCGGGCATCGGTGGACCCACCCTGCGGCATCCTTGACCTTCTGCACTGAGCGCCCGCCCACGCTCCCCGGTCTGACTTTTCGGCCGGCACGTGCGTGCGCCGGGCAGGGAGGCCTGCCCGGCGCACGAGATGAGGGTGGCCGCATCAGTCGCTAGCGCTTACTCGGACTTCTGCGTCCGCTGTGCTTCCCTCCGCCAGTGGTCGATGTTGTGCCGAAGAGTTTGTAGGGGGGATGATCCTCGCCCAGTACCGGCAACATGTGCTCCAGCAGTTGCTCGTTGAGCGTGAGGGCTCCGGCCGCGTCCCCTGCCTGCCCCCGCCAGGGCGCGGAGCTGCCCCAGGCGGCAAATGTGGCGGGATGATCCTCACCCAAGAGCCGGGGCCTGACGAAGTTCCTCATATGCCTGCGAGGCCCCGGCCGCATCCCCTGCATGCCCTCGCCAGGCGGCGAGGTGGCAGTCCCTCGATCGCGTTTCGGGCCTTTGCCTGGTCGTCGCCGGACACCGCGGCGCCGCGCTCGCGCAGGCCGACCACCACGGCCGCGTGCGGTCGTCTGCCAGGCAACCGAGTGGCCCGGTCCGTCTCGCTGCCAGCAGGGGGCAAGCGCGGGTCTAGAGTCGGATTGTAGGTTGATCGCTTGGGTCTCTCTCGGTATGCGGGCTGCTCGAGGGTGGTGCGAAAAAATCTCGAAGAAAGTTGTCGTCGGATGTCGAGGACCGGTTTCCGGCTCCGACTGAGGGGTGACAGCGCGCCAACGGGGCGTGTGGAACGGGGAGGACACCCGAGATGAAGTACGTCGCGATGATCTACGGCAACCAGGCCAAGTGGGACTCCTTCCCCGCCGAGGCGTGGCCGGAGGCGATCGCCAAGCAGGAGGCGTTCAACCGCAAGTACCGCGAGAGCGGTGAGCTGCTGGGTGCGTACGGTCTGGCGGACGCGGCCAATGCCCAGCTCGTACGCCGCGAGGATGGCGCCCCGGCGGTCACCGACGGCCCCTACCTGGAGACTAAGGAGTACATCGCCAGCTTCTACATGCTCGACTGCGACAGCTTGGAGCGGGCGCAGGCGATCGCGGCGGACATGCCGTTCGCCGACGTGGAGCCGGTCGAACTGTGGCCGGTACTGCACGAGTCCGCGGCGGAGGTGTGACCTTCGGCCGCAACGCTGCCGAGGACCTGCTACGCGAGCTGGCGCCGCAGGTCCTCGGCGCGCTCGTACGCCGTTACGGCGTCTTCGACGCCTGCGAGGACGCGGTCCAGGAAGCACTGCTGTCCGCCGCCCTGCAGTGGCCGGAGGCTGGCGTCCCGGACAACCCCCGGGGCTGGCTGGTCACCGTTGCCTCCCGCAAGCTGGTCGACCAGATCCGCAGCGACAGTGCCCGGCGGCGCCGTGAGGACGCCCTGGCGCTGGCCACTCCGCAGGCCGCGTTGCTCAGCCACGCTGCCGACGCCGCATCAGATGCGGACCGGGACGACTCGCTGGCGTTGCTGTTCCTGTGCTGCCACCCCGCGCTGTCGCCGGCCAGCCGGATCGCCCTGACCCTGCGCGCGGTCGGAGGTCTGACCAGTGCGCAGATCGCTGCCGCTTTCCTGGTTCCTGAGTCGACCATGGCACAGCGCGTCAGCCGTGCCAAGCAGACGGTCAAGGTGTCCGGTACCCCTCTGGCCGTGCCTGAGGGTGCCGACCTCACCGAGCGGCTGGCCGAGGTGCGGCACGTGCTGTACCTGATCTTCAACGAGGGGTACACCGCCACCGGCGGTACCGACGGCGACGGCCTTACCGTGCCGGAACTGTCCACCGAGGCGATCCGACTCACCAGGATGCTGCACCGTCTGAGGCCTTATGACAACGAGACCGCGGGCCTCCTCGCTTTGATGCTGCTTACCGAGGCGCGTCGCCCCGCCCGCACCAGTCCATCCGGCGAAGTGGTGCCGCTGGCCGAACAAGACCGAAGCCAGTGGGACCGCCGTGCCATCAACGAAGGGGTCGACCTGATCAGCCGGACCCTCCCGAACGGTCAGGTCGGCCCATACCAACTGCAAGCCGCCATCGCGGCTGTGCACGACGAGGCCGAGGACACCGAAACCACCGACTGGCCACAGATCCTCGCGCTGTACGAGCTCCTGGAACGGTTCGGACCGAACCCGATGGTCTCCCTCAACCGCGCGGTCGCCGTAGCCATGGTCCACGGCCCAGCCGCAGGGCTCGACCTGATCGCATCGCTGGAGACCGACAAGTGCATAGCCCACCACCACCGCCTGCTCGCCACCCGAGCCCACCTGCTCGAACTCCTCGGCGAACATGAGGCCGCGGCAACCTCCTACCGCGAAGCCGCCCGTCGCACCACCAGCATCCCCGAACGCCGCCACCTCAGCGCCCGCGCCCACCGCCTGAAAGCCCTTATGTGACACGCACCGCTCCGTCGGGCGGTGCCCGGCAGAGCCAGACGAGCCGATGAGACGAGGGAGACCCCACCGGCGTGTGGCGCGGCCGGTCCGCGTACGTGCGAAGGAACGCGCATAGCCCATACTGGTGGACTCGCCTATTCGACTGTCGCGTGTTGGCCGCCCGGCTCTGGAACTGCTCTTGACCGTGACGTCTGGCAGGGGTGGGGCTGATGTCAGAGGGATCCGGTTGGATGAGCCCGTGACTGTCTATGACGTAGCCCGCCAGCTTCCCACCATTGCCGAGCTGCGGGACCTGTGCCGCTCGCTTGCGATGCTCGACGCGATCCTGAGCCCGGACTGGGAAGGCCGGTACTACTCCTTCAACGCCGCTTGGGCCGGCGGCGAGGAGATGGCCTCGATGCGCGACGGGTCAGGAGACGAGTACTCCATCGTGTTCTCGGCGGCCGGGGTCTATGTCCGCGGCTTCAGCCACGAGTCGCCGATGAGCCCCTATGGCAACGACGGCGAGCCTTGGCCGGGTGTGATCGACGAAGTGCCTGAGGTCTTTCGGCCCTTCGTGGAGGAGCCGGCGTTCACCGACGAGGACGGCGTGCCCGTCGTAACAGCCTGCGTGTGGCGGGGGAAGACCGACGTTCAGTGGTGCCACGGGACGATCGACTTTCCCGCGGGTCGTGCCGATCCTGATGGGACGACCGGACTGTTCAGTCTCCTGGTCGACCGTTCTCCGGAAGCGTTCCAGTGCTTCGCCGAGGACTACTACGAGGTCCCCGTGGACCTGGCAGCGGTGAGTAATGTGTATGCCCTGCGGCCTCTGGACCAGGAACTCGTTTCGTCGCTGAATGCAGAGGTCACCCTGGCGGACCTGGCCCAGGACATCTTCGAAATCGGCTATCCGCGGCCGGACCGAGAGGCGCTCTGACTGCTGCGCGTCTCGGTGGGATCGCCTGTTCAACTGTGATCGGCCTGCCGGGGAACCCAGCCGGATGGTGACCTTAGGTGATCACCGGCGGCATAGCGGGTCCAGTTGCCGCCAGCCTGTCGGCGCAGCCGCCGAACCCTGCAGGGCACCAAGCCCCGCGCATGGCATCCGGGGCATGCGATCACCGCGGCGCGGTGCAGCCTGGTGTCCGACCGCCAGGGGGCCTGGAGGTACGCATGCCCGCCGGCCGTGCGATGTGGTCCGGAGCCGTCAGCTTCGGGCTGGTCACTTCTCTGAACTAGCGCTGGCGGGCGCGGATCACGTCGGGTCGGAGCCGATTGCGGTGTTCAGCGCGAGCAGGGCGGCATCGTATGGGCCACGTGCAAACTGGAACGGTCCAAATTCCCGGTACTCGCGGGTCTTGCGATGGGGTTGCTCGAAGGAATCCCAGATAACGAGCTCCGCTGTCGTGGTGATGCGGGCCATGAGGGGCCAGCATCCCCACTCGCCGCATTCACAGCCGAGGACGGGTGTCTTCGGCCCCATCGCGTTGGTGGATCGCCCGGAGAAATGGTCCTGCATCGGTCCGAACCGGTAGAACGCAGGGATCAGGCCACCATAGGCTTCGCCTGCAGGCTGCATCTCGGCGGCGATCTCGAAGTTGTCGATCAGCTCGGTGAGTGGTGCTCCGTCGATGTGATGGAGCACCACGAGTGGGCCGACGCCGCCACGCGGCCGGCAGTCGAAACGGATCTCATTGTTCGTCATCCGCTGATTGTTCCAGCGCAGCTGTGCCATCATCCTCCCGGATCGGCTGAGCTGGGGGCACGCGTGGCATGCCGAGGTTTCCCGTCGTGCCGCCGGGAGTTTGCCGGTCCACTTGAGCGATCTTGTCCTCGGCGCCAGCCAGGTACCGCGGCTTTCTCGCCGAGCTGCTGATGGCCGAGTGCGATGACCGGGCCCGGCGCCGGTCGGAGAGGCGGATCAAGACGGCCGGCTTCCCCCGGGAGAAGACCCCCTGCGGAGCTTCGACTTCAGCGCCAACCCCAACATCGACCCCGCCACCATCCACACCCTCGCCAGCTGCGAATGGATCAAGAAGAGCCAGCCCCTCTGCCTCATCGGCGACTCCGGCACCGGCAAGTCCCACATGCTCATCGCCCTGGGCACCGAGGCCGCCATGAAGGGCTACCGCGTCCGCTACACCCTCGCGACGAGGCTGGTCAACGAGCTGGTCGAGGCCGCGGACGAGAAGCAGCTGAACAAGACCATCGCCCGCTACGGCCGCGTCGACCTGCTCTGCATCGACGAACTCGGCTACATGGAACTCGACCGCCACGGCGCCGAACTCCTCTTCCAGGTCCTGACCGAACGCGAGGAGAAGAACAGCGTCGCCATCGCCTCCAACGAGTCGTTCGGCGGCTGGACCAAGACCTTCACCGACCCTCGCCTATGCGCGCCATCGTCGACCGCCTCACCTTGAACGGCACCATCATCGAAACCGGCACCGACGCCTACCGCCTCGCCTCGACGCGGGCGCGGGCCGAGGAAGCAGCGAAGGCTGGCTTCGATCACTTCTTTCGACAGCGTTTGTTAACGAGTTTCGCCGCCAGCGTCCGGTCGATGGCTTCGCGGATCGTCACGAGTTTTGAAGGCACCTGCTGATTGGGGCGAGCAGGGTCGGTTGGTTGCGACAGGGCTGTCACAAGCTTCGGAGATCACTTGACCTTGCCCCAGAGGGACGGATGACAGTGTCTCTGCCGACCACATGAGCGGACGGTCTGTGTCCGCCGGTCAGGCCAGGACGAAGAGGGGGGAGTTCGTGTGATCGCGACCTGCGTCATTCTCGACATCGGCGGCGTGCTGGAGATCACGCCGGAAACGGGATGGGTGCAACGGTGGGAAGAGCGGCTGGACCTGCCACTGGGCACTATCCATGAGCGGATGCACGACGTGTGGCGGGCTGGGAGCGTCGGGGACATCAGCGAGCGAGAGGTGCACGAGCAAGTGGCTGCCCGTTTGGGTCTCGACGCGTCCCGGGTTGAAGCGTTCATGGCTGATCTCTGGGCGGAGTATCTAGGGACGCCGAACGTGGAGCTCATCGACTATGTGCGAGGGCTGCGCGGAAGGTGCAAGCTCGGCATCCTGAGCAACAGTTTCATCGGCGCCAGGGAGCGGGAGACGACGCTGTATCACTTCGACGAACTGGTGGAGCAGATCGTCTACTCGCATGAGATCGGCATCGAAAAGCCTGACGTGCGTGCTTTCGAGGTCGCATGCGCCAGCTTGGACGTGCGGCCGGAGAACTGCCTGTTCATCGACGATGTCGCAGTCATCGTTGAGGCCGCCCAGGCGGCGGGCATGCAGGCGCATCTGTTCGAGGACAACGCCGGGACCATCCGGCGCATCGCAGCTCACTTGGACGCCGGGCCGTTGGTCCCAGGGCGTGTCCCACTCGGATGACGTCGGCCTGGCCGGTCTCCGGCAGCTGACGGCCAGGCGTTGAAGCCGTTGATCAGCCCGCTTCTGCGCGTTCCGCGCGGGCTCGTGTGCTGGCGAGGCGGTAGGCGTCGGTGCCGGTCTCGATGATGGTGCCGTTGAAGGTGAGGCGGTCGACGATGGCGCGCATAGGCGAGGGTCGGTGAAGGTCTTGGTCCAGCCGCCGAACGACTCGTTGGAGGCGATGGCGACGCTGTTCTTCTCCTCGCGTTCGGTCAGGACCTGGAAGAGGAGTTCGGCGCCGCGGCGGTCGAGTTCCATGTAGCCGAGTTCGTCGATGCAGAGCAGGTCGACGCGGCCGTAGCGGGCGATTGTCTTGGAGAGCTGCTTCTCGTCGGCGGCTTCGACGACCTCGTTGACCAGCTTCGTGGCCAGCACGTACTTGACCCGGTAGCCGGCCATCGCGGCTTCGGTTCCGAGCGCGATGAGCATGTGGGACTTGCCGGTGCCGGAGTCGCCGATCAGGCAGAGCGGCTGGCTCTTCTTGATCCATTCGCAGCTGGCGAGGGTGTGGATGGTCGCCGCGTCGATGTCGGGGTTCGCGTCGAAGTCGAAGGTCCGCAACGACTTGTCCCGGGGGAAGCCGGCCGTCTTGATCCGCCTCTCCGACCGGCGCCGGCCCGGTCGTCGCACTCGGCCATCAGCAGCTCGGCGAGGAAGCCGCGGTAGGTCATCTGGTCCTTCAACGCCCGGTCGGCGATGTCGGCAAACTCGTTTCTGATCGAGGGAAGCCGCAGCAGGCGGCAGGCGGTGTCGATGGCCGTGGTGGCGGCCTGCTCGGTCAAGCCTCGCTGTCGGGGCAGGGTCACTGTGCTTCTCCCTCGCGGTGTTCACCGCCGCTGGCGCGGCGACGTCGGAGCAGTTGGTCGTAGTGGGTCACCGAGGGCAGCGGCCTGGTGTCCGGGGGAAGATGCGCGAGCCGCCACTCGTGCAGAAACGTCACGGTGGCCGCGCCGCCAGCGTCCGCCGGCGAAGAGTGCCCGGCGGGTTCGTCCTCGGTTTGGGCCACCTTGCGGGCTTCCAGCGCGACCGCGTCCGCCGTCAAGGCCCCCGGCCCTCAGAGCCATCGCGAGGCCGGCGACCAGGTGCTCGTGCGAGACGTGGCGGGCCAGCAGCAGCACCTCAATCAAGGCCCTGGTTCCGGCGGTGTCTCCGTGGGCCTTGACCGCCGCGGCCCACCAGGCGTCATGGACCGGTGTGAACTTGCCAGCCGAGCGGGCCTGCTCGAGCGCCGTCGCGCCGGGGAAGGCTCCCGGCTTGCGGATCAGGGCCTCCAGGTAGTGGTCCACATCCAGGCGGCAGCGCTGTGCCGCCGGGTCAGTCCCGGCATGTGCTCAGCGAACGTCCGCCGAGCACATGAAGACGCCGGACAGAAGAACCGCCGAACTCGCAGTTGCAGGACCACCAGACGCCCCCCACTCGGCACGTCCCCAGGAAACCGCAGGTAGGTGCTGTGCACCCGGGTCGACTCGCTGCCACAGTCCGGGCATGCCGCCCTGGCTGCCGTACTGCAGACGTCGATGCGTATCGCCTCGTGACTCACGTCCAGCGACAACACCGACACGTCCGCGATGGACGGTAACAGCAGGCCCTCCAGGCGGGGCGACGTCTCTTCCACGACGCCGCACTGTCGACCACATCAAGATCGGCCCTGGTCATTTTCAGGCAACTTCCCGGAGCCTGATCGGAGCGGCAGCCGTCACTCAGCGTGCGCGCATCACGGAAAGCGAGCCAGAACCACAACCCGTGAATAAAGCCAGAAGGCCGGCTGACCGCTGCAGGTGCCTGTGACGGCCCTCCTCCCGGGGGCCGTCACAGCTGATGAGGATCCGCAAACAATTGCTCTGGTCGGAAGTCCGTGACAGGCCAAGTCAGCAACCTGCCTGGCGGTTCGTTTCGGTCACAGCTGATACCAGTCGTCTCCGCCGACGCGCAGCGAACGGCCGAGGTAGTCGCGCAGGTCGTTGGCCACCCATCTTCGGCTGTCGCTCTCGTGTTCCCAGACGAACACGTCCGGGCGCTGCGGCTTCTGCACGAAGGCGAACTGATCACCGCCCCCGTTGCCGCCGAAGAACATGAGGGCGTCGAAAGACATATAGAGCTGGGCGAAGGTCTCGTCGGACCAGAAGTGGAGGTTCTGTTCGACGACCTGGTCGATGGTCCAGACAGCGTCCACGTGAGAGTGACCGAGCACCCCGTTGCTCTCCAACAGCAGCTGCTTAAGGTCCGTCGGCAGAGCCCGCCCCAACCGCCTCTCGGCCTCAACGATCTCGGACACCTCGACCGGCTCCCGAAGCCCTGCATCAGGAAAGACTTCCTGCACTGACTGTCTCCACATGACAGCGAGCTTAAGGGCCTGTCCCGTATATGACCGTGAGCTGGTAGGTCTCCCTGGCGGTACTGTCGGCCGAGGGAGTGGGAGAAGCCGAACGGGTGCCCGCTTCACGGCGGTTGGGCGGCTGCCCAGAGTCTCGTAGGGCGCCTGCTCGCGGAGGTCGTCGCTTCGAGGCACGTGTATGGCGGCGGTGATCTCGCGGGGCCGCTGGACGTGTGGCTGATCGCTGACCGGGGTGCAACCGTTCGCGTCACGACTGGATCGGACGGGTGCCTGATCGTCGAGGAGTCGGAGCCACACACCGGCTATGACATGGGCGACTTGGGACGCGTCACTGTGGGGGCGATCGGCAACGAGACACCGTTCGCAGATCACATCGGGGAAAGCATTCTGGCGGTGCGGGAAGAGCACGAACCGAACACCGGACGCGTTGCCCTGGAGCTCTCATTCCCCAGAGGTCGCGTCCGCTGCGAGAGCCGGGCTGGGGACCTCCGTCTGACCCTGATGTGATGATTTTGGTGTGGCTGGTGTGATCACGGCGTCGGAGCCGTCTTGGATAGCCCCGTTCACCGGGCTGAGCCCGCGGCAGGTCGGGAAGCTGGTGACGGTGCTGCGGCGCGAGGGGGCGG
Source organism: Streptomyces sp. NPDC013317 (assembly GCF_055563155.1). NCBI lineage: Bacteria > Bacillati > Actinomycetota > Actinomycetes > Kitasatosporales > Streptomycetaceae > Streptomyces > Streptomyces sp. NPDC013317. The sequence continues at coordinate 1,071,126 of NZ_JBVHDX010000001.1, forward strand.
ACGCGGTCCGCAGGGCCCGGCCGTGGAGTCTTCCGCTGGAGGACCGGGGCCCTGATGGTTGCGGCCTACTGGCGCACGAACCTGACCATGCGGCAGCTCGGGCCGCTGTTCGGGGTGTCGAAGTCGGCGGCGGACCGGCATCGACCATCTCGGGCCGATGCTCGCGCTCCAGCCCCGTAAGCGGTTCGCGAGGGACACCGTGCTGATCGTGGACGGCACCCTGGTCCCCACCCGCGACCGTACGATGGCCGAGCGGTCGAAGAACTACCGGTACTCCACCAACCACCAGGTCGTCATCCACGCCGACACCCGCCTGGTCGTCGTGGTCGGCCAGCCTCTGCACGGGAACCGCAACGACTGCAGGGCATGGGAGGAATCCGGCGCCAAGGCCGCCGTCGGCAACACCGTCACGCTCGCCGACGGCGGCTATCCGGGCACCGGACTCGTCATCCCGCACCGCCGGCGGCGCGGCCAGACCGAACTGCCGGACTGGAAGGAGGGCTACAACAAATCCCACAAGCAGGTCCGGGCCCGGGTCGAGCACGTCTTCGCCCGCATGAAGACCTGGAAGATCCTCCGCGACTGCCGCCTCGAGGGTGACGGCGTCCACCACGCCATGCTCGGCATCGCCCGGATGCACAACCTCGCCCTCGCCGGATAGGGAAGCGGGCCGCACGGCGGCCCACCACGCTTGAGACGGCCAAAAGATCATTTACGGGACAGCCCTTAGCCGCCAACCACAACGGAAACCTGTGGCTCTATGCCGGCGACCCCACCAAGAAGCCGGGCGTCAAACCAGCCACCAAGGTCGGCGGCGGCTGGAGCACCCGTTGACCGCACCCGGCAACACCGACGGCAACACGTCCGCCGACCTTCTGGCCCGTAACACCGCCGACGACAAACTGTGGCGCTACCGAGGAGCAGCAAGCACATTCGGCAACCGCACTCTATTCGGCACCGCCGGCTGGACCACAGCCGGTCGCCCACGCATCGCTTCCGGAGACGACGCCGACAACAACGGCCTACCGGATCTGTGGGCCACGACCAGTGACGGGAAGCTCCTCTTCTACAGCGGCGCCCGATGAAGACGGAAACCCCGTGAGTGGACCATCGACAATCGTCGGCACCGGCGGCTGGGGTTCGATCACTGTCCTCAGCTAGGATCTCCTATTTGTTGATGGCGGTCCGGGCCGGCATATCCCGGATCGCCCACAGCAACCCGCCCAAAGTCCCGTCGGAGGCAAGCGATGGCGCAGCGGCTGAGCAATTACCGAACCCTCGTGATGCCTGATTACGGAGGATTCGATCTGTACGATGCAGATTTCGACGTTCGCGATGATGCGCTTATTAAACCCGCGCGCGCCAGAGCAGTCGCAGGGAACGGATTGGAAGTCTGCGTCGTCTGCGCCCAGACCCGATTTAAAGTGCAACTTGTGATCGAAACCTGGACGGCAGAACCGCCCCTCCTTGACGACTGCGAAGGCTATGAGGAAATGCAGATGGAAATTCCCACCGGTCTATTGGTCATCTCGGAACGGACTCGGGGTGCCTGGGACATCTCTATCCCGAAAGGGACGTACAGGTCACGCATTTCTTTTTCCGGCCGAGACGCAGCCAGCCAGATGGCCGCCGAGGCAGACTCAAGCACGCCGTCGGACGGCCGTGAGGGAACGGAGCAGTACACCTTTCAAATGTGGCCGGCATAGAGGGACGGCTCGCTCTCCCCTCGCCCACGGCGGTGCGGGATGACCCCCTGGAACCATCTCGTCTGCGTGCTCTGGGCGCGGTGGCAGGACGCCGAGGGCTACGACCGCACCCGCTGGACGCTGGTCTCCTCGCCCCGTTCAAAGACGGCCGCGGTGGAGGTTCCGTGAGCACGGCCCTCGATACGACGCTGGTGCCCGCCGAGGCCGTCGGCGGGCACCAGCCCGTGCCGCTGGGGCCGCCCCGTACGGGCCAATTCCGGGCAACTTCCCCAAGGTCGACTCGCCCCAGACCTGTCACCCCGGGGCTGTGCAGTCCAGGATCCTTCCGTCGACCGTTCCTATGACCAGTCGCTGTTGGTCCGCCCGGAACGCGACGGACACCGGCGTGACCGGGTGGCCGTATGCGCGGAGGGTGTACCGGTCCCGCACCTCGCCCGTCGCCGTGTCGAGGGCCTCTGCCTTCCCAGTGAGGTAGACGACGTACACCGTGTGCTCGTCGCCGTCGAGACCGGCGAGCGGCTGGTCGGTCTCGTAGACCCAGCGTGCTGCTCCGTCCGGAAGCCGACGGTTCACGACGTAGGTGCCCGTGCGGGGTTGTGCGTAGGTGGGGCCCCGCTCGTAGGACCGGCCTGCTTGGACGAGGGTGTCTCCCACCTCGACGGCGGGGCCGTACCAGGGCTGGAGCGCGGACGCCGGGTCCCAGTGCAGGGGGAAGAGGGCGCGCACGGTGGCGGGACCGTGGGCGCCTGGCGGCTCGATCGCGTGGATCCACGGAGCGTCGCCGTCCGGGCCGGGGCCGTCCACGTACAGCAGACGGGTGCTGTGTCTGACGCGCAGCGCCGGGGAGTTGGAGCGACGGGGCGCAAGCCCGACCTGTGCCGCCTGGTGGTGTGCGGGGTCGAGCAGCAGCGCGGCCTCTGCGTCGCGCCCCAGGGGGCGCAGGGCCAGCCAGCCCTCGCCCGTGGCGCTCCATGCGGCTGCCGATGGCGTGTCCACGCAGTCCACCACACCGCCGTCCGCCGTCGATATCCGCCGAACTGTGGTCGCCCGGTCGACCATCCGCCCCGTCCGGTCGTCGCGGCGGAAGCCCCGGTACGTCACCCACGCCGATGTGCCGTCAGGGGCTGCCTCGACCTGGACGCTTCCCTCCCCGCTGGCCGGTAGAGCCCAGCTCAGCGCGCCGGACGCATCCCAGCATTCGAGGTCCGTGTGCCGGCCGGTAGCCAGCACCCTGCCGTCGGCCAGCACCGTGAGGTCCCGTACTTCCGCCCGCCTCCGCCACCGGCCCTCCGTCAGTCGGGCGAGGGCGTCCTCCACCTGGGGGTCGTAGAGGAGCCCGCTTTCGACCATCGGATGGCGAACGCGGTCGGGGTCGACCAGACCGGCCGGAGCGGACAGCCAGTCGTCCGCCGCGACGGCCAACTCGAATCCTGTGCGGAAACCGCCATCCTTGTCCTCGGGGGAGAGCAGCATCGCGAGCCTGCCATCCTCCAGCCAGCGCAGGTGCCGCACTTGACGGCTCTTGCTCAGCAGGTCCGTCACGAGCCCGGTCTCGAGGTTCAGCACAAGCAGCTGTCCCTCGAAGTCCCACGAACCGTCGTAGCGGCCGGTGCCCACGGCGACGATCGGCAGCTCCGGGTGAGGCTCGATGGCACATACGGAGTAACGGGAGGCGACAACGTGGCGCGGCCGGAGGGTGCCGGCTTCGTACACGCCGATCCGGTGGCCGAGCCAGCGTCCCGTGCCGTGCCACGGGACGTGGCCGAGGTCGCCGGCCGCGATGACGCAGCCGTGACGCGTGGCGCTCACCACCCACTCCGGCCGACCGATCTCGGCGAACGGTTGGTCCCCGAGTATGCGGCGAACGGTCAGCTCTCCCGGCACAACGATCTCCCTTCAGGCGGCGCACAGTCTGCCAGGTCCGGCCCGGGCCTTCCTGTGCCCTCTCCAGTCGCTCGGCTCATCCGCACCAGGACGGGCCGACGCGCTGTCATGACGGCCGGCGGCACGTGCCGAGCCCGCAAGAGGCGTACGTAGCGAACACGGTCACCGCGTCGAACGGCCGCACCCCTCGATGAACTCGTTCATGTCTGGCGAACGGCACGTTCCTCTTCCGTAGCGAGGACCTCGATCGCTGCGCCCCCGGTCTGTGCCAAGTAGGTCCGGCCAGGGCATGAGGACGTTGCACGCGGTCCGCGCCGCTCAGCCCCATTGCGCGTGGCGACGAAGCTCCTGCTGGATCCGTTCGCCGCGATCTCTGGGTCCGCGGTCCTCGCCCCTGGGGGCCGTGCTACACGGCGCGCTTTGGGTGAATTGCTACGTCCACCGCATGCCGATGGTGGAGAGTTGCTCGATCCGTTCCGGTGTCAGCGTGGCGGCCCGGGAGCTACGCGCCCGTCGGCCGGATCCCGCCAGATGAGCCGCACTGGCCGGTCGGACAGACCAGTCACCTCCGGGTCCCGGTCCAACGCCATCAACTGAGTGCGCATCGTGGCGGAGCCGTGCATCACATGCCGCCCGGTGGTGGCTGACCACCACCATCAGGGCTCCCACCGGCGTTCCGGCAGCACCGGGAATGCCGATACCGGCGCCAAATTCCTCAAAACGCACCGAACCGATCGCCTGGTCCCACGGCAGCTGGGTGACCTGTCCGGACAGTCTGGTGAAGGCCACCTCCACTGCCAGGCCGTGCACCTGGCTGCCAGCACTACTCCAGGCACTGCCTGCGCCCTCACGCCGTTTCACCTCTGCCACCCAAGTAGGGACCTGCTGCCAGGAGGAGGCGAATCTGCCTGCCTCACTCGAAGGGGCGATTCTCGGCGGAATGCCGGACCGGCCCACAACGCCCATGCTGTCCAACGCGAAGAGCCAGGGCACAGGGAGCAGTGCGGTTAGGGCGCGTATTTAGTTGTGATCAATAGGTGGTCCGGGTGAGGTGCTCGAGCCAGATAAGGTGCCCCCGAAGTCAGGCACGAGGGGATCTCGTTGAAGCGACGGAAGCTGATCGGGATTGGAGCGGGGCTGGCGGTCTTACCCGTCTGGTGGACCCTGCGTCAGGTGGCGAACGGAGCCAAGGGGGACTGGCACACCGACACCACACCGCTGGAGCGGGCATTCCCGCTGCTGGGCCCGCTCGTCGACGCCAAGTGGGTGAGCAGCCGGGACAACGATCGGGCGTACCGTCGCCGGAGCTGGTGATCTCGGGCTTCACCTGGCTGACATGGGGGAAACTTGCCGAGCTGACGGCGGCCCACGCCTTCGTCTCCGAGGGGCCGGCGATGACTTCTCCTCGTGGTTCGAGAAGCCGATCGAGGTCGAGGGGCCGGAGAACCCCCAGTGGATCCGGTCGCACGAGCTCGACCGTGACGGCAGCGGCCACTCCACCAAACTGTGGTTTGACCGTCGCAGCGACGCCGTCCGCTTTTGGGCACTCAATCCGTACGGCTAAAGCGTGTTGCAGAAGGTCGTATTCGGGCAGGTCAGAGCCGGGTTCGAGGCCGGTCGGTTCATGCGGCCATGGCGAGGTTGTGCATGTGGGCGACGGCCTGGACCGCGTGGTGAAGACCGTTGCCGCGCTGGCGGCAGTCGCGGAGGATCTTGTAGTGCTTCATGCGGGCGAAGGCGTGTTCGACGCGGGCTCGGACTCTGCGGTGTTCGGCATTGTCCTCTTCCTCGCCGGGCAGGAGGGCTCGGCCGGGGCGTTTGCGGTGCGGGACGACGAGTCCGGTGTTGATGTACGCGCCGTCGGTGAGCACGGTGACGCCCTCTGATGTCGCGGCCAAGCCGGAGTCCCGCCATGCCCTCGCGTCCGCGGTGTTGCCGGGCACCGGCCGGGCCGCGGCGACCACCAGCTTGGTGTCGGCATCGATGATGACCTGCACGTTCGCCGAGAACCGCTAGTTACGCGAGGATGCGCCAGTCTTCCGGTCGCGGACCGGGATCAGGGTGCCGTCCACGATCCACAACCGTTCCACCGCGTGGGCCGGACGGATGGCCGGCTCGATGGCCAGCAGCGGCCGCAGTCGCTGGATGACCCGGCACACCGTCGCGGGCGAGACGCCGAACAGCGGTGCGAGCTGCCGCATCGTGAGGTTGGTGCGGTAGTAGACGGCCGCCAGCAGCACCCGGTCAGCCAGCGGCAGACACCACGGCCGACCGCCACCGGGACCATTTCCGCCCCGTTCCCGGACGACCTTCAGCAGCCGCTCGAACTGCCGCATCCGCAGACCCGTGAACGTCTCCACCCAAACGCCTCAGCCCTCAACACCCCGCCCATACAGGGGAAATACCCGAGACAAAGCCTTCTCCAACACCCTTTAAGGGTTGTCCCGTAAGCGGGTTCCGCGGTCGGGGCTTCAGAGGAAGCCCAGCGGGACGTTCTTCTCGATGCAGAGCCGCAGGACGCCCGGCAGCTGGCGGGCGTCCTCGATGTGCTGGAAGAGCTGGTCGCCGCCCTCCTGTGCCCACTGGTCGGTGATCGCTTCCAGCCGGACCAGAATCGACGCGCACTCGGCAGGCGAAAGGTCGTCGCCGCCGGCATCCGGATGATCGAGGAGTGGCTCCAGAGCGGTGGAAACCTGGCTCCACGGGCGTTCTCTGCCGAAGCCTGACATCTCGGAGAGGACGAACCCCTCGGCCTCGGCCAGACGCCGCCGGAACGCGGCGAAGCCACTGTAGGACCAGGAGACATCCGGACTGCTGTTGTCTCCGTCGCCCGGGAAAAGAACCAGTCCCATGTGCCCTCCTTGCTTGCCGAGCACACAGGATCGAGGACGCTGGGCAGCGCCTGCAACTGCAATGATCTTGGTGTGGCTGGTGTGATCACGGCGTCGGAGCCGTCCTGGATAGCCCCGTTCACCGGGCTGAGCCCGCGGCAGTTCGGCAAGCTGGTGACGGTGCTGCGGCGCGAGGGGGGGCGGACGCGGTCCGCAGGGGCCGGCCGTGGAGTCTTCCTCCGGAGGACCGGACCCTGCTGGTTGCCGCGTACTGGCGCACGAACGCTGCAGCGCCCTCGGCGTGGCGGCCAGGGCGTACCAGCCCACCTCCTTGGGGACGGTGGTCGTCAGTCGTTGCGACGGCGCACGGCGCGGAGTGCGACGTCGTATGCCATCGCGCCGAGCGTGAGAACCACGAGCGGCCACACGAACGGGGATCCTGGCGAGGCAGCACCCTGCGCCAAGAGCGCACCGAGGCTGCCCGTGCCGAGCATTGCGGTACAGGCCGGTAGGTTCGGTGAGGTGATCCGCAGCACCATCTCCCTGCGTACGGCCGGGCGTGACGGGTCCGGAGCGGGCGCGCTCATCGACCGTTCCCCGTCCCCGCTCCGACCTCCGTGGGGCCGCCGGTGAGCCGGGCGGCAAAGCCCTTCACCTTCCGGCTGTCCTGCTCGCCGACAGTGATCACCGGGCGCGGTTCAGCCCGGGTCGTCCTGCCTACGGCGGAGTCATGGGGTGCGCCACCCACAGGTGGCGCGGGAGGAACGAGTTCGCTGCGCGGCCGGCGGCTCGCAATTCGTTTGCCGGGCCTGGGTGTTCGAATCTAGGGTCGAGGTGTTGAACGGCGTGTAGCTCAGTCAGTTAGAGCACCGGGCTTCCTACCCGGGGGGCGCAGGGGCAGATCCTGCCACGCCGGCTTATGGACGAGATCGCTGACCAGCAGCCCCCGACCGAGCCCGGCTCTCCCGCCGGTGCGCCCGCAGCCGTGACGATCGGCCTGGCCACCGCCTCGTCGGCGTATGCTGCAGGCCAGTTGGCACGCGCGCTGCGCACCTCTGTCTCGCATGCCGAGCCGGCGACCCGCGACCGCGCCCTCGGCCGTATCCAGAAGTGGCGAGCAGTGCTCGCGGGCATGGCGGACGGCAGCCTTACCATCGGTGCGCGCACGCCGGTCGCCGGACTGCCCGCCTGGGTCACCCCCGAGGTCGTCCGCGGCGGATTCGCCACCGGAACGCCCGGCGCGGGCGGGCCCCTCGCCCCATACGAAGCAGATGCCGCCCGCCGTGCCGGCGTACCGGCCGACCGTGCGGCGCTCTTCGCGCACGCGCTGACGGAAGCGGGCCTTCAGGAGCTGTGGCAGCTCCTGGACACCGGTCGCTACGAGGTGTCCCTGTCCGAGGAAGCGGCACTGCTGACCGTTGCCTGGCTGGTACGGGCCGAGGACTTCGACGCGGCCGCAGCCTTGGTGAGGGAGCTTCAGCCGTTCGCCGACCGGCTGCGCTTCCTGCCCCGCCCGACCGACCGGCCCACCCCCGACGCGAGCGCGGTGCACCGCCGCAGCGTGGGCCAGGTCTCCCACGCGCTGCGGGCCCGCGGGCCCAAAACCGCCATCGAGGTGCAGCGCGAAGCCCTCGGCGTCTGGCGGCCCTTCGACGACGAACTCCTCGCTTACTGGCTGCAGCATGCCGAAGTGACCGCCCCGGCCCGGTCCGCAGCGGATCGATCCGGACCCGGGCGCGTGCCCGGCCCCCGTCCGGCCACTGCCCGCCCCGGCCCCGGCCACGCGCGCGGGCAGGCCGCCGCCCTGCTGGAGCGTTACCGCACCCTGGCCGCAGCCCACACGCTGTGCCGCAAGCACCGCGACCAGAAGTCCAACACGGGCATCATGCTGCGGGCCCTGGAGGAGGCCGCCGCCGGTCGCCCGCTCGCGCCCCGGCTCGCCGGGCTGCTGCGTCACGCGGTGACCTCGGTCGTCGCCAAGCGAGGTCTGCCCGGCTCGGACCGGCACTCCCGGCTGCGCGCCGAGCAGGCGCGCCAGGCGGCTCTGCCGGCACACCACGAGATCGCCACCGCCGTGGCGGACCGCCTCGCAGCTCTGGACCAGCGGGGCGGCACGCCCGACGTCGACGGACCGCTCGCACCGATCACGCAGACGGAGGCAGCCGAGACCGGCCTGCCCGCCGGAACCGTGGTCCCGCCGCGACTGCGGCACGTGGTCCGCACCGCGCTGAGCGCCCCGCCCGAGGAGCTCGTCGCGCGCGGCGTGGTGCCGTCCGCGGAGGTGCTTGCCGAGCTCGTTCCGCAGCTCGTGGCCAACGCCACCGCACAGCGCTACGCCGACCCCGCCCTGCGCACCCTCACCGCGGCCACGTACCGGGCCTTCCGCAACCGGCGTTCGCTGCTGCTGCTCGACCTGGCGCACCAGGTACAGGTGGACGAGCTGCCCTGGGTGCGCGCGGTCGCCGGCCACGGCAGCGACGCCGATACGCAGGCACGGGCGCGGGCAGCGGCAGAGGCCGCGCTGCGCCGCCTGGGAGACCTGGCCGTCGGCGCTTTCCCCGGAACGCTGCTGCCGAACCCGCTGGTGCGCGAGATGTCCCACCTGGCCCGCCAGGCCGACCTTTCCGCGCCGTTCACCGAAGAGCTCGCGGCCGACATCTTCATGGGGACCTTCAGCTCGAAGTTCCTGACCACCGCGCGCATCGCGGCCGACCTTCTGCAGGACAGCCTCTACACCCGCTACTACGGCATCGACTGCGCGGCGGTACGCAGCATGGCGGTGGTGCACGCCGCCGACAACCTCGGCCGGACGCATCCGGCCCGAACGGCACCCGCGTTCGACCGGCTGTGCGGCGAACGGGCCGGTACGGACACCGCCTACTCCTGGTCACCGGCCGGAAACGGCACGGTCATCGAGCAGGCGCAGATCCTGACCACCCACAACCTGGCCGTCCTGGTGCGGCACGCGGGCATCGCCCCCGAGGCAGGCTGGGAGGCCCTGGCCGAGGAGGCCTTCGCCGCGGTCTGCCGCCTCGTCGCCCGCGTCCACGGTCACCCACGCCCGCTCGGCACCATCAAGGACGCCGCGTACGGCTGGCGTCAGACGCTGTTCTTCCTCTCGCTGTGCCCGACCGCCCGGCAGACCGCGCTCGTCCAGCAGATGGCGGCCGAGGCCGCCCGGCAGCCGTGGCACACGGCGGCCCGCCTCGCCCCGGTGATCGCCGGACTGCGCCTGGTCGCGGGCGGCGGCACCTTCGACGCGGACGGCACCGCACTGGGCGGCCTCGCCCGCCGTTTCCAGGGCTGGACCACGACCGGCCACTGGATGCGCTCGGCCGCCCGCTGACCGGCCGCGATCGTGTGTGGGTGAGGCTGGGTGCACTGTTCCACGGGGCCATACCACCAGCGCGCCCCGAGCAGTCCTGCTGGCGTAACGACCTAAGACGTCATCTCAGTGGGTGGTTCTGGCTATCGGTGGAGGTGAGTCAGAGCGTCGTCTCTCACGGGGTAGGGGCGTTCATGCGGCAGGAGTTGCTGTGCGGCCTCCAGCTCTCCGTCTTGTACATGGGCGTGGATCATGCGGGCCGGTGCTGTGACATCGGTAATGGAGACGATCCATTCGTCGGCGTAGAGGTGGGCGGCTTCACCGGCGAGGCCGAGCTGGAGTGATCGGTGGGGAAGTGGCTGAAGATGCAGGTCGCGTTCCGGGTCCCATTGCACGCGGGCAGGAGCTCGCTTCAGCTGGCGTCTCCACGCGTTGCGGTCGGTGTGGAGTCCGCGTTCATAGTGCGAGAGGCAGGCGTGCCGCAGTGCCCACTCGAAGCCTTCCCTGGTGATCTCGACGGCAAGGACATGCTCCTGACCTTCCTTGGTGCCCCACCCGGAGCGGTACATCATCCACAGGAATGACGGCTTGATCCACGTCATCCGGTCCCGCTGCCACACTGCCGGGAAGCGACCGTCCCGGGCCGCCGCCAGACCGATCTCCGGCGAGTACGCCTGGTAGACGGTGACCGTGGAGTCCGTGTGAAGGGCTCGGATCTGATGCTTGGGTTCTGTCACGGGATCAGGGTGATCGCACCGCTTCACGTGCGCTATCGAATTACCGGGGCGGGAGGTCGCCGAGTCTGCGGGAGCAGATGAGGGTGCAGGCGATGCCGGCAAAGGCGAGGAAATGGGCCGCTTTGCGTTCTTAGCGTCGGTGGAGGCGTCGGCAGCGGGCGAGCGCAGGTCATGGTGCGTTCGAGTCCAGCTCGCCTTTGGAGCCGAGCTCGTCGAGGAGCAGGCGTTAGAGCTTGGCTTACACTCCCGCCTCCGTCCACTCAGAAAAGCGCTGGAGGGCCGTCGCTCCCGACGGCCTGAACGACGCGGCCGGCAACTGCTGCCACGTGCAGCCCGACGTGGCCACGAACACGATCGCGGCCGGCACCTCTCGGTCGCCATGCCGACGCCGGCCCCGGGCCCTGGGGCCACGTAGGAGCCTCCGGCACCACTCGCTGGAACACCCCTCCCACAACTCGTCCGGCACAAGGCGCTCGACGATCCCCACCACAGCCCGCAGCCCATCGAACCGGCCGAATGAGATCCCTCTATACCGGCTCCTCGTACACATCGATCTCGGCTGGCGCACGAGCAAGCACCCGCTCGAGGCACCTCTCCATGGCGGCGAACCACTCGTCGAGGTCCGCATCGGCGTCATGAAAGAACCAGGAATCGAAGCTCCCCAGAGCATCCAGTACAGGATCGCACTCGTAGCGAAGTTCGCAGTGAACCTGCACGTAGTGCTCGTGGTCACCCTCGTCGTCACTGATGTCGAACTGTCGCGTGAGGTCCATCGTGAACATCGGCCGCCCGCTGAAGGCGTACGTGCCGTACTGGAGGAGCAAGCCGTCCGAGTCCGGAGTGGGCGCGGTGGCAAAGCGTCGCCGCGCGAATCGCATGAAGGCCAGCCATGCAGCCCGCGTGGTCAACTTGCTCTTCGCCGATCGCTCGACCTTCAGCTCGGCACGGAGGACATCGAGGGCTTCCTCCATCCTCAGTCTGTCGTGCACGCCCGTTCCCCTCGGTCCCTGAATCAGCACCCTAACCTTGCAGGGTTGGATCAGATCCAGTCCTGACCAGTGAGGCAGCGGCCGCCCGAGACGCATCGCCCGGTCACTGCTGCACGGAACTGCACGGAACATGCGCTACGGCTTCTGGATGGGATGGCGTTTCGGTGCGCGAGGATCCGCAGCATCACGGTCATGGTGGTAGACCTCGGCTCGGCCGACGTCGGGCCCGGCACTCAGCCTCCCTCGCCCACGCCGCGAGATGCGGCTACGCCTGGAGCCGGTGATCCACAAACTCGACGCCCGCTACAGGGACCGGGTCGCAGGATCGGCCGGGGCATACCGGACGGCAGGTGGAGCGGGCCTCCTGGTGGAAGGGGGCCCAAACGCCCGTTCACGCCCACCCGGTGGCCTTCGTGTACGGGATTGGGCTCTGGCAGGACTTCTGTGGACCCGTGGCAGCGATTGCCGGCGACCAGATAAGGGCTCGTCCGCAGGGAACAGTTTCTCTACACTTGGTCAGCGCGGGAGTGCGCGCGTTTCCGCAGGTTGCGGTGCCGTGGCAGAGCGGTCCATTGCGATCGCCGTGGGCGAGGTCCCGCCCACGGCGACTGACGGAGACGGGGCGGATCTGCTCCCATCTGTCTCGCGGGTTCAAATCCCGTCGGCACCGCAGCCGACCAGGACGAAGTCCGGTGCATGGACCTGCCGCCACGCGCGTCAGATTCCGCAGAAGCTGTGCCAGAACCCGGGATTGCACAGCAGATGTTCGCGGGTTCGGGAGGCGCTGTGGTCGGTGACCGTTCCATGCTCTCGAACTCGCTTGCGCCCGGGTGCTGAACCTGCAACCTTCCCGACGTGACCGTAGTTCTTGGAGACAGGCAGAGATTTGCCGCCGAGGTCGGCGAGGAGGACCACGCGCTGCGGCGCGTGGATCTGTGGGTCGCCGGGGAGTGGCTGACCTGCGACGACAACATGGCTTTCGTCCAACAGTTCCGCCTTTCCGTTCTGGACACGCTTGCCCGGTTGCGCTCCGGCGCAGGCCTTGCGCTGCCCTTCGCCGACTTGTGTCCGAAGGCTGCACACCGGCGTCTCCTGCTGCGGGCGGGGGACGACCATGGGACCGAGGCGGAGTATGAGCTCCGCAGCCGGTACAGGGCCTTGGACTGGGGGCCCACAACCGACAATGCCACCGTGCACCTGTTCCGTGACGGTGGCCAGTTGATGATCACGCTGCAGTTCTGGCGTCCGGACCACCTGCTCAGGCAGCCCCAGCACGCCGGCGAGGTCTTCCTGGCTGACATCCCTGCCGCAGAGTTCGTCGGCATCCTCGAAGACCTGGTGGCCGTCCTCGGCGGCAACTCCTGAGACTTCGCGCAGCCCGACGGCAGTAGCCTCTGATGTGGCACGCAGGTACGGATGGTCCGGGGCCTACCTTGTGCACCGGCTCGCCTGGCGGTCCGTCCGATTCGGCATTCGCTCACGTGCCCCCACATCGATGAGCAACTGTCGTCCCTTCTCGGGTTCTGGCTCAACTTCTGTGGACCTGTCGCGGAGCGTGACTGGTGACGGCCCCGGTGGCGTGCGCCGGTGAGGATCGTGCAGGCTGGCCTCATGACCAGCCGCGTTGAGAATTACCTCGCCCATCTTGATCGACTTTCCGGAGGAAGGGAGCCCCGCTTCTTCCCCGTCGAGTCGACCAAGCAGGGGCTGCGGGGCGTGACGGAGATCGTTTACGGCAACCTGCCGGACGGTCTTCTCACGGCGCTCACCTACGGCTTGTCGCTGGCAGAGCATCCCGATTGGCAGCACGGCTCGCCGGAACTCTGCCTCAGCGTGAACTCGACCGACGTGATCTGGGCCCACGCCGTAGGCTTCCTCGCCGAGCAGCTCCGTGGAACCTGCCCCTTCAGCTACGGCAGCACGATCAACTTCGGTGAGCGCATCGTGCCCGAGTCGGAGATGACGGCATTCTGCGTGTTCGCGCCGCTGGTCCTCGACAGAGACGACTACCTGGGCATCGACGTCGGCATTCCGGGACACGAGGGCCACGACGTGATCAACATCCAAGGGGTGTACCCCATCCACGAGGTCGAGCGGCAGTTCATCAACGAGTACGGACTTGAAGCCTTCTGGAAGAGCGGCTGGGTGCCCACCGACGTGCTCCGACGCCCCGCGATCTGATCTGGGGAGGGCGGCTGGTGGACTGCATCGGGCGAGCAGGACTTGCTTGTGTCGGAGCGCGAAGCCGGCTCGGCCGAACATCTGACGCTTGAGCATCCTGCGCGGTCGGCGTCGATCACAGTGGAGAGCGCCTCCTCGCTCCCGCACGCGGTAGACGCGCGCCTGCCGGTTGCAGACGCTGCCCACCCCAAGCGGCCCCGTGTTGCAGTGTGGGCAGAGATCCGGCTGCCCGTCGCCGGCACGGACTCTGATGCGCCGGAGGTTGCCGCAGCCTCCGCAGCGTCGGGCGGGGCACGTAGCAGCTGTTGGAGGCCGGTCCGTCTTCGGTGTTGGCGTGGGCCGTCGCAGCTTTCGGCTCGGATGCACTTTCGCTTCGGCCTCGGAGTGCAGGACTGGCACAGTGCGTTGCCGTGCTCGCGTCGTCGGCTCTTTGGCAGCTTGCGCTGCCCGCAGCCAGCACGCTCCTCCAAGAAGAGGGAGGAGTCCCTGCTGCAGCAGAGCCTGCAGATCGGTCCCTGCTCGAGAGGCGGGCGATGAGGCTGTCCTGTCCGCCGGGGAGCACCGGCGTCGAGCGACTCGATCAGGTTGATGCGTCGGGCGAGCCAGTCGGGCAGGCGCCGCGCGGTGTCGGAAACTTCCTGATGCTCTGGACCCGCGTCGGAGACGACGACAACGACGGTCCCCACTGCATCTCGACCAGCGTTGCCGCGCGCTGAGCCCGAGCCGCGGTACGCGGCACCCGCGGGATGAGCGAACGTGGAACGCCCGGTCGGCGGACCCCGGCCGGGCGTTCGGCTGTGCGTGTGGACGTGACCGCGTCGGTCCTTCTTCCGCTCCTCCTGGCGAAGGAAGAGCACCGAGCCCTTCGTCACCGTCGTGACCGCAGGGAGTCTGAATCGCCAGATGTTCGGCCGAGCAGGCTTCGAACTCCTCCGTAAGGGCGTTCTGCTCCACTCCTGAACTTGGCGTTCAGCCTTCAGCGTCCGGCAGGGGTGAGTCATTTTCGGCGGCGATGGTGACCTGGGCGGTCCATGACCAAGGCTCCTGGGGCGGATCCCAGCTCACCTCCACCTCGGTGTCGTGGAAGTCGCGCGCGAGTTCCGTCACCATCACCGCCGCCGCAGCCCGCGCGTCTTGCGGATCGGTGTCGATCGGCACGTCCAGCCGGCCGCAGAGATTTCCGTTTTCAGTGAGGACACTGGTGCCCCACCCCTCCGGCGCCGCAAACAGGAAGATCCCCTTCGGAATGCCCCAGGCGGGCCGGTTTTTCTTCTCCTTCTTGCGTCTCACCATGCCGTCTATCCAACATCGTCGAGCTCACGGTGGTGAGTCTGGGTGGAGGATCAACCGCCGCAGCACGAGTGTGTGTCGGCCTTGAGCGGCAAGCCGAACCTTCAGGACGGATCGGCGATGAGCCCGAAGCCCTCCGGGAACTCCTCCAGGAACTCACGGCGAGCGGGGTTGGTCTCGGCAGCTGCCATCGTCCCGAGCAGGGCGATCATCTCCTGCTGCTGATCAATCGGCAGCGTGCTGACCACGTGGGCGACACCCTCCATGACCTTGACCGCGTCTTCCTGATCCATCTGCTCGTCCTCGCTGCCCTCGATGAACCAAAGGACATCGACCAGAGCCTCGGTCAAGGCACGAGTCAGGGACGGGTACGAAGACGTCACGACGGTCTCCCAGCAGAACAACGGCAGAGTCCGGCCATCCCATCACACACCGCTGACATCACGATCCGTGAGCCTCCACGGAAGGTGGACCAGAACCCGTTCTCGTGTACAGAGTCGGCGTCGGCCGAGGTGTGACGCTGGGGGCCCGCGAGGGAATCGGAGCGAGCACGCATGCGCGGGGCGGACAGCGGTGCTGGGGTGCTGTGTCTGCCCTGGGCGGGGCGTCTATGCGGCGGGGGTGAGTTCTGCTTGGCCGAACAGCAGGGCCCAGCCGGTGGGGAGTTGGTGGAGGATGCGGGTGGTCAGGTCGGGGCCGGTGTGAGCTGTGATGGCGGCGAAGACGGAGCCGGTGTCCCAGCGAGTGGTGGCCAGGGAGGCGCCGGAGCGGGCGGCGAGGTCTTTGACGAAGGCCCATCCGGTCAGCGGCTGGGTGTCGGGGATGTGCGTGGTCAGCAGGCGTGCGGCTTCCAGGGGCAGGCAGCGTGCCAGGTCGACGCGTTCGTCACCGGTCAGCTGGCGGCCGAGGCCGGCGAGTACCAGGCGGACGGCTTCGTCGGCGCGCTCGCGGGTGGGGTAGGCGCCTTCGTAGCGGACCTTTTCCAGCATCTGCTCGTACGCCGTCGAGTACGGCTGCTGGTCCTCGAGCAGGACGCGCGCGTCGGTGATCACTGCGGTGCATGCCTTTCAGGGGTACGGGGGTGCGGGGCGCGGCACCCCCGGGTCTTGGTCAGGTGAGCTGCGGGCGGCCGAAGAGCAGGTCGTAGCCGGCGGGGAGCTGGAGCAGGACCTGTTCCGTCAGGTACTCGCCTGCCGTGTCGGCGACGGTGGACAGCACGGCGCTGGCGTCCCAGGTCGCGGTCTGCTCGGTGGCACCCTCGATCCATGCGGCGGTCGCGCGGACGAACCGCTCCGGGGGCAGCGGTTCGGCGCTCTGCAGCGGGTTGAGCAGGATCAGGGCGAAGCTCTCCGGCAGGCGTGCCGCGAGGTGGGCGCGGACTTCGCCGACCAGGTGTGCGCCGAGCAGGGCGAGCACCACGCGGGCCGCACGCTCGGCTTCCTCCGCGGTGTCGTATTCGCCGCGCTCCCTCACACGGTCGAGAAACGCTTCGGGTCGCAGGGCCATCGGCCACCACCCCATGCTGTCGTCGGGCTGGCAACGGGGGTGCGGAGGGCGGGGGAGGGGGAGGTAAGGTTCCCGTCCTCCGCACCGGTTCCGGCTGAGTCAGCCGGAGATCTCCCTGCGTCCGGATCCGACGCCGACGGAGACCTTGCGGGGCTTGGCGCGCTCGGCGATCGGGATGCGCAGGGTGAGAACGCCTGCGTCGTAGTCGGCCTGGATGCGCTCGGTGTCCAGGGTGTCGGCGAGCACGATCTGGCGTGAGAAGACGCCCAGCGGCCGCTCGGACAGCTCGATCTTCACGTCGTCGGCCTTGGCCACCGGCCGCCGCTCGGCCTTGACGGTCAGCATGTTCCGCTCGACGTCGATGGCGAGCGCGTCGGCGGTGACGCCGGGGATGTCGAAGGCCACCACGTACTCGTCGCCTTCGCGGTAGGCGTCCATCGGCATCACCGACGGCTTCGACCATGTTCCCGGGCCCATCAGCTGCTGCGCCATCCGGTCCAGCTCACGGAAGGGGTCAGTGCGCATCAACATCGTGAAAACACCTCCAGCAGGTTCGAGCAGTTGCTGCCAATGCGCTGCACTGACACTGTTGTAGCATTGTCATCCAATGGATGACAAACATGATGTCATCGAATCGATGACATCTTGAGGGAGGTGCCATGACCGCAGCCGACCAGCCGTCCACGAAAAGTACCGACGCCCACAGCCCGGCGTCCTTCCTCGCCGCCGCGGCAGCCCTGGCCGCCATAGACGACGCGCTGCGCGATGCCCAACACGAGACCGCCGACGCGGCGGGGCCCGGCGCCGAGCAGGCACTGGCCTCTCTGATGCTGCTGCGGCAGGTACGTGAGCGGCTCGCCGGCTGGGAGACCGGTCTGATCGAAACCGCCCGCGACGCGGGCGCCAGCTGGGCCGACCTCGCCGCTCCCCTCGGGGTCGCGAGCCGCCAAGCCGCCGAACGCCGCTATCTGCGCGGCCGCCCCGGCGCCGGCACCACCGGCGAGCAGCGCGTGACGGCCACCCGCCAGGCCAGGGCCGCCGAACGTGCAACCGCCACCTGGGCCCGTGCCAACGCCGCCGATCTGCGCCGCCTCGCCGGACAGATCACCGCCCTCGCTCACCTCGGCCCCGACGCGCGCTCGGCCCAGGCCGCCCTGCACGCCGCTCTCGGCGCCGCCGATGCCGCCGAACTCATCACAGCCCTGGCCGGCATGCGCCCCCACCTCGACGCCCGCCACACCGACCTGGCCGCATCCTTGGACGCCCTGGAGGACAGGCGCACGACGACAGCCGCTGACGACGACTGACTCCCCCCGTGCAGAGCCACATCATGTGAGTGCGGTCCCGCCTGCCCCGCACTGCGCAGACGGCGGGCAACGGTGTGGGGTGGGCGCGGTCTTGGTGCTCTTCTTCGGTTCGGGTTGGCGGCGGGCGGGGGCCGCGTTGGCGCCGGTGTTCCCGTCGGTCCGGTGCGGCGCAGCGTGGACATTAATTCGAACACATGCTCTATTGAAAGGTATGAGGCACGCTCCGTTCCCCGACGACCTCGTGGCCGCCCAGCGATCCTGGGTCCACACCTACGAGGCCCTCGCCCAGCCCGGCACCCCCGGCACGACGGTGCTGCGCCGCCGCCTCGTGCAGCTGTCGGCCGACGTGTACTTCCACCCGTACTGGGCGCACCCGAGCCCGTCCGCGGGGCGCGCGGACCTCCTCGACGTGGTCCGCGGGGAAGCCCGCAGGGGAGTGGGTGCGGCATGAGCGCTGCGCAGACGTCGGTCATCTGGCATGTCCGGTGCCGTCCGGATACCTCCGCTGAGGACCACCGGCGCGTCCTGGAGCTGCTGACCGGCTTCACGCCGCTGGTGCAGCCGCTGCCACCGCTGGCTGCTCTCGCGCAGGTCAAGGGCTCGCTGCGGTTCTTCGGCGTGAACGCCGGCGAGCTCGCGACGCGTTTTCGCGTGCAGGCCCTCGTCCAGACCGGCATCGACACGCACATTGGTGTCGCCGACACCTGGTCGACCGCGGCTACCGCCTCCGTGCACGTCGGCCCTGCCGGCGTCCGGTATCTCCCCGACCACCGCGCGGTGCAAGACTTCCTCGGCCCGCTCCCGATCCGCGCCCTACACGGCATCGGCCCCGCCCAGGCCTCCCAGCTGCAGAACTACGGTCTGCACACGATCGCGGCGCTCGCCGCGATGGACGAGACCGTCGTCTGCCGGATCCTCGGCGGCAAGGCCGGACGCATCCTGCGCAACCGGGCCCGCGCTCTTTAGCCACTTTCGGGTGTTGTAGCGCGACAAGGTCCCTTTCGGGTCTCTACGTTGCCGGACATGCCCTTTCTCCTTGCTGCTTCCAACGTTCCTGTGTCGCGGGGCTGTTGGGAGGTCTTCTGGTGCGATCCCAGCCGAGATGTGTCCTGGTACCTCGATGACCCGCTCCTTGCCGGTCTGCCCTCGCTGGCGGAGTGGGCGCGGCAACACGGGACGAGGGATCGGCAGCCGGTGGTGCTGCATTCGTCGGGCCGGGTGATCGTGGAGGTGAATGCGTTCTTCGCTTCGCTTCGGATGCGGAACCGGGCCGCTGGTACAAACGAGAAGTACGCGCGCGGGCTGGTGACCTGGCTGAACTTTTTGGACGCGATCAGCCGGGTCTGGCACGAGGCGCGGGCAGAGGACATCGAGGCGCTGAAGTTCTGGCGGATGACGGACGAGGCGAATCCGTGGCGGGTCGCGGGATCAACCGTGGTGGACAATCTGGTCGCCGTCAACGCCTTCTATGAGTGGGCGCTGGCGCGGTACGGGGTGGCCAATCCGGTGGAGCGCCGCCAACTGCGCGGCAGAAGCCGAACTGGGCGGCCCGTAGAGGGCTTCGCAGCGGGCCCCGGTGTGATGAGGCGCAAGGACGTCAAGTGGCTCGACCCGGCCGGGTACCGGCGCTGGCGGGACGTCGGGCTGCGGGGCCTGGACATCTCGGGCCGGGAAATCGGCGGGTGGCGGGGGCGGAACGGACAGCGGGACTCCGCGTTCGCAGACGGCCTGTACGGTTCGGGGCTGCGGCTGTCGGAGGGCGGCAGTCTGCTGCTGGTGGAGCTGCCGGCCGACACTGGCCGGGGCTATACGTCGGCCCGGCTTGCGGACGCGTGCGCGAAGAACCACCGGGGCCGCAGGTACTGGATGCCCCGGCGGGTGGTGGTGGACTGGTGGTCGTACGCGGAGGGCGAGCGGGCGGCGGCCGTACGCCGGGCCCAGGCCGCGGGTCGGTACACGCGGACTGCGGACCGGCTGGTGGTGGAGCGGGTCGCAGGCGGGCGCCGACTGTGCCTCCGCGATGCCGCCGGACGCCGGCGGACTGTGCCGCTGGACGTGCTGGGGCCGCGGGAGCGGCGTCGTCTGTTCGTCGAGACGCCTGCGGGGCTGGCGCCAGCGGCCTTGTGGCTGAACGAGGACGGGCTGCCGCGTCAACCACGGGCCTGGGAGCACACCTTCGCCCGGGCGAACGAGCGGGTGGCGGCCGCAGGGCTGGTGGGGCTGTCGGCGACTCCTCACATGCTGCGGCACTCCATGGCGCTGCGCTGGTACGCGGTGGGCAAGCTGCTGTACGAGCGGCGCTACGCCCACCTGGACCAGGCCGAGACGCGGGACTTCCGGGCGCAGTTCGGTGACACCTGGTTCCTCGTGCAGACGCTGCTGGGGCACGCGGACGTGGCCACCACGATGGACGTCTACCTGGAGCCGTTTCGGGACCTGGAGGTGGAGCTGCTGATCGAGCACGCCCACGGCGCCGCGATGGAGTCCCTGCTGGAGTCGATGTTCACCGAGCATCCCCAGGTGATGACCGACCCGGTAGCGACGGGGGGCGGGCTGTGAGCGGCCGTAGGGCAGCCCTCCCGGCGCCGGCTACCGACCGCCGCAGCGGCTGTTCATGGATGCGGGCGAGTGCCGGGTGCGGGTCTACAGCGAGCGGGATGGCGGCTGGACAGACTTCGACCTCACGGAGCTGCCTGTGGACCGCCCGCTGCAGGAGTGGTTCGCCGCCGCGTTGGCGGCGGCGAGCGGCCCGGCTGGCGTGCGCGCACGCCCCAGTCGGCGAGCGACTACGGTCGCGTTCTGCGCCGGTTCTGCGCCTACCTGGTCTCGCTCTCCAAGCCTCCGCGCACGCCTGCCCAGCTGGCGGCGGTGCATCTGGATGGATTCGTACTCAAGCACCGCGGCTGGCCGTCCTTGCCCGGTGTTCTGAGTTCGCTACGTTCGCTGCTCCGGCACGCCCCGCCAGCCGGTGCCGAGGGGTTCCTCTCACATCTGTCCCAGGTCCACGTCCCCCGAGCCCGCAGCACCGTACAGAGCTACCGGAAGGAGGAGTTCGAAGAGATCACCCGGCAGGCGCGCCGGCAAGTGCGGGCGATGGCCGGACGGCTTGAGGCCGGCCGACGGCAGCTGGCCGACTGGAGGGCAGGCCGGATCAGCCGGGAGGAGGACCGGTACGGCTGGGAGGAGGGGTGGCTGCTGGACCACGTGGAGCGGACCGGGGACTTTCCGCGCCGACCTCACTCCGCAACTCGGACCCCGATCACCATGGTCCGCCGACACGGCGGGGCGGGCCGACTGCTGGCACAGCTGTATCTGACGCGGGCGGACGTGGCCGCGGCCGCGGCCCTGATGGTGTGCCTGACCGGGGAGAACCTCAGCGCGGTCGCCTCGTCCACCAGCGTGCATCACCGGCCAGACGGGCAGGCGGGCGGGCCGGCAAGCGCGATGGTGGACTGGCTCAAGCCGCGCCGCGGCCCGGCACACGCGCACCGCACGGTGACCTTGCAGCAGAGCGGGGCCAGCGGCGGCCGGTGGGACCTGCACTCGCCTTTCGGCCTCTACACGCTCCTGCACGACCTGGGCTCGGCCACCCGGGCCCGGACCGGCAGCAACGCCCTGTTCGTGTACTTCGCCGGCACCGGCCCGCACGGGGCGGGGTTCCGTACCGGGATCTCACAGGGGACTCTGCACGTCTGGTCCAAGGACATGGCGATCCGCGCCCCGGGCAGCGGGCCGGACACGGCGATCCTGTTGGTCGATTCCCGCCGGCTGCGGCTGACGTGGCTGGAGCTCAACCAGCGGCCGGTCGCGCACAGCGAGCGCACCCTCGCCAACGACTACCTGGCCCGCAACCGAGGCGATCTGGCGTCCTACCAGAGGGTGGTCGCCGACGTCCTGCAGCAGCAGGTCGCCAAGGCCCGCGCACTTCCCCTGATGACGGTGATGAGCGAAGCCGACCTCGCCGAAGCCCAACAGAGGCCCGGTCAGCTCGCGGCTCGCTTCGGGCTGACGGCCGACTCGCTCGCCGAGGTGCTTACCGGACGGCAAGACACCGTCCTGGCCGCCTGCACCTCCTTCCACGCAAGCCCGCACGCGCCGCCCGGACGCGCATGTCCGGCCTCGTTCTTGCTGTGCCTGTCGTGCCCCTGTGCCCGCGCCACCCCTCAGCACCTGCCGCTGCTGGCCCTCACTCTGGAGAAGATCATCGCCCGGCGTCTGGCGATGTCGCCCTCGGTGTGGGCGAGCCGCTACGGCATCCCCGCGAGCCAGCTGACCGACCTACTCGCCCAGTTTCCTGCCCACAGCGTCGCGGCTGCCAGGGCCGGCTGCGGTGAGCGCGAGCACGATTTGGTCGACCGTCTGCTGAACAGGAGCCTGGATCAGTGACCTTCCCCCACGCCACGGGCCCGGCCGGGGCCACCGGTTCGCGGCCAGCGTCTGGCGAGCTCGTCCTGCGCGACCGCCCGCTACGGCCGGGCACCGACACGACTGTCCTGTCCCGGTTCGGCGAAGACCGCTGGGACCTCACTCCGGGGCTGTTCGAGGCCCATGCCAAGGCTCTGTCTCTGGACTTCACCACCGTGCCTGCGACCTACCGGGACACCGTCAAGCACACGGTGTGGCTGTGGCTCAACCCGCCGACCGACATCCCGGCCCACTACCGCATTAAGACGGCTCGGCTCGCCGTCCGCACCGTCGCCGCCTGCTTCCGACCCCTGCGTGCGCTGACGTTGTGGCTGGACGCACGGGGACATGCCCGTCTCGCCGACGTCACCGAGAGAGACATGGATGACTTCGCCGCACACGTCCGCGGCACCGATCTCACCCACTCCGAGGGCGAAGACCTGCTGGCGGCGGTGATCCGCCTGTGGAGCATCCGCGACCACCTGCCCGACACGGACCGGCTGCCGGCCGCCCAGCCATGGCGCGGTGAGCTCCTCTCCGACGTTCTGGGCACCCGTCGCACCCCGGCCGGAGAAAACCGCACGCCGCGCATCCACCCGGCCACCATGACCGCACTGCTGCACTGGGCCCTGACCTTCACGGAGGTCCTATCCGACGACATCACTGCCGCGTTCGCGGAGTACAAAGCCCTGTCCGTCCGCACACCCTCGGGCAGGGCGGCGGGCATCGCACCCGTGCCGGCCCCACGGCGCCCCGGCGAGCGGAGCCGTGAACTACTTGGTCTGCTCGACGAGTACCGGCAGCGCAGCATGCCGCTGCCCGGCCGCCGCATGCCCGACGGTGCCCTGCGGCCCAACTACTCCCACCTCGCCCGGCGTATCGACGTCATCTCCCTCATCCAGAGCCCTCACCTGATGCGCCTGGTGGACGACTGCGACCTGCCTCTTGCCGACGGATCCCCGCTCTTCGCCCCAGTGACCGCCCGCCTCAACGGCGAACTGTGGCGACCGGATCCGATCACCTATGAGGATGCGCTGCTGCTGGCCCGAGCACTGAGCACCGCCTGCTTCATCGTCATCGCCTACCTCTCCGGGATGCGTCCGGGCGAAGTCCTCAACCTGCGCCGCGGCTGCACTGACTGCGACCCCGTGACCGGCATGGTGCTCGTTCACGCGACCGAGTGGAAAGGCGTCCGCGACGATGCCGGTCACCACCGGCCGGAAGGACAGCTGCGGCCCGATCCATGGGTCGTTGTGGAACCCGTCGCCCGGGCAGTCTCCGTGCTCGAAGCCCTCCACGACGCCGACCTGCTCTTTCCGACAACCCTCAACGTCGACGGTCGGGCCACCGCCGCCTGTGTCTACGGGCGGGCGGGCAAGGCACGCAGCGACACCATGGCCAACGCCGACCTCAACGCCTTTATCACCTGGGTGAACACCTACTGCCAGGCCCATGGCGGTAGCAACATGATCCCGCCTGACCCACAGCGGCCCGCGATCAGCACCGGCAGGCTGCGCCGCACCCTGGCCTGGTTCCTCGTGCGCAAGCCACGCGGCCTGGTCGCCGCCGCCATCCAGTACGGCCACGTCCGTGTCCAGATGACGCTCGGCTACTCCGGCACCTACGCCTCCGGCTTCCCCGACGAGCTCGTCTTCGAGGAGTGGCTCGCCCACCTCGACCAGCTCGCCGAAGCCCGCGAGCATCTCGCCACAGGCGAGCACGTGAGCGGACCGGCCGCCGACCGCTACCGCGAGCGCGTTACCGCCGCCGACCGCTACCGCGAGCGCGTTACCGCCGCCGCCCGCTTCGCTGGCCGGGTCCTGCACACCCGGCGCGACGCCGCCACGCTCTTGGCCAACCCTGACCTCATGATCTACGCCGGCAGCGGCATGACCTGCGTCCTCGACCCCGCCCGGGCCGCCTGCCTCCTCGCCGCCGACGAGAACAGCCCCCGCCGCACGCCCGACCTCGACGACTGCCGTCCCACCTGCGTCAACATTGCCCGCACCGATCGCGACATCAACACCATCCGCGCCCGAGCGGCCAGACTGCGAGCGATCGTCGACGACCCCGCCGCACCCCCCATCCGCCACCAGCGCGAACGCCGCGAACTCGAGCGCCTCACCCGCATCCTCACCGACCACGACGAGTCGAAAGAACCATGACCACCAACCGAGAAGCCGAGCGCCACGCCATCCAAGCCGCCGCCGAGCGTCTCCTGGGCGGCAACCCCATCCGCTCCACCGGCGCGCTCACCGTCCTCCAACTCGCTGCCGAAGCAGGCGTCAAACGCTGGGTTCTCACCCACAAGCACACCGACCTCAAGGACGATTTCCTCGCCCGCCGCACAGCGGCCAACGGCATTCCGCCCGCCTTCCAGCACCTCCAGTCCCGGGCGGATGAAACCGAAGAACGAAACCGCCGCCTCATCGAGGAGAACCGGCAGCTCAAAGAAAAAGCCCAGGTCTACGCTCAGGTGATCGGCGAACTCCACACAGAGCGCGAACGTATCCTCGCTCACGTCCAAACCGCTTTGCCCGCGGTCGTCCCCCTCACCGCTAACAGCACGTTCGACAGGTAGACCTGTAGCTGCGGCATGAGTCAGTTCGGCGCTCGGCCGGGACGAATAGGCGCCTCGGCCGAGCCAGGCACATTTGAGGGGCGCCTGCCCGGGTAGCGGCCGGGACAGGCTGTTGGTTCAACGGGTGTCAGGCCGGTGCTCGGTGATCCAGCGGGCGGCGAGGAGTCCGGAGGCGGCGGTGAGGGCTGCGGCGGCGATGACGGTGGCGTTCAGGCCGAGGGCGTCGGCGAGGATGCCTGCGACGAGGGCGCCCGCGGCGTAGCCGATGTCGCGCCAGAACCGGTAGGTGCCCAGGGCGTTGGCCCGCCAGGCGGGGTGGGCGTGGTCGGAGATGGACGCGATGAGGGCCGGGTAGACCATGGCGGTGCCCAGGCCGAGGAAAACCGCGGACAGGATGCCCGCGAGCAGGGGCCGGTCGAGCAAGGCGAGGGCGAGGACGAATCCGACGGCTTGGACGAGCATGCCGTAGACGATCAGGGGCTTGCGGCCGATGCGGTCGGCTAGGTGTCCTGTGGGGATCTGCCCCAGTCCCCACAGGATCGGGTAGAGCCCCTTGATCAGGCCGACGGCAGCGAGGCCGAGGCCGTGGTCGGTGAACAGCAGGGGAAAGACGCCCCAGGTGAGGCCGTCGTTGAGGTTGTTGATCAGCCCGGCCTGGCTGGCGCCACGCAGCGAGCGGTTGTGCCAGGAGGTGCGGGTGAACGTGGCTTTTAGGCCGGTGTCCTCATCCGAGGGCAACGGCTTGGTGTGGTTGGCCAGCTCCAAGGCGACGTGGGCGGCGGTGTCGCGGACGACGAGGGCCAAGGCGAGGCCGGCGACGACGAAGACGACGCCGATGAGCTCTGGCACGGGGCGCAGGCCGTAAGAGGTGGCGAGGTAGCCGGTGAGCAGTGCGGTGACGCCGACTGCGGTGTAGCCGGCGGCCTCGTTCAGGCCGGTGGCCAGGCCGCGGCGGGAGGGGCCGACGAGGTCAATCTTCATGTTGACCGTCATGGACCAGGTCAGGCCCTGGTTCAGGCCGAGCAGGACGTTCGCCGCGACGATCCAGCCCCAGGACGGCGCGTAGGCGAGAGCGAAGGGGAC
Source organism: Streptomyces sp. NPDC013317 (assembly GCF_055563155.1). Taxonomy (NCBI): domain Bacteria; kingdom Bacillati; phylum Actinomycetota; class Actinomycetes; order Kitasatosporales; family Streptomycetaceae; genus Streptomyces; species Streptomyces sp. NPDC013317. The sequence continues at coordinate 1,096,950 of NZ_JBVHDX010000001.1, forward strand.
GGGGATGCCGATCAGCCAGCCGGCCACCAGCAGCTGCTTGCGGCGGAAGCGGGCGGTGAGCGCCCCGGCGGCCAGGTTGGTCAGAGCCTTGGTGATGCCGAAGGCGATGATGAAGGAGAAGACCGCCAGGTCGCTGGTCAGGCCGAAGGTCTCGGAGCCGATGAGCGGGACTGTGGTGCGCTCGAGGCCGACCAGGCCGCCGACGCAGACGTTGACGATGACGAGCAGCGTGAACTGGAGCCGGTTCTCGCGCAGTCCGAGCTGTACGGGTCGTCCGCCGGTGTCGGCCGAGGTGGTGGTCGTGGGGGTCGGGTTCACGGGCGGATGTCCTCCGTGCCCTGGACGAGCTTGTGGCCGTGGGCGGTGGCGTAGTCGGCCGGTCCGCCGTCGAGGACGGCGACATCGCGGTGGCCGGCGCGCTCCAGGAGGCTGGCGGCGGTCATGGCGCGCTCGCCGTGCCCGCAGGCCACGACCGCACCCTCTGGGGCGTCGGAGGCGACGCTGGGCAGGCCGCCGAGTTCGATGTTGACCGCGCCGGGAACATGTCCGGCGGCGAATTCTGACTCCTGCCGCACGTCCACATACGGGCGGCTGTCCGTCTGGTCGGCGGTGACGAAGGCCGTGGAGGCCAGCGGGTGACCGGCGACGGTCCAGGCGGGGATGCCGCCGTCGAGGTGGCCGGCGAGCCGCTCGTATCCGATTTTGTATGACTGCCAGACGATCTCGCTCAGGTCCTGACCGTCGGCGGTGACGAAGACGAGCGGTGCGGTGTCGGGCAGGAGCCAGCCGAGCCACGTGGCGAACTGGTCGCGCAGCGGGATCGACAGCGAGCCGGGGATATGGCCGGCGGCGTATTCGGCGGCCGGTCGGACGTCGACGACGTGCCCGCCGTCGGCTATCAGGGTGCGGACCTGCTGAGCTGTCAGGGCGGGCAGCAGCGGCTCCGCGGTCAGCACGGCAGGCCCGCGGCGGTTGATCTCGCCGAGGCGGTCGAAGTACGCGGGGTAGGTGCCCAGGCTTGCGCGGAGCTGGGAGACGAAGGCGTCCTCGTCGCATGCGGCCAGCAGCGGGTTGGCCTGCTTCTGCGCGCCGATGGTGGTGGTGCGCTCGGTTCCGGGCGGGGCGGAGCAGAAGGATCCGGCGCCGTGGGTGGGCCACACCGCGGTCTCGTCCGGCAGTTTGGTCAGGCGCTTGATGGATCGGTACTGGGCGCGGGCGAGTTCCTCGGTGCGGCCGGCGCCGAGGAGGTCGGTGCGGGCGGCGGAGTTCACGATCAGCGAGCCGCCGGTGAACACGCCCAGCTCCCGGTTGCCGTCCAGAAGCAGGAAGGACAGGTGCTCGTCGGTGTGCCCGGGGGTGGCCAGGGCGCGCAGGGTGAGCCCGCCCAGGTCGACCTCGTCGCCGTCGGCGAGAGCGTGGTGGGGGAAAGTGCGGCGGCCGGCGGCGGAGGCGAGCACGGTGGCGCCGGTGTCGTGGCCGAGCTGGCCGGCGCCGGAGAGGAAGTCAGCGTGCAGGTGGGTGTCCGCGGCGAAGGCGATGTGCAGGCCGCGCCGCGCGGCGGCTGCGTGCAGGGCGCGCAGGTCGCGGCTGGCGTCGACGGCCAGGGCGCGGCCGTCGCCGAGGTCGAGAAGGTAAGCGCTGTTGCCCAGCCCTTCGTCGACGAGCGGGATGAGGTGATCGTCCGCGAAGCCCACGGCGTCCTCCAGGATCTTGAAACGGGGGGTGTGTGGTCACGCCCCACAGACTCGACTACAATAATCCATGGATTTATGGAGGATGTCATGCCGGAGAACACGAAGAGCGCGACGAAGGCGCGGCTGTACGACGCGTTCGCGGCCAGCGGCAAGGCGCTGGCCAGCGGAAAGCGCCTGGAGCTGCTGGATCTGCTGGCCCAGGGCGAGCGCACGGTCGACGCGCTGGCGAAGGCGGCCGGGCTGAACCTGACCACCGCCTCGGCGCACCTGCAGACCCTCAAGCAGGCCGGATTCGTCGCCACCCGCCGCGAAGGCGTGCGCATCCACTACCGGCTCGACGGCGACGACGTCGCCCAGCTCTTCGCGCTGCTGCGCAGGGTCGCCGACCGCCACCAGGCCGCCGTGCCCGCAGCGCGGGACGCCTACCTCGGGGACGACGGTGGGGCGGAACTGTCCCGTGAGGAACTACGGACGCGGGTGGAGGCCGGTGACGTGGTCGTGCTCGACGTCCGGCCGGTCGAGGAGTACCAGGCCGGGCACATCCCCGGCGCGATCTCCATCCCGGTCGACGAGCTCGCCGAGAGGCTCCACGAGCTTCCCGAGGACACGGAGATCGTCGTCTACTGCCGCGGCGAATACTGCGTCCTGGCCTACGACGCCGTCCGGCTGCTGACCAACCGGGGACGCCGGGCGATCCGCCTCAACGACGGCATGCTCGAGTGGCGCCTGTCGGAACTGCCCGTCGACGCCTCGGACCTGACGTGACCGCCCCGGGCGGCGACCTGCCGCCGCACCCGGGACTGGGCGGCGGGCCGGTCTACCTGGACTACAACGCCACCACTCCGGTCGACCCGCGCGTAGCCGAGGCGATGGCCCCGTACCTGACCGACTTCTTCGGCAACCCCTCCAGCAGCCACCCCTACGCCGAGACGCCCCGCCGCGCTCTGGCCCAGGCCCGCGCCCACGTCGCCGGCCTGATCGGCGCCCAGCCCGGTGAGATCGTGTTCACCGCCTCCGGATCCGAGGCGGACCTCCTCGCGCTGCGCGGCGTCGTCCTGGCCTCCGGCCATTCCCGCCCGCACGTGGTCACGCAGGCCACCGAACACCCGGCCGTCCTGGAGACCTGCCGCGCACTTGAGCAGCTGCACGGTGCCCGCGTGACGGTCCTTCCCGTCGACCGGGACGGGCTCGTCGACCCGACAGCACTGGCCGCCGCGTTCACCGAGGACACGGTGCTGGTGTCGGTGATGGCCGCGAACAACGAGAGCGGCGCCCTCCAGCCGATCACGGAACTCGCCGCCCTCGCCCACGAACACGGCGCGCTCTTCCACTGCGACGCCGCCCAAGCGGTCGGGAAGATCCCGCTCGACGTGAAGGCCCTGGGCGTGGACCTGCTCACGGTCGTGGGGCACAAGATGTATGCGCCGAAGGGCGCCGCCGCCCTGTATGTACGCGACGGCGTGGAGCTGGAACCGGTCGTCTACGGCGGCGACCAGGAGCACGGACTGCGCGCCGGCACGGAGAACGTCGCCCTCGCCGTCGCACTCGGCACCGCCGCACAGATCGCGGCCGCCGAACTCGCCAGCGACAGCCCGGCCCGAATCGCGGCCCTGCGCGACGACCTCCACCAACGGCTCGTGGCCGCCCTTCCCGCCCGCGTGCACCTCAACGGTCCGCAGACGAACCGCCTGCCGAACACCCTGAACGTCAGCGTGGAGGGCGTCCTCGGGCACGAGCTCCTGCTCGCCGTCGGCGAGATCGCGGCCTCGACCGGCTCGGCCTGCCACAGCGGCACTCACGCACCCTCCCCCGTACTGACCGCCATGGGCCTCGATACGGCCCGCGCCCTCGGGGCGCTACGGCTGTCCCTGGGCCGCTGGAGCAAGGCCGACGACGTCGAGATGGCGGCAGCGGCCCTCATCCGGGCGATCGGCAAACAGTGACCTACGGCCGATGAACCCCACGAACCCCGAGACCGCCACGCCCGGCATCACCGTCGACGGCACCGGCCTGCTCTGCGTCACCCTCCTCCTCCGCCTCCGCAAGGAGATCGACGACGCAGAGCCGGGCACCGTCGTCCACGTCATCGCCACCGACCCGGCCGCACCGCTGGACCTTCCCGCCTGGTGCCACATGACCGGCCACCACTACCTCGGCCATGTCCCCTGCGACGAACGGCCGGTGTATGCCCTTCAACTGGCCGCCAACGCGCTGTCCACCCGGGCCGACGCGCCATGGCACCGATCGACCCCGTAGACGCTGCACCGGTGTGCTCACTCGCCCTCGTCTGCTCGGCCGCAGTCGCGTCGCGCAGCGGGCGCAAGCCGCTGGTATCGGGGTAGCGGGGACACGTTTGCCTCCCCGGCATTCCTCGTGGTCGCCGAACCGCCTGCGCGTACGTGCCAGGTGTTGTCAATACAACAACCACCAACGAGGGACAGAACCCGCGGCATCGACCCCCGCGCCGTCGCCGTCCAGCGGATGCCTGAATCGACCAGCACGTCGTTCGCGTTCGAGCGGGACATGCTGGACCCGGTCATCGTCCGCGCGGCCCTGCTTGACCTCGCGGTCACGCTCGGGGACCGGATCCGCGGCCGCGACCAGATCGCCCGCGGCCTCACCCTCGAGGTCCGCCTCGCCGGCGGCGGCACCACCCAACGCACCTGCCGCCTCCCTGCGCCCTCCGCCCACACCGACGACCTCCGTACCGCAGCGATGCGACTCCTGGACGCGATGGCGTTCCAGCGCGCGAGGATCCGCCGGATCACGCTCATCGCTGAAGACCTCGGCCCGGCCGACGGCGGCCCCGGAACCCAGCTCTCGCTCGACCGCGCCCGCGAGAAGCGCCTGCGCCTGGAGCCGGTGATCGACCAGCTCAACGCCCGCTACGGACACCGGGTCGCAGGACCCGCCGGGGCGTACCGGAAGGCAAGCTGAGCGGCCGCTGAGGTGAAGCCGCACGCGACCGCGACAGCGCTGCGCGACTATCAGCACTCCGGCGTCCGGATCGTGTTCTCCGCGACCGCCCTCGGCAGCATCCTCATCGTCACGTACGTCGAGGTCGACTAACCAGCACCTCATCTCGGAAGGGTGCTCGACCGCGGCGATGCTTCGCTCTGCGGGTCACGGGGCCGTAGGCCGCTGGGAGGGCGACACTGAAGCCGCTGTGGTGTGCCCTTGTCAAGCGAGCCGCAAGTCGATCCAAGGGATGGTGTCGCCGGGTAGCAGGTATCGCTCGGTCTCGACGAAGCCGTGCTTGAGCGCGAACCGCAGTCCGTCCTCGTTGGAGGACAGGATGACAGTCTCGATCACCTCGGCCCCCAGCTGGCGAGCCCGGTTGAGCCCGCGCTCGTAGAGTTCCTCGCCGAACCCCCGCCTGCGGTGAGCGGCGAGCACGCGGGCGATGACTGTGGCTGCCGGTGTTTCGTCAGTCGGCGGGCGTACCGTGCTGCATCCCACCAGATCGTCATCGAGGTACGCGATCGCGAGGTGATTGCGCTGAGCCCGTTCCCGTACCTCGTCCAGAGAGAGGGGGTGAGTAGGAATGATCACGTTGTGGACGTGCTGCCAGTCCTTGAGCGCGGCGTCGCCGTCCGGCTGCTGGATACGAAGATCAGACATTGCAGCAGGACACCCCAGGACACCTCGGACGTCAACTCTGTTGCTGCTGCCATGCCTTCAGAACTCAAGCGCCACGCCGACGTCCTGCTCCCTGCCGACCGGGCCGCGTAAGAGGTCCTAACAGAAGCCGTTTCCTCCGGCGGTTTGAATGGTCGGTGGTGGGCGCGTAGAGCGGGATCGTCCAGCGCATCGTTGTCTGGCCCGTGGTGCCACGCTGAAGCCACCTCGAGCACCTGACGATCACCCGGAAGACACCGTCACCGCCCTCGCCGACGGGGTCCCCGCCCAGACGGCCTCGCCGGACCTGCCCGAGGACCCGGACTACCTCCGCATCCTCGCCGTGTTCAACGAGGCCGCCAGCCCGCTGAGGGTCCGTGACATCTGCGAAGCCGTCGACCACGAATTGCTGCCGAAGAACGTCGAAGGCACCCGCGCCAAGCTGAAACGCCTGGTCAAGCTCGACATCTTGACCGAGGTCGACACCGGCAACTTCACCAGGAAGCAGTAGCCGACCGAAACCCTGCGACCAGCAGTCCTGCCCCGTCCTCACCCGGAAACGGACATGGGGTGTAGCGCTTCTGGGATCAGCCTGGATCGGACAGAAGATCCTCGACAGCGGCGGCGAACTGGGCCGGAGCATCGTGGTGCACGACATGACCGGCAGGCAGCTCGGCGAGACGGGCCTTGCCAGCGCGACGGGTGATCATTTCGCTGGCATGGGCGGCCGCCAGCTCATCGCTGCGTGTTCCACGGATCAGCAGGGTGGGGCAGGCCACCGCCATCCAGTCCTGCCAGTGGTCACCATTGAGTGCCTTCTGGGACGCCACCGTGTGCTCGATGTCGAACGAGAATCCCCAGCCGCCCTCCGACCGACGGAAGGAACACTCCAGATAGGGAGCCGTCGAGCCCAGCGCGGCCACCAGATCCTTGCGCGACGGCGCATGGCGGGGCAGGCGCAGGGTGAATGACCAGTCACTGTTCACCACCGCGCCGATGTCCTCGACGATCAGCTCACGGACCCGATCTGGCTGCCGGGCAGCGTACTGGTATGCGTTCACTCCGCCCAGCGAGTGGCCCAGCACCGCCACCGGCCCGATGCCCAGATGCCGATGGAAGGCAGCGACATCAGCGACGTAGTCGTCCCGCTCGTAACACTGAGCACGATCCGACTCGCCGTGCCCGCGTTGATCGAGCGCGATCACCCTCCACCGCGGCGCCAACGCCTCAGCCAAAGGCGCGAACGCCGACGCCTCGTTGTAGTGCCCATGCAGGGCCAAGAGCGGAGTGCCCGGACCACCGAAGTCCAGATACGACAGTTTCCGTCCGCCGACCACGAAGAACTCACGCATGACGTGGATGCTATGCGGCAACGCTGACACCCGATGGCCGAGCAGCAGCCGACTGGCTCTGTACGCGAGAACGGACAGCACTTCGACAGCGGTTTGGGAGGCGCTAGGGGGCTGGTGTCGGGCCGGAATGTTCGCGAGTTTCGACAGCACCCCGGAGCCCCGGAGCGGCTGAGTCCTGCACGGTCAGCGAAGGATCTGGACTGCGTAGAGCGCGCCGATTCCGGTGGCGAGGGTGCCGAGCAGAAGCCGGAGGGCCGTATCGGGCAGGTGCGGCTGGAGGCGTGCGCCGAGGTAGCCGCCGAGGAGGCCGCCGGCGCCGCAGGACAGGCCCAGCAGCCAGTCGGGCGCGACGTCGCCGGTGGCGGCGAGGGAGAGCAGCGCGTAGGTGGCCGCGCCGACGACGGAGGTCACGAAGGTGGAGGCCAGGGCGGCGGGTGCGACGGTGGCGACCGGTGCGCCGTGGCCGACGAGGATCGGGCCGAGCAGCGAACCGCCCCCGATTCCGTAGATGCCGCCGACCACGCCGACGGCCAGGGCCAGCGCCGTCGTTGCGCGGGGCGAAGGCTGATGGCGGGTGCGGGGTGGTGCCGGGCGTACGGTCCGCAGCCACAGCCACAGCCCGAGCGGCAGGAGCAGCGCCGCTATGAGGAGGCGGAAGATGCGCGGGCCGGGAACGGCATAGACCCGGATCACGGCGCCGATGACGACGCCGGGAACGGTGCCCGCGATCAAGAGCCGGGTCAGCGGTCCGCCCAGCTGTCCGGCCCGCCAGTAGCGCAGGAGCGCGCCGGGGCCGGCCACGACGTTGTAGAGCAGGTTCGTGGGTGTCACGGCCGGGCTGGGCACTCCCAGCACACTGACCTGGACGGGCAGCAGGAAGACCGCTCCGGAGACGCCCACGGGCGCGGTGATGACGGATATCAGGAGCCCGGCGGCGAACCCGAGCAACCCCATCGACCACTCCACGACGTTCCCCTCGGCACTCTTCAACCGGCA
>NZ_JBVHDX010000002.1:0-16180 GCF_055563155.1 Streptomyces sp. NPDC013317
GTTGATTTTTGGCACGCTGTTGAGTTCTCAAGGAACGGACGCTTCCTTCGTACTCACCCTCTCGGGCTTTCCTCCGGGCTTTTCCCTTCGGTCTTGCGTTTCCGACTCTATCAGATCTTTTCGATCCGATTTCCTCGGTGCTTTCCGGCTTCTCGGTTTTTCCGATCCGCTTTCCGGCGTTGATCCGACTTTATCAGAAGTTCTGAGTCGGATTTCCCGCCCCGCTCGGTCATCCGTCCGGACACACGAAGGTGCCGGGGTTTCCCTTGCTGGCGGAGCCGTAAACGTACTGGAGCGGGGCGCCCCGATGCAAATCGAGGCGCCCCGCTCCCAGTTGGCGCTGGTCAGGCCGGGCCTGAGCCGTCCGTCAGACCTCCACGACCACCGGGAGGATCATCGGGCGCCGGCGGTAGGTGTCCGAGACCCACTTGCCGACCGAGCGGCGGATCAGCTGCTGGAGCTGGTGGGGTTCGACCACGCCGTCCTGGGCCGACTTGTTCAGGGCCTGCTCGACCTTCGGGATCACGGCGTCGAACGCCGCGTCGTCGATGCCGGAACCACGGGCGTGGATGTTCGGGCCGCTGACGATCTTGCCGGTCGAGGCGTCGACCACGACGAAGACCGAGATGATGCCCTCGTCGCCGAGGATGCGGCGGTCCTTCAGGGAGGACTCCGTGACGTCCCCGACCGAGAGACCGTCGACGTAGACGTACCCCGCCTGGACCTTGCCCACGATCCGGGCCTTGCCGTCGACCAGGTCGACCACGACGCCGTCCTCGGCGATGACGATGTGGTCCTTGGGGACGCCCGTCATCGCGCCCAGCTCGGCGTTGGCGCGCAGGTGGCGCCACTCGCCGTGGACCGGCATCAGGTTCTTCGGCCGGCAGATGTTGTAGAAGTACAGCAGCTCGCCGGCGGAGGCGTGGCCCGAGACGTGGACCTTGGCGTTGCCCTTGTGGACGACGTTGGCGCCCCAGCGGGTCAGGCCGTTGATCACGCGGTAGACGGCGTTCTCGTTGCCCGGGATGAGCGACGACGCCAGGATCACGGTGTCGCCCTGGACGATCCGGATCTGGTGGTCGCGGTTGGCCATCCGGGAGAGCGCGGCCATGGGCTCGCCCTGGGAGCCCGTACAGACCAGCACGACCTCGTCGTCCGGGAGGTCGTCGAGGGTCTTCACGTCGACGACCAGACCGGCCGGGACGCGGAGGTAGCCCAGGTCGCGCGCGATGCCCATGTTGCGGACCATCGAGCGGCCGACGAAGGCCACGCGGCGGCCGTACTCGTGCGCCGCGTCGAGGATCTGCTGGATGCGGTGCACGTGGCTGGCGAAGCTGGCCACGATGATGCGCTTCGGGGCGTTGGCGAAGACGTTCCGCAGGACGCTGGAGATGTCCTTCTCCGGCGGGACGAAGCCCGGGACCTCGGCGTTCGTCGAGTCGGACAGCAGGAGGTCGATGCCCTCCTCGCTGAGCCGCGCGAACGCGTGGAGGTCGGTGAGCCGGCCGTCCATCGGGAGCTGGTCCATCTTGAAGTCGCCGGTGGCGACGGCCATGCCCGCGGGGGTGCGGATGGCGACCGCGAGCGCGTCCGGGATGGAGTGGTTGACCGCGATGAACTCGCAGTCGAAGGGGCCCAGGGTCTCCCGGTCGCCTTCCTTCACCTCGAGGGTGTAGGGGCGGATGCGGTGCTCCTGGAGCTTCGCCTCGATCAGCGCGAGGGTCAGCTTGGAGCCGATGAGCGGGATGTCCGGCTTGAGCCGGAGCAGGTAGGGGACGCCGCCGATGTGGTCCTCGTGGCCGTGCGTGAGCACGATGCCCTCGACCTCGTCGAGGCGGTCCTTGATGGTGGTGAAGTCGGGCAGGATCAGGTCGACGCCGGGCTGCTCCTCCTCGGGGAAGAGGACGCCACAGTCGACGATCAGCAGCCGGCCTTCGTACTCGAAGACCGTCATGTTGCGGCCGATCTCACCGAGCCCGCCGAGCGGGGTGACGCGCAGGCCGCCCTTGGGCAGCTTCGGCGGGGCGCCGAGTTCAGGATGCGGATGACTCAAAAGACTCTCCTCACCACACGCGCCACGTACCGCTTGGGCACGTGGCGCGCATGACATTCGTGCACTTGCTGTTGTCAGTCGATCGTTCGACGATCGGATATTCAGTTGTGAAGTCTGTAGCTAGAGCTCTACCCCGCCGGCGGCGAGATCGACCTTGAGCTGTGCGGTCTCCTCGGGAGAGAGCTCCACGAGGGGCAGCCGCAGGGGGCCCGCGGGGAGGCCCTGGAGGGCGAGCGCGGCCTTGGTGGTCATGACGCCCTGTGTACGGAACATGCCCGTGTAGATCGGCAGCAACCGCTGGTGGATCTCGGTGGCCTTCTGGACCTCACCGTTCAGGTGGGCGTCGAGGAGGGCGCGGAGCTCGGGCGAGACCACATGGCCGACGACGGAGACGAAGCCGCAGGCGCCCACGGAGAGCAGCGGCAGGTTGAGCATGTCGTCGCCGGAGTACCAGGCGAGGCCGGACCGGGCGATGGCCCAGCTGGCGCGGCCGAGGTCGCCCTTGGCGTCCTTGTTCGCGACGATCCGGGGGTGCTCCGCGAGCCGGACGAGCGTCTCGGTGTCGATGGGGACGCCGCTGCGGCCCGGGATGTCGTAGAGCATGACCGGGAGGCCGGTGGCGTCGGCGATGGCCGAGAAGTGCCGGTACAGGCCCTCCTGCGGGGGCTTGTTGTAGTACGGCGTGACGGCGAGGAGGCCGTGTGCGCCGTCACGCTCGGCGGTGCGGGCCAGCTCGATGGAGTGGTGGGTGTCGTTGGTGCCGATGCCGGCGACGACGTGGGCGCGGTCCCCGACCGCCTCCAGTACCGCTCGTACCAGCTCCGATTTCTCCGCGTCGCTGGTGGTCGGGGACTCGCCGGTGGTGCCGTTGATGACGAGGCCGTCGTTGCCCGCGTCCACCAGATGGGCGGCGAGTCGCTGGGCACCGTCGAGGTCGAGTGCGCCGTCAGCCGTGAACGGCGTGACCATGGCGGTGAGGACCCTCCCGAAGGGGGTCTGCGGAGTGGAGATCGGAGCCATGGGTAACACGCTACTCGCTGCTCATCGCCCGGTGTCCCCTCGGGGGACGTGAGAAAGGGAGCCCGGCACTGCCTGCTCGGGGGTTCAAGCAGTGCCGGGTCCGTTTGATCAGCCTAGATGAACTTCGTGAAACGTCGCAATACGGACACTTCGCGTGACGTGGTCGTACATCTGTGCTTTAAGGGGCCACACGGCCGTTCTTGTTGAACGCGTCGTACGTGAGCGGCATGAGCTGCGCCCAGTGCTGCTCCATCTTCTCGCCGACCATCTCGATCTCCCGCTGCGGGAAGGACGGCACCTTCGCCAGCTCGTGCTGGGTGCGCAGGCCGAGGAAGTGCATCAGCGAGCGCGCGTTGCACGTGGCGTACATCGAGGAGAAGAGGCCGACGGGCAGGACCGAGCGGGCGACCTCACGGGCCACGCCCGCGGCGAGCATCTCCTGGTACGCCGCGTACGCCCGGACGTACGAGTCCTCCATGACGCGGCCGGTCAGCTCCTGCTGGGCCTCGGTGCCCTCGACGAAGACGTACTTGCCGGGGCGGCCCTCCTGGACGAGCTTGCGGGAGGCGTCGGGGACGTAGAAGACCGGCTCCAGCTCCCTGTAGCGGCCCGACTCCTCGTTGTACGACCAGCCGACGCGGTGCCGCATGAACTCGCGGAAGACGAAGATCGGGGCGCTGATGAAGAAGGTCATCGAGTTGTGCTCGAAGGGGCTGCCGTGCCGGTCCCGCATCAGGTAGTTGATGAGCCCCTTGGACCGCTCGGGGTCCTTCTGCAGCTCGTCGAGCGACTGCTCACCCGCCGTGGAGACGCGAGCCGCCCACAGCACGTCCGAGTCGGCGGCGCTGTGCTTCACCAGCTCGACGGTCACATCGCTGCGGAAGCTGGGCTTGAGGTCTGCTGCGGGGGTGTCGGTCACCGGCGGGGTCCTTCCAAAGTGCGTCGCTCGGGCGGCGCCCACTCTACGGGGAGCCACTGACAGCCGAGCCCCTCACCTGCTCCCCCACCCACCCGGACCAGTTTCTTTGGCCAATTCGGGGAAATACGGCACCGAACGGTGACTTTGGTCGTCTTTATCCGTGACAGCGCACACCACACGAGCTCCGAGGAGAGTGGCCCAGATGTTCAGCCGGCGAGAGGCCGTCCCGTTCGCATTCGTCGCCGAGGCGGACCGCTTCCGCAGTAACGTCACTCCGCCGCCCAGGGAGCGCCTCAGCGTCTCCCAGGTCGCGGGCCGTACGCTGGTCGGGCTGACCGTCGTGGCCGGTCTCGTCGGATCCCTGCTCTTCGGGATGCCGTCCATGCAGTCGGGGGCGGGCGACGGTCACCGGCAGCAGTCCCAGGCCTCCGACGGCCGCTGATCAGAACGGCCCCCCTGAGGTGGCCCGGTCGAGACCACCTGGGTAGCCTCACCGGGCACAGCCCCTTCGAGCGTGCTTGTGAGTGAGGACCAGTCGTGCCCCTGCCTTTTCTGACGGCCGACCGCGCTTTTGACGCGACCGACGACGTCGCGCTGCCGTTCGACGACCACGACCAGTGGCGCCGGCCCTACCGGCCCGGCCCCTGGCGCGTGGGGGCGGCGGCGCTCGCGCTGCTGCTCGCCTCGTTCGTCCTCTTCGCCGCGGTGATCATCGTCGCCGCCGGCGCGATGAGCGGTGCCGTCGTCACGTTCGTCCTGGCCGCCCTGATCATCGCCTCCGCGCTGCGGATGCTGCGGGTGGGGACCTGGGTGAGCCTCCACGGCGTGCGCCGGGTCGGCTTCTTCTCCACCACCACCGTGGCGTGGGCCCGGGTGACGCACGTGCGTACGGCGCAGCAGCCCGTGCGGTGGCTGGGGCTGCCGCGCACCGTCCAGGGCCAGGCCCTGATCCTCGGGCGGCAGGGTGGTGAGCAGATCGCTCTGCTCACCGACCACAACGCCGACTTCCTCTCCCGCATCGAGGCGTTCGACCGCGCGGCGGACACCGTCGAGGCGTGGAACGCCGAGTACGGCGTCGCCCCCGCCGCCCCCGCCGCTACGCGCTGACCGTACGGCCCGCGTGCAGGGCGATCGCGCGCTGCATGGCCTTGCGGGCGCGCGGGGTGTCGCGGGCGTCGTGATACGCGACCGCGAGCCGGAACCAGCAGCGCCAGTCGTCCGGGGCGTCCTCGGTCTCGGCGCGACGCTTCGCGAAGACCTCGTCGGCCGACTCCCGGTCGATGCGGCCGCCCTCCGTACGCCTCAACTCGTCCACCGGCAGGCCGCCTTCGGCCTCCAGTTCGCGGGCGAGGCGCTGCGCGTTCCGCGCGAAGGCGGTGTTCTTCCAGAGGAACCAGCCGCCCACAGCGGGCAGCAGGAACGCCACCGCGCCCATTCCCATCGCCGCGGGCTCCCCGGTCAGGACGAGCAGGACGCCCTCCATCGCCACCACCCCGAAGACGAGGACGAGGACGGTGGAGAGGAAGACGTACGTGATCTTTCCGCCCATGGCCGTCAGCCCAGGTCCAGGAAGTGTTCCAGGCCGAAGGTGAGGCCCGGGGCGGAGACGACACGGCGGGCGCCCAGAAGGATGCCCGGCATGAAGCTGCTGTGGTGCAGCGAGTCGTGACGGATCGTCAGGGTCTCGCCCTCGCTGCCGAGCAGCACCTCCTGGTGGGCCAGCAGGCCCCGGAGCCGTACGGCGTGCACCGGGACACCGTCGACGTCCGCGCCGCGTGCCCCGTCCAGGCCGGTCGTGGTCGCGTCCGGCTGTGCGCCGAGGCCGGCCTCGGCGCGTGCGGCGGCGATCAGCTGGGCGGTGCGGGTGGCGGTACCGCTGGGGGCGTCCACCTTGTGCGGGTGGTGCAGCTCGACGACCTCGACGGACTCGAAGTACGGGGCCGCGATCTGGGCGAACTTCATGGTCAGCACGGCGCCGATGGAGAAGTTCGGGGCGATCAGGACGCCGGTCTCCGGGGAGGCGGCGAGCCAGGAGTTCAGCTGCGCGAGGCGGTCCTCGGTCCAGCCGGTCGTGCCGACGACCGCGTGGATGCCGTGGCGCACGCAGTAGTCGAGGTTGCCCATCACGGAGTCCGGGGTGGTCAGTTCGACCGCGACCTGGGCGCCCGCCTCGGTGAGCGTCTCCAGCTTGTCGCCGCGGCCGAGCGCCGCGACCAGTTCCATGTCCTCGGCGGCCTCGACGGCCCGTACGGCCTCGGAGCCGATACGGCCCTTGGCGCCGACGACCGCCACGCGCAGCTTGCTCATTGCTCTCTGAACTCCTTCTAGGAGACGGATTCGTGCAGGCGTGCCGCCTGCTTGTCCTTCAGCGGCCCTATGGCGGACAGCGAGGGACGCTGTCCGAGCACATCACGGGCCACCTCGCGGACCTCGTCCGGGGTGACGGCGGCGATCCGGGCGAGCATGTCGTCGACCGACATCTGGGTGCCCCAGCACAGCTCGCTCTTGCCGATGCGGTTCATCAGCGCGCCGGTGTCCTCCAGGCCGAGGACGGTCGAGCCGGAGAGCTGGCCGACGGCGCGGGCGATCTCGTCGTCGGTCAGACCGTCCGTGGCGACCTTGTCGAGCTCGTCACGGCAGATCTTCAGCACGTCGTGGACCTGGCTGGGGCGGCAGCCCGCGTAGACCCCGAAGAGGCCGCAGTCGGCGAAGCCGGAGGTGTACGAGTACACGCTGTAGGCCAGGCCGCGCTTCTCGCGGACCTCCTGGAAGAGGCGCGAGGACATGCCGCCGCCGAGGGCCGTGTTCAGTACGCCGAGGGCCCAGCGGCGCTCGTCGGTGCGGGCCAGGCCCGGCATGCCGAGGACCACATGGGCCTGCTCGGTCTTGCGGCCCAGGACCTCGACGGCGCCCGCCGTGCGGATCGTGCGCCGGCCGTCGCGGGGGGCGACGGGAACCGCGTCCGTACGGGAGAGCGCGCCGGCCTTCTCGAAGGCGCGGCGGACCTGTCGTACGACGGTGGCGTGGTCGATGTTGCCCGCGGCGGCGACGACGAGGTGCGTCGGGTCGTAGTGCTTCTTGTAGAAGCGGGCGATCCGGCCGCGGTCGAGGGCGTTGATCGTGTCGACCGTGCCGAGGACGGGGCGGCCCAGCGGGGTGTCGCCGAACATCGTCTGCGCGAACAGGTCGTGCACGACGTCGCCCGGGTCGTCCTCGGTCATCGCGATCTCTTCGAGGATGACGCCGCGCTCGGCGTCCACGTCCTCCTCGAGGATCAGCGAGCCGGTCAGCATGTCGCACACCACGTCGATGGCGAGCGGCAGGTCGGTGTCGAGGACCCGCGCGTAGTAGCAGGTGAACTCCTTCGCCGTGAAGGCGTTCATCTCTCCGCCGACCGCGTCGAGCGCGGAGGAGATGTCGAGGGCACTGCGTCGCTTCGTGCCCTTGAAGAGGAGGTGCTCCAGGTAGTGCGTGGCGCCGTTGAGCGTGGGCGTCTCGTCGCGCGAGCCGACGTGCGCCCAGATGCCGAAGGTCGCGGAGCGTACGGAGGGGAGGGTCTCGGTGACGATCCGCAGGCCGCCGGGGAGGGTGGTGCGGCGGACCGTGCCGATGCCGTCCCTGCCCGGGAGAAGCGTTTGGGTACGGGCGACGGCCCGCCCCTCCGAAGAGGGGCGGGCCGTCACACGGGAACTACGGGACGTCACTGGTCGGTGTCGTCCTTCGCGTCCTCGGCGGCGCCGTCCTCGTCCGCGATCACGGGGATCAGGGAGAGCTTGCCGCGCTGGTCGATCTCGGCGATCTCGACCTGGACCTTGGAGCCGACCGCGAGCACGTCCTCGACGTTCTCCACGCGCTTGCCACCGGCGAGCTTGCGGATCTGCGAGATGTGCAGCAGACCGTCCTTGCCCGGGAGCAGGGACACGAACGCACCGAAGGTGGTGGTCTTGACGACCGTACCCAGGTAGCGCTCGCCGACCTCCGGCATGGTCGGGTTGGCGATGCCGTTGATCGTGGCGCGGGCGGCCTCGGCGGCCGGGCCGTCGGCGGCACCGATGTAGATGGTGCCGTCGTCCTCGATCGTGATGTCGGCGCCGGTGTCCTCCTGGATCTGGTTGATCATCTTGCCCTTGGGGCCGATGACCTCACCGATCTTGTCCACCGGGATCTTGACGGTGATGATGCGCGGCGCGTTCGGGGACATCTCGTCCGGAACGTCGATCGCCTCGTTCATCACGTCGAGGATGTGCAGACGCGCGTCACGGGCCTGCTTCAGCGCGGCGGCCAGGACCGAGGCGGGGATGCCGTCGAGCTTGGTGTCGAGCTGGAGCGCGGTGACGAAGGTCTTCGTACCGGCGACCTTGAAGTCCATGTCGCCGAAGGCGTCCTCCGCACCGAGGATGTCGGTGAGGGCGACGTAGTGGGTCTTGCCGTCGATCTCCTCGGAGATCAGACCCATGGCGATACCGGCGACGGGGGCCTTCAGCGGCACACCGGCGTTCAGCAGCGACATGGTGGAGGCGCAGACCGAGCCCATGGACGTCGAGCCGTTGGAGCCGAGGGCCTCGGACACCTGGCGGATCGCGTAGGGGAACTCCTCGCGCGTCGGCAGCACCGGCACGATGGCGCGCTCGGCGAGCGCGCCGTGGCCGATCTCGCGGCGCTTGGGCGAGCCCACGCGGCCGGTCTCACCGACGGAGTACGGCGGGAAGTTGTAGTTGTGCATGTAGCGCTTGCGGGTCACCGGGGAGAGGGTGTCCAGCTGCTGCTCCATGCGGAGCATGTTCAGGGTGGTGACGCCCAGGATCTGGGTCTCGCCACGCTCGAACAGCGCCGAGCCGTGCACGCGCGGGATGGCCTCGACCTCGGCGGCGAGGGTACGGATGTCCGTGATCCCGCGGCCGTCGATGCGGACCTTGTCCTTGATGATCCGCTCGCGGACCAGCTTCTTGGTCAGCGCGCGGTAGGCGCCGGAGATCTCCTTCTCGCGGCCCTCGAAGGCCGGGAGGAGCTTCTCGGCGGCGAGCTCCTTGACGCGGTCGAGCTCGGCCTCGCGCTCCTGCTTGCCGGCGATCGTGAGCGCCTGGGCGAGCTCGCTCCTGACGGCGGCGGTGAGCGCCTCCAGGACGTCGTCCTGGTAGTCGAGGAAGACCGGGAACTCGCCGGTGGGCTTGGCGGCCTTGGCGGCGAGGTCCGACTGGGCCTTGCAGAGGACCTTGATGAAGGGCTTCGCGGCCTCGAGACCGGCGGCGACGACCTCCTCGGTCGGCGCCTCGGCGCCGCCCTTGACGAGCTCGATGGTCTTCTCGGTGGCCTCGGCCTCGACCATCATGATCGCGACGTCGCCGTCCTCCAGGACGCGACCGGCGACGACCATGTCGAAGACGGCGTCCTCGAGCTCGGTGTGCGTCGGGAACGCGACCCACTGGCCGTTGATCAGGGCGACACGGGTGCCGCCGATCGGGCCGGAGAAGGGCAGGCCGGCCAGCTGCGTGGAGCAGGAGGCGGCGTTGATGGCGACCACGTCGTAGAGGTGGTCGGGGTTGAGCGCCATGATCGTCTCGACGATCTGGATCTCGTTGCGCAGGCCCTTCTTGAAGGAGGGGCGCAGCGGGCGGTCGATCAGGCGGCAGGTGAGGACGGCGTCCTCGGAGGGGCGGCCTTCCCGGCGGAAGAAGGAGCCGGGGATCTTGCCGGCCGCGTACATCCGCTCCTCGACGTCCACCGTGAGGGGGAAGAAGTCGAGCTGGTCCTTGGGCTTCTTGGACGCGGTGGTGGCCGAAAGGACCATCGTGTCGTCGTCCAGGTACGCCACGGCGGAGCCGGCGGCCTGCTTGGCCAGGCGGCCCGTCTCGAAGCGGATGGTGCGGGTGCCGAAGGTGCCGTTGTCGATGACGGCCTCGGCGTAGTGGGTCTCGTTCTCCACTAGCGGTTTCTCCTACGTGTTCGTCTTTTCGTCCATCGGCCCGTGTGGCCGGGGACGGTGGTGGAGGAGAAGCGCGCCTTCGGGTGCGGGCCGGTCTTCGATCGAAGCACCCGGGGATTTGGGGTCCGGGGGCCACTACCGAGGACCGGCGGCGTGCCGGCGGCCTCTCACTCGTGAATGTGGCGTTGTGTGACCAGACTAAGTGCCGGTCGGTACATCGCGCACGTACAGCAAAGGGAGCGGCCCCCTAAAAGTGGGAACCGCTCCCTTCACGGCGTCCTTACTTGGCACCGCCGGCCGCACCGCGGCGGATGCCGAGGCGGTCGACCAGGGTACGGAAGCGCTGGATGTCCTTCTTGGCCAGGTACTGCAGCAGGCGGCGACGCTGGCCGACCAGGATCAGCAGACCACGACGGGAGTGGTGGTCGTGCTTGTGCTGCTTGAGGTGCTCGGTCAGGTCCGAGATGCGGCGGGAGAGCATCGCGACCTGAACCTCGGGGGAGCCGGTGTCGCCCTCCTTCTGGCCGAACTCGGCGAAAATCTGCTTCTTCGTAGCGGCGTCGAGAGACACTCGGTACTCCTCTGGTGTTCGTGCGCCCACGAGTGCCCCTGGTCTTGGTCTCAGGGGAGCTTCCGTGACTCGGAGGCGAAGGTCCGATGAGCGCAGCTCCCAGAGAATCCGCTGAATCCGGGGATTCGGGGTGCTTCCGGGAGCGCGTACACAAACGGCCGTTACACAGGGTACCAGGTGTCCGCAGGCCCCCTACTTGCTGGTGAGGGAGCGAGCCGCCATGAAGACGTCCAGCACGGCGAGGCAGAGGGGGACGAGGGAGAGGAGGACGAAGCCCTCGGTCAGGTCGAGCAGGCGGCCCCAGAAGGGAGAGAGGCCCTTCCTCGGGATGATCAGTCCGATCGCGGTGACCAGAGCGGCGCCCGCGGCGACGGCGGCCGTGAGCCAGATCGTACGGATGTCGAGGCCTCCGCGGTCCCCGTAGATCAACAGGTCCTTGACCAGGTCGACCGGCGGGTTGAGGGAGAGGCCGAGGATCAGCAGGCTGATCGCGGCGATTCCGGCGACGAGAACGCACGCGACCTGCGAGGTGTAGCGGAAGAGGGGCCCGCAGGAGCATCGCGAGGCCGGCGGCCAGCGCGAGGAGCTGGCCCCAGACGTTGCCGGCGAAGCCCGCGAAGAAGACGCAGGCGGCCAAAAGAACATCCAGAGGGTCGGGCGTCCGTTGTGGACCGGACGGGCCCGGCAGATCGGCGCGACCAACTTCGGCATCACCCGGGGGGAGCTCGATGCCGCGCAAAAAGAGGCGAAGGCGATGGAGTCGCTGCTGCGGGACGCCCACAGCACGCTCACGGAGCTCAAGGGCCGGGCGAAGACGGCTGTCGACGAGGCGGCCACGGCTGACATGACGGTCTCGGAGTGAGGCGTCGCGAGCTACGACTGCAGCAAGGTCACTGAGAAGGAGGCCTACTCGATCCGGCACGGTCCCGACTTGCGGTTGACGGAGCAGTCGTACACGAAGAGGATCAACGATGCGGTCAAGGCGACCCGGAGTTCGACCAGGACGTCAAGACCGCCCCGCTGAACGCCTCCGTCGCGGACGGCGCGGCGCCGCTGGGCTTCAACTCCAAGCCGGTGGGCAACGTCGAGGCCGTGGAGGGCCTCGCCCTCTCGGGGAAGGCGCCCGCAATGGCGATTCGTCGCTGGACGGCCTGCTCAACATCATGAGGAATGACCGGGGCGGCGCGGGTCTTGCACCACTCGGTCCAGTACCTCGACCCGAAGCTGAACGAGGGCAAGTTCCCCGGGGATCTCACGAACCTCCAGAAGCCGATGGCGCATGTCAACGACACCCATCGCAGGGAAGCCTCGCGTCATGCTGGGGGTAGCCGAGGACGGGGACTCGTTCGCCCTCATCTACAAAGAAGGAACGTGCTTACTCGGCCAAGCAGTTCGCCTGTGCCCCGCGTTCACGGGTGACTCGACGACGGTCAGAAATCCCACGGGGACCACGAGGCCAAGCAGGTCAGAGGCGCGCTGGGCGCACTGAACAGCATGGGCACCGACGTCTACATCGACAAGAAGGACTCGAGTGACAACTACTCGAAGGTCAAGGACAGTACGAACGGCCTCTTGGACGCCTGGCGGAAGAAGCAAGGAATTCTCGAAAAGGGCCCGCACAAGTCCGCAAGGGACACAGCGAACGGTGGCTACGAGGACGGACGCATCGCGGCTGCGGCCCACATGACCGCTCTCGGGTGCTCTCGCGCTCTCCGGTCGCCGCTGTGGCCCTCCCCCTGCTCGCGGTCTCCTGCAGTTCGGGCGACTCCGGTTCCCAGGTCGAGGAGCTGGGCGGGGAGCTGAGCGAGCCGTCACGCAAGGCCGTTTTCCGCGCCGACGCCACACTGGCGGTGGACCGCGGCAAGAACGTGAGCCCACAGAGGGAGGCGAGTGAACTCGTTTCCTCTACCTCATGACGCGCGAGGCCACGAAAGTCCTCGACTGTGAGAACCAGCCATTGACCAAGGACCCTGTGGTGAAGCCACTCGTCAGGGAACACTGAAAGACGATCATGAATCTTACGAAGCGCACACTCGCCGGCGCGGCAGGCGCCCTCATGCTGTCCACCCTCGTCGCCTGCGGAGGCGACGGGGCGGACGCTGGGGGTTCCCTGAGCGTGGACCGGGTGGTCGAGCTCGCAGAGGGTGTCGGGAAGGACGGGGCCGACGCGTGTCCGGTGCCTTACGACGCCGGGAAGGCTGCCGAGGCGGCGAACGTCGGCGAGGGGATCGAGGCCGGCGCGGCGGGGGCCGAGGCGGGCGACCCGATGGCGACGGGCGAGGGCGGAAAGACGACGGAGCCGCAGTCGGCGTTCGCCGGCAAGGCCGGCGGGATCATCACCTGCTCGTACCACGTGGGCGGTGAGGACCTGACGGTCCACACCGTCGGTACGGAAGCGGGGAGCGCGACCAACTACCTCCTGCCCACCGCCCAGCAGGCCGGCGGCATGTCCGTCGAGGACGTGAAGGCCTTCGGCACCAAGGCCTACGACGCGAAGCCCGGCGAGCACGTGGCGAGCAAGGGCGGGAACGTGGTGACCGTCCGGCTCGACTCCGGCGGGAAGGGAGACGTGGCTCTGCTCCTGACCGTCGGGGAGGACGACAAGAGCGCGCTCGAGCCGGACCAGGTCGTGGAGCTGGCGCGGACTTTCGCCGCGCAGGCGAAGTGAATCCGCCGTCCGTCTGACACTGGGAGCCGTCCGGGTCGATCATTGACGGGCGACGACGTTCCACCCGCACTAAGGAGCAGAGACTGATGGGCACTCAGCAGGAGAAGGACGAGCTGTACGCGCTCGACATCAGCGATGTCGAGTGGCAGGGCGCCCCCGGCACGAGCCCCGACGAGGAGCGCGTGGAGATCGCCCATCTGCCCGGCGGGGCCGTCGCGATGCGGTCCTCCCTCGACCCGGACACGGTCCTGCGCTACACCGAGGCGGAGTGGACGGCGTTCGTCCTGGGCGCGAGGGACGGCGAGTTCGACCTGAAGTAGGGCGCGTACGCGAGCGTACGAGGTGCACGCGAAGGGGCCCGCCCCAGGATGGGACGGGCCCCTTCTGCTTGCGCTGAACGGGAAGGGTCAGCAGCCGTCGGTGAACAGGCGCGACCCTTGACCTCCGTGGCGCGTAGCTGTCCTTGCCCGCCTCGATCTGCTTCGCGACAATCTTGAGGCAGTTCTAAGTTGTGACCGGGCAACACGTTGCCGCGGAGTATCCGACACCGTCGAATCGCCCCCGGCGTCGAGCACGGCGACAGTGACACCCTTGGCGGACGCCAGCGATCACGGCGCTCAGCGGACCGATCACACGGCTGCGGCAGGCACGGGCAAGCGGGGGCATGCGCGAAAGCTCGCCCTGAGGGCCGTGGCATGCCCCTGGACGTGCGTCATCCGCCCAATCCTTGAGCTGTACGCCACCCTCTGTGCGGTCGAAGTCCCGCTGGGCGAAGACGAACGTGGCCCTTATGAACACTGGCTTCTTTACCGCCGCCGGGCTGCTCGGACACAGCCCGTTCAGCTCATACCGCCGTGACGCCATGAGTCGCCATTTTCGTCAGGGCGCAGTCTTCAGCGAAGAGTTCGGGGGGTCAGGCACCTCGCCGCGGCTGTCGGACCGGCCCCCTACTATGTCTGCTGCCCGAAGGCGCCTGAGGGGCCGGTAGGGTGATCCAGCTGCCAAGGCCCTGGCGGCCCAGGGCGATCGGGACGAATGGGGGATTCTCCATGATGGCATCCGCGACGCGGACGTGGCACGCGGCTGCCGCATCCTCTCTCCGCGCCCTGGCAGTCGGTGGTGACGTTGCTGCCGTATCTGAGCCCCGTGGCGCCACGCCTCTTGGAGAAGTCCTCTCTGGTGGGCATCCAGCGGGTGTCCCCGGAAGAGGCTGTGCAGATCGGCCGGATCATGGGCCTTCCGCGGCCTGAGTCGGAGGCGTTGTCGACGCTCGCCGACGGTGTGACCCTGTGGTGCACGCCGCGGGACCGGCAGTTCGTGATGACCCAGGCGACGGACGCCGAGACCGGATTGTTGGGCAGCGCACGCCGGATGGACTGACGGCGAGACAATTCCCCACCCTGTCCCTTTATGCGCGGATTTGGATTGCCAGGTGATCGCCTGACAGTTCACTCTGCGGTACCCGTAGGTCACTTGGGGGCGAGACGTGATCTACGGGACAGATGCGGGCGGGCAGCCGGGCCTGCCCCACGAACGCGGTTGGCGTTTAGGGTGGGTAGAGCCCGCCCACGACAGCACAAGGGTGCGCGACCACACCAGGAGGCAAAGTGAACGGCGATCGGGACGAGATCCACGGGGGTTGGAATCCACCCGCCGATGATCAGTCCGACGCGGATCCCGCCGAGATGACGGGTGAGTTCACCATCGACTACACCCCTCCGGCCTGGTACACGCAGAACGCGTCGGGATCGGCCGGCTCCGGGGCCGCCGGAGGCGCTACGCCGCCGGCGCCGCATGGTGCTCCGCCTGCCGTTCCGGGGCTTCCGGCGGGCAGCGGATTCGAGCCCAACTGGGCACCCCAGCCGCCGGCACCGCCGGCTCCGGGGCCGCCGGCTCCGGGGCCGGTCACGCCGGCCATGCCCGCCGCTCCGGGACCGGTCGCGCCCGCGATGCCCGCGGCTCCGGGCCCCGTTACGCCCGCGATGCCCGCGGCTGAGGGCTCCGTCGCGCCCACCACGCCCGGCATGCCCGCCGCTCCGGGACCGGTCGTGCCCGCGATGCCTGCCGCACCGGCGACGCCCGCCGCCGACGGGTCGTTCGGGGGCGGCGATCTGGAAAGCGGCGCCACCATGCGCTTCTCTCCCGCCGCCATGAAGCGCGAGATGGCGGAGATCTCCGAGCGTGCGGCCGCCGCCGCGCACACGGGTCCCGGGGAAACCGGCCCGACATCTGCCCCCAGCGGGGCTGCGGTCGACAGCTCGGCGGCCCCGACGGACCGCGCTACGAGCTCCGGCGACGGTGCGGCGTCCGACGATGCCTCCGGCGCCGGCACTCCGCCCACGCCGCCCACGCCGCCCACTCCGCCCACGTTCGACACCCATGGCGCGCCCGACGGTGTCCCCGCGGAGCCGGACGGCCGTTCCACCGAGGCCGTCGGCACCGCCGACGGTGAATCCGCCGGACCGGCGGAGAGCGACGCTCCCGCGGATGGGGTTTCGGCCGCTGTGCCCGACGGCTCCGCTCCGGCGGAGGATGTGAGCGGCGCGGCACCGGATGCCACCGAGACGCCGGGCGACGCCTCGGCCCCCGTCCTGCCGGGTGAGGCGCATGACGGCGCCTCAGGCGCTCTGCCGCCCGCCGACGAACCCCAGGACGCCGTCCCGGCGCCGATGCCGCCCGTGGTACCTGCGGCACCCGCGCCGCAGGACGGCGCGGGACTGCCGCCGCTGCCGCCGTCGTTCCAGCCCGCGACGCCCACGCCCGCGCCGCAGTGGCCCGCCCCGGTGGCTCCCGGCGACCAGTCGGCGCCGGCACCGGCACCGGCCACACCGATGCCGGCCGCCGCCTCCTGGCAGACGCCGCCTGCCGCCGTTCCGCCGCAGGGCGGGTACGGGTTCCCGCAGCCGGGTCAGGCCGAGCAGCCGCCCGCGGCACAGCCGCCCCAGGGCGGCTACGGATTCCCCCAGCCCGGTCAGGTCCCGGCCGCTCAGGCTCAGCCCGCCGCCGTGCCTCCGCAGGCCCAGGCC
>NZ_JBVHDX010000002.1:16277-155047 GCF_055563155.1 Streptomyces sp. NPDC013317
AGCCGGGACAGCCCCAGCCCGCACCGCAGGCGCCCACCGCCCCCGCACCGCAGGGCGGATACGGCTTCCCCCAGCCGGGACAGGCCGAACAGCCGCCCGCCGCACAGCCGCCCCAGGGCGGCTACGGATTCCCCCAGCCGGGACAGCCCCAGCCGGCACCTCAGACGCCCGAGGCCCCCGCGCCGCAGGGCGGTTACGGATTCCCGCAACCGGGTCAGGTCCCGGCGGCCCAGCCTCAGCCCGCGCCCGTGCCTCCTCAGGCCCAGGGCGGGTACGGCTTCCCGCAGCCCGGTGAGGCGCAGCCGCAGCCGCAGCCCGAGGCGCAGGTTCCGCCGCAGGCGCCCGTCGACCCGCGGACCGGTGCCGCCTGGCCCACCCCGGTGACGCACGACCAGCGCGAGCGGTCCGTGCCGGGTGCGCCGCTCGGGTACACCGCCGCGGTCGAGCTCTCCTCCGACCGGCTGCTGCGCAACAACAAGCAGAAGGCCAAGTCCAGCCGGAACCCCGGCGCCTCCGCCCGGTTCAAGCTCGGCGGCAAGAAGGAGGAGGCCGAGCGGCAGCGCAAGCTCGACCTCATCCGTACTCCGGTGCTGTCCTGC
This sequence comes from Streptomyces sp. NPDC013317, assembly GCF_055563155.1. Classification (NCBI taxonomy): domain Bacteria; kingdom Bacillati; phylum Actinomycetota; class Actinomycetes; order Kitasatosporales; family Streptomycetaceae; genus Streptomyces; species Streptomyces sp. NPDC013317. Next base: position 16,877 of record NZ_JBVHDX010000002.1, read on the forward strand.
TACCGGATCGCGGTCATCTCCCTCAAGGGCGGTGTCGGCAAGACCACGACGACCACCGCGCTCGGCGCGACCCTGGCCACCGAGCGCCAGGACAAGATCCTCGCCATCGACGCCAACCCCGACGCCGGCACCCTCGGCCGCCGGGTGCGCCGCGAGACCGGGGCCACGATCCGTGACCTCGTGCAGGCGATCCCGTACCTCAACTCGTACATGGACATCCGCCGCTTCACCTCGCAGGCGCCGTCCGGTCTGGAGATCATCGCCAACGACGTGGACCCTGCCGTCTCGACGACGTTCAACGACGAGGACTACCGGCGGGCGATCGACGTCCTGGGCAAGCAGTACCCGGTCATCCTCACCGACTCCGGTACGGGTCTGCTCTACAGCGCGATGCGCGGCGTGCTGGACCTCGCCGACCAGCTGATCATCATCTCCACCCCGTCCGTCGACGGCGCCTCCAGCGCCTCGACGACACTCGACTGGCTCTCCGCCCACGGGTACGCGGAGCTGGTGCAGCGTTCGATCACGGTCATCTCCGGGGTGCGCGAGACCGGAAAGATGATCAAGGTCGACGACATCGTGCAGCACTTCCAGACCCGTTGCCGCGGGGTGATCGTGGTGCCCTTCGACGAGCACCTGTCGGCCGGCGCCGAGGTCGACCTCGACATGATGCGGCCGAAGACGCGTGAGGCGTACTTCAACCTGTCGGCGATGGTCGCCGAGGACTTCGCGCGGGCGCAGCAGGTACAGGGGCTGTGGACGGGCGACGGCCAGGGCGGACTGCCGCCGAACGCCGCCCCGCCGATGCCGGGCCATCAGCAGGTGCCGGGGCAGCCCATGCCCGGCCAGCAGCCCATGCCGGGCCAGCAGCCGATGCCCGGTCAGCCCATGCCCGGCCAGCAGCCGATGCCCGGTCAGCCCGCGCCCGGTCAGCCGTACGCGCCGCAGCCGGGTCAGCCGTACGCCCCCCAGCCGTACCCGCAGGCTCAGCCGCAGCCCTACCCGCAGCAGCCGTACGCGCCTCAGCCGGGACAACCCGGGCAGCCCGGGCAGCCCGGACAGCCGCCTCAGTACGGCCAGCCCGGTCACCCCGGCCAGCCCGGCCCGGCCCAGGGGTGGGAGCAGCAGCCCCCCGCGCAGCCCGTACCTCCGCAGGCGCAAGCGGATCCGAACGCTCCGATGCCGCCCGCCGGATGGCCGCAGCAGCCCCAGCAGACGCCTCCGCAGGCTCCGCCAGCCCCTCAGCAGTAGGGCGTCACAGGAGTAGACCAATGAGGCCCCGCACCGGCTCCCCGGTGCGGGGCCTCATTGCATTCCCGCAGCCCACAAGGGGTTTGAGTCATCGTTGACGACGTCGTCCCCCGCTGATAGACCTTCGCTTCACCAGTTGGCGCCCAAGATCCACGACGCGAGGTACGTCCTATGGTCATGGTCACGAAGGTCCCGCCCCGCCCCGCCGCCTCCCGAAGACTCCCCCGGCTGCTGCTCGCCGTGGGTGTCGCCGCCACCACGCTGATGGCCGTCCCCCAGGTCACGGCCCAGGCCGCGCCGTCCGCCGATGGCGACGCCAAGAGCGGCGGCACCACCCTCACGGTCGCCGTCTCGCAGAGCGTCGACTCGCTGAGCCCGTTCCTCGCCCAGAAGCTCGTGTCGACCAGCATCCACCGTCTGGCGTACGAGTACCTGACGAACTACGACGCCGAGGACGCCCGGGTGATCCCGGGTCTGGCGACCGCGTGGACGTCCTCGCCGGACAAGCTCACCTGGACGTACACGATCCGCGAGGACTCGACGTGGTCCGACGGGAAGAAGGCCTCCGCCGAGGACGCGGCCTGGACCTTCAACAAGATGATGACCGACCCGAACGCCGCCACCGCGAACGGCAGCTTCACGTCCAACTTCAAGAAGGTCACCGCGCCCGACTCGCGGACCCTCGTCATCGAGCTGAAGAAGCCGCAGGCCACCATGACGGCGCTGGACGTGCCGATCGTGCCCAAGCACGTCTGGGAGAAGGTCGGCGACTTCTCGAAGTTCAACAACGACCAGCAGTTCCCGATCGTCGGCAACGGACCGTTCGTCATCACGGACTTCAAGGTCGACCAGTACATCAAGATGAAGCCGAACAAGGGCTTCTGGCGGGGCGCACCCAAGTTCGACGAGCTGGTGTTCAAGTACTACAAGGACGGTGACGCCGCCGTCGCCGCGCTGCAGAAGGGCGAGGTGTCCTTCGTCTCGAACCTGACGCCCGCTCAGGCCGCAGCGCTGAAGTCCGCCGAGAACATCAAGGTCAACGACGCCCCCGGCCGGCGCTTCTTCGCCCTGGCCACCAACCCGGGCGCGCGCTCCAAGGACGGCAAGACCTTCGGCAACGGCCACCCGGCGCTCCTGGACCCGGCGGTCCGCAAGGCGCTCTTCCTGGCCGTCGACCGGACCACGATCGTCGACAAGGTCTTCCAGGGCCACGCCGTCGAGGGCGAGGGGTACATCCCGCCGCGCTTCGGCTCGTACTTCTGGAAGCCGGGCGCCGCGCAGAAGCTCGCCTACGACCCGGCCAGGGCCGCGCAGCTGCTCGACCAGGCCGGCTACCGGAAGAACGGCGAGGGCAAGAGGGTCGGCAAGGACGGCAGGCCGCTCGACTTCCGGATCCTCTGCCACGCCACCGACCCGAACGACAAGGCGGTCGGGAAGTACCTCCAGGAGTGGTGGGGCGAGCTCGGCATCGGGCTGAAGGTCGAGTGCCTGGACAACGTCGGCGATCCGTGGACGAAGGGCGACTACGACCTCGCCTTCGACGGCTGGTCGGTCAACCCCGACCCCGACTACGTCCTGTCGATCCACACCTGCGGCACGCTGCCCGCGACCCCGAAGGACACGGGCGCCACCGACAACTTCATCTGCGACAAGCAGTTCGACACGCTGTACGCGCAGCAGTCGGCGGAGTACGACGCCGCCAAGCGGGCGGATCTCGTCAAGCAGATGCAGTCGAGACTGTACGACACCGGGTACATGAACATCATGGCCTACCCGAACGCCCTGGAGGCGTACCGCTCGGACCAGATCAAGTCCATCACGACCATGCCCGCGGCCGCCGGCAACCTCTGGGGGCAGGACGGCTACTGGAGCTGGTGGTCCGCCGTGCCGACCCCGGCGTCCACCGCCGCCGGATCGGAGAGCGAGTCCTCCAACGGTGTGATCCTCGGCATCGGCGCGGCCGTGGTGGTCGTGGTCGGCCTCGGTGTCCTCCTCGGCATGCGGCGGCGTTCCACCGCCGACGACCGCGAGTAGACGAGCGGCGACGTGACGACAGCAAGCACCCCCGCCGACGTGGTGCGGACCCGGAAGGTCCGCACCACGGACGGCGCGTCCCGTACCGGTACGACCCTCCAGTACCTCCGCTACGTGGCCGGGAAGCTGGGCGGCGCGGCCGTCTCGCTCTTCGCCGTCCTGGTCACCAGCTTCTTCCTGTTCCGGATCATCCCCGGCGACCCGGTCAAGGCGATGACGCACGGGATTCCCACCTCGGCGGAGCAGCTGGCGACGCTGCGCCGCCAGTTCGGGCTCGATCTGCCGCTGTGGCAGCAGTTCACCGACTACTGCGCCAAGGCGCTGAGCGGCGATCTCGGCACGTCGTACCAGTTCCACGCCCCGGTCGGCGATCTCATCGCGACGAAGCTGCCGGCGACGCTGCTGCTGACCGGTGTCGCCGTGGTGATCTACTCGGCGCTCGGCCTCTGGCTCGGCACCCGCTCCGCCTGGCACCACGGCGGGCTGGGCGACAGGGTGAGCACGGGCGTCGCACTGACCCTGTGGTCCGTGCCCTCGTTCTGGCTCGGGCTGCTGCTGATCATCGTCTTCTCGGTGGGCATGGGGCCGGTCCCCGGTCTCTTCCCGACCGGCGGCATGGAGTCGGGCGCGGGTGAGACCGGCTTCGCGTACGTCCTCGACGTCGCCCACCACATGGTGCTGCCGGTCGTCACCCTGGTCGCGGTCGGCTATGCGCAGACGCTGCTCGTCATGCGCTCCTCGCTGCTCGACGAGATGGGCAGCGACTATCTGACGACGGCGCGGGCGAAGGGGCTGCGCGACGACGTCGTGCGGCGCCGCCACGCCGTGCCGAACGCGCTGCTGCCGACGGTGACGATGGTCTTCATCAACCTCGGCCATGTGGCGGCCGGTTCGATCCTGGTGGAGACGGTGTTCTCCTGGCCGGGGCTCGGCGGGCTGTTCTACCAGGCGCTCAGCGTGCCCGATCTGCCGCTGGTCCAGGGCCTCTTCGTGGTCTTCGCCGGCGCGATGATCGTGATGAACCTGATCGCCGATCTGCTCTATCCGCTGCTCGACCCCCGGGTGGGCCGATGACCTCCTCGTCACTCTCGTCTCTGGCCTGGGAACGCCGACGCGGTACGGTGTCCCGCTTCTGGAAGCAGTACCGCACCCATCGCGCAGGTCTGTACGGTCTCACCGGGCTCGCGCTGATCGCCCTGTTCGCGCTCACCGCCCCGCTGATCGTCGGCGCGGACGTGCAGTCCGTGACGAACGCGCCGGGTACGGCCATGGAGCCGCCGAGTGCCGAATTCCCCCTCGGAACCGACCAGTTCGGCCGGTCGCTGCTCGGGCTGCTGCTCTGGGGCGCGCGGATCTCGCTCCTCGTCGGGCTGCTCGCGGCGGCACTCTCGGTCGCCATCGGCACCCTGGTCGGGATCATCGCCGGGCACTACGGCGGCTGGTTCTCGACGGTCGTCATGCGCATCACGGACTGGTTCCTCGTCATGCCGACGCTCGTCCTCGCGATCGTGCTCGCGACGGTGATGTCCCGCTCGATGTGGACGGTGATCCTCGCGATCGGCGTCACCAGCTGGCCGACCACGGCCCGTCTCGTGCGCGCCCAGACGATCGCGGTGGAGTCCCGTCCGTACATCGAGCGGGCCACGGCACTCGGCGGTGGACACGGGCACATCATGAGCCGGCACGTGCTGCCCAACGTGATGCCGCTGGTCCTCGCCCAGACCACGCTCGGCATCTCGACAGCGATCCTCACCGAGGCGACGCTCGCCTTCCTGGGCCTGGGCGATCCGACGGTGGTCTCCTGGGGCGGCATGCTCCAGGACGCCCGGGAGGCGGGTGCGGTCTCGTCCGGCCACTGGTGGTACCTCGCGCCTCCCGGGATCGCGATCGCGCTGGTCGCGCTCGCCTTCACGCTGTGCGGCCGGGCGGTCGAGTCCGTGCTGAACCCGAAACTGGGGGTGGGGCGATGAGCCTGCTCGAGGTACGGAATCTGACGGTGACGTACGGGTCGGGGGCGTCGGCCGTCCCCGCCGTGCGGGGCGTCGACCTCACCCTGGAGGCCGGGCAGAAGCTCGGTGTCGCGGGCGAGTCGGGGTGCGGCAAGTCGACGATGGCGCTGGCACTGCTGCGCCTGCTGCCCGCCTCCGCGCGGCTGACGGGGCAGATCCTGCTGGACGGCGAGGACGTCCTCGCCATGAAGTGGGGACGGCTGCGGGCCGTGCGCTGGGCGGGCGCGTCGATCGTCTTCCAGGGCGCGATGCACTCGCTGAACGCGGTGCAGCGGATCGGCGACCAGATCGCCGAGCCGCTGCTCGTGCACGGGCGGCCCACCCCGGCGGAGGCGCGGAAGCGGGTCGGCGAGCTCCTGGAGCACGTCGGTCTGCCGGCCGCGCGGGCGGCGGCCTATCCGCACGAGCTGTCCGGCGGACAGCGGCAGCGCGTGATGATCGCGATGGCACTGGCCTGCGATCCGCGCCTGATCGTGGCGGACGAGCCGACCACGGCTCTCGACGTGATGATCCAGGCGCAGATCCTGCGGCTGATCGAGCGTCTGGTGGCCGACGACGGGATCAGCCTGCTGATGATCAGTCACGACCTGGCGGTCCTCGCCGACACCTGTGACCGACTCGCGGTGATGTACGCGGGGCGGGTGGTGGAGGAGGGCCCTGCGCGTCAGGTGTACGACGCGGCGGAGCACCCGTACGGGCGCGCCCTGTCGTCGGCCTTCCCGAGGATCGGCGACCCGGCGTCGCGCCGGGCGCCGCGCGGTCTTCCGGGCGATCCGCCGGACCCCGCCGCCCTGCCTGCCGGCTGCGCGTTCCATCCGCGCTGTCCGGCGGCCGTGGAGGTCTGCGGGGAGCAGGACCAGGAGCTGCGGGAGGCGGGCGCGGGGCGCCGCGCCGCCTGCGTACACGTAGGGAGTGGCTCATGAATCCGCTGACACCGGACGCCACGCCGACGGGCGTGGGCGCCGGCGCGGGCGCGGGGGCGTCGGTGGCCTCGGCGCCCGCGGAGGGCGCGGCGAAGGCCGCCGGTCCGCTGCTGTCCGCGAGCGGGCTGCGCGTCACCTTCCCCGGGAGACGGGGCGCTCCTCCCGCGCGGGCCGTGGACGGGGTGGATCTCGACATCGGCGCCGGGGAGATCGTGGCCCTGGTCGGCGAGTCGGGGTGCGGCAAGACCACGCTCGCGCGGTCGTTGCTGGGGCTGGTGCCGCCGACGGCCGGCTCCGTCTCCTTCGCCGGTGAGCCGCTCGCGTACACCTCCCGCGCCCTCAAGGCGTACCGCAGGCGCGCCCAGCTGGTCCTGCAGGACCCGAGCGGCTCGCTGAACCCCCGGCACACCGTGTACGACGCGGTGGCCGAGGGGCTGCGGATCCACGGGTACGACGGGGACGAGCGGGCCGCGGTCGCCGAGGCCCTGTCCCGCGCCGGCCTGCGCCCGCCGGAGCGGTTCTTCCTGCGCTATCCGCACGAACTGTCCGGGGGTCAGCGCCAGCGTGTCGTCATCGCGGGCGCGCTGGTCCTGCAGCCGGAGCTGATCGTCGCGGACGAGCCGGTGGCCTCGCTGGACGCTTCGGTACGGGGCGAGATCCTGGCGCTGCTGCTGCGGCTCCGCGACGAACTGGGGCTCTCGGCGCTGGTCGTGACGCACGACCTCGGCCTCGCGTGGAACATCGCGGACCGGGTCGCGGTGATGTACCTGGGGCGGATCGTGGAGACCGGCACGGTGGAGTCGGTCCTGACGGCCCCTCAGCATCCGTACACGCGGGCGCTGCTGTCCGTGCTGCCGGAGTCCGAGGGGGCGCCGGTGGTGCTGGCCGGAGAGCCGCCGGACCCGGCCCGGATCCCGTCCGGGTGCCGCTTCCACGCCCGCTGCCAGGTCCTTGCCTCGGGCGAGGCCGCGGCGGTCGCGGACCGCTGCCGGAGCGAGGACCTGCCGGTGCTCGGCGGTGGCGGCACGCGGGAGGTGGCCTGTCACTGGGTGACCGCCGGCGTGAAGACGGTCTGACCTCCGGGGGCGCGTCGGAGTACGGTGCCCCCGGAACGGCGGTCAGTTCTTCCTGTCGTACACCGCGGTGAGTTCGCGGGCCTGCTTCACGTCCCCGGCCATCGCCTCCAGCAGATCGTCCAGGGTCTCGAACTTGAGCATGCCGCGGACGTACGCCAGGAAGTCGACGGCCACGTGCAGGCCGTACAGGTCCAGTCCCTCGCGGTCGATGGCGTACGCCTCGACCGTCCGCTCCGTCCCGTCGAACTGCGGGTTCGTACCGACCGAGATCGCGGCCGGCATGCGCTCCCCGGCGGCGGTGAGCCAGCCGGCGTACACGCCGTCCGCCGGGATCGCGGTGTGCGGCAGGGTCTCGACGTTGGCCGTGGGGAAGCCGAGCTCGCGGCCGCGCTGGGCGCCGCGGACCACGATGCCCTCGACGCGGTGCGGGCGTCCGAGGATCTCGGCGGCGCCCTCCACGTCACCCTCGGCGACCAGACGGCGGGTGAGCGTCGAGGAGAACGGGTCCCCGCCGCCCGCCGTGCCGCTCACGAACAGGTCGATGACCTCGACCTCGTAGTCGTACGTGGCGCCGAGTTCGGCGAGGTAGGCGACGTTGCCGGCGGCGCGGTGGCCGAAGCGGAAGTTCGGCCCTTCGATGACGGCCTTGGCGTGCAGTTTGTCGACGAGGACCTTCACGATGAAGTCCGCCGGGGAGAGCTGCGAGAAGTCGGCCGTGAACGGCAGGACGAGGACCGCGTCCACGCCGAGGCCCGCCATCAGCTCGGCGCGGCGGGGGTGCGGGGCGAGCAGCGGGGGGTGGCTGCCGGGTCGCACGACCTCGGAGGGGTGCGGCTCGAAGGTGACCACGACCGAGGGCACGCCCAGCTCGCGGGCGCGCTCCACGGCCCTGCCGATGATCAGCTGGTGCCCGCGGTGCACCCCGTCGTAGGAGCCGATGGTGACGACGCTGCGCCCCCAGTCCTGGGGGATGTCCTCCAAGCCACGCCAGCGCTGCACTGTGACCGCTCCTCGTCCGCCTGTTCGCCGATTACGCCGGTCTAAGACTGCCATGCCCACGGCCTTCTCCTCGCATCGGCATGGACCTGCCGACGCTCTGGACCGTACGGGCGGCGGCCGGGCCGACCAGGAGGGACCAGTCGTCGGGGGCGTCGGCGATCCAGCGGGCCAGCTGGACCCCGAACGCGGGCACTTCGCGGGCGAGCTCGACGAGCCGCCGGTCGCAGCAGGTGGCCCCCTCGGTCGTACGGACGAGGAGGAGGGCGGTGCGGCGGACGAGGTCGCGGGTGCGGACCTCGGGGCGCCTCTCGCAGCCGAGAGCGGCGGCGCGCAGCAGGGCGTCGAGCACGGTGAGGTCCCGCGCGGCGTACCGCTCGTGGTCGAGGAGCACGTCGAGGAGTTCGGCGCGCAGCAGGCGGGAGGCCCCCGTGCCGGGCGCGGCGAGCACAGGGGCCAGGGCGCTGCGGACCTGGACGGGCCGGCCCCGGAGCAGGCCGGTGACCAGGGGGAACAGGACCGCGCGGGCGGCGGGCCCGTGTTCGAGGCGGCGGTCCACGAAGGCGGCGGCGTGCCGGGCGCCGTCGGGGTGGCGGTCGACGTACGCGCCGACGAGGGCGGCCGCGCGCCGGGCGAGGGCGGGCGTGGTGACCTCGGCGAGCGCGCGCAGGGCCCCTCCGGCGGCCTCTCCGGGTCCGTGCAGCCGCGCCTGGAGGGCGGCGAGGACGGGTTCGGGGTGGGTGGGGAGCGCGGCGGCGAGGGCGTCCGCAGGGACGCGGGGGTGGGTCAGGGCGCGGGGCAGATGGCGGGATCGGGTGTGCGGGTCGCGGACGAGGAGGCCGAGCGCGGGGCCGTGCAGGGCCGCGTCGCCGGGGCGGGCGAGCAGGGCGAGGGCGGCGTACCGGAGGAGCTCGCGGTCGGGTCCGGTCGTGGCGTGCGGGGCGACCAGGCTGCCGTACGTGGCGGCCGCGGCGCGGCGCGCGGGCCGGCCGTCGTCGTGGGCCCATCGGTCGACGGCCCGGCAGACGGCCGACGGCTCGTCCTCGGTGAGCGCGGTGAGCAGCCCTTCGGCGAGCGGGTGGGCTGTGGCGACGAGCGCCTCGCACAGGTCGTCGACGGCCAGGTGCCGATGGGTGTGGAGCAGGGCCTGCGCGGCGGTGCCGACGGTGGCGTACGGGGCGGCGGCGAGGGCGCGTCCGTCGCCGAACCAGCGGCAGAGCAGCGGCTGTACGCCACGGGGCTCGGCGACGAGGCGTTCGGCGACGACGTCGAGGAACCGGGGCGCCGTGGTCAGACCGACGGGCGGGTCGGCCGGTACGAGTCTGCGCAGCAGGTCGATCCGCTCCCCCTCCCCGACCCGCAGCGCCTGCCAGAACGCGGGCCCGAAGACCGGGGCGGTCGGCCCGGAGGGGTGGGAGCGCGGCGCGGGCGAGGTGCCGGCGTGCGCGGCGGCGACGGCCGGGGGGCGGGCTTCCGGGGGCCGGGCTTCCGGCGAGGGGCGCTGCTGGGGGATCGCCTCCCCGGGGGGCGGGGCCGGGCGGGGGGCGCCCAGCCGGTCGGCGAGGTGGCGGAGGACCGGGAGGTGGGGCCGGGGGTCGGGAAGGGCGAGCAGGGTCCGGGCGAGGAGCCGGGAGGCCCACCAGCCGGTGTCACCGGCCGCGCGGCCCTCGGCGCGGAGCCGGTCCAAGGCGTCGACGAGACCGGTCAGGCGGAGTCCGAGCGCGTCGGAGCCGTGCTCGCGGTCCATCAGGAGCAGGGCCTGCACGACGGGCCCGATCCGGTGCCGCGGTACGGGCAGAGGGCCCTGACGGCCCTGCGGCGGGCCCGCGAGCGGAGAGCCCGGACGGTCGGGGGCGAGCGGAGAGCCCGGACGGTCGGACGCCGGCGGGGTGACCTCGGGTTGCGTGGGCGGAGAGCCCCCTTCGTCAGGTTGCGCGCCCCGCGCCGCCTCGGCGGCCGGCTCGGGCCGCGCGGGCCGTGCGGGGCGTGAGCGGGGGCGACGTGTACGGTCGGACGCGGGCGGGGAGCCCCGGTCGGGGGCGGGCGGGGTGACCTCGGCCGGTGGGGGCGGGGAGCCCCGACGGTCGGACGCGGGCGGGGTGACCTCGGCGAGCGCGCACAGGGCGCCGTCGACGTCCAGGTGGGCGCCCTGCATCCAGTCGGCGACCTCCTCGTGGCCGAAGCGGTAGCCGGAACCGGCCGGGACGAGGAGGCCCTCGGTCAGGACGGCGGAGGCCCAGCCGGTCCGCCAGGGGAACAGCTCCTCGAAGGAACCGCGGTCCAGCTCGCCCTGCCCGGGCCCCAGGCACCTGCGGGCCGCCTCGTGGACCTGGCCGGCGACGCGCGTGGCGAGCCGGCGGACGGCGGCGCCGTGCGGGACGGGTCGGGTTCCGGCGGCGATCCGTACGGCCACCCGCAGACACATCAGGTCGAGGTGGGCGGCGAAGACCTCCTCCCGCCCCGGCGTCCCCGGCGCTCCCCCGGGCATGGCGTCCCGCACCTCGGCGAGCAGCCGAAGGGTGAGGGGGTGCCGGACGTCGTCGGCCGCGGGAGGGGTGTGGTCGAGTCCGTACCGCGCGCGGGCGAGCCGCGCCTCGTCCTCGGTGAGATCACCGAGTTGTACGGCACCGGGCAGCGCGCCGGGCAGCGCCTCGTCGGCGGGACGGTGGAGCGCGTCGGGGGTGTAGTGCCGACAGGCCTGTTCCCAGTGCTCCGGCCGGCAGCCCAGCATCAGCCGGGCGCCGTGGGCGCGCAGCCAGGTCTCGGTGCCCGTGGTCCAGACGGGGAGGCGGTGCGCGAGGGCCGGAGGCATCTCCTCGGGGCTGTCGAGGACGATCAGGAGCGGCCGGCCGGCGGCGCGGGCGAGTGCGGCGGCGCGTTCGGGAGTGGCGGTCGTGGTGTCGCCTCGGGCGCCCGAGGCGGTGACGACGCGTCCGGCCTGGCGCAGGACGCGGCCTGCGGCGTCGGCGACGGAGGTGTCGTCCGCGCGCAGGTCGGCCCCGCGCAGTCGGATCGTGGGCGCGGGCTCGGCGCCCCGGGCCCGCTCGGCGCGGTGGGCTTCGAGCGCGGTCGTACGGCCGGTGCCGGGGGCGCCGACAAGGGCGAGGACCAGTGCGCCGGACGCGGCGAAGGCGGCGAACTCCCGGATGCAGTCGGCGCGTTCGACGGGCACGGGACCCGCCCCGGCGGTGTCCGCGGCTCCGGCGGAGGTGGCGGTGAGCTCCAGGACGGCCGCCAGGTTGAGCTCGGATCCGTAGCAGGGCGCGGTCGCCGCGTTGCGCCTCAGCAGCCCGGCCAGCCGGTCCACCGGAGCGAGCGGCAGGGCGTACCCGGCGGCACGGTGGTCGCCGTGCACGGCGGTGGCGAGGACGGCGAGGACGGCCCCGGTCTCCGGGTCCACCACGGGGCCGCCGGTGGCCTGTCCGCCCAGCCGGAGGGCTTCCGCGCCTTCGGTGCCGATGGCCAGCTCCCAGGCGTGGCCGAGGGCCCGCCGACGCCCGGCTTCCGTGTGGCTGACGGCCGCCGCGCCGAGGACCCGCGCCTCGCGCCAGCCATGGGCCGCGATCCGTACATACGTGCCCGGCTCGACCTCCGTCCGTGCGGAGACCGGCATCGGCCTGACGTCGAGCCCCTCGGTCGCCACGAGCGCGAGACCGGTCCCGGGCAGGGTGGTGACCGCGTCGGCGCCGGCGAGGTGTGTCCGGTCGCCGGGGGCGTGCAGGACGATCCCCACGAGCCCGTCGACGGCCTCGTGACTGGTGACGACCGTTCCCCGGTCGTCGGCCACGAAGCCCGTCCCACGCGGTCGGCCCGCCGGATCGCAGATCCGTACCAGCGTGCCGAGGTCCCCGCGTCCCATGGTGTCGACGGTAGGTCGGTGGTGATCACTCGGAGAACCACACAGGCCGAACGCGCCCCCCGGCGCTCCCCCGTTTCACTCCAAGCGCCCGCCCGAAGGGGTGAATACGCGGACCGGAGTGGATAGATACTCGCCCGGGGGGATCGGGGGATCACCCGGGGGGAGTGTGGAGCGGGCACGCGCGCGTGCCCGCTCCACCATGCGTGGTACGACGGGTCAGCCGAAGACGGCGAGGCTCTTGGCCTTGCCCTTCTGCTCCTCCACGAGGGCGAGCAGCCGGTCGCCGGGGCCGAAGACCGCGACCGGCCCGGCCGGGTAGGACGGCATCTCCAGGCGGACGCCGTTCAGCAGCAGCCGGCCCCGCTTCTCGTCGACGTCCCAGCGGGGGAACGCCGCGGCGGCCGCCTCGGAGACCGGCATGACCGTCAGCTCCGCCTGGAGCTGGTCCAGGGTCCGCGCCGAGTCGAGCTTGTACGGGCCGACCCGGGTCCGCCGCAGCGCGGTCAGATGGCCGCCCACGCCGAGTCCGGCACCCAGGTCGCGGGCGAGCGCCCGGATGTACGTACCGGAGGAGCAGACCACGGAGACGACGAGGTCGACGACGGGCGTGCCGTCCTCGGCGACGGCCTCGCGGACGTCGTACACCTGGAAGGACGAGACGGTGACCGGCCGGGCCGGGATCTCGAACTCCTCGCCGCCGCGCACCCGCGCGTACGACCGCTTGCCGTCGATCTTGATGGCGGAGACCTTCGACGGCACCTGCATGATGGCGCCGGTCAGCTCCGCCACGCCCGCGTCGATCCCCTCGCGGGTCACCTTGGAAGCGTCCACGGACGCCGTGATCTCGCCCTCGGCGTCGTCGGTGATCGTCGTCTGGCCCAGACGGATGGTGCCGAGGTACTCCTTCTCGGTCAGCGCGAGGTGGCCGAGCAGCTTCGTCGCCCGCTCCACGCCGAGGACGAGGACGCCCGTCGCCATGGGGTCGAGCGTTCCCGCGTGGCCGACGCGACGGGTCTTGGCGATCCCGCGCATCTTGGCCACGACGTCGTGCGAAGTGAAGCCCGACGGCTTGTCGACAACGACCAGGCCGTCGGGCGTCTTCCCTGCGGTGCTCATCAGGCGGTGGTGCCCTCTTCGTCCTCGTCCTCGGGCTTGCGGTACGGGTCCGCCTCGCCGGCGTACTTCGCGCCGGAGGACGCCTCGCGCACCTTGGCGTCGGAGGCCCGCGCCTTGTCGAGGAGGTCCTCGATCGTCTTCGCGGTCTCCGGGAGGGCGTCCGCGACGAAGGTCAGCGTCGGCGTGAACTTCGTCCCGGCGGCGGCACCGACGGCGGAGCGCAGGATGCCCTTGGCGCTCTCCAGTCCGGCGGCCGCGCTGGCCCGCTCCTCGTCGTCGCCGTAGACCGTGTAGAAGACCGTGGCCTCCCGCAGGTCACCGGTGACGCGGGTGTCCGTGATGGTCACGTGCGTACCCAGGCGCGGGTCCTTGATGCCGCGCTGCAGCTTCTCGGCGACCACCTCCCGGATGAGGTCCGCCAGCTTCTTCGCCCGCGCGTTGTCGGCCACTGGTCCTTCTCCTTCTTTGCCTTGCTCATTCAGTCTTCATCAGTGTGGAGCCTGCGTCGCACCGACAGCAGCTCCACCTCGGGCCGGGCCGCGACCAGCCGCTCACAGCGGTCGAGCACGTCCGATACGAACCCCGCGTCCCCGGACACCAGCGCGACGCCCAGCCGGGCCCTGCGATGGAGGTCCTGGTCGCCCACCTCGGCCGCGCTCACGGAGAACTTGCGCTGGAGCTCGGCGACGATGGGCCGGACGACGGAGCGTTTCTCCTTCAACGAATGAACGTCGCCGAGGAGCAGATCGAAGGACAGAGTCCCCAGGTACATGCGGTGCCGGATGTCCCGCCGGTTCGGGTTCGGTGGCCTGCCACGCCGTCGCTTGGCAGGAACACCAGAACCGTACACGCAACGGCCGGGGCCGATCGACGGAATACTTTCCGCCGACCGGCCCCGAACCTACCGCCGCACTCAGGCGCGCGGCTTCTCGCGCATCTCGTACGTCGCGATGACGTCGTCGATCTTGATGTCGTTGAAGTTTCCGAGGTTGATACCGCCCTCGAAGCCTTCGCGGATCTCGGTGACGTCGTCCTTGAAGCGGCGCAGACCGTGGATCGTGAGGTCCTCGGCGATGACCTTGCCGTCGCGGACGAGGCGCGCCTTGGTGTTGCGCTTGACCTCGCCGGAGCGGATGAGGACACCGGCGATGTTGCCCAGCTTGGACGAGCGGAAGACCTCGCGGATCTCCGCCGTACCGAGCTCGACCTCTTCGTACTCCGGCTTGAGGAGGCCCTTGAGCGCCGCCTCGATCTCCTCGATGGCCTGGTAGATCACCGAGTAGTACCGGACGTCGACACCCTCGCGCTCCGCCATCTGCGCCGCGCGGCCCGCAGCGCGGACGTTGTAGCCGATGACGATGGCGTCGGAGCCCATGGCCAGGTCGATGTCGGACTCGGTGACCGCACCCACACCGCGGTGCAGGACACGGATGTCGACCTCTTCGCCGACGTCGAGCTGGAGCAGCGAGGACTCGAGAGCCTCGACCGCACCGGACGCGTCGCCCTTGATGATGAGGTTGAGTTCCTGGACCAGACCGGCCTTGAGCACCTTGTCGAGGTCCTCGAGGGACACCCGGCGGACGCGCTTGGCGAAGGCGGCGTTGCGCTCACGCGCAGCACGCTTCTCGGCGATCTGACGCGCCGTACGGTCCTCGTCGACGACCAGGAGGTTGTCGCCGGCACCCGGCACGTTGGTGAGACCGAGCACCAGGACGGGAGTCGACGGAGCCGCCTCCTCGACGTTGTTGCCCTTGTCGTCGAGCATCGCCCGGACGCGGCCGTACGCGTCGCCGACCACCACGGTGTCGCCGATGCGCAGCGTTCCGCGCTGGACCAGGACGGTCGAGACGGCACCGCGACCACGGTCGAGGTGGGACTCGATCGCAATACCCTGCGCGTCCTGGTCCGGGTTGGCCCGCAGGTCGAGCGAGGCGTCCGCGGTGAGGACCACGGCCTCCAGCAGGGAGTCGATGTTCAGACCCTGCTTGGCGGAGATGTCGACGAACATCGTGTCGCCGCCGTACTCCTCGGCCACCAGACCGAACTCGGTCAGCTGACCACGGACCTTGGTCGGGTCCGCGCCCTCGACGTCGATCTTGTTGACCGCGACCACGATCGGCACGTCGGCCGCCTTGGCGTGGTTCAGCGCCTCGATCGTCTGGGGCATCACACCGTCGTTGGCCGCCACCACGAGGATCGCGATGTCGGTCGACTTCGCACCACGGGCACGCATGGCGGTGAACGCCTCGTGACCCGGGGTGTCGATGAAGGTGATCTTGCGCTCTTCGCCGTTGACCTCGGTACCCACCTGGTAGGCACCGATGTGCTGGGTGATGCCACCGGCCTCGCCCGCGACGACGTTCGTCTTGCGGATCGCGTCGAGAAGTCGGGTCTTACCGTGGTCGACGTGACCCATGACGGTGACGACCGGCGGACGGGAGACCAGAGCCTCTTCGCCGCCCTCGTCCTCGCCGAACTCGATGTCGAAGGACTCGAGGAGCTCGCGGTCCTCCTCCTCCGGGCTGACGATCTGAACGGTGTAGTTCATCTCGTCGCCGAGCATCTGCAGCGTGTCGTCGGAGACGGACTGCGTGGCCGTGACCATCTCGCCGAGGTTCATCATCACCGCGACGAGCGACGCCGGGTTGGCGCCGATCTTCTCGGCGAAGTCGGTGAGGGAGGCACCGCGCGACAGGCGAATGGTCTCGCCGCCGCCGCGGGGCAGCATCACGCCGCCGACCGACGGGGCCTGCATGGCCTCGTACTCCTGGCGCCTCTGACGCTTCGACTTGCGACCACGACGCGCGGGACCGCCGGGACGGCCGAAGGCGCCCTGCGTGCCACCACGGCCACCGGGGCCACCGGGACGGCCGCCGAAGCCACCGGGACGACCGCCGAAGCCGCCGCCACCGCCGCCGGGACCACCCGGACGACCGCCGCCGCCACCGGGACCACCGGGACGACCGGCGAAGCCGCCGCCGCCACCGCCGGGACCGGCCGGACGGCCGGCGAAGCCGCCGCCGCCACCGGGACGACCGCCGCCGCCACCCGGACGACCGCCGGGGCCACCGGGGCCACGACCGCCGGGGCCACCACCGGGACGCGGGCCGGCAGCGGGACGCTGCGGCATCATGCCGGGGTTCGGACGGTTACCGCCGGGCGCGCCGCCCGGACGGGGAGCCTGCGGACGCGGCATGCCACCGGGGGTGGGACGCGCGCCGCCCTGGCCCTGGGGACGCGGGGCGCCACCGGGGCCGCCCTGCGGACGCGGGGCACCCGGAACGGCACCCGGGCCGCCGGGACGGGGGGCGCCGCCACCCGGACGGGGCGCCTGCGGGCGCGCCATTCCGGTGGAGCCACCCGAGGTGAAGGGGTTGTTGCCCGGACGCGGACCGGCCGGACGGGCACCGCCCGGACGCGGAGCGCCCTGGCCCTGCGGACGCGGGCCACCCTGGCCCTGCGGACGCGGCGCGCCCTGACCCGGACGGGCGGGGCGCTCGCCGGCGGGACGCGGTCCCGGGGTCGCGCCACCCGGACGCGGACCGGCGGCCGGAGCCGACGGAGGCGCGGTGAACTCGGGTGCGGCCGGAGCCGGCGTGACCGGCTTGGGCGCGGGCTTCGGGCCCGGGCGGGGGCCCGAGGCGGCCGGAGCCGGAGAGGGGGTGCTGCTCGCCGGAGCCGCCGGGGTGACCGGGGCCGCAGGCGCGGCGGGGGCCGGCTTGGGAGCCGGGGCGCCGGGCTTCGGGGCAGCGGGACGTGCCGCGGCGGCCGGAGACGGCGCCGACGGCTTCGAGGGGGCGGCCTTACGAGGCGCGCCAGGCTTCGCAGCGGTCTTGCCGGCGCCACCGCCGGGACCCTGCAACGCATCAGTCAACTTGCGCACGACCGGCGCCTCGATCGTCGAGGACGCCGAACGGACGAATTCACCGAGTTCTTGGAGCTTGGCCATGACGACCTTGCTCTCCACACCGAACTCCTTGGCGAGTTCGTATACCCGGACCTTAGCCACTTCGCTCCTTTTAGGTCCGGTTACCGCCGGACCGTCGCTACTTCATGGGCGTACTCATCGCGTACTCATCGAGTGCTCATCGCAATCTCGACCTACTTCCAACTCGCGAGGTACCTGACCGCACGGTTATCCGTGCCGTACTTCTTCTTACTGGGTGAGCTGCTCCAGCCGACACCTGATTTCCGCCAGTTCGAGCGGCCCCTGGACCTTGAAGGCCCTCGGGAACGCCCGGCGGCGGACCGCCAGGTCGAGACAGACCGAGGCGGGGTGCAGATACGCACCCCGGCCGGGCAGCGTACCGCGATGATCGGGGACGCATGCGCCCTCGACCGCCACGATGCGCAGCAGATCGCTCTTGGCCGCTCGCTCCCGGCATCCCACACAGGTTCGCTCAGGGCACGCGCGGGCATGCGTCCGGCCAGACACGGCTAAGTCTACCTCCCCGCACCGACCCCACCCGTTTGGGGCAGGAATCGAACGGTCGTTTGTCGTGATCTCGCCCTCACACGGGGTGACGAGGGCGCGATCTCTTCTGTCGTAGCGCGCTCAGTCCCGATCGCGCTGCTCGTCGGACGTGGGCTCGGTGTCCGGACGGATGTCGATGCGCCAGCCGGTGAGGCGGGCGGCCAGGCGGGCGTTCTGCCCCTCCTTGCCGATCGCCAGCGACAGCTGGTAGTCCGGCACGGTCACCCGGGCGGAACGGGCCGCCAGGTCGACGATCTCGACCTTGGAGACCCGGGCCGGGGAGAGCGCGCTCGCCACCATCTCGGCCGGGTCGTCCGACCAGTCGACGATGTCGATCTTCTCGCCGAGCAGCTCGGCCATGACGTTGCGCACCCGGCTGCCCATCGGGCCGATGCAGGCGCCCTTGGCGTTCAGGCCCGAACGGGTGGACCGAACGGCGATCTTGGTGCGGTGACCGGCCTCACGGGCGATCGCCGCGATCTCGACGGAGCCGTCGGCGATCTCGGGGACCTCGAGCGCGAAGAGCTTCTTCACCAGATTGGGGTGCGTACGCGAAAGGGTGACGGACGGACCGCGGACACCCTTGGCCACCCGCACCACGTACGTACGCAGCCGCAGACCGTGCGTGTAGTCCTCGCCCGGCACCTGCTCCTGCACCGGAAGGATGGCTTCCAGCTTGTCGTCGAGCTTGACGAGGACGTTCTTCGGGTCCTTGCCCTGCTGCACCATGCCGGCCACGATGTCGCCCTCACGACGGGCGTACTCGCCGAACGTGACGTCGTTCTCGGCGTCGCGCAGCCGCTGCTGGATGACCTGGCGGGCGGTGCTCGCGGCGATCCGGCCGAAGTCCGACGGGGTGTCGTCGAAGTCCTTGGGCTCCTGGCCCTCCTCCAGCTCGGAGGGGTCTTCCTTCGCCCACACCGTCACGTGACCGGTCTGCCGGTTCAGCTCCACGCGCGCGTGGCGGCGGGCCGAGGGGGTGCGGTGGTACGCGATGAGGAGGGCCGACTCAATCGCCTCGACCAGCATCTCGAAGGAGATCTCCTTCTCTTGTGCCAAGCCCTTCAGGAGCTTCACGTCGATGTCCACGGCTACGCCTCCTCTTCCTTCTTGTCCTTGCGGTTGAACTCGATCTGGACACGCGCCTTGGCGACGTCCGCGAACTCCACCCGGCGGGCGG
The DNA here is from genome assembly GCF_055563155.1 of Streptomyces sp. NPDC013317. Taxonomy (NCBI): domain Bacteria; kingdom Bacillati; phylum Actinomycetota; class Actinomycetes; order Kitasatosporales; family Streptomycetaceae; genus Streptomyces; species Streptomyces sp. NPDC013317. Next base: position 35,795 of record NZ_JBVHDX010000002.1, read on the forward strand.
TGGGCTTGCGCCCCTTCACGCCCGGCACTTCGAGGTCGATGCCGTCGTCGTCCACGGTGAGGATCCGCGCGACGAGCTCGCCACCGTCGTTGAGCTGCAGCTTGACCATGCGGCCCGTGGCCCGCACGTAGTGGCGGTGCTCCTTGAGCGGGCGCTCCGCGCCCGGGGTGCCGACCTCGAGGTCGTACTCCCCCTCGCCCATCACATCGGTCTCGTCCAGCTTCGCCGAGAGCGCGCGGCTCACATCGGCGACCTGGTCCAGGTCGGCGCCTTCGTCGGAGTCGACCACCACACGCAGCACCCGCTTGCGTCCCACGGAGGCCACCTCGAGCTCTTCGAGTTCGAGTCCCTGCGAGGCGATGAGCGGCTCAAGGAGTGCTCGCAGCCTGTCGCTCTGGGTGGTGCTCATCCGGGTGACTCCTCGGCCGCGTGTGCTGTTGTGGGTTCGTCGCGTGTCAGACCAAAGGGTATCCGGTCGCGGGGGGTGTTGCCGTCCACGGGGGCGGGGGGCGCGGGTACGCTCGCCTGCGGTGATCTTCGATCCGGGCCGAAGGAGTGAATGTGGGGCGCACGGGGACCGTGGGCAGGCGCGCGCTCCTGGCCGCCGGAGCGGTGACGCTGGCCGGCTGCACCTCCGAGAGCGGCGGCGGGCGGCCGAGGAAGCCCTCGGCGGCCGAGCGGGCGGCGATCGCGGAGGCGGCGCTGCGCCGCAGGTCGGCCTCGACGAGCAGGACCCTGCTGGAACGTTACGACGCGGTGCTCGCCGCCCATCCCCCGCTGGCTGCGCGCCTGGCCCCGCTGCGGGCGGCGGTGGCGGCGCACGTCGCCGCGCTGGGCGAGGGCACGGCGAAGGACGCCCCTTCGGCGGACACCCGGCCGGCCGACACCCGGCCGGGGGACGCCGGAGCCGGGCGGGCGACGGCCGGCACGGAGAGCGGCACGGCGAGCCCGGCCCCCTCGGGCTCCGGGGCCCCGGTGGCCCCGGATCCGGCGGTCGCCCTCAAGGAGCTGGCGGCGGCCGCCCGGTCGACCGCCGACGCCCACGCGGCGACGCTGCTCGACGCGCCGCCGGAGTACGCCCGGCTGCTCGCCTCCGTGGCGGCGGCCGGAGCGGTCCACGCCTATCTGCTGACCGAAGGAGGCCGGGGATGAGCGCCCTCGACGCGGCGCGCGCCGCGCTCGCCGCCGAGCACGCGGCGGTGTACGGGTACGGCGTCGTCGGCGGCCGGATCGGCGCCGAGCGGCGCGGGGAGGCCACGGCGGCGTACGAGGCGCACCGCGCGAGGCGCGACGGACTGCGCAGGGCCGTGCGGGACCTGGGCGGCGAACCGGTGGCCGCCGCGGCCGGCTACGAGCTGCCGTTCCCGGTGCCGGACACGGCCGCGGCCGTACGTCTCGCCGCGGTCCTGGAGGACCGGTTGGCCGGCGTGTACTCCGATCTCGTACGGGCCGCGGAGGGGCCGCTGCGGCGGGACGCGGCCGCCGCGCTGCGGGAGGCGGCGGTACGGGCCGTCCGCTGGCGCGGCACCGACGTAACCTTTCCTGGGCTCGCCGAGCGGGTGTGAGCCCGGCGCGGCGGCACCCCTGAGGCCCCGACGGCCCCCGACCAGCTCCGTACTGCAGAAGGAACAACGCACGCATGGGTTTCGAACCGCCGCAGCGACTGGTGCGGACGCTCGGCGAGACGTACGGGGACGCGGTCGCGGCCGAGTGGCTCGGGAAGCTGCCCGAGCTCACGGGGATCGCCGTGGAGCAGGCCTCCCTCACCGTCGAGCGGGTGATGGCGCCCGGCGGCCGCAGCAGTCTGGTGGTGCTCGTCCGGCGCGCCGACGACTCCCCCGCCGCGCTGAAGATCGCCCCGGAGGCCGCCCGGCCCGACCTGGAGCGGGACGCGCTGGCGCACTGGAACGGCTGGGGCGCGGTGCGGCTGCTCGACGCGCCCGAGGACGGTTCGCTGGTCCTGGAGCGTCTGCACCCGGAGGTGTCGGTGCGCTCGCTGCCGGAGGCCAAGGCGCTCCTGGAGGCGGCGGGCACGGTGCGGAAGCTGTGGGTGGATCCGCCGGCGGCGCACGGCTTCGAGTCGGTGGCGGAGCGCACCGACAGGCAGACCACGGCGATGGAGCCCTACCGCGCGGACGCCGAGACCGGTGCGCTGACCGCCGCCGCCCTGGAGGCGCGCGCGGAGCTGGTCGCCGACTCCCCCGAGACGCTGCTGCTGCACGGCAATTTCCGCCAGGGCAAGGTGCTCGCCGGTGACCGCGCCCCGTGGCTGGCCGTGGGACCCGAGCCACTGGTCGGCGAACGCGCCTACGACCTGGCGCGGCTGGTACGGGACCGGGTCGAGGACCTGGTGGCGGCATCGGCCGGGGCGTCGGCGGCCCGGCGGCGGGTCAACAAGCTGGCGGACTCCCTGGAGGTGGACCGGGACCGGCTGCGCGGCTGGACCCTGTTCCGGGCGGTCGAGTCGGGCACGCGGGCACTCACTGCGGGGCGGCGGCAGGACGCGGAGCTGTTGCTGGAGTTCGCGGGCTGGCTGTAGGGGAATACCCTTTCTGTAACGCTCGGCTCGGAGTTCAGGGGGCCGTCATGGTCGAAGAGCTGTTGGCAGCGGCGGCGGCGACCGCTGTAGCGGTCGTGGTGTACGTCGGCGCGGCCGCGCGCGTGGTGAAGCAGTACGAACGGGGTGTCGTCTTCCGCTTCGGGCGGCTGGTGAGCCAGGTCCGGCAGCCCGGATTCACGATGATCGTTCCGGTGGTCGACCGGCTGCACAAGGTGAACCTGCAGATCGTGACGCTGCCCGTGCCGGCTCAGGAGGGCATCACCCGGGACAACGTCACCGTGCGGGTCGACGCGGTCGTGTACTTCAAGGTGGTCGACGCGGCGGACGCGCTGGTGCGGGTGGAGGACTACCGGTTCGCGGTCTCGCAGATGGCGCAGACGTCGCTGCGGTCGATCATCGGCAAGAGCGATCTGGACGACCTGCTGTCGAACCGGGAGAAGCTCAACCAGGGTCTGGAACTGATGCTCGACAGCCCCGCGATGGGCTGGGGGGTGGCGATCGACCGGGTCGAGATCAAGGACGTCTCGCTGCCGGAGACGATGAAGCGCTCGATGGCGCGCCAGGCGGAGGCGGACCGGGAGCGCCGGGCGCGGGTGATCAACGCGGACGCGGAGCTGCAGGCGTCGAGGAAGCTGGCGGAGGCGGCGGCGGTGATGTCGGAGCAGCCGGCGGCGCTGCAGCTGAGGCTGTTGCAGACGGTGATGGCGGTCTCGGCGGAGAAGAACTCGACGCTGGTGCTGCCGATCCCGGTGGAGCTGCTGCGGTTCCTGGAGCGGGCGGCGGGACCGCAGACCGGCGCGGCGCCGTCCGAGGCGGCCACGCCCCCGGTGCCGGTGGCGCCGCCGGAGACGTTCCAGGACCCCCTGCCGGTGCTCCCGGACGAGGCGGAGGCCCTGGAGGGGCCGCAGCCCGGGACCCGGGTGACGACGGACCTCCCCGACCTCCCCGACCTCCCCGACCTGGCGGATCTCCCGCCGCTGCCGGACGACACGGTGGCAGGCCCCCCGGCGGATCCGGCCCCCCGGAACGAAGCGGCCTGACGCGACGCGGCCCCGGTGCCCGCCGCACGTGGCGGGCACCGGGGCCGCGAGCGGCGTGCTACGCGCTCAGGCGGGCGATGGCCTCCGCCACCGGGAGCTCCTCGCGCTCGCCCGTGCGGCGGTCCTTCAGCTCCAGGACGCCCTCGGCCGAGCGGCGGCCGGCGACCAGGATCTTCGGGACGCCGATCAGCTCCGCGTCGGTGAACTTGACGCCCGGGGAGACGCCCGCGCGGTCGTCGACCAGGACCCGCAGGCCCGCGGCCCTGAGCTGCTCGGAGACCTCGAGCGCCAGCTCGGTCTGGACGGCCTTGCCCGCCGCGACCACGTGGACGTCGGCCGGGGCGACCTCGGCGGGCCAGCACAGGCCCTTGTCGTCGGCGCTCTGCTCGGCCAGCGCCGCCACGGCGCGCGAGACGCCGATGCCGTACGAGCCCATGGTGACGCGGACCGGCTTGCCGTTCTGGCCGAGGACGTCGAGCTTGAGGGCGTCGGCGTACTTGCGGCCGAGCTGGAAGATGTGGCCGATCTCGATGGCGCGGTCCAGCTTGAGGCCGGTGCCGCACTTGGGGCACGGGTCGCCCTCCTGGACGACGACCACGTCGACGTACTCGGAGACCTCGAAGTCACGTCCCGCGACGACGTTCTTCGCGTGCATGCCCTCCTTGTTGGCGCCCGTGATCCACGCGGTGCCGGGGGCGACGCGCGGGTCGGCGATGTACGTGACCTTCTCCAGGCCCTGCGGGCCGACGTACCCGCGGACGAGGTCCGCGCGCTCGGCGAAGTCGGCCTCGGTGACCATCTCGACGACGGCCGGGGCGAAGTGCTCCTCGACCTTGCCCATGTCGACCTCGCGGTCGCCCGGCACGCCCACGGCCACGATCTCGCCGTCGACCTTCACCAGGAGGTTCTTGAGCGTGGCGGAGGCCGGGACGCCGAGGGAGGCGGCCAGGGTCTCGATGGTCGGGGTGTCGGGGGTGGGGATCTCCTCGGCGGCGGCGACGGCGGAGCCGTCGACCGGCTGGAGCTCGTAGGAGATCGCCTCGGTGTTCGCGGCGAAGTCGCAGTTCGGGCAGTCGGCGAAGGTGTCCTCGCCGGCCTCGGCCGGGGCGAGGAACTCCTCGGACTTCGAACCGCCCATGGCGCCGGCGGTGGCGGCCACGATGCGGTAGTCGAGACCGAGGCGCTCGAAGACGCGCTTGTAGGCCTCGCGGTGCAGGGCGTAGGACTGGGCGAGGCCCTCGTCCTCCGTGTCGAAGGAGTACGAGTCCTTCATCTGGAACTCGCGGCCGCGCAGGATGCCGGCGCGCGGGCGGGCCTCGTCGCGGAACTTGGTCTGGATCTGGTACAGGATGACCGGCAGGTCCTTGTAGGACGAGCACTGGTCCTTGACCAGGAGCGTGAAGATCTCCTCGTGGGTCGGGCCGAGGAGGTAGTCGCCGCCCTTGCGGTCGTTGAGGCGGAAGAGCTCGGCGCCGTACTCGTCCCAGCGCCCGGTCGCCTCGTAGGGCTCACGCGGCAGCAGGGCGGGGAGCAGCACCTCCTGGGCGCCGATGGCGTCCATCTCCTCGCGGACGATGCGCTCGACGTTGGAGAAGACCTTCTTGCCCAGGGGCAGCCAGCTCCAGATGCCGGCGGCCGTGCGACGGACGTAGCCTGCGCGGACGAGGAGCTTGTGGCTGAGGACCTCGGCGTCGGCCGGGTCGTCGCGCAGCGTCTTCGCCATCAACTGGGACATGCGCTGGACCGGTGCGTTGGCCATGGTTCTCGTACTCCTGCCGGGTAAGGGTGGTGGCTAGGGGGTGTCCGGTGGACCAGGGCCGGAGAGGACGCGGCGTCTGGTGCGGTGCATCGCAAGGCGCCGGCGTGCCTCGACAGCGGAGCTGTTCAGGCGCTTCGGCAACGCGGCGAGGTGCCGTGCCAGGCGTCGTGGACCCGGCCACGGTCCGCCGGACACCCCCTAGGAGGTTAGCCGGGCGGCCCTCGCGGGCGGAAATCAGTTCCGGCGCGGGAGCGGGAGCGGGGCGCCCATCACGGCGTACGGGCGGGGGGCGCTGGGGAAGTGGACCATGCGGGCCAGGTCGACGTAGCCGAGGGAGCGGTACAGGCCGCGTGCCGGGCTCTCGGTGTCGATCGCGGAGAGGATCGAGCGCGCCAGCTTCGACCGGTCGGTGATGGTGGTGATCAGCGCCCGGCCCACGCCCCGGCCCTGATGGTCGGGGTGGACGTGGAGTTCGGTGATCACGAAGGAGTCGTCGAGCCAGTCGACGGTGCCGTTGGCGCGCAGGTACGGCTCCACGACGCCGGACCACCAGTGCGTCCGGTCGTTGGGCATGCCGTACACGAAGCCGACCAGCCGCCCGCTCGCGGTGGTCGCTCCGTACGCCTGGGCGCCCGGGTTGAGCAGATGGCGCAGCACGATGTGGCGGCGTACGACGATCTCGTCCTCGCTCAGCCCGAAGGCCACGGCCTGTACGGCGAGGGCGTCGTCGACGCGTGCGGCGAGGTCGACAGGTCCGATCGTGACGTCAGCGTCATCCATGCGCCGCACCTTACAAGTGCCTCAGAAGAGCACGCTCATGAAGGCGCCGACCTCGCGGAATCCGACGCGGCGGTACGCGGCCCTGGCGGGGGTGTTGTAGTCGTTGACGTAGAGGCTGACGAGGGGCGCGACATCGGCGAGGGCGAAGCGCAGCACGGCGGCCATGCCCGTCTCGGAGAGGCCGCGGCCGCGGTACTCGGGGGCGACCCAGACGCCCTGGATCTGGCAGGCCTGGCGGGTCGCGGCGCCGATCTCCGCCTTGAAGACGACCTTGCCGTCCTCGATCCGGGCGAAGGAGCGACCGGTGCCGACGAGTTCGGCGACGCGGGCCTGGTAGAGCAGTCCGCCGTCGCCGGCCATCGGTGAGATGCCGACCTCCTCGGTGAACATGGCCACGCACGCCGGCATGATCAGTTCCACCTCGTCCTTGCGGATGCGGCGGACGTGCGGGTCGGGCTCGACGGTGGCGGAGGGCCCTTCGGTGACCATCAGGGGCTGGTGGCCCCGGACGTCCCTGGCGGGACCCCAGCTCGGCTCCAGGAGGCTCCAGAGCTGCGCGGTGGGCTCGGCGGGGCCGACGATCGAGGAGCAGCGGCGGCCGGTCCTGCGGGCGCGGTCGGCGAAGGCGCGGACGGCCTCGGGGGTGGCACAGATGGGGACGAGGTTGGCGCCGGAGTAGCACAGGGAGCGCAGCCGTCCGTCGGCGTACCAGCCCCACATCTCGCCGCCGAGGCGCCAGGGGTCGAGCCCGGCGGCCTGGACGCGGGCGGTCACGAAGGCGTTCTCCACGGGTGCGCTCTCGAGGACGGCGAGCGCTGCTCCGAGGTCGGCGGGTTCGAGGACCCGGGTGGTGGTCTGCGTCAACACGAGGGGGCCTCACCATGCGGTCTGCTGATTCTCCGCACTGTACCTGGCGCGTCGGGGAGGTGGCGGGCGAGTGCGCGAGGCGCCCTGTACGGGCGGGGTGGCACGAACGGGGCCAGGCCAGGGACCCGGGCACGAACGGCGCGAGGCCCCGGGCGGGGAGCCCGGGGCCTCGTCGTACGGTGCGGGGAGGGGTCAGACGCCGATCGCGACCGTCGGCTCGCCCGACATCACGCCGTCCTTCTCCATCTGCTCGGCGATCTTCAGCGCCTCCTCGATGAGGGTCTCGACGATCTTCGACTCGGGGACGGTCTTGATGACCTCGCCCTTGACGAAGATCTGGCCCTTGCCGTTGCCGGAGGCGACGCCCAGGTCGGCCTCGCGGGCCTCGCCGGGGCCGTTGACGACGCAGCCCATGACGGCGACGCGCAGCGGGACCTCCATGCCCTCCAGGCCCGCCGTGACCTCCTCGGCCAGCTTGTACACGTCCACCTGGGCGCGGCCGCAGGACGGGCAGGAGACGATCTCCAGTCGGCGCGGCTTGAGGTTCAGCGACTCCAGGATCTGGTTGCCGACCTTGACCTCCTCGACCGGCGGGGCCGAGAGGGAGACGCGGATGGTGTCGCCGATGCCCTCGGACAGCAGCGCGCCGAAGGCGACGGCGGACTTGATCGTGCCCTGGAAGGCGGGGCCGGCCTCGGTGACGCCGAGGTGCAGCGGGTAGTCGCACTGGGCGGCCAGCTGGCGGTAGGCGTTGACCATGACGACCGGGTCGTTGTGCTTGACCGAGATCTTGATGTCGCCGAAGCCGTGCTCCTCGAAGAGGGAGGCCTCCCACAGCGCGGACTCGACCAGCGCCTCGGGGGTGGCCTTGCCGTACTTCTTCAGCAGCCGGGCGTCGAGGGAACCCGCGTTGACGCCGATCCGGATCGGGGTGCCCGCGTCCTTGGCGGCGTGGGCGATCTCCTTGACCTTGTCGTCGAACTGCTTGATGTTGCCCGGGTTGACGCGGACGGCCGCGCAGCCGGCCTCGATGGCGGCGAAGACGTACTTCGGCTGGAAGTGGATGTCGGCGATCACGGGGATCTGCGACTTCCTCGCGATCGTGGCGAGCGCGTCGGCGTCGTCCTGCGTGGGGCAGGCGACCCGGACGATCTGGCAGCCGGAGGCCGTCAGCTCGGCGATCTGCTGGAGCGTGGCGCCGATGTCGGACGTACGGGTCGTCGTCATCGACTGCACCGAGACGGGCGCGTCCCCGCCCACCGCGACCGACCCGACCTGGATCTGGCGGCTCTTGCGCCGCTCGGCGAGCCGGGTCGGAACGGACGGGATACCGAGAGAAATCGCGGTCATCAGCTGTACAACCCCAAGGTGTGGTTCATCGGGCTCAGGTCTTCGAGATTACCGCCCCGGGCGCGGGTGGCCGGACACCCAGGGGGCCCGGCCACCGATCGGTCACGTCAGCTTCACCGGGTTGACGATGTCCGCGGCGAGGACGAGCAGGGTGAAGCAGACGAACACGCCCGCCACCACGTAGGCGGCCGGCATCAGCTTGGCCACGTCGAACGGACCCGGGTCGGGGCGCCGGAAGATCCGCGCGGTGTGACGGCGTACGGACTCCCACAGGGCGCCCGCGATGTGGCCGCCGTCGAGCGGAAGCAGCGGCAGCATGTTGAAGAGGAACAGCGACACGTTGAACATGACGAGCAGCTGGAGGAAGAAGACCAGCCGGGTCTCGGCCGGCGCCTCGATGCTCATCAGCTCGCCGCTGATCCGGGCCGCGCCGACGACGCCCACGGGCGAGTCCTGCTTGCGCTCGCCGTCGCCGAAGGTGGCGTCCCAGAGGTCCGGGATCTTGCCGGGCAGGGCCAGGACGGACTCGAAGCCTGCCTGGAGCTGGTCGCTCATCCGGGAGGCGGACTCGCCGAAGGTGAGCGGGACGACCTCGCGGCCGGACTCGAAGCCCAGGTAGCCGGCGGAGACGTACTGCAGGGGCTGGACGACGTTTCCGTCCGCGTCCTTCTTGAGGACCTTGTTCTCCAGGAGCGTCGCCCGGAGGTCGAGCTCCTTGCCGTCGCGCTGGACGGTGACGGTGGCGGGGCCCGTGGTGGCCCGGATGCGGTCGGAGAGGGTGTTCCAGTCGGTGACGCGCTCGCCGTTGAAGGCGACGATCCGGTCGCCCTTGACGAGTCCGGCGGCCTTGGCGGGCGACGGGCGGTCGCCCGGCTCGCAGGTGTCGCGCTTCTCGCTCTGGTCGATGACGCAGTTGGTGACGCCGGCGACCTTCGTGGTCTGCGCCTCGAAGCCGACGGCCATGGCGCTGCCGAAGAAGAGCACGACGGCCAGGATCAGGTTCATGAACGGGCCGGCGAACATCACGATGACGCGCTTCCACGGCTTGCGCGTGTAGAAGAGCCGCTTCTCGTCGCCCGGCTGGAGCTCCTCGAAGGAGGCCTCCCGGGCGTCCTCGATCATGGCGCGCCACGGCGAGGTGGAGCGGGCCTCGATCCGGCCGTCCTTGCCGGGCGGGAACATGCCGATCATCCGGATGTAGCCGCCGGCCGGGACGGCCTTGATGCCGTACTCGGTCTCGCCCTTCTTCCTCGACCAGATGGTCGGTCCGAAGCCGACCATGTACTGCGGCACGCGGATGCCGAAGAGCTTGGCTGTGGAGAGGTGTCCCAGCTCGTGCCAGGCGATGGAGACGAGCAGCCCGAACGCGAACAGCGCGATGCCGAGGAGCGTCAGAAGAACGGTCATGCGCGCGCCTCCGCGGTTGCCTTCGCAGCGAGTACTGCCAGTTCCCGGGCCCGGGCCCGGGCCCAGGTCTCCGCTTCCAGGACGTCCGACACCGTCAGTGAGGTTCCCCGCTCGGGGGTGCCGTGTTCGGTGACGACTGCCGTGACCGTATCCATGATTCCGTTGAACGGCAGCTTTCCGGCGAGAAACGCCTCGACGCACTCCTCGTTCGCCGCGTTGAAGACGGCGGGCGCGGTGCCGCCCAGTTCGCCGACGTGGCGGGCGAGGCCGACGGAGGGGAAGGCCTCGGTGTCGAGCGGGAAGAACTCCCAGCTGGAGGCCTTGCTCCAGTCGAAGGCGGGGGCCGCGTCCGGGACGCGCCGGGGCCAGCCGATGCCGAGGGCGATCGGGCCGCGCATGTCCGGCGGGGTGGCCTGGGCGAGCGTGGAGCCGTCCGTGAACTCGACCATCGAGTGCACGTACGACTGGGGGTGGACGACGACTTCGATGCGGTCGAAGGGGATGTCGTAGAGGAGGTGCGCCTCGATGACCTCCAGGCCCTTGTTGACCAGGGTGGCGCTGTTGACCGTGATGACCGGTCCCATGGCCCAGGTCGGGTGGGCGAGTGCGTCCTCGCGGGTGACGTGGGCCAGATCCTCCCGCGTACGGCCGCGGAAGGGGCCGCCGGAGGCGGTGACGACCAGCTTGCGCACGTCGGCGCGGGTGCCGGCGGCCAGCGCCTGGAAGAGTGCGGCGTGCTCGGAGTCGACGGGGATGATCTGACCGGGCTTGGCCAGGGCCTTGACCAGCGGGCCGCCGACGATCAGCGACTCCTTGTTGGCGAGAGCGAGGGTGCGGCCGGCCTCGAGGGCGGCGAGCGTGGGCGCCAGACCGATGGAGCCGGTGATGCCGTTGAGGACCGTGTGGCAGGGCGAGGCGGCCAGCGCGGTGGCGGCGTCGGGACCGGCGAGGATCTCGGGGAGCGTGGCACCGGGTCCGTACAGCGCGGTCAGCGCCTCCCGCAGCGCGGGGGCCTTGTCCTCCCGGGCGACGGCGACCGCGTCGACCGCGAGCCGGTGGGCCTGCTCGGCGAGCAGTTCCACCCGGCCGCCGGAGGCGGCGAGGGCGGTGACCCGAAAGCGGTCGGGGTTGCGCAGGACCAGGTCGATGGCCTGGGTGCCGATGGACCCGGTGGAGCCGAGGACGACGATGTCCCGGCGGCCTTCGCTCGGATCGAAGACGAGGTGCGGGTCGGCGAGAGGAGAGGGGCGGTCGCTCATGCCCCCATTCTTGCCGCAAAGACCGCGCGCCCTTCACTGGGTGCGGCTGAACGCTCCGAACACGTGGTGGAAGTCGGGGAACGTCTTCCGTACGCAGCCGGGGTCGTCGAAGGTGATGCCGGGGGTGCGCAGGGCGGTGACGGCGAAGGACATGACCATCCGGTGGTCGCCGTGGGTGGCGACCTCGACGGGGCCGGCGGGCGTGCCGGGCAGGATCTCGATCCAGTCGTGACCGGTGGTGACGGTGATGCCGAGGCGGCGGAGGTTCTCGGCGCAGGCGTCGAGGCGGTCGCACTCCTTGACGCGGGTGTTGGCGACGTCCTCGATGCGGACCGGTCCGTCGGCGAAGGGCGCGAGGGCGGCGAGGGTCGGCATGGTGTCGGAGATGTCACGCATGTTGACGGTGAGGCCGCGGAGGGTTCCGGTGCCGCGGACGGTGGTCTCCGTTTCGGTGGTCTCGACGTCCGCGCCCATCCGGCGCAGGACGTCGACGAAGCCGAGGTCGCCCTGGAGCGCGCCGGTTCCGAGGCCGGGGACGGTGACGGTACGGCCCTCTTCGAGCGCTGCGGCGGCGAAGAAGTACGAGGAGGTGGAGGCGTCGGGCTCGACGGGGTAGCGCGTGGCCGTGTAGCCGGTGGGGGCGACGGTGTACGTACGGCCCTCCCGGGTGACCTGCGCCCCGAAGGCCCGCATCATCGCGAGGGTGATCTCGACGTACGGCTCTGAGACCAGGTCGGTGACGGTGATGGCGAGACCCTCGGAGGTGAGCGGGCCGAGCATGAGGAGCGCGGTCAGGTACTGGGAGGACTGACCGGCGTCGAGGGTGAGCGCGCCGCCCTTGATGCCGGCGGCGTGCACGGTGAGGGGGTGGTGGCCCTCGTTCTCCTCGTGGTGGAGGTCGGCGCCGAGGGTGCGCAGGGCGGTGGTGAGGGGGCCGAGGGGGCGGCGGCGCATCTGGGGGGAGGCGTCGAAGCGGAAGGTTCCGTGGCCCGCGGCGGCGAGGGTGGGGAGGAAGCGGGCGGTGGTGGCGCCGTCGCGGCAGTAGACGTCGGCGGCATCGGCGGCGGGTCCGGTCGGCCGGCCCTCGACGTGCCAGGCGCCCGGCTCCTGGGTGACCTCGTAACCGAGGGCCTTGAGCCCTTCGGCGAAGCCCTCGGTGTCGTCGGAGCGGAGGGGGCGGAGGAGGGTGGTTGTCCCTCGGGCGGCGGCGGCGAGGAAGAGCGCGCGGGCGGTGACGGACTTGGAGCCGGGGATGTCGATGACGGTCACGGGGCCATGGTGCCGTGGGCCCGAGCACCCGGCCCACCCCGTCCGCCCACTGGACGGCCGGGGGCGGGCGGTTGCCCCCGCGTGCCGCTGGGCGGCTCCCACCCTCACGCCTGGGTTGTGGCCAACTGTTCCGCAGGGCGGAACAGTTGGCCACAACCCACGACGGCGCCGCACCCGTAGGCACCGCAGGCCCGGGCACGGGGAGCCTGGGCCCGGCAAGGGCGCCGTCCCGTGGGCCCGCCTCCCCCAGACCGCGTCCGGGGGGACCCCCACGCCCCAGCGGGACGATCGCCCCCACGGGCGCGGCAGGGTGTCAGGGGATCTTGCGGTGGGCGTTGGGGTGGGGCGACGGGCCCGGGGTGGCGTCGGCGATCCAGGGGCCGTCGCCGCTGGGGTCCACGACCCCCTCCTCCAGCCACTCGAAGCGACCCGTCAGCACCCCGTCCACCACCCGGCGGTCCAGGTCGTCCGTGTTGGCCCAGAGGCGGCCGAACAGCTCCTCCACCCGCAGCCGCGCCTGCCGACAGAACGCGTCAGCCAGTGCGTACGCCTCCTTGCCGTGGTCGCCGGTGGCCCTCATCTGCTCCGCCCGTACGCACGCCGCGCTCATCGCGAACAGCTCCGCGCCGATGTCCACGATCCGCCCGAGGAACGCCTGCTTGAGCTCCATCCGGCCCTGCCACCGCGACATCGCGTAGAACGTCGACCGGGCGAGCTTCCTCGACGTCCGCTCCACGTACCGCAGATGCGTCGCGAGGGCGTCGAACTCCGCGTACGAGCCGGGCAGCTGGCCCGGTCCTGTGACGAGTTTCGGCAGCCAGCGGGCGTAGAAGCCGCCCGCCCGCGCGCCAGCCCGCGCCTTGTCGCCCAGCGACTTGTCGGGGTCGATGATGTCGCCCGCGACCGCGAGGTGGGCGTCGACCGCCTCGCGGGCGATGAGCAGGTGCATGATCTCGGTCGAGCCCTCGAAGATCCGGTTGATCCGCAGGTCGCGCAGGAGCTGTTCCGCCGGGACCGCCCGCTCGCCGCGCGCCGCGAGCGAGTCCGCGGTCTCGTAGCCGCGCCCGCCCCGGATCTGGACCAGTTCGTCGGCGATGAGGCAGCCCATCTCGGAGCCGTAGAGCTTGGCGAGGGCCGCCTCGATACGGATGTCGTTGCGGTCCTCGTCGGCCATCTGGGAGGAGAGGTCGACGACCGCCTCCAGGGCGAACGTGGTCGCCGCGATGAAGGAGATCTTCGTGCCCACGGCCTCGTGCCGGGCGACCGGCTTGCCCCACTGTTCCCGTACGGCCGCCCACTCGCGGGCGATCTTCAGCGCCCACTTGCCCGCGCCGACGCACATCGCGGGGAGCGAGAGGCGGCCGGTGTTCAGGGTGGTGAGAGCGATCTTGAGACCGGCGCCCTCGGGGCCGATGCGGTTCGCGGCCGGGACCCGGACACCGTGGAAGCGGGTGACGCCGTTCTCCAGGCCGCGCAGGCCCATGAAGGCGTTGCGGTGCTCGACGGTGATGCCGGGCGAGTCCGCCTCGACGACGAACGCGGTGATGCCGCCGCGGTGGCCCTCGGACTTCGGCACACGCGCCATGACGACGAGCAGGTCGGCGACGACCCCGTTGGTCGTCCAGAGCTTCACGCCGTCGATGACGTAGGCGTCGTCGCCGTCCGGCACGGCGGTGGTGGCGAGCCGGGCCGGGTCGGAGCCGACGTCCGGCTCGGTGAGGAGGAAGGCGGAGATGTCGGTGCGGGCGAGGCGCGGGAGGTAGGCCTCGCGCTGCTCCTGCGTACCGAAGATCTTCAGGGGCTGCGGTACGCCGATCGACTGGTGCGCCGAGAGCAGCGCGCCGATCGCGGGACTCGCGGAGCCGACGAGGGCGAGGGCGCGGTTGTAGTACACCTGGGTGAGACCGAGCCCGCCGTACTTCGGGTCGATCTTCATCCCGAACGCGCCGATCTCCTTGAGGCCGGTGACGACCTCGTCGGGGATGCGCGCCTCGCGTTCGATCAGCCGGCCGTCGATCCGCGTCTCGCAGAAGACGCGCAGCTTGCCGAGGAAGGCCTCACCGCGCCGCACGTCCTCCTCGGAGGGCATCGGGTGGGGGTGGATGAGGTCCAGCCGGAAGCGGCCGAGGAACAGCTCCTTGGCGAAGCTGGGTTTGCGCCAGTCCTGCTCGCGCGCTGCCTCGGCGACCTGCCGGGCCTCGCGTTCCGTGACCTTGGGCCGCTGGGTGGGTGCGGACATGAGGAGCTCACCTCGCCGCTCGTCGGGTGCCTTGTGGCTACTCGTCCGTAGTACCCGATTTCGCGGCCCCCCGAAAGACGGCGGGAGCGCACGAGGACGGCCGGAGCCCCCGCACAGTGGGCTCCGGCCGTCGGTCTCGTGAGTCCGTACGCGTACGTACGTCCGGGTTACAGGGCGAGGCCCGTGAGGACGAGGACGCGCTCGTAGGTGTAGTCGTCCATCGCGTACTTGACGCCCTCGCGGCCGACGCCGGACTTCTTGGCACCGCCGTACGGCATCTGGTCGGCGCGGTAGGACGGGACGTCGCCGATGATCACGCCGCCGACCTCCAGCGCGCGGTGGGCGCGGAAGGCGGTCTGCAGGTCGTGGGTGAAGACGCCGGCCTGGAGGCCGAAGTCCGAGTCGTTGACCGCGGCGAAGGCCTCGGCCTCGCCGTCGGCCCGGGCGATCGTCAGGACCGGGCCGAAGACCTCGGCGCGGGCCAGGGTGACGTCGGCGGGGAGGTCGGTGAGGACGGTCGGGGCGTAGGTCGCGCCCTCGCGCTTGCCGCCCGCGAGCAGCTTCGCGCCGGCGGCGACGGCCTCGTCCACCCAGGCCTCGACGCGCTTGGCGGCGTTCTCGTCGACGAGCGGGCCGACGTCGGTGGCGTCGTCCGCGGGGTCACCGGTGACCTGGGCCTCGACGGCGGCGACGATCTTCGGCACCAGTCGGTCGTAGACCGAGGCGTCGGCGATGACGCGCTGCACGGAGATGCAGGACTGGCCGCCCTGGTAGTTGGAGAAGGTGGCGATGCGGGTCGCCGCCCAGTCCAGGTCCTGCTCGGACGCCCAGTCGCCGAGGACGACGGCGGCGGCGTTGCCGCCGAGCTCCAGGGTGCAGTGCTTGTGCGGCACGGACTCCTGGATGGCGAAGCCGACCTTGTCGGAGCCGGTGAAGGAGATGACCGGGAGGCGCTCGTCCTGGACGAGGGCCGGCATGCGGTCGTTCGGCACGGTCAGGACGGACCAGGAGCCGGCCGGCAGGTCGGTCTCGGCCAGCAGCTCGCCCAGGATCAGGGACGAGATGGGGGTGGACGGGGCCGGCTTGAGGATGATCGGGGCGCCGACGGCGATGGCCGGGGCGACCTTGTGGGCACTGAGGTTCAGCGGGAAGTTGAACGGCGCGATGCCGAGGACGACACCCTTGGGGATACGGCGGGTGATCGCCAGGCGGCCGACACCGCCGGCCTCGGTGTCCAGGCGCTGGGCCTCTCCGCCGTTGAAGCGGCGGGCTTCCTCGGCGGCGAAACGGAAGACGGAGACGGCACGGCCGACCTCGCCGCGGGCCCACTTGATCGGCTTGCCGTTCTCGGCGGAGATCACCTGGGCGATCTCCTCGGTGCGCTCGGCGAGACGCTTCGATACGTGGTCGAGGGCGGCGGCGCGGACGTGCGCCGGGGTCGCGGCGAACTCGTCGACGACGGCGTGCGCGGCGGCGACGGCCTCCTCGACCTGGGCCTCGGTGGGAACGCTCACCTTGCCGACGAGACGTCCGTCGAAGGAGTTCGTGACGTCGAAGGTGGCCTCGCCGGTGGCCTCGCGGCCGGCGAGCCAGAAGGCGTGGGTGGTCGTCATTGCGTCCCGGCCCTTTCCGTATCGGGGGTGCGAGCGATCGCTCTCGTGCCACGGTAGGGCGAAGCGGGCGGCGTGAGGCTTGTCCGCGATGGAGTGGTGACCGAGACCACCTGTCCGCTTTGGAGGAAGGAGCACCGGTGCGCCCGGGGGCGCGGGGCCGTCAGCCTCGGCGTTCCGTCGAGACGATGAGGCAGACCCCGCCGACGACGATCGCGCCGCCGAGCGCGATGGGCCAGGTCAGGGCCTCGCCGAGGACCAGCGCGCCGAGCAGCACCGCGACGACCGGGTTGACGTACGCGTACGTGGCGACGAGCGAGAGCGGGGCGGTCTGGAGGAGCCAGGCGTACGCGGTGAAGGCGATCAGCGAGCCGAAGACGATCAGGTAGGCCAGAGCGGTCCAGGAACGGGCGGACACGTCGGCGAGGTCGAAGCCCTGGTGTTCGCCTCGGATCAGGGCGACGACCAGGCCGCCGAGACCGCCGGCGAGCATCTCGTACGCGCTGGCGGTGAAGGGGTTGGCGGGCATCGGGAGCCGGCCCGAGGAGAACGAGCCGACGGACCACAGCAGCGCGGCGCACACGACGAGGACGACGCCGCCGATCCTGACCTCGCCGCTGAGGCCGGGGAGGGTGAGGACGCCGAGGCCGACGAGACCGAGGGCCACGCCGGCGAAGGCGCCGCGGCCGGGGCGCTCGCCGGAGGCGGCGCGCAGGACGACGACCCAGGCGGGAACGCTCGCGACGAGCAGCGCGGCCAGGCCGGAGGGGATGGCGGTCTCGGCCAGGACGACGAGCGCGTTCCCGCCGACGAGGAGCAGGATGCCGACGAGGACGGCCGAGCCGAGCCGGCGCGGGCCGACCCTCAGCGCGGCGGGCCCCTGCCGCATCGCGATGAGCGCGGCGAGGAGCAGGCCGGCGACGACGTACCGGATCCCCGCGGAGAGGAACGGCGGCATCGTCTCGACGACGATCCGGATGCCGAGGTAGGTGGAGCCCCAGACGACGTACACGATCCCGAGCGCCAGCCAGACGGCGCCGGAGATGCGGCGGCCAGTGCGGTGTCCGGGGCCGGCGGTGGAGGTGCGTTCCTCGGAGGCGGGATCGGCCGCAGGGGTTGTCATGCCCAGGAGAGTAGGGATCCACCAGGCCGCTGATCAATGATCTGCCCGGCATCGGGCAGAAATGGCGCCGTGGAGCGCCGGGTTCGGGCCGCGCCTACCGCTCCTCCGTGTCCGCACCCGTCGCCTTGAGGGCCAGCCACAGCTCCATCCGGACGTCCGGATCGTCCAGCGAGCGGCCCAGGATCTCCTCCACCCGGCGCATCCGGTAACGCAGGGTGTGGCGGTGGACGCCCAGGTCCGCCGCCGCCGCGTCCCACTGGCCGTGCCGGGAGAGCCAGGCCCGCAGCGAGGCGACCAGGTCGCCGCGGCCCGTCGCGTCGTGCTCGTACAGGGCCCTCAGCATGCCGTCCGCGAAGGCGCGGACGGCGTCGTCGGCCAGCAGCGGCAGTACGGAGCCGGCCGCCAGGTCCTCGTGCTCGACCAGGGCGCGGCCGCGCCGCCGCGCCACGGACAGGGCCTGCTCGGCCTGCTTGTACGCGGCCGCCGCCGCGATCGGCCCCGCCGGGGCGGAGAGCCCGACCACGACACCGGCCTCCTCGGCCTCGCGTTCGGTGTACGCCTCGCAGGCCGTGACGACCGCGCCGCCGTCCCCGGCCAGGACCAGGAGCCGGTCCTCTCCCTCGGGCACGGTCAGGACCGTCTCGCCCGCGCGGGCGGCCGCCGACTCCAGTTCCTCCGCCAGCACCGGCAGCGCCGGCTCGCCCTCCCGCTCCCCCGACACCGTCTCGGCGATCATCAGCCGGAACGGGGCGTCGAGGAGCCCGCCGTACAGGTCACCCGCCACCGCCCGGGCGTGGTCGGGCTGACCGGACAGCATCATCCGGAGCACCGCCGCGCCGAGCCGCCCCTCGGCCGCCTGGAGCGAACGGGAGCGTTCGGTGGTGAGCGTGAGCAGGGCGATGGCGGAGTGCACCGCGTACCGTTCGGCGGTCCCGAGCGGCGCGCCCGTGCCGACCGCGAGGGCGCCCCTGACGCGCCGGCCCGTGCCCAAGGACTGGAGCTCGACCCGGTCGTCCGTGCCCCCGACGACGGCGCTCGCGGGCGCGGGCCGCTCCCGGAGCCGCTCGACGTCGGACGTCAGCCGGGCGGCCCGGCGCGCCGCCCACTCGGGGGACACGGCGAGGACGGTGCCGGAGGTGTCGTACAGAGCGGCCCAGCCGTCCACATGGGCGGCGAGCCGCGCCACCACCGCGTCGGGGCCCTCGGCGAGCGCGGCGCGGGTCATCTCCCGCTGGGCCTCGAAGCCTGCCGTGACCGCCCGGTACTGGTCGGCCGCGATGGCCGCCGAGACCGCCTTGCTGATGGCCAGGAACGGCGTGCGCCGCGGTACTTCGATGAGGGGCAGCCCCTCGGCGCCCGCGGCGTCCACGAGGGCGGGCGGGATGTCCTCGTAGTTGACGCCGACGGCGAAGCCGAGACCGACCACGCCCGCGGCGAGCAGTCGCCGCACATAGCGACGCATCGCCTCGGGGTCCTCCGCGTCCAGCGTGAGCGCGGTGGTGAGCAGCAGCTCGCCGCCCTCCATGTACGGGACGGGGTCGGCGAGCTCGCTGACGTGGGCCCAGCGCACGGGGGTGTCGAGGCGGTCCTCACCCGCGCGGACGGTGAGCTTGAGCGCCGAGTGCTGGGCGAGTGAGGCGAGGGTGGGCGGCATTGGCGACCGTCGGACCTTTGGGGAGGGGGCGCCGCTCAGCCGAGCGGCGCCCCCGATTGTGCCAGGGCGCGCCGGTGGCCGCTCCGGCCCGGCGCCGGCTCGGCCGGACCTGGGCGCCGACTTGGCCGGGGCCCGCCCTGGCCGAGCCCGGGGGCCGCGTCAGCTCCGCAGATCCACCAGGAGGGGTGGCGTGTGCTCTCCGCGCACGTCGGTGAGGGAGAGCACGGCGTGCCCGGCGGGGACGGCGTGGGCGAGGTCGGAGGCCGACCACCGCTGCCGCTCCACCTCCCGTACGGTCACGGCCTCCGCCGTCGTGGCCTTGCCGGTCACGAGGCGCCGCATGAAGTGCAGGGCCTTGGTGAGGGGCTCGTCGGAGATGATCTGGCGGTTGGTGACGTCGCGGGTCTGCACCCATTCGGTGCCCCAGGTCTCCGCGAACCGTCCGCCGTCCCAGGGCGCGATCCCGGCGAACGCCATCCGGCAGCCGACGGCCCCGAGCAGCGGGCCGCGCAGGGCCTCGGGCACGTCCTCCAGGCTGCGCAGGGCGAGGACGACGCCCGCGTTGGCCGAGCGGAGCCGCTGGACGGCGCGGACGGACTCGCCGGTGACGGTGTACGTGGCGTCGTCGAGGACCAGGCAGGCGAAGAGCGACCGGTCGCGACGGGCGAGGGCGGCCTCGGCGAACTGGGCGAGCAGCAGCCGGGAGACGATCCTGGAGGCTTCGGCGTGGCCCCGCTCGGGGAGGTCGACGCGGACGCGGAGGGGGTGCTCGACGGCGCGGAGGGAGAACCGGGGCTTCGTGTCGTGGGCGCGCTCGGAGCCCGCGGAGCCCTCCGTGCCCTCGGTGCGGAAGAAGTGGGCGAAGGCGGGCCGGTCGAGGAAGGCGACGCGCTCCGCGAGCAGGACGCCGACCTCGTCGCCGCGTTCGGCCTGGCGCTGTCGGGCGTCGAGCTCGCGGAGCTGGGCGGGGTCGCCCGCGACGGCCTCGCGCAGCGCGGCGAGCGCCGTGGGCGTCCCGCCGAGCAGCTCGCGCAGCTCGGGCACGCCGGGGAAACGGCCGTACGCGGCGAGGAACGGGCCGATCAGCTGGGCGAGCGCGGTGGCGGCCCGGCGGCTGTCCGCGGCCAGGTCCCCGACGAGCGCCTCGGCGAGGATCCGGGCGGCCTCGTCGGGGTCGTCGGCGCCGCCGTACAGGTCGAGGTCGTGGGTGGACCCGGGCCGCCCGACGGACACGACGACGTCGAAGGCCTCGTCGGGCCCGAGGGAGGCCCCGTGCGAGGTGACGGCGACGACGGCGGCGCGGTTGGCGAGGGCCTGCAGACAGAGCGCCTCGACGACGGGCCGCACGAGCCGCACGGTCTTCCCGGCCCCCGCGGGCCCTACGGCGACGAGCGAGGTGCCCAGCACCGCCGGCTCCAGGGCGACGCCGGTGGTGCGCCGGGCGTAGGGGTTGCGCGGGTGGTCGGCGGCCCTGCCGATGAGGACCTGGTCGGTGGCGAGGTCGTGGGTGGCGGTGCGGACGGGCAGGTCGCGCCGGCCGGAGGGGTGGCCACAGGCGGCGGCGCCGCGGGTGCGCACGGCGTCGGTGAAGGCGGTGAGGCGCTCGGGCCGGGCCCGCACGCCCTGCCAGGCACGGCGGATCCGGGCGTAGTCCACGTCGCCCAGGGTCCCCTGCCGGGTGGCCTCGGCGAGCTGGGCGGCTGCCTCGGCCAGTCCGGCGTCGCGCAGCTCCGGCCACTCGGCGGGGTCCTTCGCCGCATCGGACGGTGGCGGCGGGGCGGTGGCGGACGTACCGGCGGCGCCACCGAATCGGCGACGTACCGCGGGCCAGGTACCGGCCCGGCCCACGGCGGCGACGAGGGCGGCGATGAGGAGGACGTAGTAGACGTTGGAGACCCAGGTGATCCAGGTCTGCGTGCGGGGCATCTCGCGCCAGACGCCGGGCAGGAGCACGAAGAGCGGCCAGACGGGCACGCCGTAGCGCTGCCAGACCTCGCGCCAGTTGCCGACGCGGCCGAAACCGACGGCGAAGAGGGTGAGCACGACGGCGTACCAGGTGTACACCGCTGCGACGTACAGCTCGACATCCGGGCTCCCGGGCGCGCGCCACTCGTCAGGGACGAGCCACAGCATCGGCAGCAGCCACCAGTCGGTTACGAAGATCCACCACCCCTCCAGATAGCCGTTCCAGAGCAGCGACCACAGCAGCCAGCCACAGAGGTACGCGACGAGCGCGCCGGTGATCAGCTGGCGGCCGGGCACCAGGTCCGGCTCCTGCTCGGGCCGCTCGCGGTGCCCCAGCCGCCAGACGCCCGGGCCCGCTGCGGGCCGGGGGATCCGGAGCCACTCGGCGACGCCGATGCGCGTGGGCGCGTGGGTGGGGGGCGGGGGTGTCGCGGGGGGCGCGGTCGGGGGGGCCGGTGGCACGGGTGGGCCCGCGGGGCGCGGGACCGCGCCTGCCCGGGGATCACGTGGCTCGCCGCCTCCCCGGGTGTCGCGTGACTCGTACGTGCCTTCGGTCTCCATGAACCCCTGCCCCCTGACCAGCCAGGTCGCCGCATCTGTGCCACCGTCAATCTAGTGGGCGAGGCCCGGCCCGGAGCGGTTTCCCCGCCGCCATGTCCACACCGGACAACGACATACCCCCCAACACTCCCGATCGGCGCATGCCCGCGCCCCTCCCCCGCGCCTAGCCTGCGGAAGAAACCCACAAGAGCGTCCAGAACACCCCAGGAGCCCCGCATGAACGCTGTCCCGCAGGAGCGGCGCGTCGTCACCGCCATCCCCGGTCCGAAGTCGCAGGAGCTGCAGGCCCGCCGCCTCGACGCCGTGGCCGGCGGCGTGGGCTCCGTGCTGCCCGTCTTCACCGCGAAGGCCGGCGGCGGCATCATCGAGGACGTCGACGGCAACCGCCTGATCGACTTCGGCTCCGGCATCGCCGTGACCTCCGTCGGCGCCTCCGCCGAGGCCGTCGTGCGCCGCGCCGCCGCGCAGCTCGCCGACTTCACGCACACCTGTTTCATGGTCACGCCGTACGAGGGCTACGTCGAGGTCTGTGAGGCGCTCTCCGAGCTGACCCCGGGCGACCACGCCAAGAAGTCCGCGCTGTTCAACTCCGGCGCCGAGGCCGTCGAGAACGCGGTCAAGATCGCCCGTTCGTACACCAAGCGCCAGGCCGTCGTCGTCTTCGACCACGGCTACCACGGCCGTACGAACCTGACGATGGCGCTGACCGCGAAGAACATGCCGTACAAGCAGGGCTTCGGTCCGTTCGCTCCCGAGGTCTACCGCGTCCCGGTCGCCTACGGCTACCGCTGGCCCACCGGCGCCGAGAACTGCGGCCCCGAGGCCGCCGCGCAGGCGATCGACAACATCACCAAGCAGATCGGCGCCGAGAACGTCGCCGCGATCATCATCGAGCCGGTCCTCGGCGAGGGCGGCTTCATCGAGCCGGCCAAGGGCTTCCTGCCGGCGATCGTGAAGTTCGCCAACGACAACGGCATCGTCTTCGTCGCCGACGAGATCCAGTCCGGCTTCTGCCGCACCGGCCAGTGGTTCGCGTGCGAGGACGAGGGCATCGTCCCCGACCTGATCACGACCGCCAAGGGCATCGCGGGCGGTCTGCCGCTCGCCGCCGTCACCGGCCGCGCCGAGATCATGGACTCCGTGCACGGCGGCGGCCTGGGCGGCACCTACGGCGGCAACCCGGTGGCCTGCGCCGGCGCGCTCGGCTCCATCGAGACGATGAAGGAGCTCGACCTCAACGCCCGGGCGAAGCACATCGAGTCCGTCATGAAGACCCGCCTGTCGACGATGGCGGAGAAGTTCGACGCCATCGGCGACATCCGCGGCCGCGGCGCCATGATCGCCATCGAGCTGGTCAAGGACCGCGACACCAAGGAGCCGAACCCGGAGGCCGCGGGCGCGCTCGCGAAGGCCTGCCACGCGGAGGGCCTGCTGGTCCTGACCTGTGGCACCTACGGCAACGTGCTCCGCTTCCTGCCGCCGCTGGTGATCGGTGACGATCTCCTGAACGAGGGTCTCGACATCATCGAGAACGCGTTCGGGCAGATCTGACCCCTTCGCCCCGGCGTGTGAAGAGAGTGTGGGGGGCCGATGGCGGGATGGAGATCCGGCTGTCGGCCCCCTTCTCCGTGCCGTACGGTTTCTGCAGATGAGAGAAACACCCCGCTCGCAGGAGACCGCGAGCGACAACAGGGCGGAGCCTCCCCAGCACCGTCCTGCCCGCGCCCTGGCGCACACCACTGGAGCCTCGCGCTCCGGAACTCCTCACCGATCGGATGGCCGCCCGCCCCACACCCCCCGGGGCGCGCGGCAGCCCGATCACCTCGGACGCCCCGGAACCACCCCCCCTGTTCCGGGGCGTCCGGCTGTCTTCTCGGCGGTCGTGCTGTTCGCTGTCATCACCTGGCAGGTCGTCGTGGCGGGTCCGCTCACCCGCCTCGACGAGCACGTCTCGCGCTCCCTGGTCGACCGTGTCCCCCGCTGGTTCTCCGAACTCGGCGCAGACCTCGGCAACATGACGGTCGCCCTCCCCGTGCTCGGCTGCGCGATGGTGTACGCGCTCTGGCGCCGACGGCGCGCCCATGCCCTCGCCGCCGGCCTCGCCATGGCACTCGTACCGCTGCTGATCGTCCCCCTGAAGGAGTGGACGGCCCGCCCCGGCCCGCTGGAACCGTGGGCGGCGGGCTACTACCCGTCGGGCCACACGGCGACGGCGATGGTGGCGTACGTCGGCGCGGCCTTCCTCGTCTCGCGCCGGCTCCTCCCGCTGGCCGCCGTGCTGACGACCCTGACGGCCCTCGGTCTGATCCTCCGCGGCTTCCACTGGCCCCTGGACGTGCTGGCCTCGGTGGCCCTCTGCGTCCCCCTGCTCCGCTGGCCCGTCGTCGCCGAGCGGTACGGTCGCGCTTCACGTCCGTGACCGACCGACGGGGAGCAGAGATGACGATTCGACGACCTGGACTGCCGGGGGACCTGCCGTCCCCGGAGGTGCTGTGGGCGCGCTGGGCGCTGGTGGCCGTGCTGGGGGCGACCGCCGCGGCGGAGGAGAGGACGGGGCACCGCACCGGCACCTGGATCGACGAGGAGGGGCTCCACCTCGACGACTGCGGCTGCACCTGGTGGACGTTCTCCCGTGTCGGCGAGGGTCGGTACGTGCTCTTCGGCGAGGACGAGTCGAGCGACGTGAAGTGGCACGGGACGCCGATCGACATGCTGGCGGGCGGGCCGGACTGGCTCCCGTACGAGGAACTGCGGGACCGGCTCGACGGGAACGAGCTGGGGTGCGTCTACTGGTACGAGAACGGCGCCTGGGCGCGCGCGCCGTACCCCGAGGACCTGAAGGACGACGGCCTCGACTGCGGGATGAGCCGCTTCGTCGACCGGGACGACGCCCTCCGCCTGCTGGCCGACCACGTCCGGTACGACGGAGGCGGCCCCGCCGAGACCCTCATGCGTCACGCGGAGGAGTACCGGCTCACGCCGGACCTCCTGGAGGCGCACGCCGCCCCCGTCGACGGGGGCGCCCCTGACCTCCCGGCCATGGCCCGGGCCCTGAGCCGGGCGGGGCTGGCGGCCCGGGCGGCGACGGCCGGCTGACCGCCGGACCACGCGGCGGGCCGGCCGCGCGGACATCCGCGCGGCCGGCCCTTTCCTCGCGCCCGAGGCGTCGGGCGACCGGCACCGGCGCCGGCCGTGGTCGTCAGCTCCAGTTGTAGGCGTCGAAGTTCCGGCTGAACTCACCGCCGTTGAAGCGGTCCCAGTTGATCGACCAGGTCATCAGGCCGCGCAGCGCGGGCCACGTGCCGTGGGTCTGGTACGTGCCGCAGTTCGTCCTCTTCGTCAGGCAGTCCAGCGCCTTGTTCACCTCGGTCGGGGTCGTGTGGCCGTTGCCCGCCTGGGTGGAGGCGGGGAGGCCGATGGCGACCTGGTCGGGGCGGAGGGCCGGGAAGACGCGGTCGGTGTTGCCCGCGACCGGGAAGCCGGTCAGGAGCATGTCGGTCATGGCGATGTGGAAGTCCGCGCCGCCCATGGAGTGGTACTGGTTGTCGAGGCCCATGATCGGCCCCGAGTTGTAGTCCTGGACGTGGAGCAGCGTGAGGTCGTCGCGCAGGGCGTGGATGACCGGGAGGTAGGCGCCGGCGCGCGGGTCCTGGCCGCCCCACTGGCCGGAGCCGTAGAACTGGTAGCCGAGCTGGACGAAGAAGGTCTCCGGGGCCATCGTCAGGACGAAGCCGGAACCGTACCTGGCCTTCAGCGACCTGACGGCCGAGATCAGGTTGACGATCACGGGGCTGGTGGGGTTGCGGAAGTCGGTGTCGCCGGTCTGCAGCGAGAGGGAGTGGCCCTCGAAGTCGATGTCCAGGCCGTCGAGCCCGTACTCGTCGATGATCTTCGAGACGGAGGAGACGAAGGCGTCGCGGGCGGCCGTGGTGGAGAGCTGGACCTGGCCGTTCTGACCGCCGATGGAGATCAGGACCTTCTTGCCCGCCGCCTGCTTCGCCTTGATCGCCGCCTTGAAGTCCGCGACGGACTCCACGTTCGGGCACTCGGTGGCCGGGCAGAGGGAGAAGCGGATGTCCCCGGAGGTCACCGAGGTCGGCTCCCCGAAGGCGAGGTTGATGACGTCCCAGGAGTCGGGGACGTCGGCCATCCGGGTGTAGCCGGAGCCGTTGGCGAAGCTGGCGTGGAGATAGCCGACGAGCGCGTGGGCCGGGAGGCCGCCGCCGGGGTTGCCGCCGCCGGACGTCGTGGTCGCGGTGACGGCCGTGGACTTCGCCGACTCGCCCGCGCTGTTCACCGCCGAGACCTGGAAGGTGTACGAGGTGGAGGGCGTGAGGCCGGTCGCGGTGTACGAGGTACCGGTGACCGTCACCGCCGGGGCTCCGCCGCGGTGGACCTTGTAGGAGGTCGCGCCGGAGACCGCGGGCCAGGTCAGCGGTATGGACGTGGAGGTCGGGGAGCCGGCGGCGAGGCCGGTGGGGGTGGCCGGGGTCTGGACGGGGTCGCCGCCGGGGCCGATCAGGGAGAGGTCGTCGGCGAGATAGGCGCCGGTGCCGTACCAGCCGTGGGTGTAGAGGGTGACGGAGGTCGTCGAGGCGCCGGTGGTGAAGCCGGTGGTGAGCTTCTGCCAGTCGGGGGCGGACTGGGTCCAGGTGGAGACGTCGCTCGTGCCGGTACCGGAGGCGCCGAGGTAGACGTAGCTGCCGCGCACCCAACCGCTGAGCACGTAGGCGGAGTTCGGCTTCACGGTGACGGTCTGGGAGCACCTGGCCTGGTCGTTGCCGACCGGGGTCGCCTGGAGCGCCTTCGCCCCGCCGTGTACGGGCGAGGAGACGACGGCTCCGCTGCCCGCCGTACAACTCCAGCCGTCGAGGCCGGATTCGAAGCCGCCGTTGCGGGCCAGTTCGGAGTCAGCGGCCTGGGCCGCGGGGGTGAGGGAGACGAGTCCGCCGGCGGCGAGCACGCCCGCCAGCAGAAGCGTGAGAGGTCTGGTGCGGTCCACAACTGCCTCCGGGGGTGGGGGAATCGAGGTGAGGAGCGCGCCACAGCATGGTCCAGACCAATCAAGTGGTCAAGACCTCTGTTCTCCTTCGCCCCGCGCCAGCCGGCCCGCCGCCTCGTGCATCGCCAGCTCCAGGAGCGAGGCGTCGTTGAGGGTGCCGCTGCCGTCCGGCGTCACCAGCCAGCGCACTCCGCCCGCCGCGCGACCCGGGTAGGGGACGACGATCCACGTACCGCGGCCCGCGCTGCGCACCCCCGTGCCGAGCCAGCGCGAGGCCGTGCCCGGCGGCACGAAGAAGCCCATCCGCGCCTCTCCGAAGTCGGCGAGGACGGGCCCCGGCCGGTCCACGAGTCGGGTCAGCACATCGAGCGTGGGATACCCGAGCTCCCCCGGCAGGATGAGCACGTCCCAGCGCTTCCCGGCGGGCAGCAGCGCGACGCCGAGCGGGTTGCGCTCCCACTCCCAACGGCACGCGTCGGGATCCGGCGCCACCGCCGCCAGCCACTCCACCGCGGACCTGGCCGCCCCCGAACCACTCATGGCCACCGGCCTCCCTTTCGTGTGCGGACACGTCGTCCACAGGCAGAGAGCCGAGTGGGTGACGATCATTACGCGGGTTCGGTCAACGAGTTGGCAGTGAACTGGGTCACATCGCGAGCAAGTGGTGTGCGCCCAGGGCGCGCACCCGGCGCAGTGACTCCCACCGGGCGCATCCGATCGGGTGGACGGCGGCGGGCCGGGTCGGGGGCTTCCGCCGCCCGCCCGCCCCCACGTGGTCGTATGGCCCTCCGCGCCGCGCTCACCACGGGAGTCACCCATGCCGTTCCCGCAGCCATCGGGCACCGCACCCGGCAGCCGAAGCTCCGGCAAAAAGGGTGTGCTCTGGCGGCTCGGCGCGTGGTCGGCCCGTCACTTCGTCATCGTGATCGCCGCGTGGATCGTCGCCCTGGCCGCCCTGCTCACCCTGGAGCACGCGTACGGCGGCGAGTACTCCGACAACTACGCGCTGCCCGGCACCCAGTCCCAGGAGGGAGTCGACGTCCTCCGGGAGCACGAGCCTGCGGCCGGCGGCTACAGCGCCCAGGTGGTGCTGTACGACTCCGCCAAGCCGCTGACCGAGCTGAGCGACCAGATCTCCTCCACGGTCACGGCCCTCGGGAAGCTGCCGGAGGTCCTCAGCGCGCAGAACCCGCTGCCCGCGCCCGGCACCCCGCCGCCGAGCCTCCCGCCGGGCACGCCGAACCCCGGGCCGCTCTCGACGGACGGCAAGACCGCCTACATCACGATGCGCTTCAGCGTGCAGCCCTCGACCCTCAAAGAGGACTACCTGGACGGCGTGGACAGCGCCGTGGCGCCGCTGCGCGCCGCCGGTGTCGAGGTCGAGTACGGCGGCACGCTGGGCGAGCTCGCCCGGCCGGAGCCGAACGACAAGCTCAGCGAGGCGATCGGCTTCGGGGTCGCGATCGTCGTGCTCCTGATCGGCTTCGGCAGCGTGGTCGCGGCCGTACTGCCGCTGGTCACCGCTCTGTTCGCGGCCCTCTGCGGCATCGCGATCCTCGGACTGCTCGCCGCCGTGTGGACCTTCGCGACCGTCTCACCGACGCTGGCCACGATGATCGGCATCGGCGTGGGCATCGACTACGCGCTCTTCCTGATCACCCGCCACCGCCAGTTGCTGATGAACGGCATGGATCCGGTGGCGGCGGCCGGTACCGCCACCGCCACGAGCGGTCGAGCCGTCCTCGTATCGGGATGCACCGTCATCATCGCCCTCTCCGGGCTCTGGGTCTCCGGACTGACCTTCATCGGCCTGCTCGGACTCGCCGCGACCTCCACCGTCGTCACCGCCGTCATCGGCGCGCTGACGCTCGTACCGGCGATGCTCGGTCTGATCGGGCGGCGGATCGACAAGCTGCGGGTGCGCACGGCGGTCGCCGAGACCGAGATCGAGGAGGGCGTGGAGACCGGCACCTGGCACCGGTACGCCCAGCGGGTGGAGCGGCGCCCCTGGTGGTTCCTGAGCGCGGGTGTCGTCCTGCTCGTCATCCTCGCCATTCCCATGTTCTTCATGCAGCTCGGGCACATCGGAGACGGCGCCGACCCGAAGTCCTTCACCGACCGGCGGGCCTTCGACCTGATGTCCGCCGCCTTCGGGCCGGGCTCCAACGGACCGCTGACCCTGGTCATCGACCAGACCTCGGTGCCCGAGGCCGACCGGTCCGCCCTCGCCTCGCAGGCCGCGAAGGCCCTCACCGGGGTGCCGAACGCCGCCCTGATCACCCCGCTGACGGCGACGTCGGACGGGGACGTCCTCATCGGCACCGCCTACTCGGTCGCCGCGCCCCAGGACGAGAAGACGACGGAGCTGGTCAACAACCTGACCGGCACCACCCTGCCGAACGCCGTCGCCGGTACCGACGCGACCACGTACGTCACCGGCACCACGGCCGCCCAGGTCGACTTCCTCGACATCGTCTCGAGCCGGCTGCCGCTCATCATCGCCGTGGTCGTCGCCCTGGCGTTCCTCGTCATCCTGGTCGTCTTCCGGGGCCCGCTCGTCGCCGCCAAGGCCGCCATCCTCAACCTGCTCTCGATCGGGGCCTCGTACGGCGTGGTGGTCGCGGTCTTCCAGTGGGGCTGGGGCGGGCCCTCGCTCGGGGTCTCCGGAGACGTGCCGATCGAGAGCTACGTACCGATGATGATGTTCGCCATCGTCTTCGGCCTGAGCATGGACTACGAGATCTTCCTGCTGTCCCGGGTCCACGAGGCATGGCTTCGCACCGGCGACGCCAAGGCGAGTGTCGCGCACGCCCTGGAGATCACGGCCCGCGTCATCACCTGCGCGGCGCTCATCATGGTCAGCGTCTTCGCGGCCTTCATCGTCAGCGACAACATCGTGGTGAAGATGCTGGGCCTCGGCCTGGCGGCGAGCGTGCTGATCGACGCGACGATCGCCCGTCTGCTGCTGGTGCCCGCCGTGATGACGCTGCTCGGGCCGAAGGCCTGGTGGACCCCGCGCTGGCTGGACCGCATCCTGCCGCACCTGGACACCGAGGGCGAGGGCGAGCTCGCCGCGGCGACCGGAGGCGGGAGCGGGAACGGGGGCGGGAACGGCGCGGCGGGGCCACGGAAGACTCCGTGACCCCGCCGGAACACCGTCGGCTCAGCTGTCGAAGCCCAGGCCCAGCCGGTCCATCGCCTTCAGCCACAGGTTGCGGCGGCCGCCGTTCTCGTCGGCGCGCGCCATCGACCACTTGGTGATGCCGATGCCGGCCCAGGCGATCGGCTCCGGCGGGAAGGGCAGCGGCTTGGAGCGGACCATCTCCAGCTCGGTCCGCTCCGTCCGCTCGCCCGCGAGCAGGTCGAGCATCACGTCGCCGCCGAAGCGGGTGGCGCCCACACCGAGGCCGGTGAAGCCCGCGGCGTACGCGACCTTTCCCTGGTACGCCGTACCGAAGAAGGCCGAGAAGCGCGAGCAGGTGTCGATCGCGCCGCCCCAGGCGTGGCTGAAGCGGAGCCCCTCCAGCTGCGGGAAGCAGTGGAAGAAATGCTCGGCGAGCTTCAGGTACGTCTCCGGGCGGTGGTCCATCTCGGCGCTGACCTTGCCGCCGAATCGGTAGACCGCGTCGTAGCCGCCCCAGAGGATCCGGTTGTCGGCGGTGATCCGGAAGTAGTGGAACTGGTTGGCGCTGTCGCCGAGCCCCTGACGGTTCTTCCAGCCGACGGCGGCGAGCTGCTCGGGCGAGAGCGGCTCGGTCATCAGGGCGTAGTCGTACACCGGGACCGTGAAGTGCCGGACCCGCTTGACCAGCGAGGGGAAGACGTTGGTGCCGAGCGCGACCCGGCGGGCGAGGACCCGGCCGTACGGGGTGCGCACGCCCATGCCCGCGCCGACGGAGACGAGGTCGAGACCGGGGGTGTTCTCGTAGATCCGCACGCCCAGGTCCTGGCAGGCCCGCTTCAGGCCCCAGGCCAGCTTGGCCGGGTTGAGCATGGCGACCCCGCGCCGGTCCCAGAGTCCGCCGAGGAAGGTCGGGGAGGCGACCTCCGCGCGGACCGCGTCGCCGTCGAGGAGTTCGAGACCGTCCGCGAGACCGAGCCGCTCGATCTCCGCGTACACCTCGTGCAGTTCCTCGACCTGGTACGGCTCGGTGGCGACGTCGATCTCGCCGCTCCGCTCGAAGTCGCAGTCCAGGCCGTACCGGTCGACCGCCGCCTCGATGGAGTCGAGGTTGCGCTCGCCGAGCTCCTCCAGCTTCGGCAGCTCGCCCGGCCAGCGGGCCAGTCCGTTGCCGAAGCCGTGCGTGAGGGAGGCGGCGCAGAAGCCCCCGTTGCGGCCCGAGGCGGCCCAGCCCACCTCGCGCCCCTCGATCAGTACGACATCCCGGGAGGGGTCGCGCTCCTTGGCGAGGAGCGCGGTCCACAGGCCGCTGTAGCCGCCGCCCACGACGAGAAGATCGCACTTCTCCGTGTGGGTGAGGGCGGGCAGGGCTCCGGGCTTGCCGGGGTCTTCCAGCCAGAAGGGGACGGGCTGGGCGTCGGAGAGAGATTGTGCAGCGAGACGCATGGCGACTGGGGCCATGGTTTCCAACTCCTTCAGGTGTTGCTCAGGACGTACTCAGCTTGCCGCTGATTTCTTGCGCCGGTTGGTGACGATCTGTCCGGCTACCACCACCAGTACGGCAATGATGAACATCGCCGTGCCGATGACGTTGATCTGGACCGGCGTGCCGCGCTGCGCCGAACCCCAGACGAACATGGGGAAGGTGACGGTCGAGCCCGCGTTGAAGTTGGTGATGATGAAGTCGTCGAACGAGAGCGCGAAGGCGAGCAGCGCGCCGGCGGCGATGCCGGGGGCGGCGATCGGCAGCGTCACCCGTACGAACGTCTGCACCGGGCCCGCGTAGAGGTCGCGCGCGGCCTCCTCCAGACGCGGGTCCATCGACATCACCCGTGCCTTGACGGCCGTCACCACGAACGACAGGCAGAACATGATGTGGGCGATCAGGACGGTCCAGAAGCCGAGCTCGATGCCCATGTTCAGGAAGAGGGTGAGCAGCGAGGCGGCCATGACGACCTCGGGCATCGCCATCGGCAGGAAGATCAGCGAGTTGATCGCGCCGCGCGCCCGGAAGCGGTAGCGGACCAGCGCGAAGGCGATCATCGTGCCGAGGACCACCGCGCCGACCGTCGCCCAGGCGGCGAGCTGGAGCGAGAGGGACAGCGACTCGCACATGTCGGCGACGCCGCAGGGGTCCTTCCAGGCGTCCAGCGAGAAGCGCTGCCAGGCGTAGTTGAAGCGCCCGTTCGGCTTGTTGAACGAGAACACCATCACGACGATGTTCGGCAGGATCATGTACGCGAGCGTCAGCAGGCCCGCGATGGCGACAAGGTTCCGACGGATCCAACGCATCAGACCAGGTCCTCCGTTCCCGCGCGGCGGATGTAGACGGTGACCATGAGGAGCACGATCGCCATGAGGATGAAGGACAGGGCGGCGGCCGTCGGGTAGTCGAGGACGCGCAGGAACTGGGACTGGATGACGTTGCCGACCATCTTGGTGTCGGTGGAGCCGAGGAGTTCCGCGTTGACGTAGTCGCCGCTCGCCGGGATGAACGTGAGCAGGGTGCCCGAGACCACGCCCGGCATGGAGAGCGGGAACGTCACCTTGCGGAAGGTGGTGGCCGGGGAGGCGTACAGGTCCTGCGCGGCCTCGTGCAGCCGGCCGTCGATCCGCTCCAGCGAGGTGTAGAGCGGAAGGATCATGAACGGCAGGAAGTTGTACGTCAGACCGCAGACCACGGCCATCGGCGTGGCGAGCACGCGGTCGCCCTCGGTCCAGCCGAGCCAGCTGGTCACGTCCAGGACGTGCAGCGCGTTCAGCGCGTCGACCACCACGCTGTCGTCGGCGAGGATCGTCTTCCAGGCCAGCGTCCGGATGAGGAAGCTGGTGAAGAAGGGCGCGATGACGAGGACGAGGAGCAGGTTGCGCCAGCGGCCTGCCTTGAAGGCGATCAGATAGGCCAGCGGGTAGCCGAGGAGCAGACAGAGCAGCGTGGCGGTACCGGCGTACAGCAGGGAGCGGACGAACTGCGGCCAGTACTCCTGGAAGGCGTCCCAGTAGGTCTGGAAGTGCCAGGTGACCTCGAAGCCCTTCTCCAGGGAGCCGGTCTGCACGGAGGTCGAGGCCTGGTAGACCATCGGCAGCGCGAAGAAGACGAGCAGCCAGACGATGCCGGGCAGCAGCAGCCAGTAGGGGACGAGCCGCTTGCGGGTGGAGGGCTTGCGCAACACCGGTGCTCCGGCCGGCGCGGTCTCCTCCTCCTTGGTGAGGGTGGGAGTGCTCATCCGGCGTCCTCCACCGTCTCCACGCCCGCGTCGATGTCCTGGTCGGCGTCCAGGCCGAAGGTGTGCGCCGGGTTCCAGTGCAGGACGACCTCGGCGCCGGGGAGGAGGCGCGTGTCCCGCTCGATGTTCTGCTCGTAGACCTGGAGCTCCGCCCCCGCCGGGCTGTTCACCACGTACTGCGTGGAGACTCCGATGAAGGACGAGTCGGCGATCCGGCCGGTGACCTTGTTGCGGCCGTCGGCTATCTTGCCCGCGTCGTCGGCGTGCGCGAGCGATATCTTCTCGGGGCGGACGCCCACCAGGACCTTGCCGCCGGTGCGTACGGTCGCCGTACAGCGGTCCGCGGGCACCCGGAGCTTGCCGCCGCCTGCCGTGACGACCAGGTCGGAGCCGCCGGTCTCGACGACCTCGGCCTCGATGAGGTTGGAGGTGCCGAGGAAGTTGGCCACGAACGTGGTCCGCGGGTTCTCGTACAGGTCGGCGGGCGCGCCGAGCTGCTCGACCCGGCCGCCGTTCATCACCGCGACCTGGTCGGCCATGGTCATGGCCTCCTCCTGGTCGTGGGTGACGTGGACGAAGGTGATGCCGACCTCGGTCTGGATGCGCTTGAGCTCCAGCTGCATCTGGCGGCGCAGCTTGAGGTCGAGGGCGCCGAGCGGCTCGTCGAGGAGGAGGACCTGCGGGTGGTTGATCAGCGCGCGGGCCACGGCGACGCGCTGCTGCTGGCCGCCGGAGAGCTGGTGCGGCTTGTGCCGGGCCTTGTCGCCGAGCTGGACGAGCTCCAGCATGTCGTCGACCTGCTTCTTCACCGACTTGACGCCCCGCCGGCGCAGGCCGAAGGCGACGTTCTCGTAGATGTCCATGTGCGGGAAGAGCGCGTAGGACTGGAAGACGGTGTTGACCGGCCGCTTGTACGGCGGGAGGTCGGTGACGTCCTTGTCGCCGAGGAACACGGTGCCGCCGGTGGGGTCCTCCAGGCCGGCGATCATGCGCAGCGTGGTGGTCTTGCCGCAGCCCGAGGCCCCGAGGAGGGCGAAGAACGAGCCCTGCGGGATGGTCAGGTCGAGCGGGTGGACGGCGGTGAAGGAGCCGTAGGTCTTGCTGATGCCGGTGAGACGGACGTCGCCGCCGCCCGTGTTCTTGCCAGTGTGAGCAGTCTTGTCAGTCATGGGTTGCGATCCCAGGTTCGTAAGAGGTGGACGACGGTTCTCAGGCACCGATGAGCTTGGCGAACTTCTCCTCGTACGCCGTCTCTTCCTCGCTGGTCAGCGAGCGGAAGGCGTGCGACTTCGCGGCCATCGCCTTGTCCGGCAGGATCAGCGTGTTGCTCGCCAGCTCGGGGTCGATCTTGGCGAGTTCGTCCTTCACGCCGTCGACCGGGCAGACGTAGTTGATGTACGCGGCGAGCTGGGCGGCGACCGGAAGCTCGTAGTAGTAGTCGATGAGCTTCTCGGCGTTGGCCTTGTGCCGGGCCTTGGCCGGGACCAGCAGGTTGTCGCTGGAGGTGATGTAACCGGCGGACGGGATGGCGAACTTGATGTCCGGGTTGTCGGCCTGGAGCTGGATGATGTCACCGGCCCAGGCGAGACAGGCCGCCAGGTCGCCCTTGTCCAGGTCGGAGGTGTAGTCGTTGCCGGTGAAGCGCCGGATCTGCTTCTTGTCGACGCCCTTCTGGAGCCGGCCGATCGCCGCGTCGTAGTCGGCGTCGGTGAACTTCCCGGGGTCCTTGCCCATGTCGAGCAGGGTCATGCCGACCGAGTCGCGCATCTCGGTGAGGAAGCCGACCCGGCCCTTGAGGGAGGGGTCGTCCAGGAGCTGGGTGACCGAGTCGACCTTCTTCCCGCCCGTCGCCTTGGAGTTGTAGGCGATCACGGTGGATATGCCGGTCCAGGGGTACGAGTAGGCACGGCCCGGGTCCCAGTCGGGGCGGCGGAACTGGGTGGAGAGGTTCGCGTAGGCGTTGGGGAGGTTGGCCGCGTCCAGCTTCTGCGCCCAGCCGAGCCGGATGATGCGCGCGGCGAGCCAGTCGGTGACGCAGATCAGGTCGCGGCCGGTGTCCTGGCCGGCCGCCAGCTGCGGCTTGATCTTGCCGAAGAACTCGACGTTGTCGTTGATGTCCTCGGTGTACTTGATCCTGATCCCGGTGCGCTTGGTGAACGCCTCCAGGGTCGGGCGGGACTTCTCGTCCTCGCTGACGTCCATGTACTCGGTCCAGTTGGAGAAGGCGAGCTCCTTCTCCTTGGCCGAGAAGTCCGTCGACGCCGGGCCCTGGTCGTCCCGCTTGGCCGGCGGGATGCCACACGCGCTCAGGGACGCGAGTCCGCCGACCGTGAGCGCGCCGACGCCTCCGGCGCGCAGCATCGAACGGCGGGTGAGGGCGCCCCGGCCACTCGTCAGACTGCGTCGCATCGCCGCGAGTTGTGCGGCGGACAGGCTGTCGGGCTCGTACTGCTCCATGCGCTGTGCCTCTCGGGGGTTGGGGAGGAACTACCGGTCTCCGAAGATCGTGCGGTGCCAGTCCTTCCGGACCACCGCGGTGTTGTCGTACATCACATGCTTGACCTGCGTGTACTCCTCGAAGGAATACGCAGACATGTCCTTTCCGAATCCCGACGCCTTGTAGCCGCCGTGCGGCATCTCGCTGATGATCGGGATGTGGTCGTTGACCCAGACGCAGCCCGCCTTGATCTCGCGGGTGGCGCGGTTCGCACGGAAGACGTCGCGGGTCCAGGCGGAGGCGGCGAGGCCGTACGGGGTGTCGTTGGCGAGCCGGAGGCCGTCGTCGTCGCCGTCGAAGGGCAGGACCACCAGGACCGGCCCGAAGATCTCCGACTGCACGACCTCGCTGTCCTGCGCGGCGCCGGTGATGAGGGTCGGCCGGTAGTACGCGCCGTTCTTCAGCTCGCCGCCGGGGGCCTCGCCGCCGGTGACGACGGTGGCGTAGCCGCGGGCGCGGTCGACGAAGCCGGCGACGCGGTCGCGCTGGGCGTGGCTGATCAGCGGGCCGAGGTCGGTGGCGGGGTCGAAGGGGTCGCCCAGACGGACGGTCTCCATGAGCTCGGCGACGCGGGCGACGAACGTGTCGAGGAGCGGGCGCTGCACGTACGCGCGGGTGGCGGCGGTGCAGTCCTGGCCGGTGTTGATGAGGGAGGCGGCGACGGCGCCGTGGGCGGCGGCCTCCACGTCGGCGTCGTCGAAGACGACGAAGGGCGCCTTGCCGCCGAGTTCGAGGTGGAGCCGCTTCACGGTGGAGGTGGCGATCTCGGCGACGCGCTTGCCGACAGGGGTGGAGCCGGTGAAGGAGGTCATGGCGACGTCCGGGTGGCCGACGAGGTGCTCGCCCGCCGTGCGCCCGGCGCCGGTGACGATGTTGACGACGCCGTCGGGGATGCCGGCCTCGGTGGCGGCCTGCGCGAACATCAGCGAGGTGAGCGGGGTGAGTTCGGCCGGCTTCAGGACGACCGTGTTGCCGGCGGCGATCGCCGGGAGGATCTTCCAGGCGGCCATCTGGAGCGGGTAGTTCCAGGGCGCGATGGAGCCGACGACACCGATGGGCTCGCGCCGTACGTACGAGGTGTGGTCGCCGCTGTACTCGCCGGCGGACTGGCCCTGGAGGTGCCGGGCGGCTCCGGCGAAGAAGGCCGTGTTGTCGACGGTGCCCGGTACGTCGAACTCGGTGGAGAGCTTGATCGGCTTGCCGCACTGGAGGGACTCGACGTGGGCGATGTCCTCGGCCCGCTCGGCGAGCACGCCCGCGAACCGGTGGAGGGCGTCGGAGCGCTCGCCGGGGGTCGCGCCCGCCCAGGCGGGGAACGCCTCCCTCGCGGCGGCGACGGCGTCGTCCACGTCGGAGGTGGACGCGAGGGTGTACGTGTACACGCTGTCGCCGGTGGCCGGATCGACGACGCTGTGCGCGTCCCCTGAGGTTCCGGGGCGCAACCGCCCGCCGATGTACTGTGCGCCGTCCGCGAAGCGGTCCGTCAGCTGGAAGCGGTTGCCCATGACGCTCTCCGTTGTTCCAGTTCGAATTGAGTGCCGATCCTGACAGAGGCCGATCGGTCCAACAAGGGATTCCGTCGTTGCCTTTTGGTTACGCGACGGAATCGGTCGACCATGTGTCGAGGGCTCGGCGAAATGACAGTACGGAGTGTCCGTGGCGACTGCCAGAATCCCGTGCATGCGGACGATCGACACGCTGACGGAGCAGGTCAGCAGGGGTGAAAAGGTCAAGTGGCTGCACTTCTGGGGCCACCGGCCGAGGCCGGACGGACAGCTGTCGGCGAGCTGTCTGAGCCAGTGGTGGGAGTCACCGTTCGAGGTCGACGGGGTGCGCTACGCGACCGCCGAGCACTGGATGATGGCGGCGAAGGCGCGGCTCTTCCGGGACCCCGAGGCGGAGCGGGCGGCGCTGTCGGCCGCCACGCCCGCGGAGGCGAAGAAGGCGGGGCGGCTGGTGCGGGGCTTCGACGAGGCGGTGTGGGAGCGGGAGCGCTTCGGGATCGTGGTCGAGGGCAGCGTGCACAAGTTCGCCTCGGACGAGTCGCTGCGCGCGTACCTGCTGGGCACCGGGGGACGGGTCCTGGTGGAGGCGAGCCCGCTGGACCGGGTGTGGGGCATCGGTCTCGGCGCGGACGACCCCCGCGCGAAGGACCCGGCCCGGTGGCGGGGCCTGAACCTGCTGGGCTTCGCGCTCATGGAGGCACGGGAGCGGCTCCGCTCGGGCGTGTGAGCCCGGGCGCGCGCGGCTCGGGCGGATGAGCCCGGCGAGCAGGTCGGGCGCGCGCGGCTCGGGCGGATGAGCCCGGCGAGCAGGCTCAGGCGGATGAGGCCGGCGAGCAGGTCGGGCGCACGAGACCCCGGGGCGCACGAGACCCGGGGCGCACGAGACCCGGGGCGCACGAGACCCCGGCGTACGGGAAGGGGCCCGGCGCTTCGGCGCGGGGCCCCTTTCCCGACGACGGCCGGCGGCTAGCGGTTCTCGACCACCAGGCTCGTCGAGAACGGGTCGTCCGAGCTTTCCTCGTAGCTCTCGCCCTCGACGATGGCCCAGATCACGAAGGCCAGGAACACGGCGCTGACCAGGATGCCGATCGAGCCGAGGACGATGCCCGCCGTCGCCATCCCGCCGTTGTTCGCCTCGCCCCGCTGGACCTTCTTGCGGCCGATGATGCCGAAGACCAGGGCCAGGATGCCGAGGATGACACCGAGCCCGTACATGCAGAAGCCGGCCACGGCGATGATGCCGAGGACCATCGCCGCGATCCCCATCCCGTTGGACGGGGCCTGCTGCCATCCCGGCTGGCCGTAGCCGACGGCCCCGCCCGGGTAGCCCGGGTACCCGGGGTAGCCGTATCCCGACGGCGCGGGCGCCGTGACCGGCGGCGGCGTCGGGTAGCCGTACGAGCCAGTCGCCGGGCCACCGGGGGCGACCGGCGGCGGCGGTACGTCCCCGGCGGACGGCATGGCCGTCATCGTCGGCTGGTCGTGCACCGGCGGACGGTCCCGCGGCATGGGCTCGGGCGTCGCCGCCTTGCTCAGTTCCACCCCGTCGCGGTTCGGCGGAGCCCACGGGTCCGTCGGGTCGTATCCGCCCCGCGGCTGGTCGCTGTTGTCAGACATGGGCCTCCCCCATCGTGGTCACGCCATGCTACGACCTCGCTCCGACACGGGACCCGCCCGGCCTACGATGATCCGATGAACGATCTGCACTCCTTCATCGCGGGGCTGCCGAAGGCCGAGCTGCACGTCCACCACGTCGGCTCCGCCTCGCCCCGGATCGTCGCCGAGCTGGCCGCCCGGCACCCGGACTCGAAGGTCCCCACGGATCCCGAGGCGCTCGTCGACTACTTCACCTTCACCGACTTCGCCCACTTCATCGAGGTCTACCTCTCCGTCGTGGACCTCGTCCGCACCCCGGAGGACGTCCGGCTGCTGACCTACGAGGTCGCCCGGGACATGGCCCGCCAGAACATCCGGTACGCCGAGCTGACCATCACCCCGTACAGCTCGACCCGCCGCGGGATCGACGAGCGCGCCTTCATGGCCGCGATCGAGGACGCCCGCAAGGCCGCGGAGAGCGAGCTCGGCATCGTCCTGCGCTGGTGCTTCGACATCCCGGGCGAGGCCGGTCTCGAAGCCGCGGAGGAGACCGCCCGGCTCGCGGTCGACCTGCGCCCGGAGGGCCTCGTCTCGTTCGGGCTCGGCGGCCCGGAGATCGGTGTGCCGCGTCCGCAGTTCAAGCCCTACTTCGACCGGGCCGTCGCGGCGGGGCTTCGTTCCGTCCCGCACGCGGGCGAGACGACGGGCCCGGAGACGATCTGGGACGCGCTGAGGGAGCTGGGCGCCGAGCGCATCGGTCACGGCACCAGCGCCGTCCAGGACCCGGAGCTGCTCGCGTACCTCGCCGAGCACCGGATCGCCCTGGAGGTCTGCCCGACCTCGAACATCGCGACCCGTGCCGTCGCCGACCTGGACCAGCACCCCGTCAAGGAGATGGTGGCGGCCGGCGTCCTGGTGACGATCAACAGCGACGACCCGCCGATGTTCGGCTCGGACCTGAACAACGAGTACGCCGTCGCCGCCCGGCTCCTCGAGCTGGACGAGCGCGGTCTCGCGGCCCTCGCCAAGAACGCGGTCGAGGCCTCCTTCCTCGACCCGGCCGGCAAGGCCCGGATCGCCGAGGAGATCGACACCTACACCGAGAAGTGGCTGGCGCGCTGACACTCTCGCGACAATGGCCCCATGGACCACGTCACTGTCGTAGGCCACCGCGGGGACCCGTACCGCGTCCGTGAGAACACGCTCGCCTCGATCGTCTCGGCGATCGAAGCGGGCGCGGACGCCGTCGAGGTCGATGTACGGGTCACCGCGGACGGCGTCCCCGTCCTGCTCCACGACGACACGCTCAAGCGGCTGTGGGGCCGTGACCGGCCCCTGTCCGCGGTCTCCCTCGCCGAGCTCGCCGAGCTGACGTACGACGGCGTGCCCACGCTGCGCGAGGCGCTGATCGCGGCGGGACCGTACCGGCTGATGCTCGATCTGCCCGGCGGTGACGAGCAGTCGGTCCGCCGCATCGTCGGCACGGTCCGCGAGTGCGGTGCCGCCGAGCGTGTCTACTACTGCGCGGGCGGGGTCGCCATGCTCCAGGTGCGGGCCGCCGACCCGTCCGCCGAGATCGCGCTGACCTGGACCTCGCTCGCCCCGCCCCGGGCCGCGCTCCTGGACGCCGTGCGGCCGCGCTGGCTCAACTACCGCTTCGGCCTGGTGAGTCGGGAGCTGGTCGAGCGGGTGCACCGGGACGGCTACCTCGTCTCCGCCTGGACCGCGGACACCCGCCGCACCATGCGTAAGCTCCTGTCCCACGGAGTGGATGCGATCACCACCAACCGTGTGGACGCGCTCGCCGCCGAACTGCGAAGGGGTACGTCGAGGTGACCGGGACCGACAGGATCCGTACCGACATCGCGCACAACGCGCGGGTGTGGAACTACTGGCTGGGCGGCAAGGACAACTATCCGGTGGACCGGGAGGTCGGCGACCAGGTCACCGGTCTCTACCCGAGCATCGGCGAAGTGGCCCGCGCGGACCGGGCGTTCCTCGGGCGCGTGGTGACGCATCTGGCGGCCGAGTCGGGGGTCCGCCAGTTCCTCGACATCGGTACGGGCCTGCCGACGGCCGACAACACCCACGAGGTCGCGCAGCGCCTCGTGCCCGAGGCCCGGGTCGTCTACGTCGACAACGACCCGATCGTGCTGACCCACGCCCGCGCGCTGCTGACCAGCAGCCCGGAGGGCGTCACCGACTACGTCGACGCGGACGCGCGGGACCCCGAGCGGATCCTGGAGGCGGCGGCGCGGACGCTGGACCTGTCCCGCCCGGTCGCCGTCATGATGCTCGGCATCCTCAACTTCGTCCTCGACACCGCCGAGGCCCGGTCCGTCGTCCGGACCCTGATGGACGCGGTCCCCTCCGGCTCGTACCTGGTGCTGACCCATCCGACGCTGGAGCCGGAGCTCGGGGGCGAGGGGAACGTGGCGGCGATGGCCTTCTGGAACGAGAACGCGACCCCGCCGATCACGGCCCGCACCCGCGCCGAGTTCTGCTCCTTCCTGGACGGTCTCGACGTCCTGGAGCCGGGTGTCGTGTCCTGCGCGAGCTGGCGGTTCGCCCCGGCGAGCGAGGTGGCGCAGTTCGGCGCGGTGGGCCGGAAGCCGTAGTGGGGATACGGGGGGACGTCCGCGGGTGGTGGGAGCGGGCGCGGGAGTTCGGAGCCTCCCGTCCGCAAGCCGTGGACGTCGGGATCGCTCTGCTCGTCCAGGCGGCCATGACGATGCCGTTCGTGGTGCCCCGGCCGCCGGAGCTGGAGCCGGCGACCTGGCCCGCGTACGGTCTGACGACGCTCACCGTCGTCCCGTTGGTCTGGCGCCGGCGCGCGCCGTTCGCGGTGCTCCTCGCGATCGTGGCGACCAGCGCGCTGTACCGGCTGGCCGTGGAGGGCCCCGGCCAGCCCCTTCCGTACACGGGGCTCGTCATCGTCTACACGATCGCCGCGCTCTCGCCGCCGCCGAAGCGGCTGGCGGCCGCACTGCTGCTGGTGGTCGCGGTGCCGGTGTCGGTGTGGCTGAACACCCGGTCGGCGCGTGAGCTGACGTTCTCCCTCTTCGTGTTCGCGGCGGCGTACGTCTTCGGACGGCTCACCGACGCGCGGCAGCGGGCCGGCCGGGTGGAGACCGAGCGGGCGGCGGCGCGTGAACGGGCCCGGATAGCACGGGAGATGCACGACATCCTCTCGCACGCGGTGAGCCTGATGATCGTGCAGGCGGAGGCCGGTCCGGTGGCGGTGCGGGCGGCCCCGGAGAAGGCCGAGGCGGCGTTCGACGCGATCTCCGCGACGGGACGGGACGCGATGGCGCAGCTGCGCCGGATGCTGGGCGTGCTGCGGGAGGGGACCGAGGGCCCCGAACCCCTGCGGCCGCAGCCGGACCTCGGCGGACTCCCCGCCCTGCTGGAGGGCGTACGCGCGGGTGGCCTCGAGGTCTCGTACGGGACGGTGGGCGGGGTCCGTTCCCTGCCCGCGGCCACCGGGGCGACGGTCTACCGGATCGTCCAGGAGGCGCTGACGAACGTGGTGAAGCACGCGGCGGCCCGCACGGCCGCCGTGCGGCTGGCGTACGGGGAGGGTGTGCTGGAGGTGGTCGTGACGGACGACGGGCGCGGGCCCCGGCGGGGCGCGCGGCCGGCGGGCGGCGGGCACGGGCTGGTCGGGATCCGTGAGCGGGCGGCCGCGCTCGGCGGGACGGCGGAGTGCGGTCCCGGGCCGGAGGGCCGGGGCTTCCAGGTGCGGGTCACGCTCCCCGTGGCCGCCGTCCCGGAGGTGGCGCGGTGACGGTCCGCGTGGTGGTGGCCGACGACCAGGAGCTGGTCAGGAGCGGCTTCGCGATGATTCTCGACGTGCAGCCGGACATCGAGGTCGTGGCGGAGGCCGGCGACGGAGCGGCGGCCGTGGAGGCGGTGCGCCGCCACTCCCCCGACGTGGCTCTGCTCGACATCCGGATGCCGCGCATGGACGGCATCGAGGCCTGCCGGACCATCAGTGCCGAGTCGGCCTGCCGGACGGTGATGCTCACGACCTTCGACTCCGACGCGTATGTGTACGAGGCGCTGCACGCGGGCGCGAGCGGGTTCCTGCTGAAGGACGTCCGCCGGGACGATCTGGTCCACGCCGTACGGGTCGTGGCGCGGGGCGACTCGCTGCTCGCCCCGTCGGTGGCGCGGCGGCTGGTCGAGGAGTACACCCGCCCGGGCCGGCGCCCGCCCCGCCCCGACCCGCGCCTCGACGCGCTGACGGCCCGCGAGCGGGAGACGCTGCTGCTGCTCGCGCGGGGCCTGTCGAACGCGGAGATCGCGGCGGAGCTGGTCGTCAGCGACCACACGGTGAAGACGCACGTGGGGAACGTGCTCGCGAAGCTGGGGCTGCGGGACCGGATCCAGGCGGTGATCTGCGCGTACGAGAGCGGCCTGGTCACGGCCGGTGCTCCCCCGGCCGGGGGATGAGCGGGGCGGGCGAAGATCCCCCGCTCCGGCGATCCGCGGATCGCCGCAGGTCAACAGGATGGGAGTCGTCGGGAACAACGGCTCACACCCACGGAGTTGACCATGAAGAGCAGCACGCACACCCTGCTGGCCGCCGCCCTCGTCCTGGGGGTCGCGGCGGGCCCGGCGGTCCTTCCGGCCGCCGCGGCGGCACCCTCCGCCGTCGGTTCTGCGCGTACCGGGGACGCGGAGCTCGAAGCGGCGATCGCGGGACTGCCCGGGAAGGACGCGACGGCCGCCCTGGTACGGGTAGGGGGCCGCGAAGGCGGGTGGCGCGGCACGTCGGGCGTACACGACCTGAGGTCGATGCGGCCCGCCGATCCGGACGCCCGGTTCCGCGCCGGTTCGGTGACCAAGGTCTTCACGGCGGCGGTCGCCCTCCAGCTGGCCGCCGAGGGGCGGCTCGACCTGGACCGTCCGGCCCGTGCGTACCTGCCGGAGCTGATCCCCGCCCGGTACGCGAAGGTGACGGTCCGTCAGCTCCTGAACCACACCCACGGGATCCCGGCGCCCGACTTCGCCGGCTCGACGGTCGAGGAGTGGTACGCGAACCGCTTCGAGATCCACGACCCGCGCGCGACGGTCCGCTCGGCGACGGCGAAGCGGCCCGAGTTCGCGCCGGGCGAGAAGCAGCACTATCTCAACATCGGCTACACGGTCGCGGGTCTGCTCATCGAACGGGTCACGGGCGACACGTACGAGCATCAGGTCGCGGCGCGTGTCCTCGGGCCGCTCGGGCTGCGTGACACGTACCTGCCCGGGGCCGACCCGCGGATCCGCGGCCCGCACAACCACGGCTACCAGACGATGAAGCAGGCGGACGGCTCGACCGTACTGCGCGACGTGTCGGTCTGGGGCACCACCGACGGCTGGGCAGCGGGCGACCTGGTCTCCACGACGGCGGATCTGGAGCGCTTCACACAGGCGCTGTTCCGGGGGCGGGTGGTGCGCGGACCGCTCCTGGAGGAGATGTTCACGCTGCCGGAGGTGCCGGACTTCAAGAGCGGCGAGCCCGGCGCGTACTCCGTCGGGCTCTCGATGAAGAAGCTCGGCGGGCGGGAGGTATGGGGCAAGACGGGCGGCCGGTGGGGCTACAACGCGGCGATCGCCTCGACCCGCAACGGCGAGCGCACTCTCGTCTACAGCGTCAACTCGACGGACGCGAAGGGCCAGGACATGAACAGCGTCGCCCTGGCCCTGATGGTGGCTGCCTACGGCGCGCCGACCGGCTGAGGCGCTGCGGCCACGGCCTGCACCGCTTCGAGGCGCTTGATCATCCGCCGTACGACGAGCAGCGGGATCACCCCGAAGACGCCGAACGACATGTCGATGACCGACCACCAGAAGGGGATGCCCCGGATCGGGCCGCAGATCAGGGCGAGCGGGATGATGCCGGCACAGGCGATCATCCCGAACTCGATCACCCAGATGTTCCGGACGGGGTCGCGGTAGGGCCCGTAGAAGGCGACGGCGATGACAAGGTGCGCGAACGCCAGCCAGTCGGTGCCGTAGAGCAGGAAGGGGTACAGCGAGTCGGCGGTGTCCGTCCCCTGCCGCACCCATTGGATCCATTCCAGAAGACCGGGGAACGTCTCCGCCACGGGGGCCGCCCAGGACGTCAACGCGTCCTCGACGAACCGGATCTCGGTGACGATCGGGAAGGCG
This sequence comes from Streptomyces sp. NPDC013317, assembly GCF_055563155.1. Classification (NCBI taxonomy): domain Bacteria; kingdom Bacillati; phylum Actinomycetota; class Actinomycetes; order Kitasatosporales; family Streptomycetaceae; genus Streptomyces; species Streptomyces sp. NPDC013317. Next base: position 80,345 of record NZ_JBVHDX010000002.1, read on the forward strand.
GTGAGCCCGCTCAGCACCAGACAGACGATGAAGACGACCAGCCACACACGGATACGCCTGAGAAGGGCTCTCGGCCCCTTCGCCTCGTTCATGACAGCACCCTACGCCCATCATGAACGCGTTCAAAAACGGGGGTGCCCGGTCACCTTCCAGGCGGCTCACAGCCCGACGATCGAGTTCCACCTCTTCGCGAACCCGGTCCGCTCCTCCGAGGTGATGTCCCGGGCGATCGCGAGGCGTTGCCGCATCGCGTCGTCGGGGAAGATCAGCGGGTCCTCGGCGAGAGCCGCGAGCTCCTCGTCGTCCGAGTCGGCGAGCACGTCACGGGCGGCGGGGACCGGGCAGACGTAGTTGACCCAGGCGGCGAGTTCGGCGGCGACCTCGGGGTCGTAGTAGTAGTCGACCAGCTTCTCGGCGTTGGCCTTGTGCTGCGCCAGGTTGGGGATCATCAGCGACTCGGCCCAGAGCTCGGCGCCCTCCTCCGGGACGACGAACTCGATGTCGGGGTTGTCGGCCTGGAGCTGGATCACGTCGCCCGAGTACGCCTGGCAGGCCAGCACGTCGCCGGTCGACAGGTCCTTGATGTAGTCGTTGCCGGTGAAGCGGCGGACGTGGCGCCTGGCGACGAGCCCCTCGATCTGCTCGCACACCGTGTGGAAGTCGTCGGCGGTCCAGCGCGTCACGTCGACGCCGTTGCCCTGCATGAGCAGCGCGAAGGACTCGTCGAGCCCGGACAGCAGTGTGACCTTCCCGCGCAGCTCGTCATCCCACAGCTCCTTGACCGACCGGATCTCCCGGCCGAGTTTCCCGCGGTTGTACGCGATGCCGGTGATCCCGGACTGCCAGGGAACGGTGTGCCGCCGGCCCTCGTCGAAGGCGGGCGCGCGCAGCTGCGGGTCCAGGTACCGGTCGATGTTCGGCTGGGCGGCCCGGTCCATCTCCTGCACCCAGCCGAGCCGCACGAACCGGGCGGCCATCCAGTCGCTGACGACGATGAGGTCCCGGCCGGTCTCCTGGTGGTTCATCAGCGCGGGACTGATCTTGCCGAAGAACTCGTCGTTGTCGTTGATCTCCTCGGTGTAGCGGACGGAGATCCCGGTGAGCTCGGAGAACGTGTCCAGCGTGGGCCGCTTCGACGTGTCGTCGTCATCGGTGTCGATGTAGAGCGGCCAGTTGGCGAAGTCGAGGGTGCGGTCCCGCGCGGACAGGTCACGGCCTGCCCGCTCCCCCGGCTCGACGTAGGCGGCCGGCACCCCGCACCCGGCGAGCACCGCGGCGGCCCCGACGCCCCCCATGCCGCGCAGCACGGTCCGGCGGGACATGGTCTTCCTCGCTGTCGCTCTCATCCGAGCAGCATCGCGGGGGCGCCGCGCGGGGACAATGGACGGTCCGTCGACGGAAGGACCGCGGCCCCGACACCCTGTCGATCATGACGGCGGAACCCGGCCGTTCATCGGCGTCCGGTCGTCCGCCGGACCGGACTGTCAGACCTCTGCCGTACCTTGCCGTCATGGCCGACAACACGCGAACGACCCCGCCGCGCCCACTCGATGTGGCGGCCCTGTTCCCCGAGCTGGTGCCCTACCGTGCGCGTACCGTCCGGCTGCACCCGCGCGCCGGAAGCCCCGGGGTGCTCGACAGCTCGATGGGCGGGCCGTTGCTCTGGCCGGTGTCCGAGCCGTGGCCGCACTGCACCGAGGACCATCCGCGCACGGCCTTCACCCCGCCCGAGGGCGCGGGCCCGCAGCCGCTGGTGCCGGTGCTCCAGCTGTACGCGCCGGACGTGGCCGAACTGCCCTTCCCCGAGGGCACGGACCTGCTGCAGATGCTGTGGTGCCCGTTCGACCACGAGCCGTTCTACTCGCCTCGTCCCGAGCTGTACTGGCGGGACAGCGGCGCCGACGTCGACGCGCTGACGGACCCGCCCCGTCCGGAGGGCGCCCGCGCGGACTACGTGCCGGACCCGTGTGTGCTCCACCCGGAGCGGGTGGACGAGTTCGCCGCCTGGGACCTTCCCGAGGAGGTCTTCGACGCCCTGGAGGATCGCTTCGACGAGGTGGACGAGGAGACCGGCTGGTCGTACTGGTCACATCTGTCGGTCGCCCCGGGCGTCAAGGTAGGCGGCTTCCCGACCTGGACGCAGGACCCGAACTGGCCAGGCTGCGAGGGCTGCGGGCGGCGGATGGACCACCTGCTGTCCGTGCCCAGCCGGGAGTTCGACGGGGAGTCGTGGCGTAGCTGGGTGCCGACGGAGGACCTTCCGACGACGGGGACGGTCCTCGACCTGCCGCACGAGGAGTGGCGCGCGCTCCAGGGCGCGCCGGGCCTGATGCTGGGCGACATGGGCGGGCTGTACGTGTTCGTCTGCGCGAGCTGCCCCGACCTGCCGTTCGCGTACCGCCACGACTGCTCATGAACAACGGGCGGCCGGGGTGAACCCCGGCCGCCCGTCCTGTCCGTCAGGCGGTTCAGCCCAGGGACGTCATCACGTGCTTGATGCGCGTGTAGTCCTCGAAGCCGTACGCCGAGAGGTCCTTGCCGTAGCCGGACTTCTTGTAGCCGCCGTGCGGCATCTCCGCGACCAGCGGGATGTGGGTGTTGATCCACACGCAGCCGAAGTCGAGCGAGCGCGACATCCGCATCGCGCGGGCGTGGTCCTTCGTCCAGACCGAGGACGCGAGGGCGAACTCGACGCCGTTCGCGAACTCCAGGGCCTGCTCCTCGTCACGGAACGACTGCACCGTGATGACCGGGCCGAAGACCTCGTTCTGGACGATCTCGTCGTCCTGCTTGAGGCCGGAGACGACGGTCGGGGCGTAGAAGTAGCCCTTCTCGCCGACCTGGTGGCCACCGGCCTCGACCTTGGCGTGGGCCGGGAGGCGGTCGATGAAGCCGGAGACCTGCTTCAGCTGGTTGGCGTTGTTCAGCGGGCCGTAGAGCACGTCCTCGTCGTCCGGCTGACCGGTCTTCGTGTCCGCGGCGGCCTTGGCGAGCTGCGTCACGAACTCGTCGTGGATGGACTCGTGCACGAGGACACGGGTCGCGGCCGTACAGTCCTGGCCCGCGTTGAAGAAGCCCGCCACCGAGATGTCCTCGACGGCCTTGGCGATGTCGGTGTCCTCGAAGACGACGACCGGGGCCTTGCCGCCCAGCTCCAGGTGGACGCGCTTGACGTCCTTGGCCGCCGACTCCGCGACCTGCATGCCTGCGCGTACCGAACCGGTGATGGAGGCCATCGCCGGGGTCGGGTGCTCGACCATCGCGCGGCCGGTCTCGCGGTCGCCGCAGATGACGTTGAAGACGCCCTTGGGGACGATCTGGCCGATGATCTCGGCGATCAGGACGGTCGACGCGGGGGTCGTGTCCGAGGGCTTGAGGACGACCGTGTTGCCCGCGGCGAGCGCCGGGGCGAACTTCCACACGGCCATCATCATCGGGTAGTTCCACGGCGCGACCTGGGCGCAGACACCCACGGGCTCGCGGCGGACGATGGAGGTCAGGCCCTCCATGTACTCGCCGGCCGAGCGGCCCTCGAGCAGCCGGGCGGCACCCGCGAAGAAGCGGATCTGGTCCACCATCGGCGGAATCTCTTCGCTCGCGGTGAGGGCGACCGGCTTGCCGGTGTTCTCGACCTCGGCGGCGATCAGGTCGGCGGCGCGCTCCTCGAAGGCGTCCGCGATCTTCAGCAGGACCTTCTGGCGCTCGGCGGGCGTGGTGTCACGCCAGGCCGGGAACGCGGCCGCGGCCGCGTCCATGGCGGCGTCGACGTCCGCCTGTCCGGAGAGCGGAGACGTGGCGAAGACCTCGCCCGTGGCCGGGTTGACCACATCGATGGTCCGTCCGTCGGCGGCGTCCCGGAACTCCCCGTTGATGTAGTTACGCAGCCGGCGCAGCTCGGTGGTCACTTTGCCACCCCTCCTGTCACGTTCTTGGTCGCACTTCGTCGTGCGGCGTCCCGTTTGCTGAGACACCCCAGCCTAATCGCTTCCCTGACGCTTTCGACAGGCCTGACATCCGCCAACTTCGGATTCAGTGCGATCCGCGACCTCAAACAACGAATTTCATCGCTTCGGGCTTGCCAGACCGACGAGTCTCGGTGCAGAGTGAAGGCGTGGCCAGTCAAAGCACGAACTCCAGAACCGGTTCCGGTTCGTCCCCGACGATCGATGCCGTCTCTCTGGCGATCATCGAGCAGCTCCAGGAGGACGGTCGCCGTCCGTACGCCGCGATCGGCAAGGCCGTGGGCCTCTCCGAGGCGGCCGTCCGGCAGCGCGTCCAGAAGCTGCTCGACCAGGGCGTCATGCAGATCGTCGCCGTCACCGACCCGCTCACGGTGGGTCTGAGGCGGCAGGCGATGGTCGGCATCAACGTCGAGGGCGACCTTGATCCGGTCGCGGAAGCACTGACTGCCATGTCGGAATGTGAGTACGTGGTCATGACCGCGGGCTCGTTCGACCTGATGGTGGAGGTCGTCTGTGAGGATGACGACCATCTGCTGGATGTGATCAACAAGCGCATCCGAACCCTCCCCGGCGTGCGCTCCACGGAGAGCTTCGTCTACCTCAAGCTCAAGAAGCAGACCTATATGTGGGGAACTCGATAATCGTGACCCAGGACCTGTCCAAGACCGCGTACGACCACCTGTGGATGCACTTCACCCGCATGTCCTCGTACGAGAACTCTCCCGTGCCCACCATCGTGCGTGGCGAGGGCACCTACATCTTCGACGACAAGGGCAAGCGGTACCTCGACGGACTCGCGGGTCTCTTCGTGGTCAACGCCGGCCACGGCCGCAAGGAGCTGGCCGAGGTCGCGTACAAGCAGGCCCAGGAGCTCGCGTTCTTCCCCGTGTGGTCGTACGCGCACCCCAAGGCCGTCGAGCTGGCCGAGCGCCTGGCCGACTACGCCCCGGGCGACCTGAACAAGGTCTTCTTCACCACCGGTGGCGGCGAGGCCGTCGAGACCGCCTGGAAGCTGGCCAAGCAGTACTTCAAGCTGCAGGGCAAGCACACCAAGTACAAGGTCATCTCGCGTGCGGTCGCCTACCACGGCACCCCGCAGGGCGCCCTGTCGATCACCGGCCTGCCGGCCCTCAAGGCCCCCTTCGAGCCGCTGGTCCCCGGCGCGCACAAGGTGCCGAACACGAACATCTACCGCGCCCCGATCCACGGCGACGACCCCGAGGCCTTCGGCCGCTGGGCCGCCGACCAGATCGAGCAGCAGATCCTCTTCGAGGGCCCCGAGACCGTCGCGGCCGTCTTCCTGGAGCCGGTGCAGAACGCCGGTGGCTGCTTCCCGCCGCCGCCCGGGTACTTCCAGCGGGTCCGCGAGATCTGCGACCAGTACGACGTGCTGCTCGTCTCCGACGAGACGATCTGCGCCTTCGGCCGCCTCGGCACGATGTTCGCCTGTGACAAGTTCGGCTACGTGCCGGACATGATCACCTGCGCCAAGGGCATGACCTCGGGCTACTCCCCGATCGGCGCCTGCATCGTCTCGGACCGCATCGCCGAGCCGTTCTACAAGGGTGACAACACCTTCCTGCACGGCTACACCTTCGGTGGCCACCCGGTGTCGTCGGCGGTCGCCATCGCCAACCTCGACATCTTCGACAAGGAAGGCCTCAACCAGCACGTGCTGGACAACGAGGGTGCCTTCTTCTCGACGCTGCAGAAGCTGCACGACCTGCCGATCGTCGGCGACGTCCGCGGCAACGGCTACTTCTACGGCATCGAGCTCGTGAAGGACAAGGTCACCAAGGAGTCCTTCACGGACGAGGAGACCGAGCGCGTGCTCTACGGCTTCCTCTCCAAGGCGCTCTTCGAGAACGGCCTCTACTGCCGGGCCGACGACCGTGGCGACCCGGTCATCCAGCTGGCCCCGCCGCTCATCGCCGACCAGGGCACCTTCGACGAGATCGAAGGCATCCTGCGCTCGGTGCTGACCGAGGCGTGGACCAAGCTCTGACCCTCCCCGCCGTCCCCGCCCCGCGCGGGGACGCAGGACCTCACGCCGCCCTCACGGCGTGACCCCGGCCCGGGTTGCCGCCATCCGAGTGGATGGCGGCAACCCGGGCCGTGTGCTGTCCGTACAAACGGATCTGAATCCTTACGGTGCCCAGTGACCGACAGGCCCGTCCCTTCGTTCCCTCGGACGGGGGAACGCAAGAATCGGATCCGACATCGAGGTGTACGCGATGGCCCCACCGGACAACGACGTGCTCTGGGCGCGTTCCCTGCACTGCACCCTGGAGGGCGCGGACGTCCTGACCGGCGTCTCCCTGGGGGTGCGCGAGGCCGAGATCCTCGCCCTGGTCGGCCCGCGCGGCAGCGGCAAGACCACCCTGATGCGCTGCCTGTCGGGGCAGACCGTCGCCCAGCAGGGCGAGGTCTGGTTCAACAGCAGCCCCGTCCACACCATGACGGCGGTCCAGCGCGAACGGCTGCGCCGCGACCGGTTCAGCTGGATCGACCCCGAGCCCGGACTCGTGCCGGAGCTCACCGCCTGGGAGAACGCGGCCCTGGCGCTCCTGCTGCGCGGGGTCTCGCACCGGACCGCGAAGGCCTCCGCCATGGAGTGGCTGGAGCGGCTCGACATCGGCGCCTGCGCCCGTAAGCGTCCGCACGCGCTGACCCAGTCGCAGCGGCAGCGGATCGCCATCGCCCGGGCGCTGGTCACCACGCCGTCCGTGCTCTTCGCCGACGAGCCGACCGCCTCCCTGCACCGCGCCGACGGGGCGCAGGTGCTCCGCACGCTCACGGCCGCGGCGCGCTCGCACCGGATCACCGTGCTGCTCGCCACGCACGACCCGGAGGTCGCCTCGCTCGCCGACCGCTCGGTCGCCCTGCTCGACGGCCGCCGGGTGGGCTCCTCGTCACCGGCCAACGGGGCGGAGGGCGTCGCCGCGTGCTCGCTCTCCGTCTAGTCCGCGGCACCCACCCCCTCGTGCTGCTGCGGCGCCTCCTGGTCGCCGCGGCGGCCGCGGGGGTCGGCTTTCTGCTGCTCTGCACGCTCGGGTACGCCGTGGGCCACCCGGACCGGTCGGCCGCCGCGACCCTGCGGCTGCTGTGGTGCGTGGTGCCGATGGCCGCGACCGTGCAGTTCGCGGTCGCCGTCGCCCGTACGGACCCCAGCACCCGGCCGCGCCCCGGGCTCTCGGCGATCGGACTCGGACCGGCCCGGCTCACGGCGATCGCCGCGGCCTCGACGGCCGTCTCCTGCACCCTCGGCTCGATGGTCGCGCTGCTGTTCTACCTTCACCTGCGCGGCGACATCACCGGCCTGCCGTTCGACGGCGCGGCCGCCGAGCTGCTCGCCGCGGGCCGGCCGATCCCGCTCGCCGCGGCGCTCACGCTCCTCGCCGTCCTCCCGGTGGCCGCCTCCACGGCCGCCGGCCTCGCCCTGCGGCCGGGGAAGCGCCCGACGGCCCCCGACGGCGTCGAGCGGACGGCGCCCTCGGGGCTGCCCTGGGGCGTGGCCCTGCTCGCGGTCGGCCTCGCCGTCGAGACGTACGCGGGGCAGGGCGCCGACGGCGGCGGGCTGCCGCTCCCGGGGCGCCTCGACGGCAACCCGGCGGGGGTCCTCGCGGGCTGGATCCTCACCGCGATCGGCCTCGCGACGGCGGGCCCCGGCATCACCCACTGGTGCGGCCGACTGCTCCAGACGGTCCGCCCGGGCGCGATCCGACTCCTCGCGGGACGCGTCCTGATGGACGAGTCCCGCCGCATCGGGCGCCCGCTGGGCGTGGTGTGCGCGGTGGCCTCGGGCGCGGTCGCGGCGGCGGCGCTGTACGACAGGGGGACGGGCGGCTTCGGGCCACTGACCGGACTGGGCGCGGTGCTGGTGATGACCTGCACCACGGCGACACTGCTGACGGCGGCCCTGGAGTCCAGGCAGTGCCGTGCCCACACGACCGAGGCCCTGGTCCGCCTGGGCGCCCCGCCCACGGTGCTCCGCTCGGCGGCACTGATGCGCGCGGGCGCGCTGACGGCGGTCTTCCTCCCCCTGACCATCCTGGTCGGCCGCCTGGCAGCGGTCCCGCTGGGGGCGTGAGGGGCGGGGGCGTGAGAGACGGGGCGCGGGGCAGGCGCGGCCCCGCCCATGGCGCCGCACCGCGGCGCCATGGGCGCGCTGGGGCGTGAGCGGCAGGAACACGGGTCCCAGTCCTCGGAGGGCAGTCCCGGTATCGCGGGACACGGCCCCGACACCGCGGCGCGACCGGGCCGGCGCCGGAAGGCGCCGTCGCCGGGGCACCACCGCGTGTGGCGCGGCACCACCGCCCCTGGACGGCGTCGACCGGGCCGGCGCCCCCGGTTCGGGTCCGCGACGCAGGGACCTACGCTGGCCCCATGACCCGCCACGAACGCGAGATCCACACCCCCGCCGAGTTCGACGCGGTGATCGCCCGAGGGTCCCTCCTCGGATACCGGGTCCAGTCGGTCGACCTGACCGACCGGACCTCCGCCCTGCTCTCCACCCCCACCGCCGACGCCGTCTTCCTCGGCTGCGCGCTGCAGCCCGAGGCCGCGGCGAAGGTCCGCGCCGACGGGGCGCTCGTCTTCCCGCCCGTGCCGGATCTCCCGTTCGACCCGTACCGCGCCCGGCTCTACTCCCCCGGTGAACTGTTCGACCGCGTCGAGGGCGAGGGGTACGAGGCGACCCCCGACTTCCTCTCGTACGACTGGTTCCAGCGGACGAAGGCCGACGGCGACGTCTTCGCCTCGATGCTCCGCTCCGTCCACGACGACGCGATCTCCGACGCCCTGGACGAACTGCTCGACGGCGCCCGGGTGGTCGGCGTGATGGGCGGGCACGCGATGGGCCGTGGCGGCGACGCCTACGCCGGAGCGGCCCGGCTCGGCCGGACCCTGGCCCGTACCGGACTCACCGTGGCGACCGGCGGCGGACCCGGCGCGATGGAGGCCGCGAACCTGGGGGCGTACACCGCCCCGCTCTCCGACGACGTCCTCGACGAGGCGCTCGAACTCCTCGCCAAGGAGCCGTCGTTCACCCCTTCCGTCACCGAGTGGGCGCGTGCGGCCTTCGACGTCCGGTCCCGCTGGCCGGAAGGCGGCGACTCGGTCGGCATCCCCACCTGGTTCTACGGCCACGAGCCGCCGAACCCGTTCGCCGGTCACATCGCCAAGTACTTCGCCAACGCCACCCGGGAGGACGGCCTGCTCGCCCGGTGCGACGCCGGTGTGATCTTCCTGCCGGGCGCGGCCGGCACGGTGCAGGAGATCTTCGACAACACGACCCCGAACTACTACGAGTCGCGGGGAGAGCCCACCCCCATGGTCCTGGTGGACACGGCGCACTGGACGGAGCGGCTGCCCGCCTGGCCGCTGCTCCGGTCCCTCGCGGCGGACCGCCCGATGGCGGCCCGCATCGCCCTGGTCGACTCGATCGACGACGCCCCGGAAGCCCTCCGCCGCCTGAGCCCCGAACGCTGAGCACCCGGAAGGCTCAGTCCTCCGGAAGGACCACGACGTCCTCCACGGCGAAGGTCACACCCACCTCCGCGTCCTGCTCCGGCGCGTGGTGGAGCGCGCACTCCGCCTCCAGCGGCGGTCCTTCGGCCGGACGGAGGAGGACCGCGACGTGCGTGCCGCGGAACGTGCGGGCCTCGACCGTGCACGCCAGGCCGTCGGCCGGGGGCACCAGCCGGACACCGCCCGGGCGTACGAGGATCTGCCGCGCGCCCTCGGGCGAACCGTCCGGCACCGGGATCTTGCCCCACACGGTGCCGGCGGCCGCGCCGCTCACCGTCCCGGGCACGACGTTGTCGAAGCCGAGGAACCGGGCGACGAACGCCGAGGCCGGCCGCTGCCAGACCTCCAGCGGTGTACCGGACTGGGCGATCCCGCCGTCCCGCATCACCACGACCCGGTCGGCGAGTGCGAACGCCTCCCCCTGGTCGTGGGTGACGGCGAGCACCGTGGTACCCAACCGGCCGAAGAGTCCGCGCAGTTCGACCACGAGCCGTTCCCGCAGGCCGCGGTCGAGCTGGCCCAGCGGCTCGTCCAGCATCAGCAGCCGGGGGCGGGGGGCCAGCGCCCGGGCGAGCGCCACCCGCTGCTGCTCGCCGCCGGAGAGCGAGGCGACGGCCCGCCCGGAGGCGCCGGGCAAACCGACGAGCTCCAGCAACTCCCTTACTCTCGCGTCCCGTTCGTTCCGCTCCACCCCGTGCATCCGCAGTCCGAAGGCGACGTTGCCGCCCACGTCCCGCTGGGGGAAGAGCTGGTGGTCCTGGAACATCAGCCCGACGCCGCGCCGATGCACGGGCACCCCGGTCTGGTCGGCGCCGTCGAGCAGCACCCGCCCGCCGTCGAGCGCCTGGAGCCCGGCGACGGCCCGCAGCAGTGTCGACTTGCCGCTGCCGCTCGGCCCGAGCACGCACACGATCTCGTGGTCGGCCACCTCCAGGTCCACGGAGTCGAGCGCGGCCCGCTCCCCGAACCGTACGGTCGCGCCCTCGATGTGCAGCATCAGAACTCCCCGGAGGCGGTCCGGCCCGCGCGGAGCCGTTCGAGCAGCAGCAGGGACACCGCGCACACCACCATCAGAATCGTCGAAAGGGCCATGGCCTGACCGTAGTTGAGCTCCCCGGGCCGGCCGAGCAGCCGGGCCACGGCGACGGGCAGGGTCGGACTGTCGGGCCGGGCGATGAAGACGGTCGCGCCGAACTCACCCAGGGAGACCGCGAAGGCGAACCCGGCAGCGATGAGCACCGCCCGTCGCACCAGCGGCAGATCGACCTCGCGCCAGGCCCGCAGCGGCGAGGCGCCGAGCACGGCGGCCGCCTCCCGCAGCCGTTCGTCGACGGCACGCAGGACGGGCAGCATCGTCCGTACGACGAAGGGGACACCGACCAGCGCCTGCGCGAGCGGCACGAGGATCCAGCTCGCCCGCAGGTCGAACGGCGGCTCGTCCAGCGTGATCAGGAAGCCGAAGCCGACGGTGACGGCGGAGACCCCGAGCGGCAGCATCAGCAGCGCGTCGAAGCCGCGCACCAGCCGGCCGGCCCGCCGGGTCAGGGCGGCCGCCGCGAGGCCGCCGATGACGAGGGCGAAGGCCGTGGCGACCAGGGCGTACCGGAGGGAGTTCGCGATCGTGTCCACCATGGGCACCAGGAAGGTGCCGGACGGGTCGACGGACTGCAGGGCGCGGTAGTAGTCGAGCCCGTACCCGCCCGGGGTGTCGAAGGACCGCTCGACGAGCACGGCGAGGGGCAGCACCAGCAGCAGGACGATGGAGGCCAGGACGCCGCCGAAGAGCGCCCACGGGCCGAAGCCCCTGGGCCGCCGCGCGGTCTGCTCGGGCGCCACGAGCTTCAGCGCCGTCTCCCTGCGCCGTACCGTCCGGGCGTGCACGGCGAGGACGACGCCGACGGCCACGAACTGGACGAGAGTGAGGACGGCGGCCGTCGTCAGGTCGAAGCGGTCGACCGTCTGCCGGTAGATCTCCGTCTCCAGGGTGGAGTACGCCGGTCCGCCGAGGATCTGGACGATGGCGAAGGATCCCGCGGTGAACAGGAACACCATCAGCGCGGCCGCGGCGACGGCGGGAGCGAGCGCCGGCAGGGTCACGGTCCGCCAGGCGGTGAAGCGGGAGGCGCCGAGGACGCGGGCGGCCTCCTCCTGGCGCGGGTCGAGCTGCGCCCACAGGCCGCCGACGGTCCTGACGACGACGGCGTAGTTGAAGAAGACGTGCGCGAGGAGGATCGCCCAGACGGTGGTGTCCAGGCGCACGCCCCACAGCTCGTCGAGGAGCCCGCCGCGCCCGACGAGCGCCAGGAAGGCCGTACCGACCATGACGGTCGGCATCACGAAGGGCACCGTGACGACCGCGCGCAGCAGCCCCTTGCCGGGGAAGTCGAAGCGCGCGAAGACGTACGCGCCGGGCAGTGCGATGAGCAGCGTCAGCGCGGTGGAGGCGAGCGCCTGCCAGAGCGTGAACCAGAGGACGTCGAGGATCTCCGGCCGGCTGAGCGTCTCGCCGAACCGGTCGAACCGCCAGGCGCCGTCGGCCCGCAGCCCGCGCTCGACGATCGAGGCGACGGGCCAGGCGAAGAAGAGCGCGAAGAAGGCGACGGGCACGGCCATCAGGCCGAGCCGCGCCGCGCTCCCCCGGCGGTCGGACCGCTTGCGGGCTACTTCAGGACGAGCGAGGACCACGACTGGATCCACTGGTCACGCTTCTCGGCGATCTTCTCGGGCGCCATGGTCTGCGGCTTGTCGACGACCACACCGTGCTTGGTGAACAGCTCGGGCAGCTGGGCGCCCTCGGTGACCGGGTTGACGAACATCTGCAGCGGCATGTCCTCCTGGAACTTCTTCGAGATCAGGAAGTCGATCAGCGCCTTGCCGCCCTCGGGGTTCTTCGCGCCGTTCAGCAGTCCGGCGAACTCGATCTGGCGGAAGCAGGTGCCGGTGGAGACGCCGGTCGGCGCGTCCTTCGGCTGGGGCTCGGAGTAGAGCACCTCGACCGGCGGGCTGGAGGCGTACGAGACGACCAGCGGCCGGTCTCCCTCGGCCTTCTGGCCGCCGGCCGAGCCGGAGAACTCCTGGTTGTAGGCGAGCTCCCAGCTGTCGACGGTCTTCACGCCGTTGGCCTTGAGCTTCTTCCAGTAGTCCTGCCAGCCGTCGTCGCCGTACTGGGCGGCCGTGCCGAGGAGGAAGCCGAGGCCGGGAGAGGACTTCTCCGGGTTCTCGACCACGAGCAGGTCCTTGTACTCCGGCTTGGCCAGGTCGTCGAAGGTCTGCGGGGGCGCGAGCTTCTTGTCGGCGAAGTACTTCTTGTCGTAGTTGACGCAGATGTCGCCGGTGTCGATCGGGGTGACCCGGTGCTCCTTGTCGAGCTTCGCCTCGGCGGCGACGGCGTCCAGGCCCTTGGCCTCGTACGGCTCGAAGATGCCGTTGTCGAGCGCGCGGGAGAGCAGGGTGTTGTCGACGCCGAAGAAGACGTCGCCCTGCGGGGAGCCCTTGGTCAGGATCTCCTTGTTCACGGCCACGCCGGCGTCGCCGCTCTTGAGGACCTTGACGGTGAAGCCGGTCTGCTTGGTGAACTCCGCCAGGACCTCCTTGGAGGCGTTGAAGGAGTCGTGGCTCACGAGGGTCACGGTCTTCGGCGCGGGCTCGCCGCTCTTGCCCGCCGCGCCTCTGACGTCGTCGGCGCCGCAGGCGGCGAGGGTGGTGACGCCCAGCGCGGCGGCGATCGCCGCGGCCATCTTCTTGGTGCTCACTGGAAATTTCCTCCTGGGTGTGACCAGGAAGAGACGCGGCCCTGCCCACCCGAAGGTGGGCAGGGCGCAACAGCTCGAGTTGCGACCGAACTTCCTACCCAGAATGACCTGGGCAAGGTTCAGAGGGTCTGCGGTCCGGTGACCGCACTCTCAGCGCTGTGGCGCTCCCCTGTCGGAATATGGAGATGTGTTCGAGCACAGACTACAAGGTCAGCGCTCCGACGCCGCGAGCTGTCCACAGGCGCCGTCGATCTCCTGCCCGCGGGTGTCACGGACGGTGACGGGGACACCATGGGCGGCGATGGCCTCGACGAAGGCCTTCTCGTCCTCGGGCCGGGACGCGGTCCACTTCGATCCGGGCGTCGGGTTCAGCGGAATCAGGTTCACGTGGACCCGCTTCCCCTTGAGCAGCCGGCCGAGGAGGTCGCCCCGCCAGGCCTGGTCGTTGATGTCGCGGATCAGGGCGTACTCGATGGAGATCCGGCGGCCGGACTTCTCGGCGTACTCCCAGGCGGCGTCGAGGACCTCGCGGACCTTCCAGCGCGTGTTGACGGGCACGAGGGTGTCGCGCAGCTCGTCGTCGGGCGCGTGCAGCGAGACGGCGAGCCGGCACTTGAAGCCCTCGTCGGCGAAGCGGAGCATCGCGGGCACGAGACCGACGGTGGAGACCGTGATGCCGCGCTGCGACAGGCCGAGCCCGTCCGGCTCGGGGTCGGTGAGCCGGCGGATCGCGCCGACGACCCGCTTGTAGTTGGCGAGCGGCTCGCCCATGCCCATGAAGACGATGTTGCTGAGCCGCGCCGGTCCCCCGGGCACCTCGCCGTCGCGCAGGGCGCGCATGCCGTCGACGATCTGGTGCACGATCTCCGCGGTCGACAGGTTCCGGTCGAGGCCGGCCTGCCCGGTGGCGCAGAACGGGCAGTTCATCCCGCAGCCGGCCTGGGAGGAGATGCACATGGTGACCCGGTCGGGGTAGCGCATGAGCACGGACTCGACGAGCGTGCCGTCGTGCAGCTTCCACAGGGTCTTACGGGTGGTGTCGTCGTCGCACGAGATGTGCCGGACCACGGACATCAGGTCGGGCAGCAGCTCACCCTGCAGCTTCTCGCGGGAGGCGGCGGGGATGTCGGTCCACTCGGCGGGGTCGTGGGCGTACCGCGCGAAGTAGTGCGTGGACAGCTGCTTGGCGCGGAACGGCTTCTCGCCGATCGCGGCGACGGCCTCCTTGCGCTCGGCGGGCGTGAGGTCGGCAAGGTGCCGCGGCGGCTTCTTGGCTCCGCGGGGGGCGACGAAAGTGAGTTCTCCGGGCTTGGGCATGGTGCTACCAGTGTCGCAGACGAAACTCACCCCTCTGGGTAGAAGGGGCCAGGGCCGGTAGGCGCCCCTGGCCGACCTGAGAGGCCGCGCGGACGGCCCACGTCACGCTTCGATGGGAGCGAAGCTCCCAGGTCAGAGCCACTTAGGAACCTTCTGTTACGGGCCGTGGCGACCCGTAACAGGAATGTCGCAGCCCGCCAGGACGTCCGGCCGTAGCAATCGAGATCGTCACGTTCGTCAACCGCGACAGCACGACCCGCTCCCCCCGAGGGTTCTGTCTCCTGCTCGTTAGGCGCATTGCCGTTGTCGGCGGTGCAGGTCTCAGAGGAACGCGCCTCATCGTCCCCATGCACTGACTGGCAGCAGCGCGTCGCCCTTGATCCGGAGTGTGCCCGCCTGCGGCAGTCGCCCAGGGCATCCGTGGGGGTGCTCACCGCCCTTGTGAAGCCGCGAAGCTGTCGCCGAGCGCTGCCGTCAGGAGAGGGCAGAGTCCGCTCCGGTGTGGCCGGGGCCAAGCGGGCGTCTTGAGCGCGGCATCATCTGGTCCTCCTCATCGCTCGAGAGGAGGGGCGAGCTTGTGGCTCGTTCGACGGGAAGAAGCCGCACAACTGGCACTGTGCTCGTCGTGCTCGCAGTGCTCATCGTTGGACCGTTGCCCAGAGGGCGGCGCGTGCTGCTCATGGTGTCAGTCTGCCGCCAGGGACTGGGCGTGGCCCCACGGGGAACACCCCCAGTCCCGAAGCCGGCTTACAAGCCCTGCCCGCGTCCCGGCTGGGGAGGCCGGTACGGCTGTCCGTCCGGGCCCGTGCTCCGGGTCGCGCTCGTGCGCCTCGTGCCCGTCGTACCGCGAGAGCCGGACGCGCCGGCCCCGCGGCCTCGGTTCTGGCCCACCATCCACTGGGAAGCAGCCGCCTGAGTCGGGGTCAAAGGCGCGTCGCCCTGCTGCGGCGGCACCCGAGCGGGCTCAGGCTCCTGGGCTCGCTCTGTAGCCGGTGCCGGCGCTGTCGCCGTAGAAGGGTCCGAGTTTCCGAGGGCCGACTCCAGCTCCGCCCACCGGAGCTCGCGCGAGACCTTCGACGCGGCTGCCCACACCTGGGCGCCCTCACCGTCGGTCCACCCCGGCAGACTGAAGCTGTAGCCGGACATTCGTCCGCCCTTGCCGACATTGGCCCGGTACCCAACCCCTGCTTCCTCGAGTGCGGCCTCGAAGGCCTGGCGCCCGCCGCCGGCGGATGCGTCGCGGGCGGCGCGGACAAGTTCGCGCAGCTGCTCGCGCTCCGGCCGCTCGGCTCCCCGGCGCTGGGCGGCGGCCCTCTCCGGTCCAGACACCTGCGGCGCGATCCGGTTCGACCGCTCCTCCGCGTTGGTCAGCCCGTGCTCGGCCTCCAGCGCGCGGACGATCGGCCTCGACCTCGCGTAGTCGTGCGAGTCGCTGGCCAGCTCACCGGACCAACGGACGCGGGACACCGTGAGGTGTACGTGGTCGTCACCGTGGCGTACGGCCACCCATGGCACGTCCGGGCCCCACATCCTTCCGATGTACTGCTCGGCGATCTGACCCCAGCGCTCGTCGGTGAGTACGCCGTCCTCGTCCGGTAACGACAGGCTGCAGCGCCAGATCGGCCGGGCGACGTCGGCCCGTCTGCGGTTGTGCCGGTCGATAATCCGAGCGACTTGCTGCGGGGTTCCTGGGACCGACCCGGCCACGATCCGCGGGTCCTTGTGCTCCTCACGGTGCCCGGGGCCGAAGTCGTACCGCAGCGCTCCTCCGGCCCGCTTCCCCTTCGTGACCTTGGCTATCACGCGTCGGTCCCGTGGTCATGGTGCTCGTCGTCGGCAGTGACGCGGTCCGGGCCAAGCCCGCGCAAAGCCAGGGCGGCTCTCCCGATCTCCTCAACGGCGGCCTGGATCGCGGCCGGGAGCTCTCGCTCTTGGTGCGTGTAACGGGTGAGCTGGTTCAGGTTGTTGGCTGCTTGAACGAGTTGCCCGTAAGCAGCTTGGTTAACCAGCGGCACGACCGGCAAGTCCCCCGGGACACCTTTTCGGCCGGTCAAGGCCTCGGTCACAACGGCCCGTACCCACGCGCCCAGCTCCTTGCGGCCTGTCTCGGCCCGCGCTGCGTGCCATTGCTCCAGCTCCTTCACCGTGACCCGCACCGACACGCAATGAGCGCGCCGCTCACCCGGCGTCCCTCGCACCATTCCCCGTTCCCCTCCCGCTTGGTGATATCTGATCATCTAACCCGACGTACCCTGCACGGCACCCCGCCCCCTGGCATGGACTGGACAAGCGCCAAGACAGCCGGTCCACCGGTGGAGGGTTCCTGATGCCACAGAGTCGCGTACGGTCGGGTGGTATGAAAAGCGAGACCCCCAGAGACGCGGACGGCAACAAGCTGTGTGCGTGGTGCGGCGACAAGATTCAGCAGTCCGGCGTCGGAAGGAGTCGCGACTACTGCTCGCGGACGCATCGCGAGTACGCGTATCGCGCCCGCCGCGAAGCGGAGCTGCGGCTCGTCGCCTACTCGCGCGGCAGGGCAGATGAACGGTCTGTTTCGCCAGCTGTAGAACCCAACAGACTGCCAGTTCCATCAGCTCATGAAACCCCCTCTGCCGGTCGGGGCGCAGATTCGAGCCGCGTGGTCGCCCGGGTTCGGCCGGTGCCAGTCCGGCCGGTACCGATAGAGGACTGGCAGCGGCAGAGTCCGGTTGCCATGCCTTCAGCGCCACCCCGGGCTGCAGGCGCGACCGAGGCTCCATAGGGCTCCGCGAAGTGCATGCTTTTCAACATTATTGGGGCCACGATTGCGCAACCCTCTACCGCCGTGTCACACTGAACGCCATGATGCAGAAAGCACCGTCTCAGCTTCGAGCTGACGCTGAAGAGGCTCTCCGAGAGGCAGGGCAGACCCGCATGCGATTGCTCGCCGAATTGGAGGCCATCGACACCGAACTGCGACCGCTGATCATGGAAGCGCGCCGAATGGAGGTGCCCCTTCGGAAGATCACGGCGCTTACGGCGGTTGCACCCAACACGATCAGGGCATGGGCCCGGCAGGAAGGCGCGTGACCGGCGCCTCGCTCCGGCTGGTGAAGACCTCCTGACTGCGCCTTGAATAAGGAGAGCCTTCCAAACAGCTAGCTCTCAGGGGAATTGGCCGCGGGTGTCAGCGGCCGAACCCACCCGGCTCCCCGGGGCGTTCGGGGCGAGGAACATGCAACGCGGCAGGGTGCAAGTACCTCACAGCCGGAGGCTCACAGCGTCTCAGCCGCACCCAAGAGGGCGCGGGAGGGGATTCGAGCGCGTCAGGAGTGGTCACGCTTCAGGGAGTCCCTGATGCCCTCTGCCCGCTCGCGGACGTGCTTCACCGTCTCGCGGATCCTGGTCTTCGCCTGGTCCGTCCTGCCCTCGGTCTCCAGCCGTTCGTTTCCGGTGATCTTTCCGGTGACCTCCTTGAGCTTGCCCTTGGCCTTGTCCATCGCGTTGCTCATCGTCTGATCCCTTCGGCGGCCCGTCGGCTTACGTCCACGCTAGATCCGGGCGGTCCGCGGCGCCCCCGCTCAGCCGCCGGTCCGTGGAGAGCCCGGCTGGGTGGACGGGATGCGCGGCGTGAAGAACAGAGCGAGGAGCGAGCACAGGGCGAGGATCGCCAGGGCCGCTCGCAGGCCGTCCAGACGGGCGGCCGCGTTCGCCTCCAGGGCTGCCGCGGTGACCGCCTCGGAGGTGCCCGCCTCGTCGAGCGCCGCCGTGAGCTGGGCGTCCGAGAGGAAGGGGACACCGCTCTGGAGTTCCACGGCGGCCCGGCTCTTGACGTCGGACGGGATCGCCGGATTCTGCTCGACGCTCGTGAGGAACGACCCCGTGAGCGCGGCGATCAGGAGCGACCCGGCGAGGGCCGTACCGATCGAGGCGCCGAGATTCGTGACGGCGTTCTGCACGCCGCCGACCTCCGCGCTCCGGCTGTCGGGCACGGCTGACACGGTCACCGCGCCGAGCTGTGAGGCCAGCGCGCCCATGCCGAGCCCGATCAGCAGCAGCGGGACGGTGACGATCTCCGCGCCCGCGTCGGCGTCGAGTGCCGCCATCAGCGCGACCGCGCCCGCGAGCAGCGCGAACACCCCGAGCCGGACCACTCGCCGCGGCGAGACGTCCGGGAGGAACCGGGGGATCAGGACGGCCGCCGCCAGCAGCGTCAGCGAGAGCGGCAGGATCCGCGCCCCGGTCGCCAGCGCGGACAGCCCCAGGGCGACGGAGAGGTAGAGGGGGACGACGAAGAACACGCCCATCTGGACGAGGTACTGGAAGAAGAACATCGTCAGACCGCCGGTGAGCTGCTTGTTCCGCAGCATGGCCGGGTCGACGAGCGGCTCCCCGCCGCGCGCGGCGAGCCGCGCCTCCCAGCGGAGGAAGAGCCAGACCAGGAGCAGGCCCACCAGCATCGACCACACGACCATCGAGACGCCGAGCCAGGAGGGCGCGTCCGGCTTGGGCCGGAACCAGCCCCATTCGTCCGAGCGGAGCACGCCGTAGACGAAGATCCCGAGTCCGAGCGAGGACAGTACGGCTCCGACGAGGTCGATCCGCGAGCGCTCCTCGCCCACGGCGTCGGCGATCCGGCGGGCGAACACCAGGATGACGAGCACGACGAGGACCTCGCCGGCGAAGACCCAGCGCCACGAGAAGTACGTCGTGGCGACGCCCCCGATGAGCGGCCCGAGGGCGATGGCCACCGCTCCGGCGGCCGCCACGATCCCGTACGCCGTGGGGCGTCGCTCCGTGGCGAAGTTGCCGGCCACCAGCGCCACGATCGCGGGCATGATGAGCGCCGCCCCGATCCCTTCGAGGAAGGACCAGCCGACCAGCAGCACGGGAAGGTTCGGTGCCAGCGCCGTGGTCAGCGAGCCACAGCCGTAGATCACGCAGCCGATCATGAAGGCACGTTTGCGCCCGATCAGCGCCCCGACCTTGCCCCCGGGGATCATGAACATCGCCATCACGAGCGTGTAGGCCGTGATGGCGCCCTGGATCCCGGTGACGGTGGTGCCCACGTCGTCGGCGACCGTCGCGATCGACACGTTCATGACGGAGCTGTCCAGCGCCATCAGGAACTGACCGGCCGCGAGCGTCAGCAGGACGAGACGCGCCCCCGCCGGAGCTTCCGGACTTCCTCCCCTGGGTGCCATGGCCGCATCGTGCCAACGACGACCCCGAGGAAACCGAGACCCGCCGCAAGCGTCCACCACATGGCCGTACCCGCGGTGCCGACGCACGAGGGGCCCGCCGCTCGTGAGCGGCGGGCCCCTCGTGAGGGAGCGTGGAAGATCAGGTCGTGCCGACGAACAGCACCAGCAGCAGCCAGACCACCGGCGCCGTCGGCAGCAGCGAGTCCAGGCGGTCCATGATGCCGCCGTGGCCCGGAAGCAAGGTGCCCATGTCCTTGATGCCGAGGTCTCGCTTGATCATCGACTCGCCGAGGTCACCGAGCGTCGCGCTCGCCGCCACCGCCAGCCCGAGCAGCAGGCCCTGCCACCACGAGCCGCCGTCGACCAGGAACTCCATGCACAGCGCACCCGCCGCCATCGCGAACGTGACCGCTCCGACCAGGCCCTCGCGGGTCTTGCCGGGGCTGATCCGCGGGGCCAGCTTGTGCTTGCCGAAACGCCAGCCGATCGCGTACGCCCCGGTGTCGCTGACGACCGTGAGCAGCAGGAACGTGAGCACCCGCTCCGCGCCGTCGTCGGCCGTGAGCATCAGTGCCACGAACGTCGCGAGGAACGGTACGTAGAACGCGGCGAAGACGCCCGCCGTGACGTCTTTCAGATAGCCCTCGGGCCGTTCCGTCATCCGCCACACGAGCACCGCGAGCGCCGTCAGGGCCATGGCGACCCAGGCCCCCTCGGCGCCGCGGACGTAACCGGCCACGACCATCGCCGCACCGCCGACCGCCAGCGGGACGAGCGGCGCCTTGATGCCCTTGCGCTCCTGGAGACGGGAGGTGAGCTCCCACAGACCGACCACGACGGCGACCGCTATGACGCCGACGAACGCGGCCTTCCAGATGAACAGGGACGCGATGATGACGGCGCCCAGACCGACACCGACCCCTATGGCAGCGCCCAGATCGCGCCCCGCGCTCTTCTTCTGCGGGGCAGCGGGCTGGGACGGGCTGGACATGGGCTCCTGCGGGTGCTCGTTCGGCGTCTCGTCACGGAACAGGGGACCGCTCGGCTGAGCGGCCCCCCGGTCGTGGTCGTCCTGGTGATCGCCGGCGGGGACGTCGGGCACGATGGGCATGGGCCGAGTCTGCGCCGCCTGCAGCCCATCGTATGCGGGACCCGCCGGGGCAGGCCCCTGGTCGGGCCCCCAGTAGCCGGAACCGGCCGGGGCCCCCCAGGAAGAGTCGTTCATCAGACCTCGAGCAGCTCGGCTTCCTTGTGCTTGAGCAGCTCGTCCACCTGCGCGACGTACTTCGCGGTGGTGTCGTCGAGCTCCTTCTCGCCGCGGCGGCCCTCGTCCTCGCCGACCTCGCCGTCCTTGACCAGCTTGTCGATGGTCTCCTTCGCCTTGCGGCGGACGGAGCGGATGGAGATCTTGGAGTCCTCGGCCTTGCCCTTGGCGACCTTGATGTACTCCCGGCGGCGCTCCTCGGTCAGCTCCGGGAACACCACACGGATGATGTTGCCGTCGTTGCTCGGGTTGACGCCGAGGTCCGAGTCACGGATCGCCTGCTCGATGTTGCGCAGCGCGCTCTTGTCGAACGGGGTCACGACCGCCATGCGCGGCTCGGGAACCGAGAACGACGCCAGCTGATTGATCGGCGTGATCGCACCGTAGTAGTCCGCCACGATCTTGTTGAACATCGCCGGGTGCGCACGCCCGGTGCGGATCGCGGCGAAGTCCTCCTTGGCGACCACGACGGCCTTCTCCATCTTCTCCTCGGCCTCGAGGAGGGTCTCTTCGATCACCACTTGCTCCTGCGTGTCGTCGCGTCTTGTCCTGCACGGTGTACGACCGGCAGGGCCCTGTCCATCCCCAGGCGGGGAGGTACCCGGTTCGAGCCGAGGCTCAGGCCCGGGTGCCCTGGTCGTTCACGAGAGTGCCGATCTTCTCACCCTTCACCGCGCGAGCGATATTGCCCTCGGCGAGCAGTTCGAAGACGAGGATCGGCAGCTTGTTGTCGCGGCACAGCGTGATGGCGGTGGCGTCGGCGACCTTGAGGTCGCGGGAGATGACCTCTCCGTACTCCAGCGCGTCGTACTTCACCGCGTCCGGGTTCTTCTTCGGGTCGGAGTCGTAGACCCCGTCGACGCCGTTCTTGCCCATGAGCAGGGCCTCGGCGTCGATCTCCAGGGCACGCTGGGCGGCCGTGGTGTCGGTGGAGAAGTACGGCATGCCCATGCCGGCGCCGAAGATGACCACACGGCCCTTCTCCAGGTGGCGCACGGCCCGCAGCGGGATGTACGGCTCCGCGACCTGACCCATGGTGATGGCGGTCTGGACGCGGGAGTCGATGCCCTCCTTCTCCAGGAAGTCCTGGAGGGCGAGGCAGTTCATGACGGTGCCGAGCATGCCCATGTAGTCGGAGCGGGCCCGGTCCATGCCGCGCACCTGCAGCTCGGCGCCGCGGAAGAAGTTGCCGCCGCCGATCACGACCGCGATCTCCGCTCCGTCGCGTACGACGGCGGCGATCTCGCGGGCGATCTTGTGCACGACGTCGGGGTCGACGCCGAGACCGCCGCCTCCGGCGAATGCCTCACCGGACAGCTTCAGCATGAAGCGGCCGGCCTTTTTGCCGTGGTTGTCGTCGCCCTGTACGGCGCTCTGGTTCATGGAGATCTCCTCGTGCACATACGACGAAGGCCATTGCCGGTGGGTCCTTGCGGTTTCCCGTACGGCAATGGCCTCCTCGTCAGAACTGCGGTCGTCCTACGCGAGCGTGGGCGACTGCTTCAGACCCTACCCGGGCCCGGTGTCCGTCGCGTACGGACTCAGATGCCGACCTTGATGCGCGAGAAGCGCTTCAGGGTGACACCGGCCTCGTCCAGGATCTGCTGGACGGACTTCTTGTTGTCCAGCGCGTACGGCTGGCCGAGCAGCGTGGCGTCCTTGAAGAAGCCGTTGACGCGACCCTCGACGATCTTCGGGAGCGCGGCCTCGGGCTTGCCCTCGGCGCGGGTGGTCTCCTCGGCGACGCGACGCTCGGTCTCGACGACCTCGGCCGGGACGTCCTCACGGGTGAGGTACTTCGGCGCGAAGGCGGCGATGTGCTGCGCGACGCCCTTGGCGACCTCGGCGTTCTCCTTGTCGAACTCGACGAGAACACCGATCTGCGGGGGCAGGTCGGGCATGGTGCGGTGCATGTAGGCCGAGACGAAGCCGTCGGCGAACTGCGCGAAGCGGTCGAGAACGATCTTCTCGCCCAGGTTGGCGTTGGCCTCGTCGACGTACGCCTGGACCGTCTTGCCGGGCTCGATCTCGGAGGCGAGCAGCGCCTCGAGGTCGGCCGGGGAGGTGGCGGCGACGTGGGCGGCGAGCGCGTTGGCGACGGCCTGGAACTTGTCACCCTTGGCGACGAAGTCCGTCTCGCACTTCAGCTCGACGAGGACACCGGAGGTGTTGTCGTCGGCGATGAGGGAGACGACGGCGCCGTTCTCGGCAGAGCGGCCCTCGCGCTTGGCGACGCCCTTCTGGCCCTTGATGCGCAGGGCCTCGACGGCCTTGTCGACGTTGCCGTCGGCCTCGTCCAGAGCCTTCTTGCAGTCCATCATGCCGGCGCCGGTGAGCTCACGGAGCTTCTTGACGTCAGCGGCGGTGTAGTTCGCCATGAGTCTGAGTTTCTCTCTCGAAGTCTGAAAGATCTACGGGTGGACGGCGGGGGCAACGCGCGCCCCCGCCGTCGACATCCGATACAACCAACCGGACCTGGCCTGTGAAGGCCAGGTCGTGGGTCAGGCCTGCTCGGCCTCGGCGGCCGGAGCGTCGGCAGCCTCGGCGGCCGGGGCGGCCTCGGCGGCCGGAGCCTCGGTCTTCTCGGCCTCGGCGGCGGCCGGAGCCTCGGCCTCGTCAGCCTTCTTCTCACCCTCGAGCAGGTCGCGCTCCCACTCGGCGAGCGGCTCGCCGGCGGCCTTCTCGCCCGGCTTCGAGTCGCCGGTCGCGGCGCCGGAGCGGGCGATGAGGCCCTCGGCGACGGCGTCGGCGATCACGCGGGTGAGCAGGGTGACGGAGCGGATCGCGTCGTCGTTGCCCGGGATCTTGTAGTCGACCTCGTCGGGGTCACAGTTGGTGTCGAGGATCGCGACGACCGGGATGTGGAGCTTGCGCGCCTCACCGACGGCGATGTGCTCCTTCTTGGTGTCGACGATCCAGACGGCGCTCGGCACCTTCTGCATCTCGCGGATACCACCGAGGGTCTTCTCCAGCTTGGCCTTCTCGCGGGAGAGGACCAGGAGCTCCTTCTTGGTGAGGCCGGACGCGGCCACATCCTCGAAGTCGATCTGCTCGAGCTCCTTGAGGCGCTGCAGACGCTTGTAGACGGTGGAGAAGTTGGTGAGCATGCCACCGAGCCAACGCTGGTTGACGTAGGGCATGCCGACACGCGTCGCCTGCTCGGCGATGGCCTCCTGGGCCTGCTTCTTCGTACCGACGAACATGATGGAGCCGCCGTGGGCGACGGTCTCCTTGACGAACTCGTAGGCGCGGTCGATGTACGACAGCGACTGGAGCAGGTCGATGATGTAGATGCCGTTGCGCTCGGTGAAGATGAAGCGCTTCATCTTCGGGTTCCAGCGACGGGTCTGGTGACCGAAGTGGACGCCGCTC
Organism: Streptomyces sp. NPDC013317; assembly: GCF_055563155.1. Lineage (NCBI taxonomy): Bacteria > Bacillati > Actinomycetota > Actinomycetes > Kitasatosporales > Streptomycetaceae > Streptomyces > Streptomyces sp. NPDC013317. The sequence continues at coordinate 104,724 of NZ_JBVHDX010000002.1, forward strand.
TCCAGCAGCTCCCGCATCGTGACGACGGCCATGGCCGTATCTCCTTGTGTTTCTCGGTTATGTCCTGACACCCCGGCGCGCCGTGCCGCGAGGGACCGAAAGGCGCTGCCACGACCGGTGAGGGCTGAGTGGCGGGGCGTGCGAAGTCGACCCGGTGACCCGGATCGCCATAGGAAGTGTACGGGACCCCGGGGGTGCCGGGTGACGGCGCTGTCCACAACCGGCCGGTAATCCACAGATATCAACCATGATCATCGCGAATCGGGCGGCTGCGGGACGGTGTCCCCATGCACCTCATGACGCACCTTCTTCTGGCCCTGGCGCTGACCTGGCCCCTGGGACCGCCGCGCCCGGAGCTCCTCCGTGGCTGGGAACCACCGGCCGGCCCGTACGCGGCCGGGCACCGCGGAGTCGACCTGGCCGCACCGGTGGGCACCCCGGTCCGCGCGGCGGCATCGGGCGTCGTCACGTTCGCGGGCCGGGTGGCCGGCCGCGGGGCCCTCACCATCACCGTGCCGGGCACCGGGGAGCCGCCGTTGCGCACGACGTACGAACCGGTGGAACCGCGCGTCACCGCCGGCACCGCCGTCACCCGCGGCGACCCGGTCGCCACGCTCGCGCCCGCGCCGCCCGGGAACCCCCACTGCCCGGAGTCCTGTCTGCACTGGGGCCTGCTGCGCGGGGACACCTACCTGAACCCCCTGCTGCTCCTGCACCGGGCCCCGTCGAGACTGCTTCCGGTGACGGATCAGCCACCGTTCCCGGAGGGCACGAGGTCGTAGAGGTAGGAACGGTCGCCCTTGAAGCTGCGCCACACGGTCGCCGGAGGTCCGGGCTCGTCGCCGGTGCCGTCGACGGGGTGGGCGGTGACGAGGCCGTCGGCGATCTCGCAGTGCCAGCCGAGGCCGGGCGTCCAGAGGCACCGCACCTGGCCGTCCGTGCGGCGGTACACCGGGCGGCCGTGCTGCTCGCCGTCCCTCGCGAAGAGATGGCGCAGGCCGTCGACGCGGCGCACGAAGGTGATCGAGGCGTGGGCCATCGGGGCGTGCTCCGGGGTCCGGTCCGTCACGGCCCGGTCAGCCGGTGGCGCCGCGGAGGGCCATGGAGACCGCGGCCTCCGCGATGGTGTCCGGGTCCTCGGCCGCGCCCAGTTCGATACGGCGCACCGCCGCGTCCACGATGCCCTGGAGGAGCATCGCGCCCAGGCGGGGCTGGGCCTGGCCCAGGTCGGCGAGGGCTTCGACGATCATGGCCACGAGCCCGCCGTGGGCGGCGCGGATCTTCTCGCGGGCACCGTCGTCGAGCTCGCTGGCGGAGATGGCGACGACCGCGCGGTGGCGCCGGTCGCCCACGAGCTGCAGCTGCGTGCGTACGTACGCCTCCACCTTGCCCTCGGCGGTGTCGGCCGCCGCCATCGCCGTCTCGACCTCGGCCGCCCAGACGGGGAAGTCGACGGCGCACAGCTCCTCGACCACGGCCGCGCGGGAGCGGAAGTACTCGTACACCGAGGAGCGGGCGAGGCCCGTGCGCTCGGCGAGGGCGGGGAAGGTCAGCGCCTCCGTACCTCCCTCGGACAGCAGGGAACGCGCGGCGTCCAGCAGGGCGCCGCGCTGCATCGTCCGGTGCTCGGCCACGGAGGCCGCTCGAATCCTGGGCACGGCTCCACCATACGACCGGCCGCGCGCGGTCAGCGTCCTACATCGGCCAGCTTGGCCCGCAGCTGCAGGACGGACTTGGTGTGGATCTGGCTGACACGGCTCTCGGTGACGCCGAGGACCTGGCCGATCTCGGCGAGCGTGAGGCCCTCGTAGTAGTAGAGCGTGACGACGGTCTTCTCCCGCTCGGGGAGGGTGTTGATGGCCCGGGCGAGGAGCCTGCGCAGCTCGCGGTCCTCGGCGACCTCGACCGGGTTGTCGGCCGCGGTGTCCTCCAGGGTGTCCATCAGCGACAGCCGGTCGCCGCCCTCGCCGCCCGCGTGGAGCAGCTCCTCCAGGGCGACGACGTTCGCCAGGGACAACTGGCTGAAAACCGCGTGCAGTTCCTCCAGGCCGATGTCCATCTCGGCCGCGACCTCGCTCTCGGTCGGGGTCCGGCGGAGCTTGGCCTCGAGGGTGGCGTAGGCCCGCTCGACGTTGCGCGCCTTCTGCCGGACGGAGCGCGGGATCCAGTCCAGGGCGCGGAGCTCGTCGATCATCGCGCCGCGGATGCGGGTGATCGCGTAGGTCTCGAACTTGATCGACCGCTCGACGTCGAACTTCTCGATCGCGTCGATCAGCCCGAAGACTCCGGAGGAGACGAAGTCGGCCTGTTCCACGTTGGAGGGCAGCCCCACGCTGACGCGGCCCGCGACGTACTTGACCAGCGGCGAGTAGTGCAGGATCAGCTGTTCCCGCAGCCGCTCGTCGCCCGTGTCCTTGTACGACCGCCACAGCTCGTCGAGCGATGTCGGTGCGGGAGGTCGCACGGTGCCCCGGGCTGCTGGGGGCACCGCAGCGCGGTCAGACCCGGAGGTGTGCTGGGGCATGCGTTGCCTTGAGCCGTTCTGCTGGCGGGTTGGTCGGTCTGGGTGTCCGGCAGGGAATCCTGGTGAGCGTAGCGTGACTGGACCGTCGCGGTGTGCGAACCTCTGCGGATCGCACCGCTCCGGGTGGCCGTCCTCGGCCACGCTTTCGAACCCGGACGGAGGCGCGCTTCGGCCGCCGGGGTGCGACCTGGAGAACTGGCTGGTTCATCACCATCACCATTTCACCCGAATGCTCCGGGTCAAGTACCGCCTCGCCGCACATTCGCCCCTTCCGTGGGGGTGTTCGTCAACCGCCAGTCATCTCCTTGCCGTTCGACGAACCCCAGGGAGTGCAGTTCGTAGAGTCGGGCCAGGGTGTCGTCGGTGGACGAGCCGGCCCGGTCGCCGATCGTGCTCACGGGCGCGGGGCGGCCCGCGGGCATGGCTTCGAGAACGCGGGCCGCATCGGGGCCGAGGAGGTCCCTCGGCAGGACGGGTCCGCGCCGCGCCGGGGCGAGTTGACCCATGTCCCCGACCAGTTCGATCACTTCGGCGGCGTCGGTGACGAGGGTGGCCTCGCCGCGCAGGAGTTCGTGGACGCCCGCGGAGAGACCGCTGGTGACGGCTCCGGGCACGCCCATGGTGTGGCGACCGAGCCGTGCTGCCGAGCGGGCGGTGACGAGAGAGCCGCTGCGGTACTCGGCCTCGACGACGACGGTGCCACGGGTCAGGGCGGCGATGACCCGGTTGCGGAGGATGAATCTGCTGGGTGTGGGGTGACTGCCGGGTGGCAATTCGCCGATGACGAGTCCCTGTTCGGCGATGCGTCCGATGAGTCCTGCATGGCCGCGGGGATAGGGGACGTCGACGCCGCAGGCGAGGACGGCGACGGTGGCGCCCTGTGCGGCGAGCGCTCCCCTGTGGGCCGCGCCGTCGACACCGAAGGCGGCGCCGGAGACGACGACCCAGCCCTGTTCGGCGAGTCCGGAGGCGAGCGTGGTGGCCATGTGGGCGCCGTAGGGGGTGCAGGCACGGGCGCCGACGACGGCGACGGAACGCAGCGCCCACGCCCTCAGGTCGGCGGGGCCCCGGATCCAGAGCCCGACGGGCCGGGCGTCGCCGAGGTCGTCGAGCTGGCGGGGCCACTCCGCGTCGCCGGGAACGACGAGCCGACCGCCGTGCGCCTCGGCGGTGTCCAGGTCCCGCCGCGGTTCCACGCCCGCGGCCCGGCGCCGCCACCCGTCGACCCGTTTCTCCCCGGTGCCGGGAGACAGGCCGTCCTCCCAGGCCCCCGCCGGGTCCCGCAGCCGCTCCAGGAGCCCCGGGGCCCCGTACTCCCGCAGCCACCGGCCGGCGTGGGTGTCACCGGGCTCGACGACACGGGTGAGGGCGGCGCGGGCGAGGCGTTCGGCGTCGGAGGTCATGAGCGGCCCCCCGCCCCCACCGCTACGCCCCGGGCGATGCCGGTACGCAGTTCGAGGGCCAGGTCGACGTCCTGGGCATCGGGCCGGTCGTGGCCCGCGAGGTCCGCGACGGTCCAGGCGACGCGCAGGACCCGGTCGAGGCCACGGGCGGTGAGCAGTCCGCGCTCGATGTCCCGCTCCGCCGCGGCGAGGGCTCCGGGGCCGACCAGGAAGCGGGTACGCAGTTCGTGACCCGGCACCTCGCTGTTGACGGTCCAGGGGGTGCCGGCGAGCCGGGCGGCGGTGCGGGCACGCGCCTCGCGGACGCGGTCGGCGACGGTGGCGGTGGGTTCGCCGCGTCCGCCCTGGCCGAGAAGGTCCGAGCGGGTGACGGGTTCGGCTTCGACCCGGAGGTCGATGCGGTCGAGGAGCGGACCGGAGAGCCGGGCCTGGTAACGGCGGATCAGGGAGGCGGGGCACTCGCAGCCGGCGCCGTGCAGGGTGTGCCGTCCGCAGGGGCAGGGGTTGGCGGCGAGTGCGAGCAGGAAGCGGGCGGGGAGCCGGACGACCCCGGCGGCGCGGGCGACGACGACGTGCCCGGATTCGAGGGGCTGCCGCAGGGCGTCGAGCGCCTTCCCGGAGAACTCCGGCGCCTCGTCCAGAAAGAGCACTCCGCGATGGGCGAGGGAGACGGCGCCGGGGCGCGGGAGTCCGTTGCCGCCGCCGACGAGGGACTGCATGGTCGCGGAGTGGTGGGGCGCGCAGTAGGGGGCTCGCCGTACGAGCGGTTCGCCGGGCGGGAGGATGCCGGCGACGGAGTGGACGGCGGTGACTTCCAGGGACTCCTGGCGCGTGAGGGGCGGCAGGATGCCGGGGAGCCGTTCGGCGAGCATGGTCTTGCCGGCGCCGGGCGGACCGGAGAGCAGCAGGTGATGGCTGCCCGCGGCGGCGACCTCCAGGGCGCGGCGAGCGCCGTGCTGGCCGGCGACGTCGGCGAGGTCGGGTCCGTCGAGCGGGTCGGCGGCGAGGCCGGTGCCCACACCGGCGCCGGGGACCAGGAGTCCGGCGAGCATGGCGTCGGGGCGCCCCTCCTCCGCGGGTTCCTCTTCGGGGACGGGTTCGTCGGAGAGGACGGCGATGAGCTGGCGCAGGCTGCGGACGCCGAGGACGGAGACCCCGGGGACGAGCGCGGCTTCGCCGGCCGTCTGTTCGGGGACGACGACCTGCCGGTAGCCGGCTTCGGCGGCGGCGAGGACGGCGGGCAGGACACCCCGTACGGGCCGGACGCGGCCGTCGAGGCCGAGTTCGCCGATGAGGACCAGGTCGGCGATGCCCCGGGGGTCGATCCGCTCGGCGGCGCCGAGCACTGCTGCCGCGACGGCGAGATCGAAACCGGAACCGCCCTTGGGGACGGAGGCGGGGCTGAGTCCGACGGTGAGCTTCTTCTGGGGCCATTCGGCGTCGGAGTTGACGATGGCGGCCCTGACGCGGTCGCGGCTCTCGGTGAGGCTCTTGTCGGGCAGTCCGACGAGGGTGAAGGCGGCGACTCCGGCCTCCAGATCGGCCTGGACCTCGACGACGACCCCTTCGACCCCGACGAGGGCGACGGAACAGGTGCGGGCGAATCCCATCACGCCACTCCCTGGGCGTGGGTGACGACCGGGGCACCCCGTCGGGGCAGGACGACACCGACGAGGTCGATGCGGACGCCCCCGTCGGGCGGTGGTCCGCCGTGGCGGTCGAGCCAGCAGGCCGCGAGTCGTTTGAGCCGGTCCGCCTTGACGGGGGTGACGGCGGCCATGGGGTGCTCGAAGGCGCCGTCCCGCCGGGTCTTGACCTCGCACACGACGACGGTGTCCCCGTCCCGGGCGACGATGTCGATCTCTCCGGTGCGTCCGCAGCGCCAGTTCCGCGCGAGGATGCTCATCCCGGCCTCGGTCAGCCTGCGGACCGCGAGCTGCTCGCCGTACCGCCCGAGGGCGCTCCTCGGGTTCGCGGGGCCCGATGCCCCCGGCCCGCTCGGCGTACTCGTCGTGCCTGACGTGCTCGTCGTGCTCGGCGTACCAGTCGTGCTCGGCGTACCAGTCGTACTCGTCGTGCCTGTCGTGCCTGACGTGCTCGTCGTACCGTTCGTCGTGTTCGATGCGCTCGGTGCGTTCATCGGTACCACCTCCGGCACCGACTGTGACGCCTCGCGACGTTCCGTGTGCGGGCCGGTGGACGGCCGAGCGCCGGTGGAAAACCTCGTCACTCGTCCGGGTGAATCACACCGGACCGCGGCATCAGCTGCCGGGAAGCTCCAGGTCGCTCTTGTTGAGCTCCTCGATGTTCACGTCCTTGAACGTGAGGACGCGAACCTGCTTGACGAACCTGGCCGGCCGGTACATGTCCCAGACCCAGGCGTCGGCCATGGACACCTCGAAGAACACCTCTCCCTGGACCGAGTGCACCTGCATCTCGTAGTCGTTGGTGAGGTAGAAGCGACGCTCGGTCTCGATCACGTATTTGAACAGCCCGACGACATCGCGGTACTCCCGGTAGAGCTTCAGCTCCATCTCGGTCTCGTACTTCTCGAGGTCCTCGGCGCTCATGGCATGTTCCCCTTCAGCCGTGCGTCCACCTATTGTGCGCCAGCCGCTCGTACCGTTAAGCGATTTCCGGGGCGAGCACCACCGGTGAACTCGGCGGTCCCTCGTCGAGCAGCCTGTGCAGCAGCTCGGCGAGTCTGGTCGGGTACACCGTCTCACGCGCCGCCGACAGTTCGGCGGAGGTCCACCACCTCAGCCCGGAGACACTGCGCTGCTCCAGTTCGGTGAGGCCGCCGGGGGCCATCACGGTCTGCCTGGTTCGTGCCAGGTAGTACCACTCGTCCTGGTCCCAGCGCCGCCCGTCGAACGGGAACGAGCAGAGTCGCTGCCAGAGGACCGGCCCCAGCTCGACGTCCGTGATCCCGGTCTCCTCGGCCAGCTCGCGCAGCACCGCCTCCTCCCGGGTCTCGTCGCCCTCCAGACCGCCACCGGGCGTGAACCACCAGGTCTGGGCCGGGTCGTCCGGCTCGTACCCGTGCATGAGGAGGATGCGGTCGTCGGGGTCGAGCAGAACGACCCGCGCCACCCGGCGCAGCTCCCGCCCGCCGAGCCCGAGCCGGTCCGGTCCACGGGCCGGACCCTCCGTACCCGCCACGCGGCCACCGTCTCCACTCGTCACGTGGGCTCCGCCTCCACCCGTCACGCGTCCACCGTCTCCCTGCCCGCCGACCGGTCTCCCTGGCGGCCTGCGGACCGTCCGCCCACCAGCCGCGCCACCGGGCCGTACGCGGCCCCGGCAAGGATCAGTACACACCCGCCGAGGATCGCGTAGAAGAGCGGCTCGACCGGGCCGCGCTCCGAGACCCCGCCCGGCAGCGCCGCGAAGGCGGTGGGACGCTCCACGAGCTCCGTCCCGGGCCAGGCGACGGCATCCACCCGCGCGGTCACCGCGGAGCTCGGCACCGAGCCGTGACCGGCCTCCTCCAGGTGGGTCCTGGAGTCGAGGGAGTTGTGGCGCTCGTCGCCGAGCAGGAAGAGCTTCCCCTCCGGCACGGCCGCGGAGAACTTCTGCCCCGAGGCGGGGGCGCCCGCCCTGGTGTACGGCTCCTCGATGGCCTTGCCGTCGACCGTGAGCCGCCCGTCCTTGTCGCAGCAGGCGACGGTGTCGCCGCCGACGCCGACGACCCGCTTGACCATGGGCACATCGCCCCAGAGCGGGTCGTTGAAGATCACGATGTCGCCGCGCCGTACCTCGTCGCCGTCGATCCGCTGCGCGAGGACCTTCGACCCGACGGCCAGGGCCGGCGTCATCGAGTCGCTGGGCACGCTGTACGGCTGGTAGACCACGGCTCCCCAGGCGAAGCCGCCGAGGAAGAGCACACAGCCGACGGCCACGACCAGCCCCGACAGCACACTGCCGAGGCGGCCGCGGCCGCCTTCCGTACGTATGTTTCCGCTCATCCCAGCGCTCCCCACCTCGAAGGTCGGTTCGACGATCTGGGACGGCACCCTACCCGGGCGCCCCTACTCGGCGGTATGCCGAGCGGTGAGCCTCTTCCGGCGCCACAGCACCAGCGGCAGCGCACCGGCCAGACCGGCCGCGCCGGGGGCGACGGCCAGCGCCTGGCTGAGCCCCGGCTGGTCGAAGGTCTCCGGCACGGGCAGCGTCGACCAGCGGGTGACCGGCCAGGCCACGAAGACGGCGCGGCCGACGACCTGGTCGTTCGGGACGGTGCCGCCGCCGGCGAGGTTCTGGTGGTAGCGGGAGTCCAGCGAGTTCTGCCGGTTGTCGCCCATCACCCAGATGCTGTCCTTGGGGATGGTGATCGGCCCGAAGGGCTTGTCACCGCAGGGCGAGGAGCCGGGGTAGGTGTACGCGGTCTCCTCCAGCGCCTTGCCGTTGAGGATGACCTTGCCGCCCTCCTTGCAGGAGACCGTGTCGCCCCCCACCGCGATGACCCGCTTGATCAGGTCCTTCTCCTCGGCGGACGGCATCAGGCCGATGAAGGAAAGGAACTCCTGGAGCACGTTCGGGTCGGGGGTGGGCTCGCCCTCCAGCCAGCCGCCCGGGTCGTGGAAGACGACGACCTCGCCGCGCTCCGGCTCGGAGCCGAACCACGGGGTCAGCTTGTCCACCAGGACCCGGTCGCCACGCTGCAGCGTGTTCATCATCGAGTCCGAGGGGATCGAGAACGCCTGCACCAGGAAGGTCTTGATCAGCAGCGCGAGCAGCAGCGCGATACCGATCAGCAGCGGCAGTTCCTTCCAGAAGGAACGCGGCTGCCTGGGAGCGTCGTCGCTCTCCCCGTCCTCGCCGCCCTGTCCGGTGCCCTCGGCGTCGGCCGCGCCGTCCGCGGGGTCGGCGTCCGACCGGCCACCGGAGTCATCCCTCATGGCCACCGACGACTCGGCGAGGCGGTCGGGCCTCTCCTCGGGATCGTCGTGTCCGGATCGTGCGCCGACGGCCACATCCCCCACATCCACTCCTCAGTCCGTGCAAATGCCCGCCCCAGAACAGGGACAGGCCCACCACTCCCATAACGAGCGGGAGTTCCGCAGGGGTCGGGAGCCAGGGCATTCCGTTCAGATTCCGCGAAGACACACTATGCGACACACCGCCGGCGGACACAGCTCCCGAACGACCGTCCGGTACGGCCGCAAACGTGTCCGGCTCCTCCAGGCGCCGCCAGTGGCTCACCGGCCAGACGATGCCCACCGCACGGCCGACGACGTCGTCGACGGAGATCGTCCCCTGGTCCTTCTCCTCCAGGTGGAAGCGCGAGTCGGCGGAGTCCGAGCGGTGGTCGCCCAACACGAAGATCCGGCCCTGGGGCACCGTCACCTTGAACTTGATCTTCGAGGGTTCGTTTCCCGGGTGCAGGTACGGCTCGTCGAGCGGTACGCCGTTGACCGTGACCCGCCCGTCCTTGTCGCAGCAGGCGACGGTGTCCCCGCCGACGGCCACCACGCGCTTGATCAGGTCCTGCTCGTCGGCCGACGGCAGCAGTCCGATGAACGTCAGGGCCTGCTTGACCTGCTTGACGCCGACCGGGTCCTCGGCGGGCGGCCCGGCGTCCTGGAGCCAGTTGCCGGGGTCCTTGAAGACGACGACGTCACCGCGCTGCGGAGTGGAGCCGAACCAGGGGGTGAGCTTGTCGACCACGACGCGGTCGTCGATCCGGATCGTCTGTTCCATCGAGCCGGACGGGATGACGAACGCCTGGACCAGGAAGGTCTTCAGGACGAGCGCGATGAGCACCGCGACCATGACGAGGAGCGGGATCTCCTTGACGGCCGAGCGCTGCCGCCGGCGCTTGACCTTGCGGGCGAGCCTGCGACGCTCCGCCCGCCCGGGCATCGGACGGCCGCTCTCCGTGGGCCGCGTGCCGGTGGGCAGCGGGGTGTCGGCGCGGTGCCCGGCCGCCCTGCCGCGGTTACCCATGACCGCCTGCCGCGGGAGCGGGTACGCCGTCGAAGGCGCCGGTCTCCGGCACACCGGACCAGCGGCCGAAGGGCCAGCCGATCCAGTCGGCGCGGCCGATCACCTGCTCGACGGGCACCATGCCGCCGCCCGGCTGACCGAGGTGGTCGCGGGAGTCGCTCGACTGACTGCGGTGGTCGCCCATCACCCACAGAGTGCCCTGCGGTACGACGATGTCGAAGGGGACCTTAGACGGCGCGTCGCCCAGTTGGACGTACCACTCCTCGACGGGAGTGCCGTTGACGGTGAGCCGGCCGTTCGCGTCGCAGCAGACGACGCGGTCGCCGCCGACGCCGACGACCCGTTTCACGAAGTCGGTCTCGGCGGGCTCGGCGAGGCCGAGGGCCGCGGCGGTGCCGTGCAGGAGCCCGGTGACCGGGTTCTCCTCGGGCACCTCCTGGAGGAACGATCCGGTGCCGTCGAAGACGACGACGTCCCCGCGGCGGGGCTGGTCGCCGAACCGGTACGCCAGCTTGTTCACCAGGATCCGGTCCCCGACCTGGAGCGTCGGCTCCATGGAGCGGCTGGGGATCAGGAAGGGCTGCAGCACGAAGTGACCGAGGAGCAGCAGGAAGAGAACACAGGCGCCGCCGAGGACCCCCGTACGGCGCCAGGACCATCTGGACCGACCCGGCCCGGATATACGCGCGGAGCGCGACCGCTCCTCCGTCTCGGAGGAGCGGTCGCGCTCCGTGTGCTGTGCTTCGGTGTCCATCGAGGGCAGAGCCTATCCGGCCACCCTGTGAGTCAGTGCTCCGAAGCCCCGCGCGAACGGTGAGCCGGAGCTCAGTTGTCGCGCTTCTCCTTGATCTTGGCAGCCTTGCCGCGCAGCTCACGCAGGTAGTAGAGCTTGGCGCGACGGACGTCACCGCGGCTGACGAGCTCGATCTTCTCGAAGATCGGGCTGTTCACCGGGAAGGTGCGCTCGACGCCGACGGAGAACGAGACCTTGCGGACCGTGAAGGTCTCGCTGACGCCCGAACCCTGGCGGCGGATGACGACACCCTTGAACTGCTGGATACGGGAGCGGTTGCCCTCGATGACGCGCACGTGGACGTTCACGGTGTCGCCGGGACGGAAGGCGGGGAGGTCGGAGCGGAGCGAAGCCGCGTTGACCGAGTCGAGCAGGGAGGCCATGGTGGTCTCTTTCCTCGCTGATGCCACAGGTCATCAGCGGAACGTTCGAAGAAGACGGTGAAGCGCCGTGCGTACCGGGCGGGCGTCGTCCCCCTGTGGCAGGGGCGCTCGTCGGACACACAGCAGCGGTCTATTCTTCCACGGCGTCGGCCCTGCGCCAAAATCGGCCGCCGGGCTCCGGGGCCCAGCCCAGCAGGGAGAGCATCTCCCGGTCCTTCTTGTCGAAGGCGGAGGGGTCGCAGCGCTCGATCAGGTCGGGCCGGTTCGCCACCGTCCGCCGGAACGCCTCGTCGCGGCGCCAGCGGGCGATCTTCCCGTGGTGCCCGCTGAGGAGTACGTCGGGGATGGCGCGGCCCCGCCACTCGGGGGGCTTGGTGTAGACGGGGCCTTCGAGGAGGTTGGCCATGGCGCCGGGGGCGAAGGAGTCGTCCCGGTGCGACTCGGCGTTGCCGAGGACGCCGGGCAGCAGCCGCGCCACGGCCTCGGTGACGACCAGGACGGCGGCCTCCCCACCGGCCAGGACGTAGTCGCCGATGGAGACCTCGTAGACGGGCATCCGGGTCGCGTACTCGTCCATGACCCGCCGGTCGATGCCCTCGTAGCGGGCCGGCGTGAAGATCAGCCAGGGACGCTCGGAGAGCTCCACGGCGAGCTCCTGGGTGAACGGGCGCCCGCTGGGCGTGGGGACGACCAGGACGGGTCCGTGCGCGCCGGCCTCGAAGCCGTCGGCGAGGATCTGGTCCAGGGCGTCGCCCCAGGGCTCGGTCTTCATGACCATGCCGGGGCCGCCGCCGTAGGGGGTGTCGTCGACCGTGTTGTGCCGGTCGTAGGTCCACTCCCGCAGGTCGTGGACGTGGACATCGAGCTGCCCACGCGCGCGTGCCTTGCCGACCAGGGAGACGTTCAGCGGCTCCAGGTACTCGGGGAAGATCGTGACGACGTCGAGCCGCATCAGGACTCTTCCTCGCGGGAGGAGGCGATCTCGGCACGGTCGTCGATCAGCCCGGGCGGGGGCGCGATGACGGCCCGCTGCAGCTCCAGGTCGATCTCGGTGACGATCTCCTCGACGAAGGGGATCATCAGCTCGGTGCCGTCGGGCCGCTCGACGATGAAGAGGTCCTGGGACGGCAGATGGGAGATCTCGGTGATCCGGCCGATCTCGGTGCCGTCGGCGAGGACGACGTCCAGGTCCATGAGCTGGTGGTCGTAGTACTCGTCGTCCTCCTCGGGCCGCTCGTCGGGGTCGACGTCGGCGATGAGCAGGGTGTTGCGCAGGGCCTCGGCGCCGTTCCGGTCGCGTACGCCCTCGAAGCGGACGAGCAGGCGACCGCTGTGGACGCGGCCGGTCTCGATGGTCAGGGGTCCCGCGGAGGCGGGATCGGTGAGCAGGACCGCTCCGGGGCTGAGCCTCAGCTCGGGCTCGTCCGTCCGTACCTCGACGGTGACCTCGCCCTTGATGCCGTGGGCGCGGCCGACCCGCGCGACTACCAGCTGCACGACTTCATTCTCTCCTGTCCGACGACGACGGGCCGGGGTGGACCCGAAGGCCCTCCCCGGCCCGTGCCGGTGTGTCCAACTTGCTTCAGCGGACCTGGTCCACGTCGACGAGGTCGACACGGATGCCACGGCCGCCGATGGCGCCCACGACGGTACGCAGCGCACGCGCGGTGCGGCCGTTGCGGCCGATCACCTTGCCGAGGTCGTCGGGGTGGACCCGGACCTCCAGCACGCGGCCACGGCGCAGGTTGCGCGAGGCGACCTGCACATCGTCGGGGTTGTCGACGATGCCCTTCACGAGGTGCTCGAGAGCCTCCTCGAGCATGCTCAGGCCTCGGTCGACTCGGTGGACGCGGCCTCGGCCTCGTCCGCCTTCTTGTCGGCCTTCTTCGCCTTCGGGGTGATGGCCTCACCCTTGGCGTCGTCGCCCTCGAGGGTCTTGGCGAACGCGTCGAAGGAGGCGCGCTTGTCCTCCTTCGTCGCCGGCTGCAGCAGCGGCGCCGGGGCCGGGAGGCCCTTGTGCTTCTGCCAGTCGCCGGTGAGCTTCAGGATGGCGAGGACCGGCTCGGTCGGCTGGGCGCCGACGGACAGCCAGTACTGCGCGCGGTCCGAGTCGACCTCGATCTTCGACGGGTTGTACGTCGGGTGGTACAGACCGATCTCCTCGATCGCACGACCGTCCCGGCGGGTGCGGGAGTCGGCGACGACGATGCGGTAGTGCGGCTGGCGAATCTTGCCGAGGCGCTTGAGCTTGATCTTGACTGCCACTGGAGTGGTGTCTCCTGGTCTTGACGTGGTTGGGCACATGAGATGCCACGTGGGGTTGCGGTACTCGGGTGCCCGATGGACGCGTCAGCCGGAGGAGAGAGGGGTCCTGTGCGACTGTCGAGTACAGCTAGCCATTGTGCCACACGCCCGTGGCGCCCCTGACCCGGGCGGGTCAGGGGTCAGCCGGCCGCGCCCACCGATTCCGGGATACGGAAGGGCTTGCCGCAGCCTCCGCAGACGATCGGGGCCTGGGCGAGCACCGAGGGGACCACGCGCACGTTGCGACCGCAGTCGCAGACGGCCTTCACGCGCACTCCGCCGCCGGAGGAGCCGTGGCGGGCGGCGGGGCCGCGGAAGGAGCGCTTGGTGTCCGAGGCCGTCGCGACGGTGTGGGCCTTGAGGGCCCGCTGCAGCCGCTCCATCGTGGGCCTGTACCGCCGCTTCGCCTCGGGGTTGAGCGTGACCAGGGAGAAGCCGCTGCTGGCGTGCGGCTCCTCGGGGTGGTCCAGGCCCATCTCCTCGGCGATCGCCAGGAATCTGCGGTTGTGGTAGCGGCCGGCGCGTGAGGTGTCGCGGACACCTCGGGCGGCGGCGATGCCGTGGACTGCCTCGTGGAGCAGCCGTTCGAAGGAGAGCTCGGCGCCGCAGGCGGACGACGACTCTCCGATCAGGGACTCGGGCGCGGCAAGATCGGGCAGTTCGGGGTGGTGCCGCTGAATGTCGGCCCACGCCTGTGCCAGCTCTGCGGCGAGAACAGGTGGTGTCGTGCTCACGTCGCGTACAACGAGCCGACGCGCTCCCGGGTTCCATTCCGGGGCATCCCAAATATTTTGCACGTACCCGTCAGTTGCCCTTGATGTGTCCGGACGAGGGTCAGTGCGTCGAACTGCGGAGAAGTCGCGCAGCTCGCGTCAAGGTGGTGCGTAGCGGCGCATACGCCCCGGCGCGTAGAGGTGGTGCACGCGCCCCGGGGGTCGATGCAGGGACAGTACCCGTTCGGGCGTCAAATCGGCGCACCACCCCCTCCCCGAAGGGGAAGTGGTGCGGCGCGAGCACTGGACGCGGGCACGGATCGGCAGTTCCCTGACATACGGGGGGATGCGGGCACCTGCTTCACGGGGGCTGTCGACCAGGCACTGATTGGGGCGCTTTCCATGACACCTACGCTCGTCCCGCACCACCCCGCGCGCGACTGGGCCGAGATCCAGGAACGCATGCTCGTACCGCTCTACGAGGCGGTGTACGACCGGCTCGAGGTGGGCCCCGGCTCACGGGTCCTGGGGCTCGGCTGCGGATCGGGCCTCGCGCTGCTGATCGCGGCCTCGCGCGGCGCGCGGGTCACCGGCGTGGACCGGGACCACGCGCGCGTGGAGCTGGCGCGGGAGCGGATTCCGGAGGAGACGGGGCACACGGTCGTCGAGGGCGGCCCGGCGGATGTGGGCGCTGTGGCCCACGAGCCGTTCGACGTGATCACGGCCTTCCACGCCTCGGCGGAACTGGGGCGGGACCTCGCCGGCGTCACCCATCTGGCCCAGCCGGGTGCGGCCGTCGTACTGGCGGGCTGGGGGCCGCCCGAGCGGTGCGCGACGGCATCGGTGCTGAAGGTCGCGGCGCGGCTGACGGGCTGGCGTCCGGCGTTCCGCGACGACCTGGAGGACGTGGTGGCGCGGGCGGGTCTGAAGCCGGACGGCTCGGGCCGGGTGTCCTGCCCGTTCGGCTACGCGGACCCGGACAGCGCGGTGCGGGGCCTCGTCTCGACGGGCGACTTCGACGCGGCGATCCGCGCGACGGACCCGGACCAGGTCGAGAAGGAGATCACGGAGGCTCTGCAGCCGTACGTCCGCCACGACGGCACGGTCTGGATGCCGAACGTCTTCCGCTACCTGATCGCCCGGGTGCGGTAGCCGCGCGTCAGGAGTCCTTGTCCGGGCGGGTGATGCCCGCGGCGCGGTACGCGGCGGCCTCCTCCAGGGTCTCGTTCGCCAGGAGGGCGGTCGCCAGGGCGTCGAGTTTCTCGCGGTTCTCGCGGAGCTGGCGGACGGCGCTCTCATAGCACTCGTCGACGATCCGGCGCATCTCCTCGGCCACCATGTCGAGGGTCGCGGGGGCCGCCGAGAGGCCGTACGCCTGCTGCGCGTCCCCGGGGATGGCCGTGAGGCGGCCGACGCGCTCGCTCATGCCCCAGCGGCCCGCCATGCCGCGGGCGATGTTGGTGACCTGCTCCAGGTCGCTCTCGGCGCCCGTGGTGACGACTCCGAAGACGACCTGCTCGGCGGCCATGCCGCCGAGCGCGCCGATGATCCGGCCGCGCAGGTACTCCTCGGTGTACGCGTACTTGTCGGCGTCCGGCGTGGAGAGCGTGACGCCGAGGGCGCGCCCGCGCGGCACGATCGTGATCTTGCGGACGGGGTCCGCGCCGGGCTGGAGCATCCCGAGCAGGGCGTGGCCGCTCTCGTGGTACGCGGTGCGGCGCCGCTCCTCCTCCGGCATCACCAGCGGCCGCTCGGCGCCGAGCTGGACCTTCTCCAGGGCGTCGGACAGGTCGGACGCGGTGACCGCCTTCTGCTGCCGCTTGACGGCCAGGAGGGCGGCCTCGTTGGCGAGGTTGGCGAGCTCCGCGCCGGTCATCCCCGGAGTCGTCCGGGCGACCTGGACCAGGTCGACGTCCTGGGCGAGCGGGATGTCCCGGGTGTGGATCCTGAGGATGGCCTCGCGGCCCCCGCGGTCGGGAGGGTTCACGTGCACGATCCGGTCGAAGCGGCCGGGCCGGGTGAGCGCCGGGTCGAGCACGTCGGCGCGGTTGGTCGCGGCGAGGACGATGACGCCCTCCGAGCCGGTGAAGCCGTCCATCTCCGTCAGGATCTGGTTGAGGGTCTGTTCGCGCTCGTCGTGGCCGCCCATGCCGGAGCCGCCGCCCCGCGCGCGGCCGATGGTGTCGATCTCGTCGATGAAGATGATGGCCGGGGCGACCTTGCGGGCCTCGGCGAAGAGCTCGCGGACCCGCGAGGCCCCGACGCCGACGATCATCTCGATGAACTCCGACGCGGAGGCGGAGAAGAACGGCACGCCGGCCTCCCCGGCGACCGCCCGGGCGAGGAGGGTCTTGCCGGTGCCGGGCGGTCCCGCGAGGAGCACGCCGCGCGGCATCCTGGCGCCCATGTCGCGGTAGGCGGAGGGGTTCTTCAGGAAGTCGACGACGTCGTTGAGTTCGCCCTCGACCTCGTCGATCCCGGCGACGTCCTCGAAGGTGGTGCGCCGGACGCCGGCTTCGAGCTCGACGGGTCTGGGCGGGGCCTTGCGGCCGAGCATGCCGCCCGCGCCGCCCATCCCGCTCATCCGGCGGGCGATGAAGATCCACAGCGCGACGAGCAGCAGCATCGGTGCCAGCGCGATCAGCAGGTTGGCGAGGAAGCTGCGCTCCTGGACGACGGGCTCGGCGGTGACCGTGACGCCCTTCGCGGTCAGCTCGTTCCAGAGCTCGTCGTCGGCGAACGCGGGCCGCTGGGTGACGAACTTGGAGTAGTCGCCCTTGTCCCCGTTGGGCAGCGGCTGTTTGTTCTTCAGCTCGCCCTGGATCGCGTCGCCCTTGGAGTAGATCTTGGTGACGTTGCCCGCGTTCACCTGCTTGCTGAACTCGGTGTACGAGATCGTCGGCTCGTCGCCCCGGTTGAAGAACGACAGCACGAGGTTGGCGATGAGATAGACGACCAGGGCGGCGAGGACGAGCCCGCCCCACCCGCCGGGCATCTTCCTCTTCGGCGGCTGCGGCGGCGGTGCCCCCTCCGAGCGCCAGGGCTGGTCGGTCCGGTCGCGCGGAGGTACGGAGTTGGGCACGCTGCTCTCCTCACACCGACGGTCGGGCCCGGCCCCCAGTATCGAAAGGCAGGACGATCCCGGCATGTCAGGCGGGGTGAAGGAGTGAAAAGGGGCCCGGAGCGGTTTCACACCGCTCCGGGCCCCTTCGGGAACCTGCTCAGCCCATGAACTTCTTGAACTCGTCCGGCAGCTCGAAGTCGCCGGGGTTCTGCCCGGGCGCCGGGAGGCCGAACGCCCCGCCCTGCTGCGCCTGCTCGCGGCGGGCCTGGGCGGCCTCCTCCTCGGCCTTGCGCTTCATCGGGTTGCCGCTCTTGCGCTTGCCCTTGGCCTGCTTGATCTGCTTCTTCTGGCGGCCGGGGCCGCCGCCCATGCCCGGGATGCCGGGCATGCCCGGCATGCCGCCGCCCTGGGCCATGCGGGACATCATCTTGCGGGCCTCGAAGAAGCGCTCGACGAGCCCCTTCACCGCGCTGACCTCGACGCCGGAGCCCTTGGCGATACGTGCGCGGCGCGAGCCGTTGATGATGGTCGGGTCCTGGCGCTCGCCCGGCGTCATCGACTTGATGATCGCGGCCGTGCGGTCGACGTCCCGCTCGTCGATGTTGTTGATCTGCTCCTTCATCTGCGCCATGCCGGGGAGCATCCCGAGCAGCTTGGAGATGGAGCCCATCTTGCGGACCTGTTCCATCTGGGCGAGGAAGTCGTCGAGCGTGAACTCCTGGCCCTTCTTGGACGCCAGCTTGGAGGCCATCTTGGCGGCCTCTTCCTGGCTGAAGGTCTGCTCGGCCTTCTCGATAAGCGAGAGCATGTCGCCCATGCCGAGGATGCGGGACGCCATGCGGTCCGGATGGAACGCGTCGAACTCGTCCAGCTTCTCGCCGTTGGAGGCGAACATGATCTGGCGGCCGGTGACGTGCGCGATGGAGAGCGCGGCACCGCCTCGGGCGTCGCCGTCGAGCTTGGAGAGCACGACGCCGTCGAAGCCGACGCCGTCGCGGAAGGCCTCGGCGGTGTTGACCGCGTCCTGACCGATCATGGCGTCGACGACGAAGAGGACCTCGTCCGGGCTGACGGCGTCGCGGATGTCCGCGGCCTGCTGCATCAGCTCCTGGTCGATGCCGAGGCGGCCGGCGGTGTCGACGATGACGACGTCGTACAGCTTGGTCCGCGCGTACTCGATCGAGTCCTTCGCGACCTGGACGGGGTCACCGACGCCGTTGCCCGGCTGCGGGCCGTAGAACGCCACGCCCGCGCGCTCGGCGACGACACCGAGCTGGGTGACGGCGTTGGGGCGCTGGAGGTCGCAGGCGACGAGCAGCGGGGAGTGGCCCTGGCTCTTGAGCCAGAGGCCGAGCTTTCCGGCGAGGGTGGTCTTACCGGCACCCTGGAGACCGGCGAGCATGATCACGGTGGGCGCGGTCTTGGCGAACCGCAGGCGCCGGGTCTCGCCGCCGAGGATGCCGATGAGCTCCTCGTTGACGATCTTGATGACCTGCTGGGCGGGGTTCAGCGCCTGGGAGACCTCGGCGCCGGCGGCCCGCTCCTTGACCTGCTTGATGAAGGCCCGGACGACGGGCAGCGCGACGTCGGCCTCGAGGAGGGCGATCCGGATCTCGCGCGCGGTGGCGTCGATGTCCGCCTCGGACAGGCGGCCCTTGCCCCGGAGGTTCTTGAATGTCGCTGCAAGGCGGTCGGAGAGGGTATCGAACACGGCGGTCGCGGATCCTCGGTGTCGGGGGCAGGCGGACAGATTGCCCTCAAGGGTATCTGGCCGCTCGAAGGACGTGCCCCCGCCCGCCGAAACCGGTGGGCGAGGTCACGGGAACCCCCGCGGGCGCGGGGAGCGGATTTCGGCACCGGTGGCCCGGTCCGTGACCTGAGGGTCACCCCCGCACGTGCGGGGAGCGCCCCCCTCGACGCCGGGCGCGTCCCCGGCTCGACGAGCGGCGCGCCCCCCGTGTCACGGATCACCTCAGCGCCTTCTCCAGCGCCTGCGCCACGTCCGCGGCCTCCTCCTCCGCCAGGAGGGAGCCGTCGGGACGGGTCACGTACAGCGTGTCCACCGCGTTCGCGCCCAGGGTCGAGACGTGGGCGCTCCTGACCCGCACCTCGGCGCCCTCCAGCGCCCGGCCGATGCGGTGGAGCAGTCCGGGGGCGTCCTGGGCGCGGACCTCGATGACGGTGGCGAGCCGGGAGTCCGCGGCGGCGACGGTGACGCGGGGCGGCGGGGCGGTGAGGCCGCGCCGCCGGGGGTAGGCGGCGTCGCGCTCGGCGAGCCTGGCGGGGATGTCGAGGCTGCCGTCCAGGGCCCGTACGAGATCGGCGCGGAGCCGGGAGGCCTGCGGCAGGGAGCCGTACTCGGCGGCCACGCGCCAGTTCAGGACCAGGACGGCGCCGGCGCCGGCGCCGAGCGGGGTGGGGAGCTCGACGGCGCGCAGGTCCGCGGCGCGCACGGTGAGCCGGTGCAGCGCGAGGACGCCGGCCGCGGCGGGCAGGACGCCGGGCTGGTCGGGCAGGGCGATGAGGAGCTCGACGCCCACCGGTTCCGGTTCGCCGTCCTCGGGGGCGCTCTCGGGCTGGGTGTGCAGGGCGAGGACCGGCTCTCCGGTCCGCAGCGCCTCGATGGCGAGGCGTTCCTGTTCGGCGCTGGTCGCGGCGGGCTCGGGCTCCGCCGCGGGCTCTCCGGCGAGAACGGCCCCGACCCGTTTGACGAGGTCGGCGACGAGGGAGGCGCGCCAGGTGGACCAGGCGGCCGGGCCGGTGGCCAGCGCGTCGGCCTCGGTGAGGGCGTGCAGCAGTTCCAGGGCCCCGGTGGTGCCGACGGCGGAGGCGACGGCCTCGACGGTGGCGGGGTCGTCCAGGTCGCGCCGGGTCGCGGTCTCGACGAGCAGCAGGTGGTGGCGTACGACGGTGGCGACGACGGCCACGTCGGCGCGGTCGAAGCCGATCCGGGTCGCGAGGTCGCGGGCGATGGTCTCGCCGGCCACGGAGTGGTCGCCGGGCCAGCCCTTGCCGATGTCGTGCAGGAGCGCGGCGACGAGCAGCAGGTCGGGCCGGCCGACGCGGCGGGTCAGCGAGGAGGCCCGTACGGCGGTCTCGACGAGGTGCCGGTCGACGGTCCAGGTGTGGACGGGGTTGCGCTGCGGGCGGCAGCGGACGCGCTCCCAGTCGGGCAGGAGCCGGGTGACGAGACCTTCGGCCTCCAGCGCCTCCCAGACGGGCACGGTGGGCTCCCCCGCGCCGAGCAGGGTGACGAGCTCCTCGCGCGCCTCGGCGGGCCAGGGCACCGGCAGGGGCTTGGCGGCGGCCGCCAGACGGCGTACGGCGTGGAGGGAGAGCGGGAGCCCGGACTGGGCGGCGGCGGCCGCGGCGCGCAGCGGCAGCACCGGGTCGCGGTCGGGCTTGGCGCTGAGGGCGAGGACGGCCTCGCCGTCCATCTCGACGACGCCTTCGGCGAGCGGGGTGCGTTCGACGGGAGGCCTTCCGCCGCCCGAGCGGCCGCCCAGGAGGCCGCGGAAGCGGGGGCGTGCCGAGCGGGCCTTCAGGACCCGGTTGACCTCGCGCCAGGTGACGTCGGTGGCGTACGAGATGATCCGCGCCGCTTCGTACACCTCGCGGAGCAGGGTGTCGGCGTCGAGGAGGCCGAGCTCGTCGGCGACGGCGCCCTGTTCCTGGAGGGCGAGCCGGTCGGTGGCCCGTCCGGTGGCGAGGTGGAGCGCGTCGCGGGCGTCGAGGAGGCGGCGGCGGGCCTCGTCGAGGCCCTCGCGCGGGGCGTCGGCGAGCCAGGAGGCGGCGACGGCTCGCAGGACCTGGGCATCGCGGAGCCCTCCTCTGGCCTCCTTGAGGTCGGGTTCGAGAAGAAACTGCAGCTCCCCCATGCGCTCGGCGCGCTCGCGGCAGAGCGCGTCCAGCTCCGGAAGCCGTTTCGGCGCCTGGTTGCGCCAGTCGGCGAGGACGGCGGTGCGCAGTCCCGCGACGAGTCCGAGGTCGCCGGCGACCGGCCGGGCGTCGAGGAGGCCGAGCTGGACCTTGAGGTCGTCCCCGGCGGTCCTGCGGGCCTCGGCGGGGGTGCGGACGGAGTGGTCGAGGGCGAGGCCGAGGTCCCAGACCGGGTACCAGATCCGGTCGGCGAGGCCGGCGACCGTGCCCGCGTCGGCGGTGCCGTCGTGCAGCAGGAGCAGGTCGAGGTCGCTGCGCGGGGAGAGTTCGCCGCGCCCGTAGCCGCCGACGGCGACGAGCGCCACCCCTCGTGGCGGCCCGGCGGCGGTGAACAGTCCGGTCAGCCAGTCGTCCGTGAGCCGGGCCAGGGCGGCACGGCGCGGCGGCCCGGACCGCCCCTTCTCGGTGAGAAGGCGCAGCCGGGCCGCCGCGTAGCCGCTGGGTCCCGAGTCTTCCGCTCGTGTGCTCGTGTCGACGCTCGTCACCCAGCAGCTCCTTACGTGCTCCGTGCCTACAGTGCGTCCGGACCGCGTTCGCCGGTGCGGACCCGTACGGCGGTCTCGACCGGCACGCTCCACACCTTGCCGTCACCGATCTTGCCGGTCCGGGCCGCCTTGACCACGACGTCGATGAGCTGTTCGGCGTCGTCGTCCTCGACGAGGACCTCGATACGGATCTTGGGGACGAGGTCGACCGTGTACTCGGCACCGCGGTAGACCTCGGTGTGGCCGCGCTGGCGGCCGTACCCGCTGGCCTCGGTGACCGTGAGGCCCTGGACTCCGAAGGCCTGGAGGGCCTCCTTGATCTCGTCCAGCCGGTGCGGCTTCACGACTGCGGTGATGAGCTTCATGCGTCCACCTTCTTGGTCTCCGTAGCTGCCGGGGCGGGCGCGGCGGTGGAGCGCGAGGAGGCGCCGCCGCCGGCTCCGCTGAAGTCGTACGCGGTCTCGGCGTGCTCGACCTGGTCGATGCCGGAGACCTCGTCGTCCTCGCTGACCCGCATGCCCATCGTCTTGTCGATGATCAGCGCGAGGATCGCGGAGGCGATCAGAGAGTAGGCGAGGACGGCGACGACGCCGATGGCCTGCTTGCCGAGCTGCTCCAGGCCGCCGCCGTAGAAGAGGCCCTTGGCGTCGGACTGGACGCCGCCGGTGGCGAAGAAGCCGACGAGCAGGGAGCCGATGACACCGCCGACCAGGTGGACGCCGATGACGTCCAGGGAGTCGTCGTAGCCGAACCTGTACTTCAGGCCGACGGCCATGGCGCAGAGCAGACCGGCGATGGCGCCGATGGCGATCGCGCCGAGCGGGGAGCAGGAGCCGCCCGAGGGGGTGATGGCGACGAGGCCGGCGACGGCGCCGGAGGCCGCGCCGAGCGTGGTGAAGGAGCCGTGGCGGATCTTCTCGTAGAGCAGCCAGGCGAGCATGGCGGCGGCGGTGGCGACCTGGGTGTTGACGAACATCACCGCGCCGACGCCGTCGTCGTTGCCGAGCCACGAGCCGGCGTTGAAGCCGAACCAGCCGAACCAGAGCAGACCGGCGCCCAGCATGACCAGCGGGAGGCTGTGCGGGCGCATCGGGTCCTTCTTGAAGCCGACGCGCTTGCCGATGACGAGGATCACGCCGAGGGCCGCGGCACCGGCGTTGATGTGGACCGCCGTACCGCCGGCGAAGTCGATGACGCCCATCTCGAAGAGCCAGCCGCCGGCGCCCCAGACCCAGTGGGCGACGGGGAAGTAGACGACGGTGACCCAGAGGGCGATGAAGAGGGCCCAGGCGGTGAACTTCACCCGGTCGGCGAGGGCGCCGCTGATCAGGGCCGGGGTGAGGATGGCGAACATCAGCTGGAAGACGGCGAAGACGTACACCGGGATGGTGTAGCCGTCCCACAGCTCGGTGACGCCGATGCCGCTGAGGCCGACGTACTCGGAGGACCAGCCGATGAGCGATCCGGAGTCGGTGCCGAAGGCGATGCTGAAGCCGTAGAGCACCCAGAGGATCGTGACGATCCCGAGGCTGATGAAGCTCATCATCAGCATGTTCAGGGTGGACTTGACGCGGACCATGCCTCCGTAGAAGAAGGCGAGTGCCGGGGTCATCAGCATGACCAGGGCGGAGCAGATGAGCATGAACCCGGTGTTGGCGGCAGACAGCTCGGGGGCGTCTGCGGCCAGGGTCGTGATGGCTGGTGCCATCGGCGTCTCCTCGTCGTCGGTACGGCCTGTGCGGGGGCGGGGCCGGAGAGCGGCTTGGCCGTGAGGGGTGGCCGGTTATGCGCCAGAGATTCGCGCAGCGCGGTTTCCGCCGATGCCGCCCGATGTTTCGCCGCAGTGACGAAGGGTTGGGGCGTGTTACGCCGTTGTGAACCCCCGGGTCACGGGCGTGTAACGGAGAGAGGCCCCTGGCCCGCGTGACGGGCGGGAGCGGCGCCGGTCCGGGGCGCGGGAAAGGGACCGGCCGCGACAGACGTCCCGGTTGTCCTGGCGGCGGGGGAGCCGAGTCGGTCAGTACGGGAACGCTGTCGCGGCCGGGGTCGGGAAGGCCGGGGTCCGGAAGAGCCGGAGGGCCGGGTACTCAGACCGCCTCGGCGGTCTCGGGCAGCAGCGCGGTCAGCCGGTCGGTGAGCTGGACGACCTCGGCGACGTCGCGGAAGTCGCGTGCGGCGGTGTCGACCGTCTTGCGCAGCCGGGTGTTCACGCGCTCGGAGCGGACGCTCCTGGCGACGCCGAGCGCCTTCTCGACCAGCACGGCGGACTGCTCGGGCTCGCGCTTGAGGAGGTGCACGGTGGCCATGCCGATGAGGTTGAGGGCGTACGAACGCTGGTGCTCGGGGTCCTTCTCGAAGAGCGTGACGGCCCGCTCCATGACGGGCTCGGCGAGCGAGGCGTACGTCGGGGAGCGCCCCGCGACGTAGGCGAGGTCCCGGTAGGAGTGGGAGTTCTCGCCGTTGAGTTCCGCCTCGGAGAAGAAGCGGATCCAGTCGGGCTCCGGCTCGCCGTCGAGGCCGACGTCGGAGAAGGTGTCCTCGGCCATCCGTACGGCCCGCTTGCACTTGGACGGCTGGCCCATGTTGGCGTAGGCACGGGCCTCCATCGCATACAGCATGGCCTGGGTGCGCGGGGTGGCGCAGTCTCGACTCCCGTACTGGGCGAGGTGGATGAGTTCGAGGGCGTCGTCCGGCCGGCCGAGGTGGATCATCTGGCGGCTCATGGAGGAGAGGATGTACGAGCCGAGCGGCTTGTCCCCGGCCTCCTTGGCGGCGTGCAGGGCGAGGACGAAGTACTTCTGGGCGGTGGGCTGCAGGCCGACGTCGTAGCTCATCCAGCCGGCCAGCTCGGCGAGCTCGGCCGCGCAGGTGAAGAGGCGCTGCGCGGTGGCGGCCGGCTGGGGCTCCTGGAGCAGGTCGGTGACCTCGTGGAGCTGGCCGACGACGGCCTTGCGGCGCAGTCCGCCACCGCACTGGGCGTCCCACTGGCGGAACATCGCCGTGGTGGATTCGAGCAGGTCGAGTTCGATAGCGGAGAGCTTGACCGGGCGATGGCCGTCGGCGGCCGGCTCGGCCGGAAGGGGCTCCCCGGGCGGGGTGGGGACGAGCCAGCGCTGCATGGGCTCGATGAGGGAGGGGCCGGCGGCGAGCGCGAGGGAGGTGCCGAGGAAACCGCGCCGGGCGAGCATCAGGTCGCTGCGGGAGAACTCGCTGAGCAGGGCGACGGTCTGTGGGCCGGCCCAGGGCAGGTCGACTCCGGAGACGGACGGGGCCTGGTGGGCCGCGCGCAGCCCGAGGTCCTCGACGGCCACGACCGAGCCGAACCTCTCGGAGAACAGTTCCGAGAGGATCCGCGGGATGGGTTCGCGGGGCTGCTCGCCGTCGAGCCAGCGGCGGACGCGCGAGGTGTCCGTGGAGATGTGGTGCGCACCCATCTGGCGCGCCCTGCGGTTCACTTGGCGCGCCAGTTCGCCCTTGGACCAGCCGCTCCGCACGAACCACGAGCTGAGCTGCTCGTTCGGGCGCTTGCCGGCAGTCGTACCGTCTGCGCCGTTGCCGCCCACAGGAACGCCCCCATCCACGTCGAGACTCTGTTGCGCGAACCCCTATCAGAATGCCGTGTCTTGCGGCTCCCGTCCGGAGGTTCCACTCCTTCGAACAGGAAACCGGGTTGCCTCCGGCATACCCACGCGCGCAAGCAACTCCGGGTTCGAGCACCGAAAGTAATCCTACGATCACCCGTCCTGCGAGGCGGATTCAAGAAACGCCACCATTCGCCACCCCTTCGAATGAACTCCCCTGCCGCCGAACGCGATTCACTTGACATGCGACGGAACCATGGTCGGCGGACCGTAGCGCGAGGAGGCGCGCGCCACGGTTGCGCACCACCTCGCCCGCGACCGAGCGCCACCCGGGGCGACGGAGCGTGACCGTGGGGATCCGGGTCGTAACCACCGGCGCTTCCGACCCGTTGGAGGGGGCATGGGCTTCACGATCGGCGGCATCCGCGAGATCCGCTCCGGCTCACGTCGCCGCGTCCGCACCTCCGAGTGCACAGCGGTGGCCGAGTACACCGGACTCTGGGGCTGGGACGTCGTCCCCGGCGCGCGTGCCGTCTCCGGCCAGTGCTCCTGCGGCGACGCGTCCTGTACGGCTCCGGGGGCACATCCGCTCTCGTTCGCCGAACCGGTCCCCGCGGGCGCGGGTCTGGACGACGCGACGAAGGCGTGGTCCGAGTACCCCGGCGCCGCGCTGCTGCTGCCGGTGGGCCGGTCCTTCGACGTGATCGAGGTCGCCGAGCCGGCGGGGCGCCGGGCGCTGGTCCGGCTGGAGCGCATGGGCCTGCCGCTCGGCCCGGTCTGCGCGACGCCGACGGGACGGGCGCAGTTCTTCGTCGCGCCGGGGGCCGCGGCGGGGCTTCCTCAGCTGCTGTACCGGATGGGCTGGGACGACGCGGACCTGGACCTGCGCGGTCTGGGGCCCGGCGACCATGTGACGGCGCCGCCGTCGGACCTCGCGGGCCTGGGCCCGGTCCGCTGGCTGCGTCCGCCGACGCTGGACACCGCGGGGGCGCCGCCGGAGGCGCGGCTGCTGCTGGGCGTCCTGGCGTACATCTGCCATCGGACGCACTTCTGAACGCCCTTCCGACACGCGAATCCGAACGCCCTTCCCACACGCGGAGGCCCCGCCGGAGAACCGGCGGGGCCTTCGTGCGGTTACGGGTGCCTCAGTCCCCGATGAGCGCGTCCACGAAGGCGCCCGGCTCGAAGGGGGCCAGGTCGTCAGGGCCCTCGCCCAGGCCGATGAGCTTGACCGGGACACCCAGCTCGCGCTGGACGGCCACGACGATGCCGCCCTTGGCCGTGCCGTCGAGCTTGGTGAGCACGATGCCCGTGATGTCGACGACCTCGGCGAAGACGCGCGCCTGGACCAGGCCGTTCTGGCCGGTCGTGGCGTCGAGGACCAGCAGGACCTCGTCCAGCGGGCCGTGCTTCTCGACGACCCGCTTGACCTTGCCCAGCTCGTCCATGAGGCCGGTCTTGGTGTGCAGGCGGCCGGCGGTGTCGATCAGGACGACGTCCGCGCCCTCGGCGATGCCCTCCTTGACCGCGTCGAAGGCGATCGACGCCGGGTCGCCGCCCTCGGGCCCGCGCACGGTGCGCGCGCCGACCCGCTCGCCCCAGGTCTGGAGCTGGTCCGCGGCGGCGGCGCGGAAGGTGTCCGCGGCGCCGAGGACGACCGAGCGGCCGTCGGCGACCAGGACACGGGCAAGCTTGCCCGTGGTCGTGGTCTTTCCGGTGCCGTTGACTCCGACGACCATGACGACGCCCGGGGTGCCCGGGTCGCTCTCGGTCTTCACGGCGCGGTCGAAGTCCGGGCCGAGCAGGGCGATGAGCTCCTCGCGCAGCAGGCCGCGCAGCTCCTCCGGCGTACGCGTGCCGAGGATCCGGACGCGCTCGCGGAGCCGCTCGACCAGCTCCTGGGTCGGGGCGACGCCGACGTCGGCGGTGAGCAGGGTCTCCTCGATCTCCTCCCAGGTGTCCTCGTCGAGGTTGTCACGCGACAGCAGCGTGAGCAGCCCCTTGCCGAGGGAGTTCTGCGAGCGGGCGAGACGCGCACGGAGCCGTACGAGACGGCCCGCGGTCGGCTCCGGCACCTCGATCTCGGGCGCGGGCGCCTCGGCGACGACCGGGTCCTCGACGGCGGTGGGGCTCTCGACGGCCTCCTCCGCGGTCGGGAGGTCGACCTCCTCGATGGTGCGGCGTGGTTCTTCCCGCGGTGTCTCCGCCTCTTCGCCGACGTGCGGCTCGGCGGGCGGAGCGGTGATGGTCGGCGTGGCGGACGGCGCCTCGGGCGGCGGCAGCTGCTTCTTCCTGCGGCCGCTGATCACGAGCCCGCTGGTCACGGCGACGGCGACGACCAGGGCGATGACTACAGCAAGAATGAGTTCCATAACGGGTCCAGTATCGGCCACGACCGAGCCTCAGGAGGAGCACGTACTCTGGGTGGGTCCCCCACCCCCCGCACGGAGTACCACCATGCCCTCTGCCGCCGAAGCCGTCGTCGAGAGCGAAGGCGCGGTCGAGACCCGAGGTCTCGAGCCCGTCCCCGACGCCGAGCGCACCGGCCGCGTCCGCGAGCTGTTCCCGACCTGGGTCGCCGCCAACATCAGTGTGCTCCTGCTCACGATGGGCGCGGGCCTGGTGGTCTTCAACGGCCTGAACTTCTGGCAGGTGCTCGTCGTCGCGACGGCGGCGCCCGTCCTGGCGTACGGGATCGTCGGCCTGATCTCGATCGCGGGTAAGCGCGGCGGCTCCCCCGGCATGGCCCTGTCGCGGGCCGTCTTCGGTCAGCGCGGCAATCTCTTTCCCGGTTCGCTGATCTGGGTGGCCCGCTGGGGCTGGGAGACGATCAACGCGGTGACCGGCGCCTACGCCGTCCTGACCGTGCTCGACCTGCTCTTCGGGATCGAGTCGAACACCCTGCTGATCGTCGTCACCCTGCTGCTCTTCGTCGCCTGCACGTTCCTGGTGTCCGGGCTCGGCATCAACGCCCTGCGGGTGTGCAGCACGTGGTCGACGTACCTCTTCGGCGCGTTCTCGGTGCTGGTGCTGGTGTACCTCGTCGCGGGCACCGACTGGTCCGCGGTGTTCGACAAGCCGGCCGGCTCGACGGCGATGATGATCGCGGGCATCGGCACGATCGCCGCGGGCGGCATCAGCTGGGTCCCCTCCGGCCCGGACTTCACCCGCTACCTGCCCCGGACGGCCTCCTCGAAGGCGATGGTCGGCTCCACGATCGGCGGTGCCGGGATCGTCGTGCTGCCGATGGTCCTGATGGGAGCGGTGATGGCGGTGGGCACCCCCGGGCTCGCTTCGGCGCAGGACCCGGTGTCGTTCATCGGGGAGCTGCTGCCGGCCTGGATCGCCGTGCCGTACCTGATCATCGCGCTGATCGGGATGCTGCTGATCAACTCGATGTCGATGTACTCGGCCGGCTTCACCGCGCAGACGCTCGGCATCAGGGTCTCCCGGGCCGCCGCGGTGAGCGTGAACGCCGTGATCAGCCTGGTCTTCGGCTTCCTGCTGATGGTGGTGGCGACCAGCTTCATCGGCTCGTTCATCTCCTTCCTGACGCTGCTCGCGGTGGCCTTCTCGGCGTGGATCGGCGTCTTCGGCGTCGACATGCTGCGCCGGCGGTCCTACGACGGCGAGGCGCTGATGGACACCTCGCGGACCAGTGCGTACTGGTACCGGGGCGGATTCGCCTGGCAGGCCATGACGGCGTGGGCGGTGGCGCTGGTGACCGGCCTGCTGTTCACCCGGGTCGACTGGTTCTCCGGTCCGCTCGCCTCCTCCTGGATCGGCGAGAACGGGCTCGGCTGGGCGGCGACGATCGTGGTCGCGGGTGTGCTGTACGCGGTACTGCCCCGGGCCGCGGGCCCGTCGGAGGCCGTGGACCGGTCCGACCGGGACCGGGCCGGGGACCGGGAGAGCTCCTCCGAGACTGTTTGCATCTGACGCAACGTCAGATACCGTCCCCCTTCGCCGGCTTCCCACGCGCGGAGGGGGACTTCCCATGCCCTTCACAGTCGTACGGTTCAACCTCGTCGATCCGCACGCGACCCCCGAGTCCCTCTCGGAGCGCTATCGCGCGGCCCTCGCCATGGCCGCCTACGCCGACGAGCGCGGCGTCGACACCGTCCAGACCGAGGAGCACCACGGCGCCGCCAACAACTGGCTGCCCTCTCCGTTCGCCTTCGCGGGCGCGGTGTTCGGCGCCACGAGGAGGATCGCGGTCACGGTCTCGGCGATCATCGGCCCGCTGCACGACCCGTTGCGGCTCGCGGAGGAGATCGCCGTCCTCGACCTGCTGAGCGGCGGCCGCCTGGTGACGGTCGCGGGGATCGGGTACCGGCCGGAGGAGTACGAGGAGCGCGGGGTCGACTGGGGCCGCCGCGGCAAGCTCCAGGACCTGCTCCTGGAGACCCTTCTGAAGGCCTGGACCGGTGAGCCGTTCACGTACGAGGGCCGTACGGTACGGGTCACGCCGCGCCCCCTCAGCACGCCGCATCCGCTCCTGCTCGTCGGCGGCTCGTCGAAGGCGGCGGCGCGGCGGGCGGCGCGGCTCGGGCTGCCGCTCTTCCCGAGCGCCCATCTGCCGGAGCTGGAGGAGTACTACAAGCAGCAGTGCGCGGAGCACGGCACCGAGGGCTGGACGATGATGCCGGCCGAGAAGACCCCGCTGCTGCACGTCTCGGAGGATCCGGAGCGGACCTGGGAGCTGTACGGGGAGCACTTCCTGCACGAGGCGCGCACCTACGCCTCCTGGCAGTCGAAGGACATCCGCTCGGCGGTGCGCTCGGCGGCGACGACCGTGGCGGAGCTACGGGCCGAGGGGGTCTACCGGATCGTGACCCCGGACGAGTGCGTGGCGCTGGGGCGGGAGCTGGAGAGCCTGGTGCTGCATCCGCTCTGCGGCGGGATGCCGGTCGAGGAGGGGTGGCGTTCCCTGCGGCTGCTGGGCGAGACGGTGCTGCCCCGGCTCACGGCATAGGACCGTGGCCGGGGCAGTTCCGTGCGCGAGGAGAGGGGCAGCGGGGATTAGCCCATCTCCTCCAACGCCTTGCCCTTGGTCTCCTTCACGTACCTGAGCACGAAGGGGATGGAGAGCACGGCGAAGACCGTGTAGATGATGTAGGTGCCGGAGAGGTTCCAGTCCGCCAGGGACGGGAAGCTGGCCGTGATGGCCCAGTTGGCGATCCACTGCGCGGAGGCGGCCACGCCGAGGGCGGCGGCGCGGATCCGGTTGGGGAACATCTCGCCGAGGAAGACCCAGACCACCACGCCCCACGAGAGGGCGAAGAAGAGCACGAAGACGTGGGCGGCGACGAGCGCGACGACGCCCTCGGTGGTCGGCAGCTTGCCGTCGACGAGCTCGGCGGAGAAGGCCCAGGCCTCGAAGGCGAGGGCGATCGCCATGCCGACGGAGCCGACGAGGGCGAGGGGCTTACGGCCCACCCGGTCGACCAGGACCATCGCGATCACCGTGCCGATGATGTTGATGATCGACGTGGTGAACGAGTAGAAGAACGAGCCGGCGGGGTCGATGCCGACCGACTGCCAGAGTGTCGAGGAGTAGTAGAAGGCGACGTTGATCCCGACCAGCTGCTGGAAGACGGAGAGCCCGATGCCGACCCAGACGATGGGGAGCAGCTTGAAGCGGGTGCCGGCGACGAGCAGGTCCTTGAAGGTGGACTTGTGCTCACGGCGCATGGCCAGTTCGATCTCGGCGACGCGGTGGTCCAGGTCGACGCCATGGCCCTCGACCTCGGCGAGGACCTCCTTGGCCTTGTCGGTCCTGCCGACGGAGATGAGGAAGCGGGGGGACTCCGGGATGGCGAAGGAGAGCAGACCGTAGAGCACGGCGGGGACGACCATCACGCCGAGCATCCACTGCCAGGCCTCGAGGCCGCCGATCTCGCCGCGCTGGTCGCCGTCGGCGAGCTGCAGGATGCCGTAGTTGACGAGCTGGGAGACGGCGATGCCGATGACGATGGCGGCCTGCTGGAAGGAACCGAGCCGGCCGCGGTACGCGGCGGGCGCGACCTCGGCGATGTAGGCCGGGCCGATCACCGAGGCCATGCCGATGGCGAAGCCGCCGACGATCCGCCAGAAGGCCAGGTCCCACAGGGCGAAGGGCAGGGCCGAGCCGACGGCGCTGACGGTGAACAGCACGGCGGCGATCTGCATGCAGCGGATGCGGCCGATCTTGTCGGCCATGCGTCCGGCGGTCGCGGCGCCGATCGCGCAGCCGATCAGGGCGATGGCGATGACCTGGGCCAGGGTGCCGGAGCCGATGTCGTAGCGGTCCCGGATGGCCTCGACGGCGCCGTTGATGACGGAGCTGTCGTATCCGAAGAGGAAGCCTCCCATCGCGGCGGACGCCGTGATGAAGATGACGTGGCCGAGGTGGTCCGGGTGGGCGGCTCGGCCTTCGGAGGGCGGCGGCGTGGGCGCCTGCGCGGGGCTGGTCACATGGACTCCTGGGGGCTCCGGCAGCGTCGCCGGTGCGTGGGGGGCGAGCCCTTCAAGTGGCGCACAACATCACGCCGCCCACCACGTGAAGGTAAAAGCAACGTTGCAGAGACTATGCCTTCAGGTTTCGAAGTCAAGAGGTCATGTCGTATGACTTAAAACTGAGTTTCAGTTCCCTTGCGTTCAAGACTTGAAGCCGATCATCACCGCAGTCGCTGGCTGATGACCTTGGATACCCCGTCCCCCTGCATGGAAACGCCGTACAACGCGTCCGCGACCTCCATCGTCCGCTTCTGGTGCGTGATGACGATCAGCTGCGAGGACTCCTGGAGCTCCTGCATGATCCGGATCAGCCGCTGGAGGTTGGTGTCGTCGAGCGCCGCCTCCACCTCGTCCATCACGTAGAACGGGCTGGGCCGGGCCTTGAAGATGGAGACCAGCATGGCCACGGCGGTGAGCGAGCGCTCGCCGCCGGAGAGCAGCGAGAGCCGCTTGACCTTCTTGCCGGGCGGACGGGCCTCCACGTCGACCCCGGTCGTGAGCATGTTGTCGGGGTCGGTCAGGATCAGCCGCCCCTCGCCGCCCGGGAAGAGCCGTGAGAAGACGCCCTCGAACTCGCGCGCGGTGTCCCGGTACGCCTCGCTGAAGACCTGCTCGACACGGATGTCAACCTCCTTCACGACCTGAAGGAGGTCGGCCCGGGTCTTCTTCAGGTCCTCCAGCTGCTCGGAGAGGAACTTGTGCCGTTCCTCCAGCGCCGCGAACTCCTCGAGGGCCAGCGGGTTCACCTTGCCGAGCTGCTGATACGCCCGCTCGGCGGCCTTGAGCCGCTTCTCCTGCTCCGAACGGACGAACGGGCGGGGCTGGTTGCGCGGATGCTCCGGATCCTCCGGCAGCTCCTCGCCCTCGGCGGGCGGCGACGGCGGTACGAGCTGGTGGGGACCGTACTCCGAGACCAGACCGGCCGGCTCGACGCCCAGCTCCTCCAGCGCCCTGGTCTCCAGCTGCTCGATGCGCATCCGCTTCTCGGCACCGAGGACCTCACCGCGGTGGACGGAGTCGGTCAGCTTGTCCAGCTCGGACTTCAGGTCCCGGCCCCGGGCGCGGGCCGCGGACAGGCCCTGCTCGCGAGCGCCCTTGGCGGCCTCGGCGAGGGCCCGCTCCTGCTCGGCCCGGACGAGGGAGGCCTCGGCATGGGCCAGCAGCTGCCGGGCGCCGGAGGCGACGGCGGCCGCGACCTCCGCCTCGTGGCGCAGCCGGGCGCGCCGCTGCTGCGCACGCGCGCGTGCCTCGCGCTCGGCCCGGGCGCCCCGGTCCAGGGAGTCGGCCCGTCCGGCGAGCCCCTTGACCCGCTCCTCGTGCGTACGGAGCTGAAGCCTGGCCTCCATCTCGGTCTGGCGGGCGTTGGCGCCGTCGGCGGCGAGCCGGTCGCGCACGGAGGTGTCGGGCTCCTCCTCACCCGGCGCCTCCTCCGCGACGAGCAGCCTCTCGGCGAGCTCCTCAGCCTCGTACAGCGCCTTCTCCAGGGCCTCGTCCGCGCGGGAGGCGGCGGCCGCGGTCCGCTCGGCCTCGCCCGCGGCGCCCCTGGCCTGTCCGGCGAGCCGGCCGAGCTGCTGGGCCACCTGGGACTTCTCGCGGTCCGCGGCGCGGCGGCTCTCGGCCAGCTCCTCGACGAGCGCGGCCGCGGTACGCCGTGACTCGGTCGCCGTCCGCTGGGCTTCGGCCAGCTCCTCGCAGCGGGACTCCAGCTCCTCCAGCTCGGCGGCCGCCTCGTCGACGGACGCCTGTACCTCGAGGAGGCTGGGGGCCCCGGCGGAGCCTCCGTGGGCGAAGTGCGCCCCGAGCAGATCGCCCTCGCCGGTGACGGCGGTGAGCGCGGGATGGGCGTGGACGAGGTCCTCGGCCTCGTCCAGGGAGCCGACCACCACGATCCCGTCGAGCAACCGTCGCACCGCGGCCATGAGTTCCCCGGGCCCCCGGACGAAGTCGGCGGCGCGGGGAGGCAGACCGGGCGAGGCGGCCCGGCCCGGGCCACCGACCGCGGGCCCGGCAGGCTCCGGCGCGTCCGTCAGCAGCAGCGCGGCCCGGCCCGCGTCCTGCTTGCGCAGGAGGCGCAGGGCCTCGACCGCGGCGGTGGGGCCCGAGACGGCGACGGCGTCCGCCGCCGCGCCGAGGGCGGCTGCCAGCGGGATCTCGTAGCCGGGTGTGACGGTGAGCAGTTCGGCGGCCGGGCCGAGCAGCCCGGTCAGGCTGTCGCGGGACCCGAGCAGAGCTCCCGTCCCGTCCTTGCGGCGCAGCCCGAGCGAGAGGGCCTCGTGGCGGGCCCTGGTCGCGGCGCGGCGGCGGTCGGCGGCGGTGGCGGCCTCGCGGGCGGCCGTCAGGGCGGTCTCCGCCTCGGCGAGGTCGCGGCGGGCGGCCTCGTACCGCTCCCCCCGCTCACTGTCGTCCGCGTCGAGGCCGTCGACCTCTGCCTTGAGCTGCTCGTACTCCTCCTGGGCCGCGACGGCCCGCTCCTGGGCCTCGTCCCGGGCGGCGGCCAGCCGGTCGATCTCGGCCTGCGCGGACGCGGCCCGCGAGCGGGCGGCGTTGACCTGGCCGTGCAGCCGCGCGAGGCCCTCGCGCCGGTCGGCGATCGCACGCGCCACGTCCTTGAGCCGGCGCTCCTCCACCGCGAGTTCGCGTTCGAGGTCGGCTCGGTGGGCGACGGTGTCCTCGAGCGCCCGCTCGGCCGCCTCGAGGGCGGCCTCCAACTCGGCCTCCTGCTCGCGGATGCGGGCGGCCTCGCGCTCCATGTCCTCCGGGTCCCTGCCCCGGCGCTCCTCGGGCGGCTGCGCGGTGGCGCTCTTCACGCGCGCGTCGGCGAGCGAGACCGTGCCCCGCACCCGCTCGGCGAGCTGGGAGAGTTCGTACCAGCTCTGCTGGGCGCGCTGGAGCCGCGGGGCGAGCCGGCGGACCTCGTCCTCGAGCTCGGCCTCCTTCGCCAGGGCGGCCCTCAGCTCGCTCTCGGCACCGTCCTTGCGTTCCTTGAGCGCGGCCTCGTCGGCGACCTCGGCCTTCAGGGCATCCTGGAGGCGGACGAGGTCGTCGGAGAGCAGCCGCAGCCGGGCGTCGCGCAGGTCGGCCTGGATGACGGCGGCCCGGCGGGCGACGGCCGCCTGGCGGCCGAGCGGCTTGAGCTGGCGGCGCAGTTCGTCGGTGAGGTCCTGGACGCGCGCGAGGTTGGCCTGCATCGCGTCGAGCTTCCGCAGCGCCTTCTCCTTGCGCTTGCGGTGCTTGAGGACGCCGGCCGCCTCCTCGATGAACGCGCGGCGGCCCATCGGGTCGGCGTGGAGGACGGAGTCGAGCTGGCCCTGGCCGACGATGACGTGCATCTCGCGGCCGATGCCGGAGTCGGAGAGCAGGTCCTGGATGTCGAGCAGCCGGCAGGTGTCGCCGTTGATCTGGTACTCGCTGCTGCCACCCCGGAACATGATCCGGGTGATCGTGACCTCGGCGTAGTCGATGGGGAGCGCGCCGTCGGAGTTGTCGATGGTCAGCGAGACCTCGGCGCGGCCGAGCGGCGGACGCCCGGTCGTGCCGGCGAAGATGACGTCCTCCATCTTGCCGCCGCGCAGCGACTTGGCGCCCTGCTCGCCCATGACCCAGGAGAGCGCGTCCACGACGTTGGACTTGCCCGATCCGTTGGGCCCGACGACACACGTGATTCCCGGTTCGAACCGCAGCGTGGTGGCGGACGCGAACGACTTGAAACCGCGGAGAGTCAGGGCCTTGAGATGCACGCCCCCGGACTCTACCTGTGGTTGCGCGTTTCACCCATGAAGGTGCAGGGCACACCCTCGGGTGAGGAGGGGGTGGGACGTGGGGGACTCAAGAAAGAAGGGACGCCGGAGCGTCCCTTGCACATCTATCTCTGCCAGCGAGAGTGTTTCTCACCCTGCCCCGGCACGGGGCCGACAGTCACGGGGACGGTGACGGTCAGGTGAGCGCAGGCTCCGCCTTGGGAACGTCGAGGTCGATGCTGTCGAGCAGCGACTCGCCATGCTGTGCGGCGGCAGCGTTGAGCGCGTCGTTCTCGGACTGAATCCGTACAAGCTCGGACTCGAGGTCCTGGACGCGCTGCTGAAGCCGTCGCATCTCGGCGAGGAGTCGCGGGTCGGAGCCGCCGACGTAACCGAGAAGCGCCTTTGCCATGATGGATGGTCCTCCACACTGAGTGACCGACCGAAGCGGTGTGGGTCGTGAGGGATTTCGCACCCGCGGTGCTCGGCAGTGCTTCATGTCGTGCCGGTTCTTACTGCCAAACAGCTAAGGTGCGCGGGGATTCCAGAGTCTCACCAAAAAGTTTGACGGTCAACACGATCACGCCCGGTATCAAGGGGCGCCGGGGGTCTACGGCCGCACAACAGGCGGCTGGACCTCGCAACTCGGCACCTCAGGGGGCGTGGCGATCATCCTTCCGCGCGGAGCCTGGCATCGCAAGCCCTTCTCGGCAACCATCAGGCCGTTTCCCCTTCGGCGACCCTTCGCCGAACGTCCGCCCGAAGGCAGAGCAGGCCATCGGACGGAGCGCCGTAAGGGTGATCCTCAGCGGATCGCGAAGCTGTCGTAGCCGCCGCGCGGGGTGTCCCAGATCTCAGTGACTCCGTCCACACGCCCGGGAGTGTCGGCGGAGCGCAGCCACTCCAGCAGACGGTGGCAATTCTCACTCGGCCCCTCGGCCACGACCTGTACCCGGCCGTCGTCGAGGTTGAGGGCGAAGCCGACGAGGCCGCCGATCTCCAGCGCGTTTGCCCTGGTGAACCAGCGGAAGCCCACTCCCTGTACTCGGCCGCGCACCCAGGCGGTCAGCCGTACGTCTTCGTTCATGGCTGAACGCTAGCTGGCCAATTGGACACAGAGCACACCGCCCCCACGCGTCATGGCGTACAGTCCCGTCGGAATACGGCTCACCCGTTCGGGCGCGTCGCATTCGACAAGCCCGCAGTAGCAAAGATCAGCAAAGCCAGCAGTACGGATCAGGGAGGCAGAGGGATGGGACGCCATCGCAGGAGGCGCAGCGCGCCCGTGCGCACCGGACTGCTCGGTGCCTCCGCCGCGGTGGCGGTCGGCGCGATCGCCGTCGCCTCGGGCATGCTGCCCGGCGGGGAGACGCACACCGTGGGCAGCGCCGGCTCCGGCACGGAGCAGAACCAGTCCCGGCAGGCGCCGGAGCTGACGACGCAGGGCGGCTCGTCCGCGACCCCGTCGTCCACGTCGACCGGCACCGGAACGGGTACGGGCAAGGCCTCCCCCTCCGCGACCCCCTCGCCGAAGCCGTCGAAGACGACCGCCTCCCCCACCCCGTCGAAGACGGCCGCCAAGCCGTCGAAGACGGCGACCCCGACGAGGAAGGCCGTCCCCACGCAGACGGCGAAGCCGAAGCCGGCTCCGACGACCGCGAAGCCCGCGCCGACCCGCACGACGGCGCCGGCGGCGCCGACCCTGAGCCGCGCCGCGGCCGCCGAGGCCGAGGTCGTCCGGCTGGTCAACCAGGAGCGGGCCAAGGTGGGCTGCTCCGCGGTGCGCTCGGACTCCGCGCTCGCGTCGCTGGCGGGTGCCTTCAGCGCGGACATGGCCGCGCGAGGCTTCTTCGACCACACGGACCCCGACGGCGACACGCCGTGGGACCGGGCGTCGCAGGCGGGCGTCTCCGGCATGGGCGGCGAGAACATCGCCCGCGGCCAGGTGGACGCGGCGGCGGTGATGGACTCCTGGATGAACAGCGACGGCCACCGCGCGAACATCCTGAACTGCGACTACACGACGCTCGGCGTCGGCGTGCACTTCGCCGACGGCGGCCCCTGGTGGACGCAGGACTTCGGTTTCTGAGCCGGGGCCGACCGACCGCCGGGACGCGCATCGCCTGGTGAGCGCGTGCCTGTGGTGAGCGCAACCCGGCGGTAAGCGCTGTGCCGCAGTACGGTGAGGACATGAGTGACGACCTCGCCTTCGACGTGTTCGCCCGGGCCTGCCAGTCGCGCGTCACGCTGGAGCATGTGACCGGGCGGTGGGGCAGCCTCACCCTCGGCGCACTGTACGAGGGGACCTTCCGCTTCAACGAGCTGCGGCGCCGGGTCGACGGGGTGAGCGAGAAGATGCTGTCGCAGACCCTGCACGCCCTGGAGCGGGACGGGCTCGTCCACCGCGAGGCGCAGCCGACGAACCCTCCGCGGGTGGACTACACGCTCACACCGCTGGGACGCGAGGTCGCCGAGCGGCTCGTCGGTCTGATCGAGCTGGTGGAGGGCCGGATGCCGGAGGTCCTGTCGGCGCGCGAGCGGTACGACGCGGGCCGGGCGGCCGTCACGCCGTAGCGCGCGGCGGGCGCTGGCAGCGCGGGCAGAAGTAGCTCGACCGGTTCATCCAGGGACGGCGGCGCATCGGTGTGCCGCAGCGATGGCACGGCTCGTCCTCCCGCCCGTACGCGTCGAGCGACCGGTCGAAGTAGCCCGA
This sequence comes from Streptomyces sp. NPDC013317, assembly GCF_055563155.1. Classification (NCBI taxonomy): domain Bacteria; kingdom Bacillati; phylum Actinomycetota; class Actinomycetes; order Kitasatosporales; family Streptomycetaceae; genus Streptomyces; species Streptomyces sp. NPDC013317. The sequence goes on from NZ_JBVHDX010000002.1 coordinate 142,810, forward strand.
CTCGCCGTTCACGTTGACGTACAGGCTGTCGAAGCTGGTGCCACCGACCGCGAGGGCCGCGTTCATGACGTCCCGTACGTGACCGAGGAGTTCGGCCGAGCGGGGCCGGGTGAGCGTGGCGGTCGGCCGGTCGTAGTGGAGCCGGGCGCGCCAGAGCGCCTCGTCCGCGTAGATGTTGCCGACCCCGCTGATCAGCGTCTGGTCGAGCAGCGCCCGCTTGATGGTCGTACGGCGCAGGCGCAGGGCCGCCTGGAAGGCGGCGTCGTCGAACGCCGGGTCCAGCGGGTCGCGGGCGATGTGCGCGATGACGTCGGGCAGCCCGTCGGGGGTGTTGTCGTGGAGCGAGAGTCCGCCGAAGGTGCGCTGGTCGACGAAGCGCAGTTCGGTGCCGAGGCCGTCCTCGAACCGGACCCGGATGCGCAGATGCTTCTCGTCCGGGGTGGTCTCGGGCTGTACGAGCAGCTGCCCGCTCATCCCGAGGTGGCCGAGGACGGAGGCCCCGGTGTCCGCCAGCGGGATCCAGAGGTACTTGCCGCGCCGGCGTGCGATCCCGAAGGTGTGGCCCTTGAGCCGGGCGGCGAAGTCCGCGCCGCCGGCCGGGTGCCTGCGGACCGCGCGGGGGTGCAGCACCTCGACCTCGCCCACGGTCCGCCCGCCGACCCAGCGCTCCAGACCGCGCCGTACGACCTCGACCTCGGGCAACTCGGGCACGGGCACTCCTCCGGGGGTGAGGTGGACGATGGCCGCAGCCTATCGCCGGGGAACCGGTCGTCCCGGGCCGGGGGCCGGGCCGGGGGCCGGGCCGGGGGCCGGGCCGGGGGCCGGGCCGGGGGCCGGGCCGGATGCCAGGGGCGGCCGGATGCCAGGGGCCGGGGGGCCGTCGGCGGAGAGAGGTCCGCCCGCCCTCCGGAGCCGGAGGGCGGGCGGGTGGTTCCTGCTCGAAGGAGCGGTCAGTCCGACGGAAGCCCGGCGGGCGTCGGCGCCCCGCCGCTCGTGGGCTGCTCGCCGTCGACGGTCGGAGCGGTCTCGCCCGCCTCCGCCGCGGCCTTCGCGGCCGCGAGACGCTCGTCCGCCGCCGCGCGGATCGCGCGCCATGCGGACTCCGCCGCCTGCTGCTCCGCTTCCTTCTTGCTGCGGCCGGTGCCGGTGCCGTACGAGACACCACCGACGCGGGCGGCAGCAGTGAAGGTCTTCTCGTGGTCCGGGCCCGTCTCCGTGACGAGGTACTCCGGAACACCCAGACCCTCGGCCGCGGTCAGCTCCTGGAGGCTGGTCTTCCAGTCCAGGCCTGCACCGAGGTTCGAGGACTTCTCGATCAGCGGGTCGAAGAGCCGGTGCACCAGCTCCGAGGCCGCGTCGAGGCCCTGGTCGAGATAGACCGCACCGATCACCGCTTCAAGGGTGTCGGCGAGGATGGATGCCTTGTCCCGGCCACCCGTGCCCTCTTCGCCCCGGCCGAGCCGGATGAAGGAGCCGAGCTCGAGGCCGCGACCGACCTCCGCCAGCGCACGCGAGTTGACCACCGCGGCCCGCAGCTTGGCCAGCTGGCCCTCGGGCAGGTCGGGGTGGGTGCGGTACAGCGTGTCCGTGACCACCAGGCCGAGCACGGAGTCCCCGAGGAACTCCAGACGCTCGTTGGTGGGCAGACCGCCGTTCTCGTACGCGTACGAGCGGTGCGTCAGCGCACGCACCAGAAGGGCGGACTCGAGCTGATACCCGAGCCGCCCTTCCAGAAGCGTGTGGGACGAGGCATTGTCCGTCTTGTTGGACTCAGACATTGCGCCTCTCACCAGCCACTCAGACCGAGAGGACCTGGCGCTTGTTGTAGGTGCCGCAGCTCGGGCACGCGATGTGCTGCTGCTTCGGCTCCTGGCAACGCTCACACGAAACCAGGGTGGGGACCGCAGCCTTCCACTGCGACCGGCGGTGGCGCGTGTTGCTGCGCGACATCTTCCGCTTCGGAACAGCCACGGCTACTTCTCCTGCTTCTCGTCGACGCCAGCTTCGGCGCCGCTCATGTTGTCCTTCTCATCGGTTCCCAGCGAACCGGCGAGTCCCTGCAGTGCCGCCCAACGCATGTCGACGGCATCGTGGTGGTGGTCCGGGTCGGCGTTCAGGTCGGCTCCGCATTCGGAGCACAGACCCGCACAGTCCTCCCGGCACACCGGCTGCATCGGCAGTGCGAGCACCACCGCATCACGCAGCACGGGCTCGAGGTCGAACATGCCGTCCTCGAGGGGGATCATGTCCTCGTCGTCCTCGGCTTCGTCGTCCGCGACCGCCTTGGAGCGGCCCCGGTCGTCGGAGTCGGGGTACGAGAACATCTCCTGGAAGTCCACGTCGAGATCGAGCTCGACGGGCTCCAGACACCTTACGCACTCCCCCTCGGCCGATGCACGGGCGGTGCCTGTGACAAGCACCCCTTCCATGACCGACTCGAGACGGAGGTCGATTTCCACCGGCGCGCCTTCCGGCACACCGACGACCCCTTCGACACCGAAGTTCTTGGGGGCCTCGGCCGAACGGGAGATCCGCTGAAGGGCACCAGGACGCCGCCCCAGCTCGTGTGTGTCGAACACGAGGGGGTTGCGGTGGTCGAGGCGCGTGCTCAGGGCTCTTCCTGCTTTCGGATCGTGAGGGGGCTGGCCGCGTTCGAATCGAGAGACGAAGCGGGCAGCAGGGATCGCGGGCATACGCGCGACCGAAGAGCCAGGATACTGGACGCTTCGCTCAGGGCCCAATCCGGGCCCGTGGAGCCGGTCGCTCAGTGCCCCTGACCCTGACCGTGACCCTGCTCGTACCGGCGCAGCTGCTCCAGATCGATCATGCTCGTGTCGAAGAAGCTGGTCTCGTCGAGTGCGGCGGGCTGCGCCTGCGGGACCTGCGGCTGCTGCTCGTAGCCGTAACTCTGCTGGTACGCGTACGGGTCCTGCTGCTGGTAGGCGTACGGGTCGGCCTGCTGGTAGGCGTAGGCGTCCTGCGGCTGCTGCTGGTACCCGTACGGGTCCGGCTGCTGCGCCGGGATCTGCGGGGCCTGCTGCATGACGGGCTGCTGCACCGGCTCGGGGTCCGCCAGCTCGGCGAGGCCGGCCAGGTAGTCGGCGTCGCTGGTGTGCACGGCCCCGCCGGCCGCGTCCTGGGCGGCCATGTGCGCGCCGAGGTCGTCGGTGGCGATCCGCCCGTGCAGTTTCTGCCGACCGCGGCCGACGGCCTCCAGGGTCTTGGAGAGCACGGCCTCGAAGGCGCCGAGCTTGGCGTCGACGTACTCGTCGGCCCGGTGGATCAGGGTCTGCGGGTCCGCGCTGTACTCCGGGGCGTCCTCGTCGGCGTACCCCTGCTCGTCCAGGCCGGGGCCGCGGCCGAGCAGCTTCTCGCGGCCGCGGTCGACGGAGCCGATGGTCTTGTTGAGGACGACCTCGAAGTTGGCGAGCTTGGAGTCGACGTAGTCGTCGGCCTCGGCGCGGATCTCCTCCGCCTCCCGGCGGGCCTCCGAGAGGATCCGGTCCGCCTCGTCCTGGGACTGGCGGGCGACCTGGGTGTCCGAGATCAGCGAGCCGCGCTCGGCGTGGGCGGCCTCGATGATCCGCTCCGCCTCCTGGCGGGCGTGCTCGACCATCTGCTCCCGGCCGCCGAGGAGCTCCTGGGCCTGGGCCAGGGAGCCCGGCAGGGCCTCCCGCACCTCTTCGAGCATGGCGAGCAGCTCGGCGCGGTTGACCACGCAGGACGCCGACATGGGCATGGAACGGGCGTTGGCGACCGCCGAAACGATCTCGTCGAGCTTCTTCTGCACGTCCACCGGGTGCTCGCCACTCTCTACAGCTGGATGGAGACGGACGGGACGACTGTAAGGGCAGTCGTCCCCCGTACGACACCAGGTGACGGACCGTCAGCGACGGTCGCGGGGGGTCACTGCTCCGCGCGCCGCTCGGCGAGGCGCTCGGTGAGCCTGCCGAGGACCGCCTGCGGGACCAGGTGGGAGACGTCGCCGCCCCAGGCGGCGACCTCCTTGACCAGGGAGGACGACAGGAAGCTGTACGTCGGGTTGGTGGGGACGAAGAGGGTCTCGACGCCCGAGAGGCCGTTGTTCATCTGGGCCATCTGCAGCTCGTAGTCGAAGTCGCTGACCGCGCGCAGGCCCTTGACGATCGCGGGGATGTCGCGCTGCTTGCAGAAGTCGACGAGCAGGCCGTGGAAGGCTTCGACCTCGACGTTTCCGAAGTCGGCGGTGACTTCGCGGATCAGCTCGATCCGCTCGTCGACGGTGAAGAGGCCTCGCTTGGACTGATTGATCATCACCGCGACGTGCACGACGTCGTACAGCTTGGAGGCGCGGGCGATGATGTCGAGGTGTCCGTTGGTGATGGGGTCGAATGACCCCGGACAGACGGCGCGGCGCAACTTGGGTCCCTCGCTCTCCGGTCCGGTCATCGTGCGTCTTCGCACGTAGAGGCGGCGCGACCGTACCAAAACGTTCCCTCGCCGTAGCGACGGGCCCGGAGTGAGGTGAAACCGGCCGGCCAGGCGAACTCGCCGCCTCGGGTGCTGCGCTCCACGGTGACGACGGCATCGTCGGCGATCCAGCCCCCGGAGCGGAGTGTGAGGAGGATCTCGCGAAGATCGTCGTCCGAGACGGCGTAGGGCGGGTCGAGGAAGACCAGGTCGTACGGGGCGGCGGGCGCCGTTCCTGTCACGATCTGCTCCGCTTTGCCGGTCCGCAGTTCGGCGCCGGGGAGTCCGAGCGACCGGATGTTCTCGCGGACGGTCCGGGCGGCGCGGGCGTCGGCCTCGACGAGCAGGGCGTGCACCGCGCCCCGGGAAAGGGCCTCCAGGCCGACGGCGCCCGAACCCGCGTACAGATCGGCGACACGGGTGCCGTGGAGGGTGCCGAGGAGCGACTCCCAGGTGGAGAAGAGGCCCTCGCGCGCCCGGTCGGAGGTCGGGCGGGTGCCGTTGCCGGGTGGCACGGCCAGTCGGCGTCCGCCGGCGGTACCGGCGATCACGCGGGTCATCTGAGGTCCTTGTCCTTGTGCTTCCGGGCTCCTGTGCCTCCACGATATGGCCGGTGGGCGGGGTGTGCCGTCACCCCTTCTCCAGGAACTCCTCCCGCTCCTTGTCCAGGAGCGCGTCCAGGGCGGTGCGCAGCTCGGGGTGGGCGCTGAGGTGGGGGTCGGCGTGGACGACGGCGGTGGCCTCCTCGCGGGCTGCGGCGATGACCTCTTCGTCGTCGAGGACGGTGAGCATGCGCAGGGAGGAGCGGACCCCGGACTGGGCCTGGCCGAGGACGTCTCCCTCACGGCGCTGTTCGAGGTCGATGCGGGAGAGCTCGAAGCCGTCGAGGGTGGAGGCGACGGCGCCGAGGCGCTGGCGGGCCGGGCTCGCCTCGGGCATCTCGGTGACGAGGAGGCAGAGGCCGGGGGCGGAGCCCCGGCCGACCCGGCCGCGGAGCTGGTGGAGCTGGGAGACGCCGAAACGGTCAGCGTCCATGATCACCATGGCGGTGGCGTTGGGGACGTTGACGCCGACCTCGATGACGGTCGTGGCGACCAGGACGTCCGCCTCGCCCGCGGCGAAGCGGCGCATGACGGCGTCCTTGTCGTCGGGGTGCATCCGGCCGTGCAGGACCTCGACGCGGAGTCCGGCGAGCGCACCGGCGCGAAGCTTCTCGGCGACCTCCAGTACGGCGAGCGGCGGCCGCTTCTCGGCCTCGTCCTCGGGGGACGCCTTCCGCTTCTGCTTCTCGTCCTCGTCGTCGCCGATGCGCGGGCAGACCACGTACGCCTGGTGCCCGTTCTCCACCTCCTCGCGCACGCGCTCCCACGCCCGGGCGAGGAAGTGCGGCTTGTCGGCGGCCGGAACGACATGGCTGGCGATCGGGGAGCGTCCGGCGGGCAGCTGGTCCAGGACGGAGGTCTCCAGGTCCCCGAAGACGGTCATGGCGACCGTGCGCGGGATCGGGGTGGCCGTCATGACCAGCAGGTGGGGCGGCTGCTTGCCCTTCCCGCGCAGAGCGTCGCGCTGCTCCACGCCGAAGCGGTGCTGCTCGTCGACGACGACGAGACCGAGGTCGTGGAACTGGACCTTGTCCTCGATCAGCGCGTGCGTGCCGATGACGATGCCGGCCTCGCCGGTGACCAGGTGGAGGAGGGCCTGCCGACGGGCGGCGGCGCCCATGGAGCCGGTGAGCAGCACGACCTTGGTGGCGTGCTCGGCCCCGCCGAGCATGCCTGCCTGGGCGAGCTCGCCCATCATCTCGGTGATCGAGCGGTGGTGCTGCTGGGCGAGGACCTCGGTGGGGGCCAGCATCGCGGCCTGTCCCCCGCTGTCGACGACGGCGAGCATGGCCCGCAGGGCGACCATGGTCTTTCCGGAGCCGACCTCGCCCTGGAGGAGGCGGTGCATGGGGTGCTCGGTGGCGAGGTCGTCGAAGATCTCCTTGGAGACCTTCTTCTGGCCGTCGGTGAGGGTGAAGGGCAGCTTGGCGTCGAAGGCGTCGAGGATTTCGCCGGGGGTGGTCCGGCGGGCGACGGCCGGCAGTTGGGTGTCGGCGTGCCGGCGCCGGGCGAGGGCGACCTGGAGGACGAATGCCTCGTCCCACTTGAGCCGCTGCCGGGCGTCCTCGATGTCGGCCTTCGTACGGGGGCGGTGGACCTTCTGGAGCGCCTCGGGCAGCTCGGCGAGGCCGCGTCCCTCGCGCAGGGCCGGCGGCAGCGGGTCGGCGAGCCCGGCCCAGCCGGTGGCGGCCAGGGAGTCCAGGGCGATGGAGACGGACTGCTCGATGGTCCAGGACTCCAGCTGCTTGCAGGCGGGGTAGATCGGCAGCAGTTCGTTCGCGAAGGCCTTGACCGTCTCGTCGCTGCTCTCGGCGTCCAGGAGCTTGTACTCGGGGTGGGTGAGCTGGAGCTTGCGGTTGAAGACCCCGACCTTGCCGGCGAACATCCCGCGCCGGCCCGGCAGCAGCTCCTTCTGGTGGAAGTGGACGGCCCGGCCGAAGAAGACGAGCTGCATCCGCCCGCTGCCGTCGGTGAGGGTGACCTCCAGACGCTGGCCCTTGCCCCGGCCGCCCTTGTTGAAGGTCAGCACGCGGGCGTCGGCCACCCGCGCGACCACCGTGACGTGCTCGTCCAGCGGCAGGTCGGCGAGGGCGGTGAGCTCGCCGCGCTCGGCGTACCGTCGGGGGTAGTGGTGGAGGAGATCCCCGACCGTACGCAGGTCGAGGTGCTCGGCCATCACCTTCGCGGTGGCGGCGCCGAGGAGGTTCTTCAGAGGTTCGTCGAGCACTGGCACGCGTTCCATTGCACACCACCGGACTGACACCCGTCCCGCAGGCTGCGGATATCTCCTGGTCACGTCGGCTCCGTGCCCCCTAGGATGACGCGTCTCCCCCCGTGCCGCCCCGCGATCACCGCCCGCCGGGATCGCCCGACCCGCGCCGTCGTCTCTCCCCCACCGGCGCAGCGACGATGACTGCTGATCAGACACCGCACACCTTCCAGGTCGATCTGCGCGGACTCGTGGATCTCCTCTCCCACCACCTCTATTCGAGCCCCCGGGTCTATCTGCGCGAACTGCTGCAGAACGCCGTGGACGCCATCACCGCGCGCCGTGCCGAGGAGCCGGACGCCCCGGCGCGGGTCCGGCTGTACGCGGACGGCGGCAGCCTGCGCGTCGAGGACAGCGGCATCGGGCTGACCGAACAGGACGTCCACAGCCTGCTGGCCACGATCGGCCGCAGTTCGAAGCGGGCGGACGCCGAAGGCGTCGCGAGCGCCCGGAGCGAGTTCCTGGGGCAGTTCGGCATCGGGCTGCTGGCCTGTTTCGTCGTCGCCGCCGAGATCCGGGTGGTCAGCCGCAGCGCCCGTGTACCCGACGCTCCGCCGGTGGAGTGGACGGCCCGCGACGACGGTTCGTACACCGTCCGCACGCTTGCGGACGGCGCTCGCACCGAGCCGGGCACCACCGTGTACCTCACCGCGCGCCCCGGTTCCGGCGAGTGGCTGGCCGAGGAGCGGGTCCTCGCGCTGGCCCGCGAGTTCGGCTCGCTCCTCCCGTACGAAGTACGGGTGGGGGACGCGCCGGTCACCGATCTGCCCGCGCCCTGGGACCGCTCGTACCCGAGCCCGGCGGCCCGGCGGGTCGCACTCGCCGGGCACTGCCGGGACGTCTTCGGCTTCTCCCCGCTCGACTCGATCGACCTGGATCTTCCGCTGGCCGGGATCCGGGGGGTGGCGTACGTCCTCCCGTCGGCCGTCAGCCCCGCCCAGCGCGCCGGCCACCGGGTCCACCTCAAGGGCATGCTGCTCACCGACCGGGCCGACGGGCTGCTGCCCGACTGGGCGTTCTTCGTACGCTGCGTCCTCGACACGGACTGCCTGCGGCCGACCGCGTCGCGCGAGGCGCTGTACGAGGACGAGGCGCTGGCGGGCGTACGGGACGCCCTGGGCGCCGCCGTGCGGAACTGGCTCGGCGAGCTGGCCGCCGGCGCCCCGGAGCGGCTGGAGGAGTTCCTGGCCGTGCACCACCTCGGGGTGAAGTCGCTGGCCCGGCACGACGGCGAGATGCTGCGGACGATGCTGCCGTGGCTGCCGTTCGAGACGACGGACGGCCGGCTCTCGCTGGAGGAGTTCGCCCGCCGTCACCCGGTCGTGCACTACACCCGGACCGTCGAGGAGTACCGGCAGGTCGCCGCGATCGCGACCGCGCAGGGCATCGGCGTCGTCAACGGCGGCTACACGTACGACACGGAGCTGGTCGAGCGCCTCCCCGAGGTCCGCACCGGCACCGTCGTCGCGGAGCTCGACGCCGACACGGTCACCGCGCATCTCGACTCGGTCGACCCGGCCCAGGAGCTGGCCCTCTCGCCGTTCCTCGCGGTGGCGCGCGCCGCCCTGGACCCGCTGGGCTGCGACGTGTCGCTGCGCTCCTTCCACCCGCTGACCGTGCCCGCGCTGCACCTGGACGACCGGGCGGCCCGCCACGAGCAGGCCCGGGCGGAGGCCGAGGAGCGGGCGGACGACCTGTGGGCCGGCATCCTCGGCTTGCTGCGCGGCAGCGCGCCGAGGGCCCGGCTGGTCCTCAACCACCTGAATCCGCTGATCCGCCGGATCGGCTCGCTCGACGACCCCGAGCTGGCGGGGACCGCCGTCGAGGCGCTGTACGGGCAGGCCCTGCTGATGGCGCAGCGGCCGCTGCGCCCGGCGGACTCGGCCCTGCTCAACCGGGCGTTCGCGGGGCTGCTGACCTGGGCCGCACACCACGGGGAGAACGACGCATGACCCTGACCTTCGAGGCCCTCCGCGAGGCGATGCGGGACAACGCCCAGCAGCCGGAGGGGCCCGCGCGCAACGCGCGCGCCGAGCGGCTCCTCGCCGAGGCCGAGCTGATCGGCGAGCCGCTGGCCGTCATCGAGGCGCTGGGCCATCAGCTCCAGGCGTACAACTACAGCTCCGAGAAGGCGAAGATGTTCGTGCCCTTCTCGCGGCTGCTGCGGATGTGGGACGACAATCCGGCGGACTTCGACGCGTACGAGACGCACTCCCTGCACTGGGTCTTCAAGTGGGTCTCCAGCGGCATGCTCGACCAGCCGCACATCCCGCTCGCCTCGATCGAGAAGTGGCTCGGCGAGATGGAGTACCGCTACCGGCTGGCGGGCCACTCCGAACGGGCCGTCCGGCAGGGCGAGTTCCGGGTGGCGCGGCACGTCGGCGACCTGGAGCGGGCCGGGCGGGCGTACGCGGCGTGGCTGGCGGCCGAGCGGGACCGGATGGCGGACTGCCTCGCCTGCGAACTGCACGGGCAGGGCGTGTGGTCGGTGCAGCTCGGCGACGACGAGCAGGCCCTGCGGACCTGGGCACCGGTCCTGACGGGCGAGCACACCTGCGCGCACGAGCCGCACGCGGTGCTCGCCTCCTCGCTGCTGCCGCTGGTGCGGCTCGGCCGGATCGACGAGGCCCGCGCGCACCATCTGCGGGGCTACCGGCTGGTGCGGCCGATGGAGAGCATGCGCGGTGCCGCGGCGGAGCACATCGAGTTCTGCGCGCTGACAGGGAACGAGGCGCGGGGTCTGGAGATCCTGGCGGAACGGCCGGCGTACCTCACCGACGGCGGCGATCCGGACAGCCACATGGACTTCCTGGCCGTGACGGCGCTGCTCCTGGACCGGCTGGTGGCGCTGGGGCTCGGCGGACAGTCCGTCCCGGGGCCCGCGCGGGACGGGGACGCGCCGTGGACGGCGGCCGAACTGGCCGCCCACGCGCGCGCGGAGGCGCTGGCGATCGCCCGTCGCTTCGACGAGCGCAACGGGACGGGCCGGGTCGGCGAGCTCGTACGGGCCCGGATGGACGCGGAGCCGCTCCTGGACCGGCTGCCGCTGGGCGTTCGGGCGGCGGGTCCGGTGCCGAGGCCGGCGCACGCGCGCGTGCCCGAGGCGGCGGCGGAGCCGGTCGACCTGCTGGCGCGGGCGCGCCGGCTGTCCTCGGAGCGGAATCCGGACGCGCGCGCCGCGTGGGCGGCCGTGGCTGCCGCCGGGCTCGACCTGGACGCGCTCGGGCGGGCCGAGCTGGACGACCACCGGGCCATGGCGATGGACCGCGGTCCCGCGGAGTCGGCCGGACTGTTCCGCCGGGCGGCGGAGGGCTACGAGTCGGCCGGCGACCTGGGTGAGGCGGCGGCCGCCCGGGCCAGGGCGGCGTACGCGCTCGCGCTCGACGGCCGGGTCGCGGAGGCTGCGGAGGGGGTCGACGAGGCGATCGGCCGGGTGCTCGCGCTGCACGCCGAGGGCGCGGCCACGCCCCGGCAGGCGGCGGGGACGCTGCTGAGCCGGGTGCGCATCGGGCTGCTGCCACTGCATCCGGACGACGGCGACGGCCACGACGCCCACGACGGTGCCGGGGAGCTGGCACGGGCCGTGGACGAGCTGCTGGCCTTCACCGCGCCGTACACCGACGATCCGCTGGTCGCGGACCGGATCGCCGAGGCCGAGGCCGTACGGGGCGATCTGGCCGCGCACGAGGGGGACGCGGAGGCGGCGGCCCGGCGGTACACGTACGCCGCGGAGCTCTACCACCGGGTCGGGATGCCCTGGTACGCGGTGGAACCGGAGGTCCGGCTCTCGCGGATCGCCCTGCACACGGGTGACCTGGAGACGGCAGAGCGGGCGGCGCGGGCGGCCCTCGACCACGGTGCCGAGCACGCCGACGCGGCCGGGCAGACCCGGCTCAGGCTCCAGTTGGCCGAAGTCCTCGCCGAGGCGGGACGGTTCGGCGAGGCGGCGGCGCACGCCATGGAGGCGGCGCACTGGGCCGACGAGGCGGGCGAGAGCCGGGGCATCGGCGCGTACGCCCGGCACCAGCTGGGCGGTTGGCTGCTGCGGGAGTCACGGGTCGAGGAGGCGGCCGCGATCCTGGAGGCGGTGCTGCCGGACGTCTCGGTGGAGGAGCACGGCGACGGGATGGTCGTCCAGACGCTGTGGTGGCTCGGCGACTGCCTCACGCGGCTGGACGAGCCCCGTGCGGCCGCCGAGCACTGGCTGCGGGCGGCGGAGCTGGCGAAGGCGTGGCCGGAGCAGCGGGACCACGCGATGCTCGCGAACCTGGCGGCGCAGGCGCTGCTCGCGGCGGAGCTGCGGCCGGAGGCCGCGGCGGCGTACGAGCGGGCGGGCGAGCTGTGGAGCGCGCTGGGCGACACGGCGGCGTACGTGCGGACGCTGCGGGTCCGGGCCTGGATAGCGGGCGCGGACGGTGAGGGCCGGGCGCTGATGGACGCGGCGGTCGAGGCGTGCGGGGCGGACGTGGTGGCGCGGGGGGACACGTACCTCCAGGCGGCGGAGCTGCTCGGGGAGACGGACGCGGAGGCGGCGCTGTCGTACGCGACGCGGGCGGTCGCGGCGTTCACCGAGGCGGGCCCCGCCCACCGCGACCGCCGCACGGCCGCGGAGCTCCTGTCGGGCTGGCTCCACCTGGACCTGGACGACCCGTCGCGGGCGGTGACGCTGGCGCGTGGGGTTCTTGCGGAGTACGCCACGACGGAAGACCCCCTGGCCCCGGAACGCCGGGCGCAGGCGGAGTCGATCCTGGAACGCGCGGAGGCGACCCCCTGACGGGAACGGGCGCCACGGCGGCCCGGGCGCCCCGCCCCGGGCCCCCCCCCCGGGGGGGGGGGGGCCCGGGCCCCCCCCCCCGGCGGGGGGGGGGGGGCCCCCGCCCCCCGGGGGGCCGGGGGGGGTGCCCCCCCCATAACGCGA